>JBCQVM010000060.1:0-8477 GCA_047173105.1 Rikenellaceae bacterium
GCACGCGTCGACTACAAGGGCTCGTACAACTACTGCTATTGCACCAAATCGAGCCACTTCTCGTTCGTTTTAGAGGAGGCACTCAAGAATGATATCCACTTGGAGACCTCGTCGGCATACGACATCCACATCATCAACGCTCTATACGACAGTGGCATCTTCGACAAAGATCGCTTTATTATATGTAACGGCTTCAAGCGCCCTCAATATGTCGAGAATATTGCGCAGCTTATCAACTCCGGATTTGAGAATACAATCCCCGTGATTGACAATAAAGATGAGTTTGAGCTACTTGAGGAGTCGATCGACAAGGGTTGCCAGATTGGTATTCGCATCGCATCGGAGGAGGAACCCAAGTTCGATTTCTACACCTCTCGCTTGGGTATTCGCTACAACGAAATCATTGACTTCTACAAATCTAAGATCAAGCGCAACAAGAAGTTCAAGCTCAAAATGTTGCACTTCTTTATCAATACCGGCATCAAAGATACGGCCTATTATTGGAATGAGTTATCGAAGTGTATGCAGTTATATTGCGACCTTAAGGCGATCTGCCCCGAGCTCGACTGCCTGAATATTGGTGGAGGGTTCCCCATCAAGAACTCACTAAACTTCACCTACGACTATGAGTACCTCACCGAAGAGATCGTCGCGCAGATCAAACATATCTGCGAACAAAACGGGATAGATGAACCCAATCTGTTCACCGAATTCGGCTCCTTCACCGTGGGTGAGAGCGGTGCTTCGCTCTACTCGGTAGTGAACCAAAAGCAGCAGAACGACCGTGAGTTCTGGTATATGATGGACTCATCCTTTATCACCACATTACCCGACACATGGGCAATCAACCAGCGCTACATTATGCTTGCTGTTAACAACTGGGATAGAGAGTACCAACGTGTATTCTTGGGAGGACTCACCTGCGACAGCGAGGATTTCTACAATGCTGAGTCGCACTCCAACGCAGTCTTTATGCCGAAGTTGGAGCCTAACAACCCGCAATATATCGGATTCTTCCACACGGGCGCCTACCAAGAGTCACTCGGAGGCTTCGGAGGCATTCAACACTGTCTGATCCCCGCCCCCAAGCATATCATCATCGACCGCGACAAAGGCGATAGCGAATACTACACCCGCCTCTTCGCCAAGGAGCAGTCGTACCGCTCTATGATGCGTATTCTGGGATACTAAAATTAGTCGTTCTCATTTGCGCCATCCTCGCGAATGCGGGGATCTTAGATAAACGCAAGATTAAGATTCCCGCCTTCGCGGGAATGACGGGAATGACGGGAATGACGGGAATGGCTACTGTAGTTAGGAGTTAGGAAATCATAGAGAAGTCGATCGACTCCTTGCCAGAATATGCGCGCTTTAGGGCTTGCAGACCGTGGTTTTGAGGAGCCGAGAGGGTTGGATCGACC
Source organism: Rikenellaceae bacterium (assembly GCA_047173105.1). Classification (GTDB taxonomy): domain Bacteria; phylum Bacteroidota; class Bacteroidia; order Bacteroidales; family Rikenellaceae; genus Alistipes. The sequence continues at coordinate 1,422 of JBCQVM010000060.1, forward strand.
GCGAGAGTCGCGGCGGCGACATCGCGTGTAAGGTTCAGGATCTCCACGTCGCGCGTTGGGTTAGCTATGCGCAAGCTTATTGCCTCACCACTCTGGAGGGTTCCATTCACATCACCCGCACCGCGCAGCTCTAAATCAAGCTCCGACAGGCGGAAGCCATCGTTGGTCTGACACATCGCCTCGAGGCGCTTGCGCGACTCTCGCGAGAGCTTATCGCCCGACATCAGTATGCAGTACGACTGCTCGGCACCACGCCCCACACGTCCACGAAGTTGATGGAGTTGAGAGAGACCAAATCGCTCGGCCGACTCGATCACCATTATCGAAGCGTTGGGCACATCTACTCCCACCTCAATCACCGAGGTAGCAACCATGATCTGTGCCTCGCCACTCTTAAACTGACGCATTGACTCCTCCTTATCCACCGGCTTCATCTTTCCATGACAAATAGTAGTGTGATAGTCGGGCAGTGGGAAGTCGCGCGAAATAGACTCGTAACCATCCTCCAAATCCTTATAATCCATACTTTCCGACTCGCGAATAAGCGGGTAGACGACATATACTTGACGCCCCTTAGCGATCTCGGTGCGCATAAAACCTTGGACACGTAGGCGTGCCGAATCGGTGAAATGGAGCGTCTTGATAGGCTGACGATTAGGTGGCAGCTCGTCGATCACCGAGGCGTCGAGGTCACCATATAGAGTCATCGCCAAGGTGCGCGGAATGGGCGTTGCGGTCATCACCAAGATGTGTGGAGGCTGCTCATTCTTACTCCAAAGCTTGGCGCGTTGCTCCACGCCGAAGCGGTGTTGCTCGTCGATCACCACGAAACCGAGATTAGCGAATTGCACCTTCTCCTCTATGAGGGCGTGGGTTCCAACCAAGATATTGATCGAGCCATCCAACGCACCACCAAGCGAGGCACGTCGCTCCTTAGCTCGCGAGGAACCGGTGAGTATACCTATATTTATATCAAGCCCCTCGCACATTCGACTAATGCTCGCGAAGTGCTGACGCGCAAGGATCTCGGTAGGAACCATTATAGCCGCCTGAAATCCATTGTCCACCGAGAGCAGCATCGAGATCAGCGCCACGATAGTCTTGCCACTACCCACATCGCCCTGCAAGAGGCGGTTCATCTGAAATCCGGTCACCGTATCTTGGCGAATCTCCTTTACCACACGCTTCTGCGCTCCGGTGAGTTCGAAAGGTAGGCGCGTGGTATAGAATTGGGTGAAGAGCTCCCCGACCCGACTAAAAACGAAGCCATTATTCTTGCTCAGTCGCACTGTGCGGCGCGACTGGATATTGAGCTGCAAGCCCAAGAGCTCGTCAAACTTCAAGCGATATTGCGCCCGCTCCAAGAGCTCGAGCGATTGCGGGAAATGGATATTGTAAAGTGCGTCGCGCAGCGAAAGCAACGCGTAACGACTGCGGATATACTCGGGGCAATGGTCGACGATCGAACCCTCGACAAGGCGCCACATATTACAGATGACATTATAAAACCCCTTAGCCCCCAACGACTTAGTAAGCCGCTCGGTAGAGGAGTAAACCCCCTGCATACCACTCTCGCGCCTACTGCTCAGAGCCTTCTCGACCCCCTCCAGCTCGGGATGCACCATAGACAAAGAGTTCCTAAAGAGCGATGGGCGACCAAAGATAAGGTACTCGCGCCCCACCTCGACCTGCTTCTCGATCCAGTTGATCCCCTTGAACCACAGCAACTCAGCCGAGCCTGTGCGATCGGCCACCGCAACTATAAAGCGCCGCTTGGCACCCTCCCCCGAATAGCTCACGCCAACTACGCGAGCGCGGATCTGCACCAACGTCTGCTCCATATCGGCCACCTGTGCGATGGAATAGACCTGCGTGCGGTCGACATAACGAAACGGAAATTGATAGAGCAGATCGCCCAATGTGCGCACGCCCAACTCCCGCTCGAGCAACTTCGCCCGAACATCGCTCACGCCCGCCACAAACTTCACATCTGCACTAAGTTCCATAAAGCCAATAGTTTCCGACCTTAAACAACCTCAGACAAGCCTCTACTGCATCTTCAGCGGTGCGGGCGAATCGGGACGAACCAGCTCAAGGTGGCGCATCGCCCCTTTGAGCGACGAAGTACCACTCTGCGGAATCGCCGCAAGCTGCTCGGCCGAAACATCGATCGAGGCCACAGGAGTGGTCAAGCGACCATTCTCGTTGATACCAAAGGCAAGGATCATGTAGTCGAGCCCCGAAGCGAAGTTCCAACCATTCGAAAGGTTAATCTCGCTATTCGAGCCATTGAAAATATATTGGTTGTCGACCACCGAAAGGTCAGTACCATAATAGTAGTAATCCTCGAAGATAATCACTTCGGCCGCTGTGTTAAGACCCTCAGCATAGTACTGCTCGAAATACTCAACGCGACAAGGACAAACATAGTAGTTCTCCACATCGCCCACAGCCTCGACCGAAACGGTCATCGCCGAAGAGGAGCTATTAACAAGCGTGATATTGAGCGAGCCATCCACCGAGACATCATCCACGCCTGCCATGCACTCCACAATATTAATCTCGGTATTAACATTGCCATAGCTATCAATTCCAAATATCAAAATCGTGTGCTCCACATCGGGAGTGATGCCCCAAAGATATGTTGGCGAGAACTCCACAGCACCATTGAGCACTGCGACGCCATCATTCTCCGACACATCGTAGCCATAGTAGTTGAGCGAATAAACAGTCAAGTCGGCAAGGTAAGAGGCGTCGGAGCCATAATAAAAGGTATAGAGGTACGATGGAACAATGAAATAAGCATAGTTACCAACCTCCGCCGAGGGTGTAGCACTCACAGTAATCTCGGAAGTCGAAGCCGCAGTAACCTCGCACTCGATCGAGCCCACAAGATCTACCGCGATGGTCGTCGCCCATACCACCGCCACATCGGTAGTGATGGCGCCATCGTCGTCGATACCAAACACCGCCACACAATACTCAGTGCCATTTGTCAACATCCAACTATTGGAAAGGCTGATATTACCCCCCGTCGAGAAGATATACTGGTAGTCGATCGCCGAGAAGTCAGTTCCGTAGCTCACCTCATCCTCGATAAAGAGCTCTGCATACTCCACAGCATCGCCGGGGTAATACGCAGCAGCAGCACACCCCACGAAGAAGTTGCCCTCGTAGCTACCCTTACTAACGCTAATTGTGATATCCTTGTAATCGACACTCACCAGCGACGCCGATATTGAAGTCTCCTCGACAGAGTCATCGGGAGTATCAACATTAGTGTTAGAATCCTCATCGGTCGAGCTCTCACACGACGCAAAAGCAAATAGAGCCGCTACGGCAAAAAACAAAATCTTTTTCATAATTTATATTTACAATTTATAATTTCCAAATGATAAGCGCAAGGTACGCTTTTTTTGGCGAAAAGTACGCACATTTGCAATATAAATTAAGGAATATTAGAAAAAATGAATATCTTTGCATCATAACCATCAAAATATATAAGATTATGGAAGATAATAAATGGGACTTCGACCCATCAGAATTAGAGGATCTCGGCGATCGCGATGTCGACACCACCAACAAATCAATCGTCGGCTACCGCGTAGTGATCGCAATTTTGGCCGTGGTATTGGCAGCCCTGTCACTCCTATATTATAATATACACCGCCAACAGGAGGCCGACTACGCGCTACTCTCCATCGCCCGCGACTCTATCGAGAGCAACTTGAGCGACCTTATCGTCGACTTCGACGAGTTGGAGAGCAAGAACGACAGCATGACCCTGACGATCCTCGAGGAGCGCCACCGTGCCGACTCGATCATCACCCAGCTCAAGCGCGAGCGCACCTTTAATTATAATAAGTTGAAGCAATACGAAAAAGAGGTGGGCACCCTACGCACCGTGATGAAAGGCTACCTCCAACAAATCGACTCGCTCAACTCACTCAATAAGCAGCTCATCACCGAGAACGTCACCTACCGCAAGAAGATCTCCGATCAGGAGCTTCGTGCCGAGATGGCCGAGGAGCGCGCCGCCGAGCTCAACAACATCGTAGCCCAAGGCTCGGTGCTCCACGCTCGCGATATCGCTATGGCAACCCTCAACGACCGCGGCAGCGAGGTGTCGCGCATTCGCCGTGCCGACCGCCTCAGAGTCGACTTCACTATCTCGGCCAACGAATTCGCCGAGCCGGGCTCACGCGAAATCTACCTGCGTATCATCTCCCCCGATGGCTTCCCCCTCTCGACCGAGGAGCTGCCCACGTTCCAGTTCGAGGGTCAAACCCTCACCTACTCCGCCTCTCGCACGGTTGACTACCAAAATAGCGACCTACCAGTGAGCATCTTCTACAACGGTTCGGGCTATATCGAGGGCGAATACCAGATCGAACTCTACGTAGGCGGCTATCTTTTAGCAAAATCGATTGTAACAGTTCGATAGGCATAATCCCCAAATATATTACAAACCGTAAGTTTTACTGCATCTCAAACTAATGAGATGCAGTTTTTTTATAAAAAATTAAAAAAAAACGCTAATTCCTTTTGCAGAAAATAAAATTAATCGTACTTTTGCAGTTTAATCGTACTTTTGCAGTGTGTGGTACATCATATTGCAACACACAAAACAACCCAAAGAAGAGTATTTTTAAGGCGCCGCATGGCATTTTACGACAATATTTTTTTAGTCGCACGTTTTTTCACTATCATTTTGATAGTTTCGCAGTAATTTACTGCTGCATTTTGTTTTTTTGTTTTATTTTTCAAATGTACTGCCAATTAATATTTAGCCGTGCATATATTAAGTAATTTAAGAATTGAATTTTATTAACTAAATTTTATACTATTAACTTTTTAAACATTTTTATCATGAACAAAACTTATGAAGCACCATCATTCGAGATCCTCGAGGTGGAATTGGAAGGCGTCCTATGTCAAAGCTCTGGTGTAGAGGACTTAACCTCAACATCAGGACTAAGCAACTATTAGTAAACTTGTAAAACAGAAAAATCTAAAAACAAATGAAGAAAATATTATTAATGGCTACAGCTGCCCTCTTTGCGTGGAGCTGTACAGAGGAGATCGACGGCTCTGTTGCTGCAAGCGCAGAGGCTACTGAGGTAACAATCGCACTTAGCATGGGCTCAAACGCCGACACTCGTGTATCACTTGCTGACAACGCAGAGGGTGGTCTTACCGCTACTTGGGCGTCATTCGATGACCTTAACATGTGGGGCGAGGGTGCAACCAGCACTGATGTCTTTTCCATTCAAGATTATGATGGTGACTATGCAACATTTACTGGCTATATTAGCTACTCTGCTGGTCGTGCATTCCTTCCAGTAAACTATTGGGGTTACACTGTATCTGACAGCAAAGCAAGCGTATCATACGCATCACAAACTGCTTCTGCTGGTTCATATAGCGAGAGTGGTGCTTCAATGTACATGATTAGTGATGATTTCATAGATCTCGTTTCTGATTGGACAGCTGGTGGTACACAAACTGTAACCCCATCAATGCTCCACATCGGTTCTGCTATCAAGATCCATGCTGAATTCATGGCTATGCCAAATAACAACATCCCTGAGGATGCAGTTATTAGCGGCATCACAATCGGTGGTGGCAGTGGCGTTGAGCTTCCTGTTGCTGGTACTATTGATCTTACTGAAGTTGAGATCGACAACGTATTCGAGGCTACAACTTATGGCGCTATCGAGGTTGATGTTACAGATGTCGCACTCGTTGAATACGACACTTACGAGTTCACTGTTAACTCGTTCCCATTTGATTTGGCTGCAGGTGATACTCTCGAGATTACTTTCACTCTATCAGGTGCATCAAACGACTACCAAATTGTTACCACAATCAAACCTTCTTCTGACTGGTCACTTCCACGCGCATCTTTCACAACCCTTACTTGCTACTGCGATTTAGGTTATGCTACTGTAGTTGGTGGTGATGTTGATGACCAAGGTAGCCAAGGTGACGATAACACTGACAGCGATGCTAAAGGATATGAAGTTTCAATCACTTCAAGCTCTACAAATGCATATTTGAGCTTCGATATTGACTCTAATGTTTGTGATGCAGTTGCAATCGGTACTTGGGTTCGCGAAGCAACTAATACATCTCAATTGGAAGAGGATCTTTACTACCTACCAAGTGATGTTGCAGGCAACTCCATAAGTTGGTTCCGTCAAATTACTGATAGCGAGCCAGTACTTGCGTCTCTTTCTGGATACACTACACTTTCTCCAGGTACTGAGTATGGCCTTGTAGCTATGGCATACAAAACTACTGCAGATGGATCTTACAGCGAATATGTATCTTCTGAGATTATTTACTTCGCAACTACTGACTCTGACTCATCTGATGTTGACACTGATGTTGACGCTGATGTTGAAGGTTGTGGTCTAACATTAGAGATCGTTTCTGCAGATTCAACTAACGGAATCTCTTACATGTTTACCTCAAACTCAACTTCTGCTACTCAATACTACTATGGCTTCGCTAAGAGTGCTGAGGTTGCGATATATGGTGGTGTTGCTGAGTGGATTGACGCTACAGGTTGGTGGAACAGCAATAACCCATTTGCTATGAACATCCAACTGGATTACACATTCTCAGATACTTTCTATGAATACGACACATACGAGGAAATTACTGTTGGAGACTACTACATGTTCGTAGCAGTAGAATGGGAAGGTGCGATCTCTTACGTTTTTGTAACAGTAGAGGAAGGTGATGGTCCTGGTAGCGGTAGCGGCCCTGGCACATGGTCTGCACGATAGTTAATCTCTTGTTGATAATGTAATTTATCAAAAAAATATTAAAGAGTAATCACAGCAATGTGGTTACTCTTTTTTTTTGCACACCATCCTCGTTTGCACCATCCTCGCCCCACGTCATCCCTGTTCCACCCCACGTCATCCCCACGAACGCCCCACGTCATCCCCGACTCGATCGGGGATCTTATACAAACCCTAACACGTCATCCCCGACTCGATCGGGGATCTTATACAAACCCTAACACGTCATCCCCGACTCGATCGG
>JBCQVM010000061.1:0-7761 GCA_047173105.1 Rikenellaceae bacterium
ACTGGTATATCTACACATCGAGCGCTGTGTCAATACGATCAACCCACTGAATTGGATCAAGATCGGTCGTCAGCTACGCCGCGAGCGCCCCGACTTCGTATTAATGAAGTACTGGACACCATTTATGGCACCCTGCTTCGGCACAATTGCCCGTATCGCGCGCTCGAACAAGCACACCAAAGTTCTCTGCCAGATCGACAATGTAGAGCCACATGAGCGCCACTTGATAGATTTTCCCTGCAACCACTACTTCCTGCGCTCAATAAGCGGCTTTGTATATATGTCGGAGCAGGTAAATCGCGAGCTAAAGGGCTACACACACGCCCCAGCAATCTTCTCGCCACACCCGATGTTCGAGAATTTCGGGCAGCGCATCGACCGGCAGCAGGCTTGCGCAGCGCTTGGGGTAGAACCCTCGCAGCGCTACGCCCTCTTTTTTGGGCTTATTCGCGACTATAAGGGGCTCGATATCCTTTTAGAGGCATGGGCGCGCCTAAAGGCCGAAAACAAGTTAGAGGGGCGCAAATTGATCATTGCCGGGGAGTTCTATTCATCCAAGGAGCGCTACTTGAAGCAGATCGAGGATGGCAGCATCGCCGACGATGTGATCCTGCACGAGGGCTTTGTGGCCGACGATCAGGTCAAGAACTACTTCTCGGCGGTCGACTTCGTTGTGCTGCCATATCACACAGCCACGCAGAGTGGGGTAACGCAGATTGCTTATAACTTTTCGGTACCTATGATCGTTACCTCGGTGGGAGGATTGCCCGAAATTGTGCCGCACGACAGAGTTGGTTACGTATGTGCCCCTACTTTTAGCTCGATTGCCGACTCAATCGAGATGATTTGGAGCGGTGACAACCTCGAGCGATTTGAGCAAAATATCGCCGAAGAACGCAAAAGATTCTCATGGGGCGAGATGTGCAACAAGATTTTGGAAGTTTATGAAATATGCCGAAAAAAATAGATCAGTTCAAATTTACATGTTATAATTAATAACCAAACAAACATCCTTAAACCCACCACGTCATTCCCGACTCATACCCATAACCGTCATTCCCGACTCATACCCATAACCGTCATTCCCGACTCATACCCATGACCGTCATTCCCGACTCATACCCATGACCGTCATTCCCGACTCGATCGGGAATCTTAGACAAGCGCAATATTATAGATCAATTAGATTCCCGTTTTCACAGGAATGACGTATTAATTATAACGAGATTCCGCCCCATTTTTATCGTCCATTATAGGTCGAAAAAGTGCCGTCGGAATAGAGGATAATTATGCGTTCAACTTGGGCATTCTTTGCTCCAAAAATCGGTGGAAATTGCGATACATTTTGAGGTGAATTTTGGGGCATATTTTCGGGCATATTTTGGGGTGCAAAACCGGGGGTCGAAGCCGAGCTTTGATCTCCATTTTTTTGGCTTACGGGTGAGCTCTCGCCTCCCAGAGAAACCGCGCCCAAATCGAAAAGATCGATCGACGAATTTGAATTCTCTCCACTTGGCAAGGGTAGTGCATCGCGCGACTGCTCGCGATAGATCTGATCCGAATCGAGCAACAACCAATCGGGATTGATTTTTGGGAAGCGGCGGAGAATCTTCTGTAGCAAATCAAAACTCGGTTTGTTTCTCCCCGAGACAATATGGGAAATTCCGGATGGTTGCATCTCCAAAATTTCTGCAAGTCGACTCGAGGTCAAACCCTCGCTTTTCATCAAATGGACAATTTTTTCCTTCATATTCTATATTTTTTACAAATATAAAAACTTTTCTTTTGTAAACCAAATTTATTTCACAATCGTAACCAAATCAATTGTTAATAATGTAATTTACATATGTTAATAACTTATTCTGTTAAATAACTAAGATATCGACATATAAAGGAATTGCGTAGTTGAGACAGCTCTTTTCACTGGGTTTAAAGCAGTTATACATCATCAAACAGAGTGTAATGTAGCAATATTTGCCATATTGGGTAATAAGTGTGTAGGCAGTAGTGATTAATCACTTTATCTAACCTTTGTAAATAACTGACATGTAACAAGTTTTGCGCTACTCTTCAATTTTTTAACACGGGGTCGACAAGGTGCGGAAAGGGGTTGAAGAGCCCACCCCACCACTGTAACATTTGTAACAAAGGTAGCTATGTTAATAACTCATTTGTGATCACATGTGTAAAATACCCCTATTATTACAAATGTAAATGTAGCACATTTGTAAATATTGGTCAAAACAAATGACAAAATTGTAACAAAATAAAGATGTAAGTATATTTATTCGCCCCGAAATATTTGCGAAAAACCTCAAAGATTACATTATGTTAAATTGTGAAATAGGCGGGTGGAGTACAACTACCCTACCCGCCTACATATTAACAACTTACGTTGTCAACAAAAGCTATCTATAGCGAAATCATCGCAGCAATTTCGCGAAACTCATCTGGAGTAAATTTAGCTCTTGGAGCGCCAAAATCGACATCTCCTTCGCTCGAAATCGGAATCAAATGGATGTGCGCATGGGGCACTTCAAGCCCGATGACCACCACCGCTACCCTTTTGCACTCTATCTTGGCAGCAATCTGTGCAGCCACCTTTTTAGCGAAGATAATCATCCCCGCGAGCATCTGGTCGTCGAGGTCAAAAATGTAATCTTGCTCCACTTTTGGCACCACCAATGTGTGGCCAGCGCGCAGTGGATTGATGTCCAAAAATGCAAAATAGTTCTCATCTTCGCCCACCTTGTAACAGGGGATTTCACCCTCGATAATTCTTGTAAAAATCGTTGCCATTTTTCTCATATTTTAAGTTAAAAAAAAGAGCAGTTTTCACCGCTCTTCCTTGCCTGATTATTCATCATATTTTCGCTGCAAAATCTCGCTCATAATTACCGCCTTTCGCAGGTCAAAATCTTGGGCAAATTCCGCGGCACTTTCGCCCAGTTCACTCCCTATTTCTGCATCGAGTATCGACTCCTCTTTTTCGACTCGTCGCCGCGAGGTCTCCTTCGCTCGAGGCGTCCCCACTCTGCGAAGAGTCTCGATCGGCCGAACTTCTTGAACTCTTTGCTCGACCGAATCCATCGGCTCCACAGGTTGCTCTTCCTCCTGAAGGTCGACACGAGGCTTGGCGGTCAAAAATTTATAAATTATACCAATGGCCAAAATTACGATCCATTTGATACTCGAGATGTCAAAACCCTGCTCCATATCTTTTTTATTAGTTCATTTCGCGTTTAACGCTCTCAATACCCTCAATCTGGAGCATCTTATCCATCAAGACGTGCAACGCCTCCACATTCTTGACATAAAGGCGGATTACCCCCTCAAAAACACCATCGTGGCTCTTTACACTCACCTCGCTCATATTGGTGTTAAAATCTGCAGTTATAACCTTTGTTAGATCTAACATCAAACCAATTCGGTCGATTCCGCGGATCGAGATACTGCAAAGATAGGACATCCGCTTGTGTTGAGACCAACGTATTTCATCCTTAATGATATTCTTTCCAAATTGCGCACCAAGGCGTGTAAGCTCCTCACAGGTGGACTTATGCACATATATATCCGAGGTAGCAGGATCGCGATAACCCACCACCACATCGCCCGGAATAGGCTTACAGCAGTCGGCTACAATCAGCTGAGCATTTTGCGCAGGGGCGGGATGAAGCAACTGCTCACCATCCTCCTGCTTATCCTCTGCCTCGGTGTCGTTTGCCTTAGCCACCGATGTCGATTTATCGCTAATAAATAGGCTCCAGAACTTCGAAACCTTATTGCGCGACGAGGCTTTTATAATGCGATCGAGCTCGTCGAGGCGAATGATTTGCGCCCCAACCTTACTATAGAACTCATCCTTAGTAGCTGATTCATAGGCTGGTAGGATCTTGCGAATAAGACCCGCCGCCAAAGGTATATTAAGGCGTGCAAGCTCCTCCTCGAAGAGTTGCATACCACGCTCCACATTGTTCTGATGTTCACGCTTCAAGAAGCTATTGACCGACTGAACCGCCTTAGCCGTAGTGACAAAGCTCAGCCATTCGGCCTGCGGTTTAACATTCTCCGAGGTGACAATCTCGATCTGGTCGCCACTCTGAATTGGGGTCGATATCGGTTGTATCTTATGGTTGATCTTAGCGGCAATAGCGCTATTTCCGATCTTGGTGTGGATATCATAAGCAAAGTCGAGCGCCGTGCAGCCATAAGGCATACTACGCGACTCTCCCTTGGGCGTAAACACTAATATTTCGGAGGTATACAACGAAAGTTTGAAGTTGTCGAGGAAGTCTATCGCGCTTTCGGTAGGCAGGCTCAGCGCCGCACGGATCTTCTTGAGCCAGTTATCAAACTCGCTATCATCCTGCGCCAAAGTCGCTTTCTTGTACTTCCAGTGCGCAGCGAAACCACGCTCGGCGATATCATCCATGCGTTGAGTGCGGATCTGCACCTCGACCCAAACGCCATCGGGCCCCATCACAGTGGAGTGGAGCGCCTCGTATCCGTTATCCTTAGGGATACTAATCCAGTCGCGTAGACGGTCTGGTTTAGGTGTGTAGATATCTGTTATCGAGGAGTATATCTGCCAACACTGCGTCTTTTCCGAAGGGAACGGCGAGGATTGGAAAATCACCCTCACTGCGAACAGATCGTAGACCTCCTCGAAGGTGATCTGCTTGCGCTGCATCTTACTCCATATCGAATAGACGCTCTTCACGCGCCCCTCGATCTTATAGTCGAAACCATTACGATCCAAGGCATCGATAATCGGCGCGGTGAACTTGTCGATATACTCTTGGCGACTGCACTCCGTATCGCTCAGCTTCTTAACGAGAGCCTCATACTGAACGGGGAACCTATACTTCATGCAGAGATCCTCCAATTCATTCTTGATCAAATATAGACCCAACCTATGTGCCAGAGGGGCAAATAGATAGAATGTTTCGCTGGTAATCTTAATCTGCTTATTTTGGGGCATTGAGCCCAATGTGCGCATATTGTGGAGACGATCGGCGATCTTAATTAAGATCACTCGCACATCGTCCGAAAGGGTCAACAGAACCTTACGGAAGTACTCCGCCTGCTCCGAAGCATCGGTGTTAAATACCCCCGACATCTTGGTGAGCCCATCGACCATCGAGGCGATCTTCGCCCCGAATATGCGCTCCATATCTTCGACCGTATAGTCAGTATCCTCGACCACATCGTGGAGCAAAGAGGCCACAACAGCCTTCACCCCCAACCCGATCTCATCGACCACGATCTTAGCTACCGCAATAGGATGCAGAAGATACGGCTCGCCCGAACGGCGCCGTACCCCCTTATGTGCCTCTTTGGCGAGGAACATCGCTCGCTTGATAAAGTCCCAATCCTCGTCGCTCTTACATATCTTCTGACATGAGAGCTGGAGGGCGTTCCAATGTTCGGCGATAATTACTTCATCCTCAGCAGTATACTCCATACCCTACTTTTTTTCTTGTTTCATTAGTTCGCGAACTTTCTCCTCGATCTCCGCGCGAACAGCCTCATCGTTGAGAAGCAGCTCTTTGACAGAATCGCGTCCCTGACCAATCTTGCGCTCGCCATACGAGAACCACGAACCAGCTTTCTTGATAACTCCAAAATCTACACCAAGATCAATGATCTCACCAACTTTGGAGATACCCTCGCCAAACATAATATCGAACTCAGCGCGCTTGAATGGAGGTGCCACCTTGTTCTTAACGACCTTAACGCGGGTGCGCGTACCTAACTGATTCTCACCATCTTTGATCACCGATACACGGCGAATATCAATACGAACGCTCGAATAGAACTTAAGTGCATTACCGCCCGTAGTGGTCTCCGGATTGCCATAAACCACGCCGATCTTGTCGCGCAACTGGTTGATAAAGATACAGACAGTCTTGGTTTTAGCGATGCTCGCCGTGAGCTTACGCAAAGCCTGCGACATCAAACGCGCCTGCAATCCCATCTTCGAATCACCCATCTCGCCCTCGATCTCAGCCTTAGGTGTAAGCGCTGCCACTGAGTCAATTACGATAATATCTATCGCACTCGAGCGGATAAGAGAGTCGGCAATCTCGAGCGCCTGCTCACCATTATCGGGTTGAGATATCAAAAGGTTGTCGACGTCGACGCCCAACTTCTGCGCATAGTAACTATCGAAAGCATGCTCCGCATCAATAAAGGCAGCGATGCCACCCAACTTCTGCGCCTCAGCGATAGCATGAATCGCGAGTGTGGTCTTACCCGACGACTCAGGGCCATAGATCTCGATCACACGCCCCTTGGGGTATCCACCCACACCTAACGCTATGTCGAGTGTCACCGAACCGGTTGGGATCACTGGCACCTCGGCCACCTGAGTAGAGTCCATACGCATGATCGACCCTTTACCAAAGTCCTTTTCGATTTTGTCCATTACAGCGCTCAAGACTTTGAGCTTGTCGCTATTTGCTTCAACTTTTGTTGCCATATTTCTATTTTTAATTTTTCTTGTTTTGTTTAAATAATTGACCCTCAGCGCCTAAAGCAGGTTATACTCCTTGAGAATCTGTTGATAGTGATTCTTAGTATCTACCTTCTCAAATACTCGCTCCACGCAGCCTAAAGCATCTACTACAAATGTGGTTCTCGCAACACCCATATATTTGCGACCATACATCGACTTCTCGACCCAAACACCCATCGCCTCGCAAAGAGCCTTGTCGGGATCCGAAAGCAGCGTGAAGTTTAGCTCATGCTTAGCGCAAAAGTTCTGGTGACTCTTCTCACTGTCGGGGCTCACCCCCACAATGCGGAAGCCCGCCGCCCGAAGCGCCTCTCGGCCATCGCGCAAGTTCTTAGCCTCCACCGTACAGCCCGAGGTATTATCCTTGGGATAGAAGTAGAGAATCGTGCGCTCGCCTTTCAACTCCTCCAAGGAGAACTTCGCGCCATCTTGCGTTGTAACCTCGAATGCAGGGATCATATCGCCCACTTGTAGCTTTGCCATTGTCTCTTATTTTTAATTAACTATAACCCCAAAGATAGTAATTTTATTCTCAATATCACCATCATTCCCGCTTTTTTTACTTATTAATCGGTTATTAATCCCACATTGTCACAACTTCGACCTGCTCGTTGAACTCCTGCTGGGAGGTATTAAGTCTCCTCTGACACGCCGGACAACGTATCGGAGCACTCATCTCGACATAGTCGCCACACCCAACACATTGAGGCATTAACCCATAACTCTGATCCTCAGAGTAATCGAAGCGAGCACCGCAGTGCTTGCACTTCATCTTGTAAGCTGTTCCCATAATCTTCTTCTTTTTAGTGTTAAACTTATTTTATACTGCAAAGAAAAGGGTTATTTGTGACAGGTTGTGACACAGCAAATTAATTTAAACTTTTTTTTGATTTATTTTCTGCATTCCTCGTCATTTCCTCACTCCTCGTCATTTCCGACTTCTACCCATACTCGTTCACTTCCCGACTTGATCGGGAATCTTATACAAGCGCAAGGGGTGTTAAGATTCCCGTTTTCACGGGAATGACGGAGTGGGAGCAGGATAATATGGTAAGAAACCCACCATTCCCGACTTCTACCCATACTCGTCATTCCCGACTTGATCGGGAATCTTATACAAGCGCAAGGGGTGTTAAGATTCCCGTTTTCACGGGAATGACGGGAAAGTTTTCACGGGAATGACGGGAAAGTTTTCACGGGAATGACGGGAAAGTTTTCACGGGAATGACGGGAAAGTTTTCACG
>JBCQVM010000062.1:0-7507 GCA_047173105.1 Rikenellaceae bacterium
AAAAAGAATATCTCTCTTCTCTTCTCTTCTCTTCTCTTCTCTTCTCTTCTCTTCTCTTCTCTCTTCTTTCTTTTCTCTTCTCTCGTCTTGTTTCGTCATTCCCGTCTCCCCTTTCCGTCATTCCCGTGAAAACGGGAATCTTAAAAAGCAAGTTAATTCTCTAACTTTAAGATCCCCGCGTTCGCGAGGATGACGAGGAGGCGTGGCGAGAATGATGTGGAGGCGTGGCGTGGCGAGGATGACGAGGAGGCATGGCGTGGCGAGGATGACGTGGAGGCATGGCGAGAATGACGAGGAGGCAAGGGCTGCACTTAATCCAGAAAAACTCATGTGTAAAAACAAAATATGCACATCATACGACTAAGTTAGTGCGTAGAGTGTGCATGAATTTGTTAACTGCTTGAATTGCAAGCTAAATTGTTGAGCTACTAGGACTCGAACCCAGAAAGACAGAACCAGAATCTGTAGTGTTACCATTACACCATAGCTCAATATTACCGTTTGGATGGACAAAAGTAATAAAAAAATGGTAAAGTTGACAAAAAAGTAGAAAAAAAATTCTAAATTTGTCTTTTATTCGCTGTCTTAGTGTGGTGGGTAACTTATGACTTAGAGAAATTTAAACTTAAAATATAGAGAGATGAATATGAAACTTCGACTTACGGTCATGAACTTTTTGCAGTTTGCTGTATGGGGCGCTTGGCTGATTACATTGGGTAAATACCTCGGTGGTAGTGAATTGCAGCTTGGCAGCAAGATTGGTAGCTTCTACGCTACGATGGGACTTGGTTCGCTTTTTATGCCTGCCGTGATGGGAATTATTGCCGACAGATGGATTCCAGCTCAAAAATTATTGGGTATCTGCCACCTTATTGCCGCAGCATTTATGGTTTTTGCGGCGCAGCAAACCGAGTATGCAATGCTCTATAGCTCGATCCTACTTAGCGTGATGTTCTATATGCCAACTATCGCCCTTTCGAATTCGGTTGCTTACTCCGCTTTGGAGAAGGCGGGCTTGGATACCGTGGCGTCATTTCCTCCCATTCGTGTGTGGGGTACGGTAGGTTTTATCGCTGCTATGTGGTGTGTCGACCTCTTTGAATTTGGTCACAACGCCTCGCAGCTCTATTTCTCGGCGGCGTTGGGTGTTGCCCTTGGACTATATGCCTTTACACTTCCGGCGTGCGATATTGCAGCGGCGAGTGGCGAGCGCAGGTCGCTTGTTGATAACCTTGGGCTACGTGCATTCTCGCTCTTTAAGGAGCCTCGCATGGCGCTTTTCTTTATCTTCTCGATGATGTTAGGTATGATGCTTCAGATCACTAACGCCTATGGCGATAGTTATATCCACAGCTTTAGCGACGTGGCTGCCTATGCCGACGCATTTTTCGTGAAGCACTCGACGATCCTCATTTCGCTCTCGCAGATCTCCGAGACGTTATGTATACTTTTGATTCCATTCTTCCTCAAGCGCTTTGGTATTAAGCGAGTTATGTTGATCTCGATGATTGCATGGTTCCTCCGTTTCGCGCTGTTGGGTGCTGGAAATCCCGGAGGTGGCGTTTGGATGTTCTTTATCTCGATGATCGTTTATGGCGTTGCTTTCGACTTCTTCAATATTTCGGGATCGCTATTTGTGAACCGCGAAACTTCGTCCGAGATTCGCTCGAGTGCGCAGGGTGTCTTTATGATTATGACCAACGGTATTGGCGCGATTATTGGTTCTTACGCAGCGCAAGGGATTGTTAATTCGACCCTCAGCGAGAGTGGCAAGCAGTCGCCCCTTTCGTGGTATATCTTTGCAGCTTTTGCGATCGTTATGGCTCTTGTCTTTGCTGTGACATTCCGCTACAAGCATAACCCCGAAGAGACGACTACTGTGACTCACTAAAGGGAGGTCAGGAGAGATTAGATGAAACGTTTTTACCTATTTATAATAGCATTAGCTCTCGTCATGTCTGTTAATGCTCAGAGCACAGTGCGACTTAGTGGCAGGGTCACCGACAGCTCCAACGACCCGATCGTAGGAGCTATCGTGACTATAAACGAGCTCCCCGGCAAGGGTGCTGCCACCGATGTCGATGGTCGTTTTGCGATCTCGGTTGTCGCAGGGCGCTACACCCTCGAGACCGAATATATCGGCTACCAAACTTGCGTCACCGAGGTTGACTTGGTGCGCAATCGTTCGATCAATATTGTTATTACGCAGAGCGCTACCAACATCGACCAAGTGGTGGTCTCGATGACCTCGTCGGTCGCCAAGCTCCAAAATGTGCAGATCGGAGTGGAGCAGGTCGATATCAAAGCGATGTCGCTCACGCCAGCGCTCTTTGGCGAGCGCGATATCATCAAGTCGCTCACGCTGCTGCCCGGAGTCAAATCCGAGGGCGATGGCTCGAGCGGAATCCAAGTGCGTGGAGGCACCTCGTCGCAGAATCTGATCCTAATGGACGATGCACCGATCTACAATGCCGGACACATCATGGGCATCTTCTCGGTCTTCAACGACGATGCTCTGTCGAGTGCAGCGCTCTACAAGGGGCAGATCCCCTCGATGTTTGGCGGTGCCACCTCGGCGGTGCTCGATATCCAGACTAAGAGTGGTAACCTCGAGCAGGTGGAGGGTGGCGTAGACATTGGCCTACTCACCTCGAAGGCCTATATCGAGGTGCCTTTGGTCGACGAAAAGTTGTCGCTATTTGTGGCGGGGCGCCGCTCCTACTTCGACCTCTTTTTGATGCTTACCGAAGATTATGCGGGCAATAGCCTCTACTTCTACGACTTCAATACCAAGCTTAACTATCGCGCCTCTCAGAACGACTTTGTGAGTATCTCCTTCTTCCGTGGGCAGGATACCATGGGGCTCAAAGATATGATGGATATGGGCTGGGGCAACCATGCGCTCAGTGCCAAGTGGCTCCACCGATTCTCCGATCGCCTGAGTGCCACCACCTCGCTCACCTCGACCAACTACGGCACCGACAACGGTATCGACGTGGCGGATATCTACCTCTCGTTCTCGGGCTCGATTAGCAACTATGGTTTCAAGGAGAGCTTGGAGTACTCCACCGATCGCCACACGCTGCACCTCGGAGCACAAACCACATGGATCGACTTGGTGACTGCCGAATGGCAATTCAACGACGCTTTGGAGCGCGAGCAGCGCGATGGCGTTGAGAGCAGCATCTGGATCAATGACCAGTGGCGCGTGAGCGACAAGTTGGAGATCTCGGCGGGCTTGCGCCTAAACTCATTCCTTGCAATGGGTGGAAGCCCCTACTACACGCTTAGCGACGATGGGGAGATCCTCACCACGCTCGACTACGACAAGGGTGAGGTGGTTAGCTCCTACCTCTCCTTAGAGCCACGCCTAAGTGCCAACTACCGCCTGAGCCCCACCCAGAGCATCAAGTTGGGCTATAGCCGCAGCTCGCAAAATATTCATGCACTGCGCAATAGCGCCTCGATGTCGATGCCCTTCGACCGCTACGCCATGTCGAGCAATATCATCAAGCCCGAGGTCTCCGACCAAGTGGCGTTGGGCTATATCGCTCTAACCCCCTCGCACGATTACGAATTCACCGCCGAGGCCTACTACAAACACACCAACAACGTCTACGACTACCGCGATGGAGCGCTCTTCAGCACCGCTATCGAGCTCGAAAGCATTGTGGTGGGTGGCGAGGGTCGCTCCTATGGTGTTGAGCTTCAGGCAAAAAAGAGCATCGGGCGCCTCACGGGTTGGCTTAGCTATACCCTATCATGGGTCGAAACACGCATCGACGAGATCAACTACGGCGATTGGTATCGCGCCTCGCACGACAAGCGCCACGACCTCTCGTTAGTGGCAATATACGACATGAAAAACGGATGGAGCGCCTCGGCTAACTTCCTCTACAACACCGGCCAAGCGCTCACTGTGCCCGCCGCAAAGTATCAAATCGATGGCGAGACCTACTACTACTATCCCGAGCGAAATAATTATAGCACGCCCGACTACCACCGCCTCGATTTAAGCTTCACGCACACCAAGCAAAAGGGCAAATACTCACGTAGCTGGTCGTTTGGATGTTACAACATCTACAACCACTACAACCCATACTTGGTCTACTTCGAGGAGAACGAATCGAGCGCTACGGGTAGCGATGCTATTCAATACTCTCTGTTCGGAATGATCCCCTCAATCTCTTATGGTATAACATTTTAACAGTCGACACCTATGAAAAAATATATTTTTGCACTCCTCGTAGCCGCACTTTCGGCGAGCTGCTCCAAGGTGATCGAAGTTGAGTATGAGTCGATCGACCCTATCTATATCGCTGTGGCATCGCTCACCAGTGACGATGGTGGCAGCCTCCTGCTTACGCAGAGCTCCGACATGGATGAAGCAGCACAGAGCAACCCCATAACCTCCGCCACAGCATGGATCACAAGCAGCCTTGGCGAGAGCTTTGCCCTAAGTCCCAATGATGAGGGAGTCTACCAAACCGAGGGGGAGATAGAGCTCACCGAGGGAGCTGACTACACCCTTTCGATCGAGGTCGATGGGCAGAGCTTCACTGCAACTTCGCACCTGTACGAGGCGCCAATCATCGGCGAGGTGAGCTTCTCGCAGCAGGAGTTTATGGATACTATGTTGCTCGTTTTCTGCTCGTTCAATATCATGGATCGCGAGGGTGAGCAGAACTACTACCGCTACCGTTTCCGCTACTTCGCCAACGATAACGAAGAGAGTGGCGAGCCCTCATGGTCACTCACCAAGGAGAGCGTCGATGGCGATCCCATCCCCATTATGACCCACCTCTACACGATGGATCGAGACTTGGAAGATGGCGACCAAATCACCATCGAGGTGCAAGCAATCGACAAAGCCACATACCAATTCCTATATACACTCAGCACAAGTAGTAGTAGTTCCACCAATCCCACTTCGGCATTCGAGCAGGAGGGGTGCTTGGGCTACTTCTCCGCCTCGTCGCTCTCAAGCGAAGTGGTTGAGTTTTATTATTAGTTAGTCACACTTACGTCATTCCCGTGAAAATGGGAATCTTATACAAACGCAATGTAGCATACGAATTTAAGATCCCCGTTTTCGCGAGGCGATCAAAGCCCAAAACCGCAATAAAAGTCGCAGTTAAAAATATAGGCTCCCGCGGTGGGAGCCATCCCCGCCCGCCGGAGGCAGTAAGAAACCTACCCGATATAGGTCTGCAACAGCGTAGCGCCGCAGCTATCAATCTCCACCAAGGTGGTGGTAGCGGGCAGCAGTAGGGTCTCGCCGGCCTTGATGTTGACGCTGTTCACGGTGGCTTCGCCCTGAGTGCAGATGTAGATCACGAACGAATCTAAGTCGCTGTAATCGAGCGCAAGAGGCTCTGTGAGCTCCATGATCGAGGTTGTGAAGTATGGACATTCGACCATCTCGACTACTTCGTTGCGGCGCTCACGGGAGTAGTGCGTGCGGTAGTCGCTCTCGACTTTGTACTCTATTGCATCTACTGCTTGTGTTGTGTGGAGTTCGCGGGGGTTGCCCTCGGCGTCTGTGCGGTTGAAGTCGTAGATGCGGTATGTGATGTTGGAGGTCTGCTGAATCTCGGCGATAAAGCATCCGGCACCGATCGAGTGGATACGTCCTGCGGGCAGGAAGAAGAGGTCGCCTTTGGCAACGGAGTACTCTTGGAGGATATCAGTAACGGTGTCGTTCTCAACGCTTTGCACATACTCCTCGGGAGTCACCAAGCGCGAAAATCCGCTGCGCAGCTTAGCCTCGGGCGATGCATCAATCACGTACCACATCTCGGTTTTACCCTTCGAGTTGTGGCGCACGGCAGCCAGCTCATCGTTGGGGTGCACCTGAATTGAGAGATCTTGCTTGGCGTCGATAAACTTGATTAGCAGCGGGAATTCGTTGCCAAATCGTGCGTAGTTCGCCTTGCCGATCAGTTCGGCGCCGTATGTTGCGAGCAGCTGCGAGATGCTCTGCCCCTCCAATGCGCCACCCTCGACGATTGATTCGGAACCCTCGACCCCAGACAACTCCCAGCTCTCGCCGACCATCTTCTGGTCGGAGTCGACACCTTTGTATGGGATAATTCGCTCGCCTCCCCAGATCATCGAGTTGAGGATCGGGCGAAATTTCATGGGATATAGATTTGTCTTCATTGTTTTTTATTCTTTTGTTCGATCAATCTGTGATAGAGCATAGTTGTAGGCTCCAAGCGAGATTGCTTTAGCAGCTCCGATTGCCGAGATCGACACGCCGATGCTCTTCTCTTCGTTGTAATTCACGTAGCGCTCGGTGCCGTAGACCTTGATTATGCGCGAACCACCCTTGACAAAAGCCTCGAACTCCTGCTCGTCGTCCAAGTTATATACTTTGGGCTGCACACGGCGCACCTCATCGCCCGAGAGGGTTGTGATCGAGCTGCGAAGCTCGCGCAATAGGGCAGGCATAATATATTTTTTGGCTGCGGTGATGCCACCACCAATCACGATCATACCATCTAATAGCGACACGGCCGATGCCATAGCGTCGCCCGCCACCTCGCCTAAGCGCTCGAATGCTCCGATGGCAGCCTTTTGGTCGCCCTCGCGTGTGCCCTCGGCGATCTCGAAGATCTCCTTTGGTTCGAGCGATGGGTCGTTCACGCCGGAGAGCTCAGCATATACTCTCTTGATGGCGCGCACAGCTACGCCATCCTCGCAGATGACGTTGGGGTCTAACTTGTGGCGCAAGCAGAATGTCTCCACGCAGCTGTTGTCGCCCAAGTGGAGCACATTGTCGTAGACGTGTCCCACGCCAAAGCCTGTGCCGAATGTGTAGCCGATAAGCGACTTGCACTGCTTGTGACCACCCGCAGCCTCGATTTTGCGGTTCACCTCGGGGAGCTTACCCGCCAAAGCCTCGCCATAGGCGAATAGGTCGCCATCGTTGTTGATATATACGGGTACCCCAAATTTAGACTCCAAAAATGGGCCCAAAGCCACACCATCGCGGAACGATGGGAAGTTGGGCAGGTAGCCGCCAATAATGCCGTTAGCATAGTCGGCAGGGCCCGGGAAGGCGAAGCTGATCGCTACGGGCTTGCTCTCTAATTTGGCTAAGATCTGCGAAAAGCCACTCACCAACTGCTCGAGGCACTCATCTAAGTTGGACGAATGAGAGGGAAGTGTGATAGGTCAACAATAAAGTTGTTAGCTTGAACAGCGCTAAAGACGAAGTTTGTGCCGCCGGCATCGAGGGTCACCACGATTCTGTTATCAAATTGATACATTGTTGTTTAGGTTTAGTTTGTTGTTATATTAAGTTTAGTTATGCAAATATAATATTTTTCAAACTCCCAAACAATTTTATTTTAAAACAATTTTGTGATGTCTCGATAAATGTAAGAATTTGTTTAAGTTTTAATAATTTAAAATACTGGTTATCAGTTGTTTAATTGCGGAATATTTTGTATCTTTATGGTCACTACACTATAAAGAATGGCAAAGAATTACCCAACAAACT
>JBCQVM010000017.1:0-35477 GCA_047173105.1 Rikenellaceae bacterium
TGAAAACAAGCTAAATAATCGTCCTCGTAAAAGACTCGGATACCTCACACCAAATGAAAAATTTAAACAAATTATTAATATGAATTCAGTTGCATTTGCAGGTTGAATTCAGCAATTAAATTATGAATTATAAATAATAAACTCGTCATTCCCGTGAAAACGGGAATCTTAATTTACCCCTTGCGTTTGTATAAGATTCCCGATCGAGTCGGGAATGACGTACTTAATGTTATGAATTATGAATTATGCATTATGAATTAAATTATGAATTATACATTAAAATTAGTATATTTGCATTTTTTAACACTTATTTATAATGAGGCTGCGGCCTTTAAAACAACACAACAATGAAAGTAGCAATTATAGGATACGGCAAAATGGGTCGTGAGATCGAGAAAATTCTTATCGAGCGAGGTCACTCAATCGCCATCGTAATCGACGTAGATAACCACGACCAGATCGCCTCCGAGGCATTTGCCGCGGCGGATGTAGCCATCGAGTTCACCACTCCTCACACCGCTTATGAGAACCTTGTCTCGTCGATCGAGGCGGGTGTGCCTGTGGTTAGTGGCACCACTGGTTGGCTCGAGCACTTCGAGCAGATCAAGGCGCTTTGTGCCGAGCGCAATGGGGGTTTCTTCTACGCTTCGAACTATAGCTTGGGTGTCAACCTTATGTTCCGTTTGAACCGCCAGTTGGCCGCTATGATTAATTCGGTGGATGGCTACAATGTCGAGATCGAGGAGGTGCACCATATCCACAAGTTGGATGCTCCAAGTGGCACAGCTATCACCTTGGCCGAGGGCGTCATCGGCGAGTTGGACTCTAAGAGTGGCTGGGTGAACGATGCTGAGGCGGGTGCAGACCAAATCAATATCGCCTCGAAGAGAGTGGGCGAGACCCCCGGAATTCACACTGTGACTTACGATTCGGCTGAGGACACCCTCGAGATCAAGCATAACATTAAGAGTCGTCGCGCATTGGCTATGGGAGCTGTGGTTGCGGCAGAGTTCTTGTGTGGTAAGGCGGGTGTTTACTCGATGGATGATTTACTAAAATAATTTGAGATGGATAAAATAAAGGCAATCTTTGCCAATAAGTGGGTTGGGTTCTCCTTAGCTTCGCTACTCTATATTTTGTGGTTTGTGGTTTGGACTGCTAACCTCTGGTTCCTTTTGGGTTTGGTGGTGATCTACGACCTCTATATCTCGCGCTTTCTCTATAGAATTATCGGCAAGCATAATGAGGCACTTTGCAAGAAGAGTGCTATTTACAACTCTGTGTATGAGTGGGTTAACTCGATCGTCTTTGCTGTGGTGGTGGCTACGCTGATCCATACCTATGTCTTTCAGCTCTATGTGATCCCCACCTCGTCGATGGAGAAGTCGTTGTTGGTCGGAGACTACCTCTATGTGAGCAAGGTGGCCTATGGGCCAAAGATGCCTAACACCCCCGTAGCATTCCCATTTGTCCACCATACTATGCCATTCTCGGCTACCAAGAAGTCATTCTCTGAGGCTGTTAAGTGGCCATACAATCGCTTGGCAGGACTCAAAGAGGTGGAGCGAGGCGATGTAGTTGTCTTTAACTTCCCGGCGGGTGACACAGTGCTTTTGGAGAATCAGGCTGTCACCTACTACGATGTGTTGCGAAGCTACCAAGGGCAGTTTGGCGAGGAGCAGGGTCGAGAGATCCTTTTCGAGGACTTCACCGTTGTGGCGCGTCCGGTGGATAAGCGCGAGAATTACGTGAAGCGATGTGTGGCTGTCGGAGGCGACACCATCAAGATTGTCGATGGGCAGCTCTTTGTCAATGGCACGGCCGAGGAGCAGAACGAGGGACGCCAATTTATCTATAACGTCCAGACCACCTCGCCCCTGAGCGCTGCGGTGCTCGAGAAGTTGCAGGTCACCGAGGCCTATGGCAATGGGTCGATGTACCAGATGCCGCTAAGCGACTCCAAGGCTCAAACGGTCGAATCGCTGCCCAATGTAATTGCGGTGAGCAAATATATCGCTCGTGGCGCAAACGACGATATCTTCCCACACGACCACAGATATGGGTGGAACCCAGATAATTTCGGTGAGTTGTGGATCCCCCAGCGAGGTGCTACCGTGGAGCTTACGGCGGAGAATATGCCTATGTATCGTCGTATAATCTCGCTCTATGAGGGCAATGATCTGCGCGAGGAGGAGGGTAGAATCTATATCAATGGGCTCGAGACTAACACCTATACATTCGCTATGAACTACTACTGGATGATGGGCGACAATCGCCATAATTCGGCCGATTCGCGCTTCTGGGGCTTTGTGCCCGAGGATCATGTAGTGGGTCGAGCTGCGGTTGTTCTTACCTCGTTAGATGCTGCGCGCTCTTTCCCCTCGAATATACGCTGGAATCGTCTCTTTAAATCAGTTGAGTAACCTTGGCGCAAGATACATATAAAACAATATTAGAGCCTGCCGAGTCGCTCTACAAGGAGAAGAGTAGTAAATTTCTGATCTATGCCTACCATGTGGAGAGCGAGGAGCAGGTCAAAGAGTACCTCGCCCCGCTGCGTAAACTCCATTACGATGCCACCCATCACTGCTATGCATGGCGAGTGGGCTACCGTGGCGAGAAGTTTAGAGCCAACGACGATGGAGAGCCCTCGAGCACGGCCGGGAAACCTATCTTGGGGCAACTTCTCTCGCACGAGGTGACCAATTGCTTGATTGTTGTAGTGCGTTACTTTGGCGGCACGAAGTTGGGTGTTTCGGGGCTTATTGAGGCCTATCGCGATTCGGCTGATTTGGTTCTGCGTGAGGCCGATGTTGTGGAGCTCACTATCGATGTGACGCTCGATGTGGAGTTCTCCTACCTCTCGATGAATTCGGTGATGAGGATAATCAAGGATGAACAACCGAGGATCGTTGCGCAGGAGTTCGATAATTTGTGTCGTATGCGTTTGGCTGTGAGAGAGTCGAAGTCGGAGGTTTTGATTTCGAAATTAAGTAAAGTGGAGGGTGCAATCCTCGAAGTTTGTGATGAAGAGTAAAGCAGAAAAAAGCATAGTAATCAAGGGTGCACGTGTGCATAACCTCAAGAATATCAACGTTGAGATACCTCACAACGCTCTGGTCGTTGTGACTGGATTGTCGGGGTCGGGCAAATCTACCTTGGCTTTCGATACTATCTTTGCCGAGGGTCAGCGTCGCTATGTGGAGTCCTTGTCGGCTTATGCTCGCCAATTCTTGGGTCGTGTGGGTAAGCCCGATGTCGATTTGATCGAGGGCATCGCTCCGGCAATCGCTATCGAACAGAGGGTCAATAGCCGTAATCCCCGCTCTACGGTTGGTACCACTACCGAAATATATGACTACCTCAAGCTACTTTTCGCTCGTATTGGTCACACCTTTTCCCCCATCTCGGGCGAGGAGGTGACCTGCCAAGGAGTCGACGATGTGGCCTCTTATGTCACCCGACTTGGCGAGGGTAGCCGAGTTATGATCTGCTCTCCCTTGGTGGTGGATGAGCGACAGGGGGTTATCGACAAGATCTTGGCTCTTATGTCAGATGGACTTTTGAGGGTCTATGTCGGTGGTCAGAGTATGCTCGTCGAGGAGTTTATGCCCTCGATCACCCCCGATACGCGCCCCGAGGATATTTTGATGGTTGTGGATCGACTAAAGGTGGGCACCGATGACGATGCTCAGAGCCGCCTTAGAGACTCAATCGCGAGGGCTTACTCCTATGGTGAGGGGCTTCTGACGATTGTGCATGAGGGCGAGCAGCGCTCATTCTCGTCGCGTTTCGAGGCCGATGGGATGGAGTTTGAGATTCCTACCGAACATCTATTTAGTTTTAATAATCCACTTGGAGCCTGCCCCAAATGCGAGGGATATGGCAAGATTATAGGTATCGACGAGGATTTAGTGATCCCCGACAAACGTCGCTCGATCTACGAGGATGCGGTGGCATGTTGGCGAGGCGAGACCATGCGTCGATGGAAGATGGAGCTGATTCTCAACGCCCCCAAATTCGACTTCCCGGTTCATACGCCATACTACGAGCTCACGCGCGACCAACGCATGTTGCTGTGGAGTGGTAATGAGTACTTCGCGGGGCTTAACGACTTCTTCGACTATCTCGATTCCGAGAAGCGAAAGATCCAATTTAGGGTGATGAAATCGAGGTATACGGGCAAAACAATCTGCTCGGAGTGTGGCGGTAGCCGCTTGCGCCGTGAGGCACTTTATGTTAGAGTTGCGGGGCGTACGATAGCCGATTTAGTTATGATGAGTGTCGATAAATTGATCGAGTTTTTAGATGAAATTAAGCTCGATGAATATGACACTCTCACCGCTTCGCGTGTGTTTGTCGAGATCCGTAATCGCTTGCAATACCTTGCAGATGTGGGACTTGGATACCTCACCTTGGATCGCCTTAGCTCCACTTTGTCGGGTGGTGAGTCTCAGCGCATTAACCTTTCGACCTCGCTTGGTAGTAACCTCACAGGCTCGCTCTATATCCTCGATGAACCCAGTATTGGGCTCCATCCGCGCGATACACACCGCCTAATTGGGGTGCTGCGCGAGTTGCGCGATATCGGTAATACGGTGATAGTGGTGGAGCACGAGGAGGAGGTGATACGTGCTGCGGACTATATCCTCGATATTGGCCCCGAGGCGGGCTACTTGGGTGGTGAGGTGGTCTTTAGTGGCTCTTTCGACAAACTGATGGGCTCCAAGAAATCACTCACGGCGGCCTATCTTTCGGGACGCCTAATGATCGAACCTCCCCGTTCACGCCGTTCGCCTGCGGGGCAGATCCTCTTGCGAGGGGCTCGCGAAAATAACCTGCGTGGGGTCGATGTCACTATCCCACTTGGGGTTATGACCTGTGTTACGGGTGTGAGTGGATCGGGCAAATCGTCGCTTGTCAAAGGTATTTTGTACCCTGCTCTCAGACGCCTTTTGCATGAGAGCGGAAATCGTCCGGGAGCATTTGATAGCCTCGAGGGCGATGTGTCGATGCTTACTGCCGTGGAGATGATCGACCAGAACCCGATCGGCAAATCTTCGCGCTCCAATCCGGTAACCTATATCAAAGCCTACGACGAGATCCGTAAGCTCTTTGCCGACCAGCCCTATGCTCGCCATACGGGTCTCACCGCCTCGTCATTCTCGTTTAATATGGCGGGAGGTCGCTGCGAGGAGTGTCAAGGCGAGGGTGTGATCAAGGTGGGAATGCAGTTTATGGCCGATGTAGAGCTCACGTGCGAGGCCTGCAAGGGGCGTCGTTTCAAATCCGAGGTGCTCGAAAACCTATATCGAGGCAAGAGCATCTACGATGTATTGGAGCTTACTATTGATGGCGCAATGGAGTTCTTTGGCGAGGATAGTAGCTCGACGGCCAAGCGTATCGTGGAGCGAATTCGCCCTCTGCAAGAGGTTGGTTTGGGCTATGTTAAGTTGGGTCAATCCTCCTCGACACTCTCGGGTGGTGAGTCACAACGTGTTAAGTTAGCCTCATTCTTGGGGCGCGAGGGTAGTGCTGGGCGCATTATGTTTATCTTCGATGAGCCTACCACGGGACTTCACTTCCACGATATTAACCGACTCCTCAAGGCCTTTTATGCGCTTATCTCGAGAGGTCATTCGGTGGTGGTGGTCGAGCACAATATGGATGTTATTAAGTGTGCCGATTGGATCGTCGATATTGGCCCCGAGGCGGGCGACTACGGTGGTCAGATCCTATTCGAGGGTCGCCCCGAGGAGCTTTTGGCAGTCGAGCAGAGCCACACCGCACACTTTTTAAGGGAGAACTTACAACGTAAATAATGGAATTTTACACCTATACACTACCCAACGGAATCAGAGGAATACATCGCCAAACAAAGAGCGGTGTGGCACACTGTGCGCTGATCGTCAACGCTGGTTCGCGCGACGAATTAAAGGGCGAGATCGGCTTGGCACACTTCGCCGAGCACTCTATTTTTAAGGGTACCGAGCGTCGTAAGGCCTACCAAGTCAATTGCCGTTTGGAGAACCTTGGTGGCGAGCTCAATGCATTCACCACCAAGGAGGATACCACCATCCATGCCACTACGCTGCGCGGTGATTTCAGTAAGGCAGTCGAGATAATTGCCGATATTGCCTTCTCGTCGATCTATCCCCAGAAGGAGTTGGAGAGGGAAAAGGAGGTGATCTACGACGAAATTAACACCTATAAGGACTCCCCATCCGAGCTGATCTACGATACATTCGAGGAGTTGGTCTTTGCGGGGGAGGAGTTGGGACACAATATATTAGGGCTTAAGCGCGATATCCGCCGCTTCACGGGTG
This sequence comes from Rikenellaceae bacterium, assembly GCA_047173105.1. Lineage (GTDB taxonomy): Bacteria > Bacteroidota > Bacteroidia > Bacteroidales > Rikenellaceae > Alistipes. Next base: position 6,327 of record JBCQVM010000017.1, read on the forward strand.
ACTCCATTCGTCGCTTCGCTCAGCGATGTCACACCACCGACCAGATGGTTTTCTCGTCGATCGGTAATATCTCCCCCAAGCGTGCCGAGGCTGTGGCAATGCGATATTTAGGCTCTATCCCCGCCTCGACTCGTTCGTTCGAGCGTGTGGCACCCGGCGTAATGACCCCATTCGACACCACTCTTAAGCGCCATACTCACCAGACGCACTGTTTGATGGGGGGCAGGGCTTATGGCATTTGTGAGCGAAAGCGCTTGCCTTTGTCGTTGCTTGTCAATGTTTTGGGTGGGCCTTGTGCCAATTCGATCCTCAATACTGTGGTGCGTGAGCGCCATGGCCTGACCTATAATATCGAGGCTTCCTATTTGCCTTACGTCGATAGTGGTGTTGTCTCGATCTACTTCGGGGCGGATCGCTCGAATACCGATCGCGTTATCGAACTTATCGACGATCAGATCTCTAAGCTGTGTCGTCAGCCCCTCTCGACTCGTCAGCTCTCGATGGCTAAGAAGCAGTTTGTGGCGCAGTTAGCCATCTCGATGGAGAGTAACGAGGGCTATATGTTGGGCGCAGGCAAGAGCTTCTTGGTGCACAATGCGGTCGACACCACCGAGGAGGTCTATCGCAAAGTTATGTCACTTTCGGCCTCTGAGCTGATGGATGTGGCAAACGAAATTTTAGCAGAAAAATCAACTTTAATATATCAATAATGGATCTTTTAGAACAATATATCCACGACCATAGCTCCGCTGAGGAGGCTCTATTGCACGAATTAGACCGCCAAACGAATCTGCGTGTGGTACAGCCTCGCATGATCTCAGGCCATATTCAGGGCAAATTATTGGAGATGTTGGTTAGGATGCAGCGCTCACGCAGGATCCTCGAGATTGGAACATTCACTGGCTACTCGGCGCTCTGTATAGCTGCTGGTCTCGAGGAGGGTGGAGAGCTTCACACCATCGAGGTCGATGATGAGTTGGAGTCCTTTGCTGCCGAGTTCTTTGCGCGCAGTGAGCATGGATCAAAGATTCACCAACATATTGGCTCGGCGTTGGAGGTTGCTCCCGCATTGGGTGGCCGCTTCGATATGGTCTTTATTGATGGCGATAAGCGCGAATATCCTGCATATTATAATATGTTATTCGATGCAGGCTTGGTCGGCTCGGGCTCGGTTCTGATTGCCGACAACATCCTCTGGTCGGGCAAAGTGGTCGAACCACTCCACCATAACGACAAGCATACCAAGGCGTTGTTGGAGTTCAATGCGATGGTGCAGTGTGACGCGCGAGTGGAGAATGTGATCGTCCCGATCCGTGATGGGCTGACACTGATATATGTTAAGTAGTTGAGCTTGTAAGCCAAAGTCTCCGGCTCGTCATCCCCGACTTGATCGCCCGTCATCCCCGACTTGATCGGGAATCTTATGCTTTTTGCTGTGTGACAAGTGAATTAAGATTCCCGTTTCCACGGGAATGACGTGTGTGATTTCGGTGAGATTCCTGCTTTCGCAAAGATGTAAAGAAATAAATCTTACTGCGAAATTTTTATTAGGTGCTCTCGGTACGAAGCCAAGATCCTCGATTTCGATATAAATCCTAAATAGGTATTGTCGGGCTTGATGACCGGTAACATCCAAGTGTTCTTATCTTCGAATCGCGCAAGGATGCTGTTGATCTGCTCGTGCTCGATAATCTTATCTACTGGTTGAACCATATACTTCATGACAGATTTGTCGTGGCATGACTCCTTAAACATATCCTCGCGGATATCGTCTAACTGCACTACGCCCAACAATTTACCGAAGTCGTCGACCACAGGGAAGATGTTTCGGCGCCCCGTTGCGATGATCTTAACCAAGTCGCCAAGGGTGTAGAAACGCTTGATAACTACGAAGTCGGTCTCCATCAACTTGTCCAGACTCAGGAATACTAACGTTGAGCGATCCTTGTCGTGGGTGACAAGCTCGCCTGACTTGCTAAGAGGCTTGGTGTAGATCGACTCCGGCTCGAAGTAGTAGTTGATCGCAAATGAGATCGAAGCAACGATCATCAATGGGATAAATAGCTGGTAACCTCCCGACAACTCGGCGATAAGGAAGATCGAGGTGAGTGGTGCATTCATCACTGCCGACATTACACCTGCCATACCGACCAGAGTGAACGAGACCACCGAGAGCTCCCACCCAAAAAGCAAGTTGCAGATTAAAGCCACCGAGGCACCCGAGAATGCACCCAAGAAGAGCGATGGTGCAAATGTGCCTCCCACACCTCCTGCGGCGGTGGTCGAGGCCATCGCTATAACCTTGAAGAACATCGTGGCAAGCACAAATAGTATCACCACCCAGTCGATATCGCGAAATGCGAAGAAGAGCGAGTTGTCGAATAGTTTGCGGGGATTACCATGCATAAGTGCGGTAATTCCATCGTATCCCTCACCATAGAGCGGCGGGAAGATGAAGATCAAAAGTCCGATGATAACACCTCCGACAATCCACTTTTTATATTGTTTATCCAACTTTTTGTAGAGAGCTCCCACACGCTCGTTGACGTTGGTGAGATAGTAGCCCATAAGTCCACAACTAAGTCCAAGTAGGATAAATATAGGGATCTCGCTGAGGTTAAATGCATCGGCCTCGGTGAGTGTGATAGCTAAGATAGGATCGAATCCGCGAAGCATGATAGCGAGGGTAGTCGCTGTGACTGAGGCGATTAGCAGTGGAATAACCGAGGCGACAGTGATGTCTAACATCAAGATCTCCAAGACAAAAAGTACACCGGTGATAGGCGCCTTGAAGATCGCCGCGAGGGCTGCTCCCGCTCCACAACATAGCATTAGAGTGGTATTCTTGTAGTTGAGTCGTGCCAACTTTCCTATGTTCGAACCAATCGAAGCACCCGTAAGAACGATTGGAGCCTCGGGGCCCACCGATCCACCAAAACCGAGCGTTGTGGCCGATGCCACTACACTTGTCCAGTTGTTGTGTGACTTGATGCCCGAGCCCTTGCGCGAGATAGCGTAAAGCACGCGTGTAACTCCCTCCGATATATTATCACGAACGAAATATTTGACGAATAGCGTCACCAAAATTATACCTATGATAGGGTAGAAGAGGTAGAGGATATTCGACTCATTACGCGGGAACCAACTCACAAGTGTTGCCTTGATAACGTGAAGAAGCAACTCGAAGATATAGGTGGCAAAGCCCGCCAAAAGACCTACGACAACAGCCAAAACTATCATCATCTGTCGCTCGGTGAGTCTACGCGAAATCTTTAGAAACCAGCAATATATGCGTTCGTAGCGGTAGTAACGGTAATTCATTGTCTATTTTAGAATGAGTAGATACCCATTATCTCGCGCACTTGCGATAGTGTCTCGTTGGCACTCTTGCGCGCCTTTTCTGCTCCACTTGCTGTAACCTCGTGGAGATACTGGGTGTTGTTGTAGATATCCTCGATCTTCTCGCGGATTGGGGTTACTGTGGTGATGATATCCTCGGCGAGTTGCTTCTTGAGGTCGCCATAGCGGATCTCGCACGAAGCGTACTTATCTTTGAAGTATTGGATCGCTTGAGGGTCGGATACCAACTCCATAATAGAGAAGATATTTTGAACAGGCTCGCTGATGGGCGAATTTGGCTCGGTTGGGCCCGAGTCGGTTGTTGCTTTCATCACCTTCTTGCGGATGGTTTTGTCGTCGTCCGAGAGGTAGATGCAGTTGCCTTCGCTCTTGCCCATCTTGCCCGATCCGTCGAGCCCGGGAACCTTAACTGTCTGTTCGCCAAAGTTATAAGCTTGGCATTCGGGGAAGAAGTCTACGCCATAGATCGAGTTGAAGCGACGCGCCAAGACGCGTGTGATCTCCAAGTGCTGCTCTTGATCCTTACCTACGGGCACCTTGTTTGAGCGGTGAAGCAGGATGTCGGCAGCCATCAAAACAGGGTAGCAAAGTAGACCCGCATTGACGTTATTGGGGTTCTTGCGAGCCTTGTCCTTGAACGACACAGTGCGCTCTAACTCACCCAAATAGGCATGCATCGAAAGGAGCGTCGAAAGCTCTGTAACCTGCGGAACATCGCTCTGGACGTAGATTGATGCCACGTTTGGATCGAGGCCTGCCGCTAAGTATTCTGCCAAAACGAAATGGATATTGCTGTGGAGTGTCTTAGGGTCTGGGTGGGTGGTAAGTGCGTGATAATCAGCGATAAAAAAGAAGCATGAGGCGTCGTGCTGCATCTTTGCAAAGTTTCGTAATGCTCCGAAGTAGTTGCCTAAGTGGAGTTTACCAGTTGGGCGGATTCCGCTAAGTACTGTTTCCATATCTCGTAATTTTTAAGTCAAAATTAATATCTGCGGCAAAGATACGAAAAAAGTGTGCCTAATGTGTAATTTTATTGCATAATATAAAAAATATTTATATCTTTACATCAATTAATAAAGTAAGAGTATGACAATAGTTCAATTAGAATATCTATTAGCTGTGGCTAACTGTGGCAGTTTCTCGCGTGCGGCCGACATCTGTTTCGTGACGCAACCCTCGCTAAGTATGCAGATTAAGTCTCTCGAGGAGGAGTTGGGTATAGTTTTATTGGATCGTAGTAAGAAGCCGGTGATTCCCACCGAAGTGGGCGAAGTGGTGATCGAACAGGCGCGCCAAACTTTGATGGCATATAATAATATCCGCGAGGCGGTCGATGAGCACAAGTCTGAGATCTCGGGCAAGTTGCGTTTGGGTGTGATCCCCACCATCTCGCCCTACCTGCTCCATCGCTTTATTCCCACCTTTGTGAGTCGCTTCCCCAAAATTGAATTGGAGGTGTGCGATATGGTCACCGCCGATATTGTCGAGGCCTTGAAGCGCGATAAGATCGACGCGGCGTTGGTCGCGGGAGGCACCTGCGGCGAGGGGATCATCGAGCATGAGCTCTTCAACGATAAATTTTACGCCTACGTTTCGCCCGATAATCCGCTCTACGAGCGTTCGAATGTTCGAATCGAGGAGATTAATCTCAAGGATTTGGTCTTGCTGAGTAGCGGTAACTGCATGCGCGATCAGGTCATAGAGCTCTGTATGGCTAAGCGCGAAACTCCATCGCACTATTCGTTTGTTTCGGGCTCGATCGACACCCTGATGCGCATTGTAGATTGTACGCACTGCATCACAATTATCCCCGAGTTGGCTATCGAGTATATCCCGCGCGAGCATCGTGATCGCGTAAAGTTGTTGGCCAAAGGTGCAACTTCGCGCAAAATTGCTGTTGCGGTGCGTCGAACGTACGTCAAGAATTCGATCGTTAAAGCGCTTAATGACACAATCTTAGAGTGTGTCGGGGCGAAATAGTGGTGATAATCTAAGCCGAAAATATTAAATTGTCATTACTTTTTTGTACTTTTGTGAGATTAATTTATATAAAAATGTAAGTACCAATATGGAAAAAATGATTGAAACTATTGTTGAAGCAATTCAAGATAAAAAGGGTAAGGATATTGTATCACTCAACCTTGATGGATTTGATGGCGCTATCACCTCACACTTTATCGTTTGTCACGCCGACTCTACAACTCAGGTCGAGGCAATCTCGCACGGTGTCGAGGAGGCGATGATCGAGAAGATGGGGCAGAAAGTATGGCGCGTAGAGGGTCGTCAGACAGCACTTTGGGTTGCGATGGACTATGTGGATGTTATTGTTCACATCTTCCAAACCGAATTGCGAGACTTCTACCAGCTTGAGGAGCTGTGGTCGGATGCGCCACTAACAGAGTATCAATATGAATTATAAGTAATTATGGCACAAATAAAGATGAATAAACCCCAAACCCCAAAAATGCCGCAACCCTCGTGGACGTGGTTTTTCTTGGCTATGGGTCTATTTATGGTCATCTACTATCTTTTTACGGGCGAGAATAGCAAGCCTGTGAAGAGCGACTGGATGGCTGTAGAGTCTATGGTCGAGAGTGGTGAGGTGAGCCGCATTACTATCGTCAATCGTGATTTGGCTGAGGTCTATCTCACGCATGAGGCTGTGGAGAATTATCGCGACGAGCAGAACGAAGATGCCCGATATAAGTATCTTCCTACCACTGGTCATCAGCTCTATTTCAATATTGGGTCGGTTGACTCCTTCCGCGAGGATTTAGCCGCGTCGGAGGCTTCGTCGGGCTATTCGGTGGCGGTGAGCTACGAGAATCGTTCGGGTGGTTGGAGCGATATTCTGCTCAATATCCTACCATGGGTTTTAATCATCGGAGTGTGGTTCTTTATTATGAATCGCATGTCGCGTGGTGCTGGTGGTGCCGGTGGCGGCAATATCATGAGTGTCGGCAAGGCTAAAGCGCAAGTGTTCGATAAGGGCAATAATAAGAAGATCACATTTAAGGATGTGGCCGGATTAGAGGAAGCTAAGGTCGAAATTATGGAGATTGTCGACTTCTTGAAGAAAGCCGATAAATATATCGAGTTGGGTGCCAAGATCCCTAAGGGAGCCCTCTTGGCGGGCCCTCCGGGAACTGGTAAAACCTTGCTCGCAAAGGCTGTAGCAGGTGAGGCTGATGTTCCTTTCCTCTCGATTTCGGGTTCCGACTTCGTTGAGATGTTTGTGGGTGTGGGTGCTTCGCGTGTGCGTGACCTATTCGAGCAGGCTAAACAGAAGGCACCATGTATTCTCTTTATTGACGAGATCGACGCTATTGGTCGTGCTCGTGGAAAGAATGCCGGTTTTTCGGGTAATGACGAACGCGAAAATACTCTCAATCAACTCCTTACGGAGATGGATGGTTTCCAGACAAACACCGGTGTGATCGTCTTGGCGGCCACCAACCGTTCGGATATTCTCGATAAGGCTCTTATGCGTGCTGGTCGTTTCGATCGTCAGATCGAGGTGGGTTTGCCCGATGTGAAGGAGCGTGAGCAGATCTTCAACGTTCACCTTCGTCCCCTAAAGCTCGATCCAGATATTGATCGTGAGTTCCTCGCTAAGCAGACCCCCGGTTTCTCGGGTGCCGATATCGCCAATGTTTGTAATGAGGCGGCTCTTATTGCTGCTCGTCACGACAAGCCGCATGTTGGCAAGGAGGATTTCTTGGCGGCTGTTGACCGTATCATCGGAGGTTTGGAGCGCAAAAATAAGATTATTACCGACTCTGAGAAGCGTCGTATAGCATACCATGAGGCGGGTCACGCTACTGTGAGCTGGTTGTTGGAGAATGCAAGCCCATTAATTAAGGTAACCATCATCCCTCGTGGCAAGGCTCTTGGCGCGGCGTGGTATTTGCCCGAAGAGCGCCAGATCACCACCACCGAGCAGATGATGGACGAGATGGCTTCGTTGTTGGCGGGTCGCGTCTCGGAGCGTTTCACCTTTGGAGAGATCTCAACCGGTGCTCTCAACGACTTGGAGCGCGCCACTAAGCAGGCTTATGCTATGGTTGCATATTATGGCATGGGAAGCAAGGTTGGTAATTTGAGCTACTACGACTCTTCGGGTCAAAGCGATATGAGCTTCGTAAAACCATACTCGGAGCTTACAGCCCAAGAGATCGACGCGGAGGCGAAAGCAATCTTGGAGAGAGCCTACACAATGGCTCAAGATGTGTTGGAGAAGCACGCCGAGGGTCTCAAGGAGTTAGCCGAATTGCTCTTAGAGCGCGAGGTGGTATTCACCGAGGATGTCGAAAGAATATTCGGCAAGCGCAAGAAAGACCTGCTCAAAGCGGCCGAGCAGAGTGCTGCTCAGAGTGTAGAGGAGGCGGTAGTAGAGATTGCCTAAGGAGTTAAAAGGATCCTAACCTGAACAATAAATAAGAAGATGAAATTACGAGAGAGTCAAACCAAAGTTGCAGTGCGTATAACCTATGGGGTGCTTTATGCCATCGCCGGGATTGCTATAATTTTGCTGAGCCCCTATGGGTTTGGAGTATTGCTATTTGCTGTGGCGACAGGTGGTACGATGGAGTTCTATCGTATCGCTAAGATCCGTGAATATAAGCCGCATAGTGCTTTAGGAGTTGTGATAAACCTACTGCTCCTTGGGCTTAATTATAGCTATATCTTCTTTAATGGAGCCTATTTCGGGCTTCTTGCCTCGCTTTTGCTGTTGACTATCCCTGCAACCTTTGTCTCGGAGCTCTTTGCAGGTTCGAAGAATCCTATTGCCAATATTGGTTCGACACTTTTGCCAGTGCTCTACATCGGACTGCCACTTTCTCTGATTTGCCACGTGGCAATGTATATTGGCGGAGGTGAGTGGAGTGGGGCGCTTATGGTGGCCTATCTTGTGATCACGTGGGCAAACGATAGCTTTGCCTATTTGGTGGGTATCTCAATTGGTCGCCATGTTATGTTTCCGCGAATTTCGCCTAAGAAATCTTGGGAGGGGCTTGTGGGAGGAATTCTCGGTGCCTTTCTCTTTGGCCTTGGCATCGCATGGCTCAGTGGCTCAAGCTACTTGGTGTGGGGTGGTGTAGCTATCCTTGCGGCAATGGCAGGGGTCTTGGGAGACTTGGTGGAGTCGATGTTTAAGCGCTCGGTCGATATCAAGGATTCGGGCGATCTGATTCCCGGACATGGAGGTTGGCTCGATCGCTTCGATGCTTTTTTGATCTCCACGCCAGTAGTATTTGTATACCTATATATACTCAATCATTTTGGACTAATTTAGGCGGTTATGAGAGTTAATAAAGAGGGTTATCTGATTATTAGTATCGCGGGCGTTATCTGCTTCTTGTTGTGGTTGATATTCTACAACATGTTGTTGCGTTTCAACTTGATCTCACTTTTGTGGTTCGGTTCGCTGGTCTTTGTGGCCTTCTGGTTCTTTGTGGTGGCCTTCTTTCGCGAGCCGCGCCGAGTGCGTATCCACGACGAGGATCTTGTCTTTGCACCCTGCGATGGGCGTGTTGTAGTCACAGAGGTCGTTATGGAGGATGAATGCTTGAAGCGCGAGATGTTGCAAATCTCAATCTTTATGTCGGTCACCAATGTCCATATGAACTGGGTGCCAGTTGCGGGCGTGGTGGAGTACTTCAAGCACCACAAGGGTAGCTTTCTGTTGGCGTGGCATCCCAAGTCCTCGACCGAGAATGAGCGCACAACGACCGTTATCAAGATGCACAGTGGCACGCAGATTCTCTTCCGTCAGGTGGCGGGATATGTCGCGCGCCGTATAGTTTCGTATATGCATGAGGGTAATTTCGTGGAGCAAAATAGTGTTGCAGGGTTTATCAAATTCGGTTCGCGCATAGATATATTTGTCCCTAAAAATAGTGAGCTTTTGGTTGCCATTGGTGCGAGAACCGTTGGGTCACAGACGCCAATCGCACGCCTAAGTAAGCGCAAGTAATTTAATGATTGTCAGAGGTATAGTAGTCCATGGGCGTAGCCTTGGGCGTAAGTTGGGCTTTCCGACAGCCAATGTCTCGCTCCACAGAGCAGAGGCAATCGACAATGGCGTCTACCGCTCGCGTGTAGTGGTTGGTTCAGATAGCTATCGAGCCATCTCAAATGTCGGGACGAAGCCTACGGTTGGTGGTGCTGAGCGCAATTTGGAGTGTCATATCTTGGATTTCGAGGGCGATATATATGGCCGAGAGGTCGAGGTTGAGCTGTTAGAGAAGCTGCGCGACGAGATCCGTTTCGCAAGCCTTGATGAGTTGCAAGCACAAATAAAATTAGATATAGAAAAGGTAAGAAATTTAAAAATAGAATAAAGAGATGTACTTAGATTTATCAATTCCCTACAAGGTGGCAGATATGTCGCTTAGCGATTGGGGTCGCAAAGAGATTGAGGTAGCCGAGCACGAGATGCCGGGCTTGATGGCGGTTCGTGCTAAATATGGCGCGCAGAAGCCTTTGGCGGGCGTAAGAGTGATGGGTTCGTTGCATATGACTATCCAGACAGCGGTTCTTATCGAAACTTTGGTTGAGTTGGGCGCCGATGTTCGCTGGTGTTCATGCAATATCTTTTCGACGCAAGACCATGCGGCGGCAGCTATTGCGGCGGCAGGAGTTCCCGTGTTTGCATGGAAAGGCGAGTCACTTCCCGAATATTGGTGGTGTACTGCTATGGCGCTCTCATACCCCGATGGAAAAGGGCCAAACCTTATTGTCGATGATGGTGGAGATGCTACGCTATTGATTCATAAAGGATATAAGGCCGAGGGCGATGCCTCGACACTCGACTACGAGCCATCGTCGCATGAGGAGGGGGTTATCCTCGACACGCTCCGCACACTGTTAGCCGAGGATAATACCAAGTGGCACCGCACTGTAGCCGAGATGAAGGGCGTGAGTGAGGAGACCACGACGGGCGTTCATCGCCTCTACCAGATGGTCGAAGCGGGCGAGTTGCTTTTCCCCGCGATCAACGTTAATGACTCATGTACAAAGTCTAAATTTGATAATCTATATGGATGTCGCGAGTCGTTGGCCGATGGAATCAAGCGCGCTACCGATGTGATGATCGCCGGTAAGGTGGTCGTTGTTTGTGGCTATGGCGATGTGGGTAAGGGGTGTGCGCACTCTATGCGTTCGTATGGCGCTCGCGTTATTGTCACCGAGATCGATCCAATCTGTGCGCTTCAGGCGGCAATGGAGGGCTTCGAGGTAAAGAGTGTGGAGAGTGCTTTGGCCGAGGGTAATATCTATGTTACCTGCACCGGAAATAAGGATGTTATCACCTGCGATCACATGCTCAAGATGCGCGATCAGGCGATCGTTTGCAATATCGGTCACTTCGATAACGAGATCCAGATGGCTCAGTTGGAGGCTTCCGATGTGGTTAAAACCACGATCAAACCTCAGGTCGACAAATATACTTTTGCCGATGGTCGCTCGATCTTTGTCTTGGCCGAGGGTCGCTTGGTGAACTTAGGTTGCGCCACAGGTCACCCCTCGTTTGTGATGAGTAACTCATTCACCAATCAGGTATTGGCTCAAATGGAGCTCTGGAACAAAGATTTCGAGGTGGCAGTTTATCGCCTACCCAAGGAGCTCGACGAGGAGGTAGCACGCCTACATCTCGCAAATTTAGGTGTCGAGCTAACCGAGCTTAGCGACGCCCAAGCAGACTACCTCGGAGTGGCGAAATCGGGCCCCTATAAGGCTGATCACTACCGCTATTAATAAATCGGATTGAAATTTTAAGGTCGACCAACAAGCCAATGAAATCAGCTTGTTGGTCGATTTTTTACCTTAGCGAGCTCTCGATATTGCTGATAATGTCCCATATGGAGTCTTCGGTGATTTCGCCGCGGCTTTTCATCTCCTTGACTGTCTGGATTATATATCGGGCTAAGTCTGTGCGCAGTGCTTTGAATAGAGGGCATTTAGTGTAGTTCTCGTTGTCGAGCAATACATCTTTGATCGAGCGCAGGGAGTTGGTATAGTTGTTTATCTCATTCTTGAAGGCTACGCCTTGCTTCGAGGAGTTTATGATCCTTGCGGTGGATATCTGCCGTAGTTTTTCGCATACGGCGTTCAGTGCCACCATTACTACATTATCCATGAGTGTGTGCCCATGCATATATAGATATGTGGTTTGTGGGGTTACGCCACGTTGGATTATTATCTTTTCGAACTCTTCAATGTCGGTTGCCATCTGTGGGTGTTTTTCGCTGAGCGCCAATATCTTACGGCGAACATTTCTGCCGACCCAAGCCGATGTCTCGGCTCCATTATTGGTTATATCGAGGAAGTTTATTCGCACTGTATTTTTGAAATCTGCCAGCATAAAGACGCTCTCTGAGCCGAGTTGTGCCGAGTAGCAATACCACAAAAAGGCGGGGTAGATCGCCTTGGAGTATTCAGCCATGAAGATCTCGAAATCAAATATTCGAGTATCGTTTTTAGTTGCCTTTACGCACACGTTGTGAAGCGAGGGGGCGTAACATAGATAGTTCTCGGTGGCGTAGGTGTATGTGTGAAACAGAAATTGCGCACCGTTGACCTCGCGTGCCTGAGGCGTGGAGTCGTGGAAGATATAGTCGAAATCGGAGTCGACACAAAGAATTAGCTCGTGCGACGACTGGGGGATCATATTCAAAAGTATCTTTTTGCCCTTGGGCAGATCCTTGCGTGGAGGCACCGAGATCTCGAACCTCAGATATGGGTTTGCAAAGTGGTCGAAGATCCCTCGCCAAAACGCCACATCCTCATACCCCTCGACATAGACCTTCACTAACTTCTCTTTGGGGTTTGGCGGCAAGGGTCGAGGAAGCTCACCTCTTTGCGACTTTGGGGCAACGAGGTTCATTCGCTTGATCTTTTGAGTTATCGAGGGCTCCATATCACTACCTTTTTCGTAAAGATAGTAATTATTTTGTATATAATGACAAAATATGATAACCTTGTATGAAAAATTACACGAAGTCGCTGATATTAAAAAAGATGAATGTGTCGAAAATTATATACAAAACTGTATGTAATTGTTATTTTATGTAAAAGAAGCGATTTTAAGCGTAGGAGCGCTGCGATGTAACGAATTTTGTACTATATTTGTAGATAAATAAATCTCTAAAGAAGTAAGACAAAATTGAGTAGGATAAGGTTAATCAGATTAGCTTCGCTTTTTATGCTGTCGGTAATGGTCACATTACTGGTAGGTAGCTCTGTGCACACCTATGTTCACTCTACTCACTCATGTGAGCATTCGTCAGAAAGTTGTGGTGGCGAGGGGCATAATGATCACGATTGTAAAATTTGTAATTTTAAACTTTCTCTTTTTAATAAGGCTGACGAAGTTGTAGTAACGTTCGTTATTATCTTATTATCAACGCTTTTGGTTGGGTATATCCCTCAAAATATCAACGTCAATATCTTAACGGGCACATCTCGTGCACCTCCATATTCTATAATTTAATAGTTATACTATTTTGTGTCTACCCTTTAACGGGGATAGACTCATTGTGTTTATACATTAATATATAGATATGCGTTTAAAATTAATTTTGTGCATTGTAACTCTGTGTGTTGCAGGGTCTTCTTTCGCGCAAAGTGCCGACACCTTACTTCAAAAAACTATAGAGGAGGTTGTGGTAACTGGTAATCTCCAGAGGTATGAACAGCGAATAAACCCACTTTCGGTTGCAATAGTCGAGAGAGAGGATATCGCGAGACACTTCTCGGGCAATGTGATGCAGAGCTTGGAGTATCTTCCCGGTGTGCAGTCGATGAGCGTAGGTTCGGGCTTCTCGAAGCCTATGATACGAGGCATGGCGTTCAACCGCGTGAGCGTTATTGAGGGCGGCATAAAGCAGGAGGGACAGCAGTGGGGTGCAGACCACGGCTTGGAGATTGATGCCTTTAATGTTGAGAGGATTAATATCCGCAAAGGGTCATCTTCGCTATTGTTTGGTAGCGATGCTATGGGCGGCGTTGTGGAGATTCTTCAGCCGATGTTACCCGCCTCTGATGGGATATTTGGCGAGGTCGATCTGATTGGTCGATCGGTCAATGGTTTGCTTGGAGGCTCGCTTATGATGGGGCTTAAAAAGGGGCGGTGGTTTGTTAAGGCTCGCCACTCGGAGCAGCATTTTGCAGACTTTGCCGTGCCGACAGATTATGTTGTCTACCTTACTCAGATTATGCCCCTGACCGATGGACGAGTGAATAACACGGCAGGGTTTGAGCGGTCGTCATCGCTATACACCAGATACGGAGGCGATAACTTCTCATCGGCTCTATCGCTCAGTAATGCCTACCAGAAGGCTGGATTTTACCCCGGAGCCCACGGCGTTCCCGACCCATCGAGGGTCTACGACGATGGCAACTTGCGCGATATAGATCTGCCATATAGCACCGTGAACCACTTCAAGGTATCTTCGCTCAACAAACATTGGTGGAGCGGAGGTTGGGCAAGTTGGGACTTGGGCTACCAAAACAACCACCGAGAGGAGTGGAGCGAATTCCACACCCACTACTCAACGCAGACAGCACCCGAAGTCGACCCTGACTTGGAGATACTCCTCGCCCTGCAAAACTATAGCTCCGATGCGAAGGTGCATATCGACCATTCGCAACGGTTAAGTAGCGAGGTGGCATGGAGTGCGGCTTATCAAGATAACCAAATCGGAGGCTATTCATTTTTGATTCCAGCTTATCGCCGATTCACCACGGGCGTTGCATATGTTGCAGATTTTGAGGTGAATGATGCCTTTCGCCTAAGTGGTGGTGTGCGCTACGACTTTGGAAATATCTCGGTCGATGAGTATTGGGATGAGTACCTTGTCGATTATTTATACTCTCAAGGGTACAGCGATAGTGTTGTCGAGGCAAATGAGATGCGCAGCTACAACCTTGATCGAGATTTTGGGGATTACTCACTCTCGCTGGGCGGTGTGTGGATCGTCGATGCTCAAAATACTCTTAGGGCAAACATAGGACGTAGTTTCCGCCTTCCTAACGCCAATGAGTTAGTTGCCAATGGTGTGCATCACAGCTCGTTTAGACATGAGCAGGGAGACCCTACGCTTGACTCTGAGCGAGGTTGGCAAGCCGATTTGGGCTATGAGTATACCAATGGTATATTCTCACTATCGCTCTCGCCCTATGCAAGTTGGTACGCCTCGTATATCTACCTGCAACCAACTTTAGAGTGGTCGGTATTGCCCCACGCAGGACAGGTCTATCGCTATACGCAATGCGAGGCTTTCTTTGCCGGTGGCGAGGCGGCAGCTTCGGTGAATCTCTCTCAAGAGTGGCAATACAAAGCGAGCGTGGAGTATACCTATTCGTGCAATATTGATGAGCGCATATCAATAACATTCACCCCACCAACCACTATGCGAAACGAGGTCTCGTGGCACAAAGAGGCGTTCACCCTCTCGGCAGAGTGGAAAATGGTGGCGGATCAAAACAATGTCGGTCGCAACGAAGATCCTACCCCGGGGGCTAATCTATTTGGCTTTCGTGCAGAGTTCGCACTGCCCTTTATTGCCGAGGGGGCTACTGCGGTGGCTTCGGTTGATAATATCTTTAATACTAAATACTTAAACCACCTAAGCTACTATCGCACAGTGGAGATTCCAGAACCGGGACGAAACTTTCAATTATCAATAAAAATACCTTTTAGAATCAATTAAATTATGAAAAAAACAACAATTTTTGCAGTAGCAGCGCTACTATTCTCAGCCGTGACATTCGTTGCATGCGACAAAGATGGCGACACAACAAAACCCGTAATCGAGATTAGCGAGCCAGAAGATGGTGAGGAGTTTTTGCCGGGAGGTGAAATCTGTTTAGAGATGGATTTGAGCGATGACACAGCTCTTGCATCATTCAAAATCAATATTCATAACGCCTTTGATGGGCATAGCCACGATGACGACGATGATGATGACGACGACGATGATGACCACGATGATGATGAGAACTACAACATCGACACCGAGAATGCATTCTACTACAATATGACCTCGGATGATCTCGGTCTTGATGTATTAGGCCTTAGAAACTCATACCAACATATCCACATCGAGATCTCCGAAACAGCTGCCTATGGCGATTACCACCTTATGGTCTACTGCTACGACACATCGGGCAATGAGAGCTATGTCACTCGCAGCATCGCAATTACAGCCGATGCCGAGGAGCACGACCACGACGATGACGACAATGACGACGAGTAGGCGAGCTCTACTCATACTAATTATATATAATCGTAGATTATTCGAGGAGTGTAATATCCGATAACTTTGCCCTCCTGCTTACGTTATCCTCGCCCTCCTCACGTCATCCTCGCGAATGCGGGGAT
Source organism: Rikenellaceae bacterium (assembly GCA_047173105.1). Lineage (GTDB taxonomy): Bacteria > Bacteroidota > Bacteroidia > Bacteroidales > Rikenellaceae > Alistipes. Next base: position 22,072 of record JBCQVM010000017.1, read on the forward strand.
GACGATATATATTATCCCCCACTGGAAATTATACTTGATCCGTATTTTTACTTGATCGCCATTTCGTCGATTAGGTGGCCGGCGTTGCCAAATTTTTCGATGACCCATAGGATATATCTGATATCGACACAGACGCATTTCCCCGAGACGGTATTGAATTGAAGATCGCCACCCATCGACTCACGGTTGCCATCAAAGGCAAGGCCAATTAGCTCTCCGCGGCTATTGAGCACTGAGCTACCCGAGTTGCCACCGGTGATATCGTTGTTAGTCAAAAAGTTGACATATAGCTTGTCGCCCTCTGCCCATCGTCCCCAATCGCCAGCCTCTAACAAACTTTTATATTCGTCGAGTAGGCAAAATTCGTAATCCTCGGCATTGTGTTTGGCTAAAACGCCATCGGTGGTTGTTTGCCAGTGGTAGCGAACGCCGTCACGAGGTGCGAGACCGCCTATATTTCCATACGTGATTCGCATTGTGGAGTTGGCATCGGGGTAGACCGCTTGGCCTTTTTCCTGCTGCATTGTGTATATTGCCTCCGTGTAGAGGCTCTTTAGCTCCGATGCACTTAGGTTTAGGCTGTCGCATATATTCTCTTCCATCTTGTTGAGCTGCATGATATTAATGCCGTTGGCGACAAGAAACATTGGATCACTTTCGATATCGCTCTTTTCGATCTCACCACTGAGGAACTCCTCGAAGCGGTGGCGGTCGGCAATCACACTTGTCGAGTAGATGTACTCTACAAACTTTGTGGCATCGAAGTCAAATTGTGCGAAGAGCAGCGCCAATTCGCTATCGATATATCGCATATCGACGCACTCGAAAAGAGTCTCGATCATCACTTGGAATAACTCTCGATCGGTCGGAGTATCGCCCTGCTCAAAAACTGAAATAAGGTTCGATCGGTAGAACTTTTGGATTGCCTCGTGCTTCTTGCAGTCGATCCTGTGGCTCTTGCGGAAGTGGGTTCTGAGCGATTTTAGGCGCTGCGCCAAAAGGGTTATATCGGCTCCGGTGACCAGTGTCTCGCGAATGTAGCTTTTGTTTCGCACTAATTCGGCGGTGGCCTCATATAGGCGCTCAAAGTCGGCGAGCAGTGTCCCATACTTCGCTGTGCGGATAGAATCTTGGGCGATCCATTCGCTGAGCTCAGCCTCCAATGCCTCACGCTGTTCGATGATGCCAAACTTTTCGATGCATAGATTCTCCCACTTTGCAAAATCGCAGTAGTTGCTTACGTTGAAGTATTTATCGGCATACTTCAATCGCACCTCGGGGTCGCGATCCATCTGCTCTTTCCACACATTGAGCTTGCTTCGGCGCACGGAGCTAACCACGGGATTGGTGATCGTTAGTCGCTCACGCAACTCGGCTGATGGGCTATAACGATTTGTCGAGCCGGGATATCCCAAGATCATTGCGAAATCATCCTCGCTATATCCGCCGCTCGAGATCTCGAGATATTTCTCGGCTTTCATCGGTATGTTCTGCTCGGAATATTTAGCGGGCGAACCATCGGGGGCGGTGTATACTCTGTAAAGCGTGAAGTCGCCTTTGTGCTGTGGCCAGCTCCAGTTGTCCTGCTCTCCGCCATAGGCACCAATCGAGACTGGTGGAGCTCCAACTAACCTCACATCTTCGAATGTCTGGTAGTAATATAAGTAATAGCGTTGGCCACGCCACATCGAGTGAAGCGACAGTTCGTACTCCGAGTCGATCTGTGAGGTGAGCACCCCCTCCAACTTACCCATAAAGCGAGGGCCTCGAGCCCCTAAGCGATCCAAGCTATCGGCAATAATCGCTATGCGCTCGGTGACATCCTCGACTCTTTGGAGGAAGGTGACACTTTTGCCGGCAATAGGGATCTCGTCAGTGCGGGTTGCAGCCCAGAAGCCACGCTCAAGGTAGTTGTTCTCGAGCGTGGAGTGGGCATGGATATCGCCATAGGCGCAGTGGTGGTTGGTAATCATCAACCCCTCGGCCGAGATTATGCTGCCCGTGCACTGCCCATGATCTATTGCTACTACGGCATCTTTGATCGAGAGCTGCTCTTGGCTGTAAATTTGCCAAGGCGATAGCTCAAGACCCGATGCAAGCATATCTTCATAGAGCTGCCCCTGCACAAGGTTTACAAGCCACATACCCTGATCTGCCACCGCAAGTGTCGAGGTGGCTACCAGAAGTGAAAGTAACAGATAGCGTTTTGCCTTAAGCATCCTGTGAGCGTTTATAACTTATTCGATAACGTAGATTGGATTCTCGCCCGTGAACGATATTGATGGGTCAATCTCGACCGCAGCGTTCTCGGCTGTCATCCATACCTGCCACTTTGGAGCAGTTAGGGTCGCCCAAAGTTGGTCAGCATTGATCTCAGCGGCTACAATATCGAACTGCATCACATAATCGCCCTCATCGTTGACCAATGTTCTAAAGCCGTGCACACCTGCGGTGAGCGACATGTAGCTCGATAGGTATGGCAGATAGCGACTAACGATTGGCTTGTCGAGCGTGGGGTAGGGTAGCTCGACTGTGATCACCTTCGAGGTGCCATCCCATGCTTTGAGATTCTTGCTGTAAGTCTGCTTGTATTGCGAGAATTGGCGACGAAGGAACTCCAGACGAGTGATGGTGTCGAGGTGTGACTCGGTCTCTACATATTTGAAGTCTACCTCGATTGGTTTTGAGCCGCCACCATGCTGTGGCATCTCTAATACCTTCATCTCGACCATCGACTTGTAGAATTTCTCGTCTACCTCCTCCGAGAGGTCGGCGTAGAGCTTCACGATTATCGGACAGTCGTACTCAGTCTCGAGCCCATAATATTTTCTGCCACTGTTGCGGAATTGTAGACCTAAGTAGTTGGGGTCTAACTTGTCGTGCATATTCTCGGTGCGAATTGTGACCACCTTGATCAGCTCAACATCCTTGTCGGGAGTGTTGATCTTGAACTTGGTTGGTTCGTAGATCTGACTTAGGATCTTATCCTCGGAGGTTTGAGTTGGGTTGAATTTGATCTTGACGTATGAGTGCTTCACGTAGGTCTCGACGCCATATACACCCGATATCTTCTGGAGTTTAGCGGCAAATGCCATCGAGCTACCGAAGCATTTCACAGAGCGTAGGCCATCGACCCTAACCTCCTCGAGCTCGGTGTGGTTGGCCTCATCGCCCCACATCTCGTCGATAGTTGGGATCTCGAACTTGCTGCCAAGTGCTAATGCTGTGAAGAATAGTACAACGGTCAAGATACCGGGCACCCAGCGAAGCTTCTTCGAGCCAGCGACTGTGAGCGAACCCTTGTGGCACGATGCAATACATTCGCCACACAGCGTGCAGTCGACATGCTTCACGCACTTGGTGTTGGCTACGTCGATGCCGTATGGACACTTTTTGCTACATAGACCGCAGTTGTTGCAGCTTGTTTCATCCTTAACAATCTTGAATAGCGGGAAGTATTTGGACTCGCCGAAGAATATCTCGCCAATAAATCCTACTAAGCAGAGCGCCGCGAGGAGCACAACCCATGGAATTGCAACTCCGGCAGAGGTTAAGATTACATATAGTAATATAACTGCAGCAAAACTCATTGCAAATTTTAAGATATTGCTAACGCCTCCTAATGGACAGATGTATTTACACCAGAACATCTTGATAAAGAAGCTGCATGCGATAAAAATGCAGATCGAAATTGAAGCCATCCAAACTGTGATTTCGCCCTTGAACCCTGTTGCAAAAGCGTAGTAAGGATCAAAATTTTTGCAAAATAGCTCGGAGCTGCTTACAGTCATGTAGAAGATCCAAAATAGTAGGATATATTTGATCGAGCGCAATGCTTTGTCGGCGATCGAGCCATAAGGAATTTCGATTGCTTTGATCTTAAGGGTGCTACGTATTCGGCCAAGTAGCTCAGTGCCAAGGCCTAATGGGCAGAGGTATCCACAGAATAGTTTGCTGAATAGAACCACGCCAATGGCTAAGACGACTCCTACCATGATCTGTGTAGCAGTCATGCTACAAGCCATCGAACCCCTCTCGAGGTAGGTGAAAAATGTTTGGAGTCCACCAAATGGGCAGTATGCCTCGGGGTCGACCGCGTCGTTGCCGAATAGCTTTAGGATGAATCCTACAATTGTGAGTAGCACACCCCATTGTAGTAAGTGCTTGATCCAATTCTTTTTAATTGATTTCATGTGATATGGTTTATTTGTATTTGTTTGTCTTGTTAATATGCGAAAAGTCGTAAATGCAAAATTATGAAAAATAATATTTATATGCAAAAATATATAGCGAAAAATTGTAACCCGTTTTGCTTATAGATTGTAACTGGTCATGCTTTTTTCGTGCTGTTTTATACTCTTAAAATCGATTGTTTTGGCGAATATATGCTGTAAAGTAGAAGGGAATATATCAATAATTTGATTTAGTATTTCCATTTTAGTCATGTTATTAGCCGCGACATGGCCGCATTTGAGCAAAAAGTGCATTACTTTGTAAATATAACAATATGTAGGTATTGACAATTATTTTAAAAATTCATAACTTTGTCCCCAAAATTTATTCATATGAACAAGTACACTTTACTTCTTATATTGTCATTGCTGCTCTCTTTGCCGCTGTCGGCTAAGGATGGTGGCGGTTTCACGCTGTCGGGAACAGTGAGGAATCTCGAGACTAAGAAGAGTGTAGTTGGAGCGTCGATCATCGTTGAAGATAGTTACCTTTGGGCGGTGAGCGATAAGAATGGTGATTTCCATATCGACAACCTCGAAAGTGGCGAGTATCAGCTCACCATTATCTATTTGGGATATGTCAACAAATCAATGTCGGTTACTATCTCGGGGCGCTCGGTGAATATAGTTGTCGACCTCCAAGAGAATTCGTTGGAGATCGACGAAGTTATTGTCACCTCGCAGAGCGTCAAAGATGAGGTGAATACATCCTATCACGTAGGTCGTGAGGCATTGAGCCACATGCAGGTGAGCGATATCTCCTCGATCTCGTCGTTGCTGCCCGGTGGTAAGACCTCCAACCCCGACTTGACAACCGAGAGCACTTTCTCGATTCGAGGAGGTAATAGCAGCGATGGTAACGCCTCGTTTGGTACTGCTGTCGAGGTCGATGGCGTGCGAATGAGTAGCAATGGATCGTTCGGCGAGCTTAGTGGCACGGGAACCCGTAATGTTGCTGTCGATAATATCGAGTCGGTGGAGGTTATCACAGGTGTGCCATCGGTTGAGTATGGCGATATTAATAGTGGTATTGTGATGGTTAAGACTCGCCGCGGATACTCTCCTTTTAATATGACCCTCACGGCTAACCCCAAGACCTACCAAGTATCGGCCTCGCAGGGAATTATGCTCAACGAGGATGGTGCCGCTCTGAATCTTAGTGTCGAGTGGGCTCGCGCCACCAATAGCCTTATTTCGCCCTATGAGTCATATACGCGCCGTGGTGCCTCGGCGATCTACTCCTCGATGCTTGGCGACAACCTTAAGTTTGAATCGGGTCTCACCATAAACATTGGTGGGTCTAATAGCGAGGATGACCCCGATGCATATTCGGGGGAGTACTCTACGGGGCGAGATAATGTTGTTCGAGCTAATAGTTCGATCGAATGGTTGGTTAACAAGAGGTGGATCACAAACCTTAAGTTCGATATCTCGGCAAGCTATAACGACAAAACCACACACGAGCACAGCTACACATCGAGTGCTTCGCAACAACCCGCAGTGCACTCAACTTTGGAGGGTTACTATATTGCAGATCAGTTAGATTATAGCTACTTCTCGGATGCTTTTGTGGAGTCAAAGGAGGTGAATCTTTCAGCATCGGCCAAGTATGAGCTTAACCAAAAGTATGGAGAGCTCAATAGCCGCTTTAAGGCGGGTGTGCAGTGGAAAGCTACGGGCAACGAGGGAGCGGGAGAGTACTACCAAGATATGGCCTATGCCCCTACGGGCTTCCGCACACGTGATTATAGCGAGTACCCCTATATGCACAATATCTCGCTTTATGCCGAGGAGCGCCTGACAATTCCAATCGGAACCACTGCCCTTACGCTGATCCCGGGATTGCGCATGGAGAAGCTATTCGTCGAGGGGTCGGCATACAACAACACCCTCTCATTCTCGCCCCGTTTCAATGGCCAACTTAACATTAACAAAAACGTTAATTTGCGCGGTGGATGGGGTGTGACCGAGAAGCTGCCATCGTTCTATGTACTCTATCCACAGCAGGAGTATCGTGATATATTGTCGTTTGGTGCGACCTACAACAATAACCAAGCCTTCTACTCATACTACACACAGCCATACTCCTTGGAGTACAACCCCGAGCTGAAGTGGCAGCGCAACTACAACTCCGAGGTTGGTGTGGATTTGACCTTTGCGGGCACAAAACTCTCGCTCACAGGATACTACAACCGCACGGCAGACCCCTACCAATATACAAATAGCTATTCGCCATTCTCGTATAATTCTTACTCTGTTCCATCGGATTACACTATGCCATCTAATCCCGAGATTAAGATCGATTCGCAGAGCGGAGAGATCTTTATTCGCGATGCCGACAACCCACTTGGGGGCTGGGTGGCAATGGATCTGAGCGTTACCGATACCACATTCACCAATACCACTTATGCCGACAATGGAGCCGACATCCACCGCAAGGGTTTGGAGATGGTCGTAGATTTCCCAACCATCAAACCTCTAAAGACACAATTTAGGGTCGATGCAACCTACTCTCATGTGAAATATGTGGATAGCTCTTTGGCGTACTACTATCAATCGGGATGGTCTCACACCACCGATAGCAATAAGTCGTACCAATATGTAGGCATCTACGCAACGGGCACAACTTCGGCAACGTCGATATATAATGGATATATCAACCAAAATATCGACGCAAATATCACTGCGGTAACCCATATTCCCAAGGCACGACTTATTATCTCGTGTCGTGTGGAGTTCTCGCTGCTCGATAAGCGCCAGAAGATTTCGGAGTATAATGGTCAGGAGTACGCCTTTAATGTGGCCGATGGTAGCAGCTCAACCTCTACGGGAGGTTCGATCTACGACGCCAACTCCTATACGGCGATCTACCCTGTGCAGTATATGGATGTCGATGGAAACATCTACGACTTTACCGACGAGCAGGCTGCGGACTCTAATTTCTCGTACCTGATCCTCCACTCGAATAACACTTATACTTTTGCGGCGGATGGTTACGATCCATACGTTTCGGCAAATATAAGCATCACCAAGGAGATTGGCGATAATGTATCGCTGTCGTTCTATGCCAATAACTTCACCTTCTCGCGCTATGCCGTAACATCGTACGCCACGGGGGTTAGTGCTATATTTGTTCCAGATTTCTACTATGGTCTAACTTGTCGCATAAAATTCTAAGAGTATGAAAAGATTTATCACATACATATTTGCAGTAATGCTTCTTAGCGGTTGCACTGTTGGCAATGGCGAGGGGACTTATGCCGAGAGTGCGCTTAATAGCTTGACAATTAAGGTTGTATACCCCGATGATTATAGCGACTACGACAAGAGCGGGATGTCGCTAAGCATCAAAGATATAGATTATTCGAATAGCTACTCCACAACGGTCGATAGCGCGGGCGAAGCAACCGTGAGATTGAGTAATGGCCGCTATATAATCCAATTCTCGGGGAAGCACGACGACGAATTGTTTAACGCCACGGCCGACAATGTGCTGTTGTCAGATGCTGATTGTAGTGTCGAGCTTACGGCAATTGTCTCGAAAGCGGGAGCTATAATCATCAAGGAGATCTATTGCGGAGGCTGCTCGAAGGCTCCCGAGGAGGGCACATATCAATTCGACAAGTATATAATCCTACACAACAATAGCGCGGAGGTGACCTATCTTGATGGGTTGTGCTTCGGCATGTTGAGCCCCTACAACTCCACCGGTACCAACAAATGGAGTGGCGACGAATACGCCTCGGTTGCGGTGCTTGCCGATGCTGTGTGGCAGTTTGGTGGCGATGGAACATCGTTCCCGCTTGAGCCCGGAGAGGATGCAGTGGTTTGCCAAAATGGCGCTATCGACCACTCTGCGGCATATCCACTCTCGGTGAACCTCAATAAGGAGGGCTACTTTGTGCTGTATAGCCCTACGCTATTTACTAACACCTCGTACCATCCTGCGCCCGGCGATCAGATCTCGGTGGACAGATATCTTAGTGTGGTTCAGAAATATGGACAATCCAACGCATGGGCTTTCTCGAATAGCTCACCAGCCCCTTTGATCTTTAGACCCGATGGCATAACTATCGAGGAGCATTTGGCTTTGGAGAGTTCGATTAACACCACCGAAAAGGTGGCATTTATCCCTGTCGAGTGGGTGCTCGATGGAGTGGAGGTATATAACGGAAGTTCGACGAGCAACACCAAGCGATTCTCCTCGGAGATCGACGCAGGATATGTGACGCAGTCGACAACCTATAGCGGAGTGTCGCTATATCGTAATGTAGATCAAGAGAATAGCGAGCTGTATGGCTACGAAGTATTGATGGATACCAACAACTCGACCGTAGATTTTTATGAACTCTCAGAAGCCTCACTCCATGAATAATCTAAAACAAATATTCGCTTTGGTTGCGGCTCTATGTTGTATCGCATATTCGGCAAGCGGTCAGCTCTATGAGCAGGTCGAGAGCCGGAATATATGGAATATGGGCAATAACGTCACGGGGTTGTTGCGTGATTCGATAACTGTCTCTACTGCCGAGCTCTACACAACCTATAACGAGGGGGCGTTCCGCAACTTCTCCGATGCCTCGAGCCTATGGAGCGCGGGCACGGTGGCCAAAACTTTGACTCACCACGACAATCTGTCGATGATCGGAGAATTCTCATACTCCCACACGGCGGGTAAGGATATGTCGGGATCAATGTTTATCACCCCAAACAACTACCCAATAGATGTTTTGGAGTTTACGCCGGGCGATAAGACTCTCCAGAACTACTACTTTATGGGAGGTCTTGCAACCGAGATCTTGCCGAACCTCAACGTCGGCGTCATGGGCGAATTTAGGTCGCAGAATTATGCTAAGTACAAGGATCTGCGCCACTATAACTACCGCATGGATCTGCGCTTTGCCCCCAGTGTGTCGTACACCTTTGGCGGTGCGACTCTCGGCGCAACATATATCTACACCAAGAATAGCGAGACTATTCGCGCAAAGGAGATCGGAACAGCTGCCGACTCCTACGACGCATTCTTAGATAAGGGGTTGATGATGGGCGCCTACGAAGATTGGGAGGGTAGTGGCATCCACCTCTCCGAGTCGGGTGTCGACGGCCTGCCCGTAGCCGAGAGTGGCAATGGGGTAGCCCTTCAGGTCGATTACGCTGGGTTCTATGTCGAGGCGGAATATCTCCACGCTAAGGGCGTGGTGGGTGAGAAGCAGACGATTTGGTATAACTTCCCCTCGAATAGCTACACTGCGCGTTTGGGCTACACGCTCTCAAGCGGAGGCAATACTCATATTATCTCGCTCGAGGCGAACCAATACCAGATTGTCAATAACGAGAATGTGGTAAACGACGAATATAACAACGGTGTAACGACAACGGTGGTCTATGGCTCAAACCAGATCTACACAAGCGAGCAGTTTACCCTCACACCCCAATATAACCTCTTATTTGGTTCAGGGGCGCAGCTGTTGGCAGGTGCCGTATACTATAACCAGAAGAGCCAGTCGACACTTATGTACCCTTATGTCGACGAGTTAACGCTCCACTACACGCAGGCCTATCTCGGCGGAATGGTGCCTATCGGAGCCTTCGAGCTGCGTGGTCAGCTCTCTTGGATGAGTGGCGGATGGGATGATGATAGCTATACCGTTGAGGTCGACGAGGGGTTGGAGTATGGCGACAAGCAGACACAGCTGGAGGAGTATTACAACATCGGCAATGAGTATCTAACAGCCACGCAAGTGAGCAGCTCAATTTCGCTGCGATACAACACCCGCAATAGTTTCTTCTGCGAGATTGGCGGAGTGCTCACCAAGGCCTTCGATCTCCAATATATTGATGGCGATAGCCGATGGGGCACAACATTCAAGATAGGATACAATTTCTAACAATTATATTTAACACAAAAATTAACAGCTATGAGAAAAAATTATTTTGCAATTCTTTGTCTTGCAGCAGCAGCCATGGTTGGTTGCTCCAAATCAAGCGAATCAAGTGTTTCGACTGATTCTAAAACATTGCTCTCAATCGACGCAATGATCCAAACTCGTGCAACGGAGCTTAGCTTCGAGTCGGGCGACAAGATCGGTGTTTCGATCGAGATGGATGCTGATGGTTCGTCTTATGTGTCGAACTACGGCGTTACCTACGATGGCTCGAGCTTTGCGAGCGACTTGGCATGGTATAGCGATGCTTCTGCAACGTCTACCCTCTATGCATACTACCCCTATGCATCATCTATTCCTGCGACATTTACAGTTGCGACCGACCAAACTGCTTCGGGCGCTTACACCGCCTCAGACCTTATGGGTGCAATCAAAACAGGTGCTGCGCCAGCTACATCGACTACAATGACTTTTAGCCACCTTTTGAGCCGCGTAGTAGTTAGCGTTGACAACCAAAGCGGTTTGGCCATTAGCTCAATTTCGATCGGTGGAACTATTCCTACTGCATCTTTCGATATGGAGTCTATGTCGGTTGAGGTTTCGAGCACAGTGGCAGCTACCGAGATCTCGATTCCACTTTGGGATGATGCTACCTACAAAGCTATCATCGTTCCTCAAACGGTTGCTCCAACATTCACTGTGAAATTCACCGATGGTTCGGAGGTATCGATCGCAAAGAGCTCAGTGACATTCGCAGCGGGCGCTCAATACACCGCAGAGCTACTACTTACCGCAGAGCCAGATATCGAGGTTGACCTCTCGGGCGATATCGAGGATTGGGTAGATGGCGGCACTATTCCAGATTCTGATTCAGATGACTCGGCAAACACAAGCAGCATTACATACCAAGGCCAAACCTACGCAACTGTAACTCTTTCGAATGGCGCGGTATGGATGGCAGAGCCACTTTGCTACGTTCCAACAGGTCTTACTCCATCCGATGATGCAGCGACAGATTCACACATCTGGTACCCATACGACATCGACTACGACCAGTATGCTGCTGATCAGGCTGCTGCTGGCAGTACAGTTACCGCAGCTCCCGGCATTGATTACGTAAAGGTTTATACCGACGATGAGTCAATCAAGGCTAAGGGTTATCTATACGATATGTATGCAGCACTTGGTGGCGTTGAGGTTACCGTGGATAACTACACATCGTTCGAGGGTGCACAAGGTATCTGCCCCGATGGTTGGCACATCCCAACTCGTGCAGACTATCTTGCGCTTGTTGGTTACTCAAACAAAGCAGCTGATGAGGATGCAGCTTTAGTCGACACTTCTGCATTGATCTATGACACTACTTACAATGGCGGTACAGTTGCTGGATTTAACGAAATAGGCCTTAACTTTATACATTCAGGTTATCGTATGTATTTGGGATACACAAGCTCAACAACCCCATACTATGCACGAACAATGCTATGTTCAACTAACACTACCGATGAGAGCCTATACGGAAAACTTGCGTTGTCGTACTATATGACCTCTACTGCATATAACACTTCGTATTCGTCAGATGTATTGTCAAATATCCAATTCTTCGGTTTGATGAGTACATTTACTGCTTCTGCATATCCAGAGGGTCGTTTGATGCTTGCGTACGTGTCAGTTGGTAGTGGCCAACACCTTCGTTGCGTGAAGGATGCAGAGTAGTAACTCCTCCTTGTGAGACAACTTTAAACAAAAGAGAGACCATATAGGTCTCCGCATTTTTAAAGGTTTACAGTGTAAAAAGCTGTAAACCTTTTTTTTGGATCAATCCGAAATTTTGGGGGTGTGCCCAAGCTGGATGGGCAAAAAAAAGACCAACATAAGTTGGCCTTTTTATCTGTAAAATATAAACTCTACTTACCCTGAGCCGAAGCGTCAGCTGTAACCATGTTTTTGTCAATGCGAAGAGTTACGTTGCTATCAACCTCGATAAGAAGCGATGTCTCTTTAACCTCTTTTACGATTGCATAGATACCACCTGCGGTAACCACTTTGTCACCTTTCTTGAGACCCTCGCGGAACTTGGTAGCCTCCTTGCGGCGCTTGTTCTCGGGGCGGATCATGATAAGCCAAACAAAGGCTACCATAAGGATTGGAAGGATAAATGGCCCGATCTTGTCGGTGAATGGTTGCTCTGGAGCTGCGATGTCGCCCATTTCGACAACTTCGGTTGTCATTGTTGCGGGTGCATCTGTCTGAATTGTAAGATCGGTGTCAACCGATGCGCTAAGTAAATTGAACATATTAACTTCTGTTTAAGATTTGTTTGCTACAAAGATAGTAAATATTTTTAATTTGGTGCTATTCGTAACGACCAGATTTCAATCTTTCGACCTCCTCATTAGTTAGGAAGCGCCATTGACCACGTTTGAGGTTCTTCTTGGTGAGTCCTGCGAAGTATACGCGGTCGAGCTTTTGGACGCTATAGCCCAAGTGCTCGAACATACGGCGCACGATGCGGTTACGTCCCGAGTGGATCTCCATTCCAACCTCCTCGCGGTTCTCGCTCACGTAGGAAATCTCGTCGGCAAAGATGTCGCCATCCTCGAGTGTTATGCCCGAAGCTAATGCGTCGAGGTCGGCACGCGTAAGAGGCTTGTCAAGTGATACTTGATAGATCTTCTTCTTGCGATGAGAGGGGTGTGTGAGTTGCTTGGTGAGGTCTCCATCGTTGGTGAAGAGCAACACGCCCAAGCTATTTTTGTCGAGGCGGCCTACGGGGTAGATGCGCTCGGTACAGGCGTTACGAACCAAATCCATCACAGTTTTGTCGGCATGTGGATCGTCCGAAGAGGTTACAAAACCTTTGGGCTTATTGAGCACAAGGTATACTTTCTTCTCACTTTGTACCTGCTCGTCGTTGAATTTGATCTCGTCTGTTGGCATTACCTTGGTGCCCAACTCCTTGACAACAACTCCGTTGACTGTAACTACACCTGCTGCGATATAGTCGTCAGCCTCGCGGCGCGAGCAGAGTCCCGATTGCGCAATGTAGCGGTTGAGACGGATCTCACCGGTTTGCGTGTTGGGGTTGTATTTTGGGTAATTATTGTTTGCAGGACGATCGGGACGCTCGAATTTGTCGCGACGCTCACCGTACTCTTTACGCTCGCCGAATGGCTTACGGTCGCCGTATTGTTTACGCTCTCCGAATGGTTTGCGATCTCCGAACTCTTTACGCTCACCGTAAGGTTTGCGATCTCCGAACTCTTTACGCTCACCGAATGGTTTGCGA
>JBCQVM010000018.1:0-35394 GCA_047173105.1 Rikenellaceae bacterium
GATATAGCTCTTAGTACCATCTGTATAGACGATAAGGGCGATGCGTGCTGTACGATTTGGATCATACTCGATGCTCTTTACAGTAGCAGCGATGCTATCTTTAGTGCGCTTAAAGTCAACGTTACGATACATCTGTTTGTGACCACCACCAATGTAGCGAACTGTCATCTTACCAGAGTTGTTACGACCTCCTGAGCTCTTCTTTGGGCTTAGCAAAGATTTCTCTGGTGTCGAGGTAGTTATTTCACTAAATGTACCAATAACCTTATGTCTTGTACCGGGAGTTACCGGTTTAAACTTTCTTACTGCCATCTTCTTTAGATATTACTGTAAAAATCAATCACATCACCATCTTTCAAGGTAACGATAGCCTTCTTGAAGTTGTTTGAACGACCTACAAGAAGACCTGCCTTTGTGAAACGGCTTTTGATCTTACCCATATAGTTACATGTATTAACGTCTGTTACAACAACGTTGTACATCTTCTCAACTGCATTGCGGATTTGCAACTTGTTAGCTCTAACGTCTACAATAAAACCGTAGCGATTAAGTTTTTCGCCCTGAAGGGTCATCTTCTCGGTTAAAACCGGCTTAATAATAATTTCCATCATTCTCTTACTTTTAAGCTAACATTACATTAAGAACATTCTCTGCACCCTCTACCATAACCAAAGCTGAGCAGTTCATAACCTCATATGTGTTAAGGTTAGATGCCAAGATTGTCTTTACGTAAGGTAGGTTACGTACTGAGAGTTGAAGGTTTACGTTTGTCTCTGGGAGAACCAACAACACCTTCTTGTCCGATACCTTCAATGCCTCAACCATTGCAATAGCTGCTTTGGTCTTTGGAGCCTCCAACGAGAGTGACTCTACTACTGAGATCACGCCTGCTTGAGCCTTATAAGTAAGGGCCGAACGGCGAGCCAATTGCTTGAGCTTCTTGTTGAGTTTGAAGTGATAGTTACGTGGAACTGGTCCAAATACACGACCACCACCAACGAAGAGAGGAGATTTGATGCTACCACAACGTGCACCACCAGTACCCTTTTGCTTCTTGAGCTTACGAGTAGAACCTGCTACCTCGTTACGTTGCTTAGATTTGTGAGTTCCTTGACGTTGGTCAGCAAGAAATTGCTTTACGTCGAGGTAGATAGCGTGGTCATTAGCCTCCACGCCGAACACAGCGTCAGAAAGTACTACTTTGCGACCTGTCTCTGCTCCTTGTGTGTTTAATACTGCTAATTCCATACTACTTCTCAATTGTTAAATAAGCACCTTTTGCTCCTGGGATTGAACCCTTAACCACAATAAGGTTACTCTCAGGAATAACTTTTAATACTTTCAAGTTAAGAACCTTAACTTGATCTCCACCATATTGTCCTGGCAAACGCTTGCCTTTGAATACACGTGAAGGATACGATGAAGCACCAAGTGAACCTGGTTTGCGTTGACGGTTGTGCTGACCGTGGGTTGCTCCACCCACACCTGCAAATCCGTGACGCTTAACTACACCCTGAAAACCACGTCCCTTTGAGATTCCAGTCACGTCGACCCAATCCTCTTCTGTGAAGATGTCTACTGTGATTTGGTCTCCAAGGTTTACCTCTGATACACCCTTAAACTCAGCCAATTTACGCTTTGGGGTTGTACCAGCCTTCTTGAAGTGGCCTAACAAACTGCTGCTGGTGTGCTTTTCACTTTTGTCGTCATAGGCAATTTGAACAGCCTCGTAAGAGTCTTTCTCAACTGTTCTAATTTGCGTAACTACACACGGACCAGCCTCAATGACAGTGCATGGTATGTTCTTACCCTCGGCACTGTAAACGGAAGTCATTCCGATTTTCTTTCCAATAAGTCCTGACATTTTTGTCGAATTACGTTTGTTATAAAAAATTAATTGTGAATATGTATATTGGTTGGTTTTGAAAGGCACTCCGGCGCCCTTCAAAACCCGCCAATTGAACATTCTTCTTTACTGTGAGGGGCAACTACCCCACTCAGTTGCGAATTGCTACCCTATACAGGCAGCGCCTCATCAAACCTTGATATTTACCTCAACACCTGATGGCAACTCCAACTTCATTAGAGCGTCGATCGTCTTTGGTGTAGACGAGTAGATATCGATGATACGTTTGAAAGTGCAGAGTTGGAACTGCTCGCGTGCCTTCTTGTTAACAAAGGTAGAACGGTTTACAGTAAAAATCTGCTTGTGAGTTGGAAGGGGTACAGGACCGCTTACCACAGCACCAGTGCTTCTCACTGTCTTAACGATCTTCTCAGCTGACTTATCAACGAGGTTGTGATCGAAAGACTTTAATTTGATTCTGATCTTCTGATTCATATTTTTTTCTTATTCTAATCCCTTAACTCTACCGCTTGACTTCTCGATGATCTCAGTTGCAAGACCCTTTGGAACCTCCTCGAAGTGAGAGAACTCCATAGACGATGTTGCACGACCAGATGAGATAGTACGAAGAACGGTAACATATCCAAACATCTCTGAAAGTGGCACCTTAGCCTTAACTACACGAGCAGTACCCTTAGCGTCCATACCAGACACCTGACCGCGACGTTTTGTCAAGTCACCGATGATATCACCCATTGACTCCTCTGGAGTAACGACCTCCACATTCATCATTGGCTCCATGATCACCGAACCAGCCTTAGGAGCTGCAACACGGAAACCGTTACGAGCACAAATCTCGAACGAAAGTTGGTCTGAATCCACAGGGTGGAATGAACCATCCTTGAGGGTAACCTTCATAGAGTCGATCACGTAACCTGCCAAAGCTCCGTTAGCCATAGCCGACGCGAAACCTTTTTGAACAGCAGGGATAAACTCCTTAGGTACGTTACCACCCTTAACCTCGTCAACAAAAGTAAGACCTGTCTTACCCTCGTCAGCTGGGCCGATCTCGAAGATGATATCAGCGAACTTACCACGACCACCAGTCTGCTTCTTGAATACCTCGCGGTGTTGAACAGTAGTGGTGAGAGCCTCCTTGTAGTTAACTTGAGGAGCACCTTGGTTGATCTCCACACCGAACTCGCGACGCAAACGGTCAACGATGATATCCAAGTGAAGCTCACCCATACCGCTAATTACGGTTTGGCCAGAATCCTCGTCAGTGTGAACAGTGAAGGTTGGATCCTCCTCTGCCAATTTACCAAGAGCGATACCCAATTTGTCGAGATCCTTCTGAGTCTTAGGCTCGATCGCAAGACCGATAACTGGCTCAGGGAATGTCATTTGCTCGAGTACAAGTGGTGCATTCTCAGCACAAAGTGTATCTCCAGTGCGGATATCTTTGAAACCTACTGCTGCACAGATATCACCTGCCTCAACACTCTCCAATGGGTTCTGCTTGTTAGAGTGCATTTGGTAGATACGGCTGATACGCTCACGCTTGCCGCTACGAGTATTCATCACGTAAGAACCTGCATCGAGTTTACCTGAGTAAAGACGAACGAAAGCCAAACGACCTACGAATGGGTCGGTAGCGATCTTAAATGCAAGACCACACAATGGATCCTCAACGGTTGCGTTACGAACCTCAGTCTCCTCTGTCTTAGGGTTAGTACCCTCGATAGCAGGAAGATCAAGTGGTGATGGAAGGAATGCCATGATATAATCAAGCAACTTCTGCACACCCTTGTTGTGGAATGAAGAGCCACACAACATAGGAACAAGAGTCATGTTCATAGTTGCAGTACGGATTGCCGCGAGCAACTCCTCAGCTGTGATTGAGTCTGGATCCTCGAAGAATTTCTCCATAAGAGCATCGTCAGTTGCAGCAACCTCCTCGATGAGTTTTGCACGCCACTCAGCAGCCTCCTCGGCCATTGACTCTGGGATTGGTTTTAGCTCGAAGTTGTTACGAACGGTTTTGTCGTCGTAGTAGTAGATCGCGTTATTATATATAAGGTCTACCAAACCCTCGAACTTATCCTCAGCACCGATAGGCAATACCACTGGTAGAGCCGTAGCACCGAAGTTCTCCTTGATTTGACCACATACATTCAAGAAGTCTGCACCTGTACGGTCCATCTTGTTGACGTAGCCCATACGAGGAACGTTGTATTTGTCAGCTTGACGCCAAACTGTCTCAGACTGGGGCTCAACGCCACCTACTGCACAGAATGTCGCAACTGCACCATCGAGAACACGCAACGAACGCTCCACCTCTACGGTGAAGTCAACGTGACCGGGAGTGTCGATAAGGTTGATTTGGTAATCCTTACCCATGTAGTTCCAGAATGCAGTTGTAGCTGCCGAGGTGATAGTGATACCACGCTCTTGCTCCTGAACCATCCAGTCCATAGTTGCGCCACCATCGTGTACCTCACCGATTTTGTGAGTTTTACCTGTGTAGAACAGGATACGCTCTGAAGTGGTTGTCTTACCAGCATCAATGTGTGCCATGATACCGATATTACGAGTGTATTTAAGATCTCTTGCCATCTTTTTCTTTCTCGATAATGTGATTAAAATCTAAAATGAGCGAATGCCTTGTTGGCCTCAGCCATACGGTGCATCTCCTCTTTACGTTTGAATGCTGCTCCTTGTTGGTTGTAAGCATCTACAATCTCAGAAGATAGCTTCTCTGCCATTGATTTACCGGCGCGCTTGCGTGAGTAAAGAACAAGGTTTTTCATTGAAATCGAAATCTTGCGCTCCGGACGAACCTCAGTTGGAACCTGGAATGTCGCACCACCGATACGCTTCGATTTAACTTCGACTTGGGGTGTGATATTCTCAAGAGCCTGTTTCCAGACCTCCAATGGAGATTTCTCAGCATCCTTCATCTTCTTACCCACGAGCTCTAACGAGTTGTAGAACACAGCGTAGGCAATACTCTTCTTACCATCCAGCATGAGGTTGTTAACGAAACGAGTTACCTCGATATCGCCAAACTTCGGATCCGGAAGTAGAATGTGCTTTTTTGGCTTAGCTTTTCTCATAGCTTTTTTTAACTACTTTTGTTTGTTGTTGTTGTTTTACTTTTTCTTTGCAGCAGCTGCTCCTGCCTTTGGTCTCTTAGTTCCGTACTTTGAACGGCGTTGGTGGCGTCCATCAACTCCTGCTGAGTCGAGTGCTCCACGCACTAAGTGATAACGTACACCGGGAAGATCTTTTACACGACCTCCGCGTACAAGTACGATTGAGTGCTCCTGCAAATTGTGACCCTCGCCGGGAATGTAGGCGTTGACCTCTTTGCCGTTTGTCAATCTGACACGTGCAACCTTACGCATAGCCGAGTTTGGCTTCTTAGGAGTTGTAGTGTACACACGTGTACAAACACCTCTACGCTGGGGACACGCTGCGAGCGCTGGAGACTTACTCTTGTACTCCATTGTCACTCGACCGTTTCTAACTAACTGTTGAATAGTTGGCATCTTACGTTTTTTGTCCTTAAAAATTAATAAATTTCGATTTCCCCACCCGCGCTTATAGGCGCAAATGGACTGCAAAGATAGGCATAATTTTCTAAACCACAAACTTATCACACTCTTTTTTCGCTGAATTATCAATATTTTAGCCTATTTGAGGGTGTGGGGCTATTCTTTTTTCTTATGCTTATTTTGATTTTATAAGGTTTTATCTATGTCTTAATGTGTATTTAACTGATTGCTTGGTTGTTATATATTGCCATTTATTACTCTGAGAAGGGTCGTCGGGGCGGATACGAAATCACAAACCTTACAGGTCATCCCCGTAAAAATGGGGATCTTATACAAACGCAAGTGCACACAATTAAGATTCCCGTTTTCACGGGAATGACGGGGAGAGGGTCGAGAATGACGGGGAGAGGGTCGAGAACAACGGAAAGAGAGTCGAGAATGACGGGGAGAGAGTCGGGAATGGCGGAAAGAGGGTCGAGAACAACGTGATGAATAAGCACAAAGCCCACAACGAAAAGCAGAAAACCCCACAAAACAAAAAAAGGCCTCCTAAAAAAAAGGAAGCCTTCAGTGACACCGCCAGGACTCAAACCTGGAACCTTCTGATCCGTAGTCAGATGCTCTATTCAATTAAGCTACGGTGCCTTATGGGAGTGCAAATATATGGCAAAAAAATGTTACGACCAAATCTTTTTGCATAAAAAACACGCACTAAAATTATATAACCCTATTACTCAGATAGTTTCGAAAGAACATTAGTTGTCGAAAAACCATCTACAAATGGTATTGTTGTGGTGTGAGTGGCAAATTCGCGCCCCACGATCTGGTCGATGGCGTAGTCGCCGCCCTTCACCAAGGTGTCGGGTTTGATCGCCTTAATAAGCTCATAGGGGGTATCCTCGTCGAAGATCACCACATAGTCGACGCTGCTGAGTGCCGCCATCACTGTAGCACGCGAAAGCTCGTCGTTGACCGGCCGCCCCTCGCCCTTGAGGCGTCGCACAGAGCTATCGGAGTTCAGCCCCAAGATCAGCGTGTCGCCCAACGCCTTAGCGCGCTCGAGGTAGGTTACATGACCGCGGTGGAGAATATCGAAGCAGCCATTGGTAAAGACCACACTGCTATGGTGTGCCCTGAGAAGCTGCAACAGCTCCTCAAGATTCTCACGCGAGACAATCTTATCGCCCCCTTGCAGATTTGCCGAGATCACCGTGCGAAGCTCATGGAAAAGAATAGGCGAAGTACCCATCTTACCCACCACTACACCTGCCGCCTTATTTGCCAAGAAGATCGAGTCGTTGATGGGGAGTCCAGCACCCATCGCTGCGGCCAAAGTTGCCACAACGGTATCGCCTGCGCCCGACACATCGAAGACCTCACGCGCCTCGGTGGGGATGACAATATCCTGATCCTCGGTGACGTAGGAGAGTCCCTTCTCGGAGCGCGTCACAAGTAGCGAGGCGATCTTATAGCGATCGATAATCTCGGTGGCAGCCTCACGGAGCGTTGCATCCTCGTTGCAAAGCTCGGCACCGTAGACCTCCGAGAGCTCCTTGATATTGGGCGTGACGATGGTGGCGTTGCGATACTTCGACCACTGCGTACCCTTGGGATCGACTACGACAACCTTGCCATTGGCACGTGCTGCCTCGATCACCGCATGGCAGAGCCTTTCAGTGCAGAGACCCTTGCCATAATCGGATATTACGACAATCTCACATTGTGCTACGCGCTGCTCGATTAACTCGATTAGCTCCGTTTCGACCTGCGGCTCGAGGGTAGCATTGTCCTGCTCGAAGTCGATTCGCACCACCTGCTGGTCGTTACCTATAACGCGCATTTTGGTGATCGTTGGCGCCGCCGAGCAGCTCAAAAAGCAATCTACATCGAGATCGGCAAACATCGAGCGAATAACCTCGCCATTGACATCATCGCCCACAACACCCACAGCAGTAGGTGTCGCACCAAGCCCTATAAGGTTGCGAACCACATTGGCCGCACCGCCCAACACGCTATAACTACGCTTGACCTGCACCACAGGAACAGGAGCCTCGGGCGAGATGCGTTTCACTCCGCCAATGTGGTATGTATCGAGCATCATATCGCCGACAACCAACACACGGCACCCCTTTATGCTGTTTAGTTTTAACTTCATATCTTATTTTCAATTATCTCATTTGTCCAGAATAATAGGCCTCGCTCCCCCGCAATCTGTCGCGAAGTGATTCCCGCAGCCTCCCCACACTCCACATCCGAGAGCTTATCGCCAAACATATACGACACGGAGGCGTCGATCTCGAAGTCACGCAGCGCCTCGAGAGCCATATATGGGTAGGGCTTGCGACACTCGCAACCATCATCGGGCGCATGAGGACACATATAGCTACCCGCAATCTCGACACCCTGCCCCCTCAACGCCTCCACAAAGGCGGCTTCGAAAAGCTCGTATTGCTCCCTACCGAAGTAGCCACGCGCAATACCCGACTGATTAGTGATAACGATCAGCAGATATCCCCGCTCTGAGAGTCGCTGCAAAGCCTCCACCGCACCGGGCAGAAACTCCAATTGCGATGGATCGTGCATATAGCCATGATCGACAATGATGGTTCCATCGCGATCCAAAAGCACCGCCTTAGCCACGGTCGCAGAGGATTTGCTCGGAGAGTCCACAAAGGATATGTCCCACCAAGATATGCACCTCCTGCACGCGTGCCGCCTCGCTCGAGCCAACAACCACAGCCCAATCACACAGAGAGAGGCAACGGCCTCCACCGCCTCCCAACAACCCAAAAGTGGTCATCCCCTGCGCCTTAGCACGCTCCAAGGCTTTGAGCACATTGGCCGAATTGCCACTGGTCGAGATACCTATTAATAGGTCTCCCTCACGCCCCAAGGCCTCCACCTGACGCTCGAAAATAGTATCGAAGCCAAAGTCATTGCCCACCGCCGTAAGGATCGAAGTATCGGTAGTGAGAGCCACCGCCGGCAGTGCTCGACGCGACGCCACAAAGCGACCAACAAACTCGGCTGCAATATGTTGAGCATCCGAAGCGCTACCACCATTACCGCACAGCAGCACCTTGCCACCACGCTCGAAGAGTGCCGCAATGCTCGCCGCAACCGCCTCGATGGTGGTCATATCCTCTTCCGAACTAAGCAGTGCCTGCTTGAACGAGATACTATTTTCGATAGACTCCTTAATGTATTTTCTCATTGCCATCTTTGATTATCTTTTTACAAAGGTAAGCAATAATATTTAATTATGGTAGAAAATTCGGTCTTGGTTTTGGGTTTTTGCACTTTGGGACTTATAGCTTGCAGCTATAAGATTTTCAATCACCTTTAATACTTAACTATCACACTCACGTCATTCCCGTGAAAACGGGAATCTTAATTTATATGACATGTTGCGTTTGTATAAGATTCCCGTTTTCACGGGAATGACGAGGAGGAGGTACAAAAAAATAGGCAGCAAGGAAACTCCCCCACCACCTAAATCTTTCATCTAAGGCTCCTTAGTTACAGCCGCCTTGATCGCAACCGCAGTCATCGCAGTCGCCACCGCCTTCGCCGCAGCCACATCCGCAGCCGCCTTTGGGTGCAAGATCCTCGGGAGTTACGTCGCGAACCGACACAACCTCAACCTCAAAGTTAAGGGTTTTGCCTGCCATTGGGTGGTTGAAGTCCATCTTCACGGTCTCCTCACCAATCTCTTTGACCATACCGTACATCTGCTGTCCATCGGCAGAAGACATAGGAAGCACGTTGCCTACTACCACCATCTCGGCGATGTTGCCGCTCTCGTCGCAGAAGATTGCGCGTGGAAGATCCACGATTGCCTCGGGGTGGATCTCGCCATAACCCTCAGCTGCCTCGATTGTAAAGGCTACGCTGTCGCCTGCCTCTTTATCCATGATTGCCTCCTCGAACTTAGGTAGGATCATACCCGAACCAATGATAAACTCAAGTGGTGAGCCCTCTTGCGACTTATCAGCTACATTTCCATCAACGGTAAGTGTGTAGTTCACAGCTACCATTTTGTTACTTTCTACTTTCATCTTTATAGTTTTGTTAAATAAAATTTTTGCAAAGGTACAACAATTTATTGACAACGACAACAGAGGTTACGATCGCCATAACCGCCATCAATCTTAGCCACATATGGGAAGAACTTCGAGCGACGCACCCACTCCAAGGGGAATGCCGCCACCTCGCGCGAATAGGGGTGCGACCACTCACCACAGATCTCGAATGCGGTATGAGGAGCATTTGCCACCACGTTGTCCGCCTCGCCTCCGATTGCCTCACATTCGGCTTTGATCGAGCGAAGAGCCTCAATGAGGCGATCCATCTCCTCCTTGCTCTCGCTCTCGGTAGGCTCGATCATCAAGGTCTCGTGCACGGGGAACGAAAGGGTTGGGGCATGGAAGCCATAATCCATCAAACGGCGCGCCACATCGCCACAGTCGCAGCCATAATCCTTCTTAAAGTTAGTCAAGTCGAGAATCAACTCATGACCAACGAAGCCACTCTCGCCGCTATAATAGGTGCGGAAGTCGGCCTTCAGGGCTGCCGAGATATAGTTTGCGTTGAGTATTGCCACCTGAGTAGAGCGACGCAGACCCTCTTCGCCCAACATCTTGATGTAGCCATAGGTGATAGGCAATAATAGTGCCGAGCCCCAAGGCGATGACGAAACTGCCGTGATCCCATTCTCGCCACCCGTTGCCATCACAGAGTGCGATGGAAGGAACTCCTCGAGGTGCTGCGCAACGCAGATGGGCCCAACTCCGGGGCCACCACCACCGTGAGGCATAGCGAAGGTCTTGTGTAGATTGAGGTGGCACACATCTGCACCAATATAACCGGGCGAGGTCAATCCCACCTGTGCATTCATATTAGCGCCATCCATATAGACCTGACCACCAGCGTCGTGCACCGCATCGACAATCTCACGAATACGACTCTCGAACACACCATGGGTCGATGGATAGGTCACCATTAAACAGCTGAGCTCCGAGGAGTTAGCCTCAGCCTTAGCTTTGAGATCCTCCACGTCGATATTACCCTGCTCATCGCACTTCACCCCGACGATCTTCATACCGGCCATAGCTGCCGAAGCGGGATTGGTGCCGTGTGCCGAGTCGGGAATCAGAACGATATTACGATATCCTTGGCCACGCGATTGGTGGTAGGCACGAATAACCATTAATCCCGCATACTCACCCGCAGCGCCCGAATTAGGCTGCAAGGAGCAAGCCGCGAAGCCGGTGATAACCGACAAATCGCGCTCCAACTCCGCGATAAGAGCCATATAACCTGCCGCTTGATCCTCCGGCACAAAGGGGTGGATATTTTGGAATCCTGCAAGCGAAATAGGCTGCATGATAGCTGCCGCATTGAGCTTCATTGTGCACGAACCGAGCGGAATCATCGAGTTAGCCAGCGAAATATCGCGCAGCTCGAGACGCTTAATATAGCGCATCATCTCGCTCTCGGTGCGATATTTATTAAATACCTCTTCGGTGAGATATGGGGTGTCACGCTTGATCGACTCGTCGAATGCGACCTCCGAGACCATCTTCACCTTTTTGGACTTGCGGCCATGAGCCAAGCTAAAGATCTCCACTATGCTCTCCATCTCCTCGGGGGTAGTTAGCTCATCGAGCGAGAAGCGCACACGCCCCTCGGATGGGTAGAAGAAGTTGATCTCACGCTCGAGCGCCAACGACTGCACCACCGAAGCCTCTGCCTCCACCTCCAAGGTATCGAAGAAGCACTCCGAAGCCAAAGTATAGCCAAGTGCCTTGAGTGCCTGCGCCACGCTCTTTGCGGCAGTGTGAGCTGTCGTTGCAGCGCGAAGAAGGCCCTCAGCGCCATTGTAGACGCAGTAGAAACCAACCATCGAGGCCATAAGCGCCGAGGCGGTGCATATATTAGATGTAGCACGCTCGCGCTTGATATGTTGTTCGCGCATCTGGAGCGCCATACGAAGCGCAGGATTGCCACAACGATCAACCGAAAGACCAATAATGCGACCCGGGATATTACGCTTGTAAGCCTCGCGCGTAGCCATATAACCTGCCGAAGGGCCACCGAAGCCCATAGGCAGACCTAATCGCTGAGTCGAACCAACAGCCACGTCGGCACCCCATTGAGCGGGAGCCTTGAGGAGTGCAAGCGAAAGAGGATCGGCGATAGCGGTAACCAAAGCCCCGGCTGTGTGAGCACGCTCGGCAAATGCAGAGTAGTCGCGCACATCGCCATTTGCGGCAGGATATTGAACCATTGCGCCAAACTCCTTGCCCGTAAATTCGTAGGTGTCAAAAGATTCGATCACAATCTCTATTCCATAGGGCTCACTGCGCGTAAGAAGTAGATCGAGGGTTTGAGGGAAGATATTCTCATCCACAAAAAGTTGGTTGCGACCCGCCTTCACAGCCTCACGCGAACGCACCGCATAGAGCATCAACATCGCCTCAGCTGCCGCCGTAGCCTCATCCAAGAGCGAACACGAAGCGATCTCCAAACCAGTGAGCGAAAGAATCGCCGTCTGGAAGTTTAGCAGAGCCTCCAAGCGCCCTTGCGAGATCTCAGCTTGGTAGGGGGTGTAGGAGGTATACCATGCGGGGTTCTCCAACACATTGCGGCTCACCACCGCCGGCACTGCCGAGGGGTAATAGCCCATACCTATAAATGAGCGATAGCAGAGGTTCGCCTGCGATAGCGAAAGAATGTGCGATGCAAATTCATGCTCGCTCATCGCTTCGGCAATTGCCATGGGTTGTTTAAGTCTAATTGTCGAGGGGATCACCTCACCGATAAGCTCATCGAGCGACTCGACGCCAATTGTTGAGAGCATTTGCTCGGTCTCTTCGCTGCTATTGATGCCAATATGACGCGACGAAAATTTGTCAAACATAGAAAAATTGATATTTATTTAGGATTAATATTTAAAACTACTACCTCCGATAAACTCGCGCAAAACAGAGGTGGGCGGAATCTCCGCAGGGTCGATCTGCGTGAAGTTGTCGAGGAATCGCAACAGGCGGCGCGCCTGATCGTACTCGGGCACCGTGTTGGGAATCTCGAGCAGGATCGGCTCGGCAAAGGGGCGGATCACCGAGATCTCGTAAAAGAGCGAGGAGTTGACGATCACATCGGCCTGCTCCTGATATGGGAATATATGGCGCTCCTCACCGCGGCGCACACTACCCCACTGCGAGATAGTATCGCGGCCATTCTTGCCTCGCTGCACATAGTCGCGCGTGAGGCGACGCAAGAGGCGGTTATCCGAAGTGGAGATCCGCGAGAGGTTGTCCATCGCCACCGAGGTGATGCACGAGACATATATCTTATACTTTAACTCATCACCAATGGCAGGGGTGAGCGCAGGATTCAACGCGTGGATACCCTCGACAATAAGGATCGAATTGGGGCTCAAGGTGAGCGGATGATCGTGCCATTTGCGGCGACCACTGATAAAGTCGTAGCGCGGAATAGCTACACTCTCGCCGGCAAATAGGCGTTCCAAGTGATCGTTAAATTGGGCGATATCGATCGCCTCCAAAGCCTCGAAGTCGTATCTACCACTCGCATCCTTTGGAGTATCTTCGCGATTGACGAAGTAGTCGTCAAGCGAGATCAAAACTGGGGTGAGTCCCATGACTTGGAGGTGGATTCCAAGACGCTTGGCGGTTGTTGTCTTACCACTTGACGAGGGGCCCGAGATCAAGACCATGCGTCCGCCACGCTCCACGTCGGAGGCTATGGCATCGGCAAGAGTCGAGAGTTTTTTCTCGTGGAATGCCTCGGCAATCTTGATTAGCTCGCTGCTATCTCCAGCCAAAACCTTGGCATTGAGCTTACCCACAGTGGGTACACCCATGATATCGACCCACGTTTGGTACTCTCGGAAGATATCAAAGAGCTTCTCGGGGCGGGGCGAAACACCAATCTGCGAGGGTTCATCACGACGCGGCAAAGCCAAAAGCACCCCATTGTAGTAGGGGCGAATATCGAACAGGTCAATATAGCCACTCGAAGGTGCGAGCGAGCCATAAAAATAACCGTAGGTCTGGCCAATCTGGTAGAATGTGCTATATAGGCGTGGGCGGGAGTCGAGCAGTTGCACCTTATCGAAGTAGCCGCTCTGCGAGTAGATCTCGCGCACAGCGTCGGTTGGTCGCTTATGGCGATAGATGGGCATATCGACTGCGATGATATCGCGCATGCGGCGATCGATGCTGCGGATCTGTGCCGAGGTTAAGTGCTCCATGCCATCGACCTCGCAGTAGAAGCTATCCCCACCGATAGAGTGGCGAATACGCAAATGGTGCTCGGGGAATAGATCCTCAACAGCCTTCTGCATAATAAACGAAGCGGTGCGCTCATAGACCCGAGCACCGGCAAACGAGGTGCGATCCACGAAGCGAACCGTTGAGCTCTGATAGAGCGGAGTGGTGAGTTCGCGCAAGCGGTTATTAACATAACCCGCGATTATGGGATAACTGCAATAGGGTGCAATCATCTCTGCCACCTCTGCCAAGGTGCTACCTGCCTCCACTTCGAACTCTCTGGAGCTCTCTGCGCAGATGATATTGAGTTTATTTATCATACTTATAATACGAAATGTTTCCTGTTACACTGTTCCCTATATCCTCCTCGTCATTCCCGTAAAAAAGGGAATCTTAACAATTTAAGATCCCCGCTTTCACGGGGATGACGAAAAAATCCTCACTCTTATTCCTACTTTATTTTGTAAAGATATACTTTTTTTTTAAATTTGCGAAGTAAACCATAAACTTTTTAAATTATGAAAAGATTCGCCTCAGCACTACTTATACTCGCAGCATCTATCGCCCTAATTTTCACCACTCCTGCATGCTCCTCAAAGAGCACTCAGAGCAGCTTTGTGATCCTATCGACCAACGATATGCATGCCCAAATCGAGAAGTTCCCCTCTCTAATTTCCGCTATCAATCTTTGTCGCGACACCGCCCAAGTAATTTTGGTCGATGCCGGCGACCGTTGGACGGGCAACGCCTTTGTCGATATGGTCGACTACTACACCCCTATCTACGAGCTGATGAACTACGCCGCCTACGACGTGGCGATCTACGGCAACCACGAATTCGACAAGGGGCAGGCCTACGTCGCAGTGGCCAACCGCCAAGCTCAGTGGCCAATTATCAGCGCCAATATCATCAGCGACACCACCTCATTCCCACAACCACTACCCTACCACATCGTCGAGATCGACAACAAAAAGATTGCATTTGTGAGTGTTGTGGGCAACTACGATGCCAATGGTCACCCCGCCGGCAAAGATGAGTGCTATGAGGGAATCCGCTTTATAGACCCACACACCGCCGCTGCTCAATATGGCTCGCTTGCCGAGCAGTGCGACATGCTTCTTTTGGTGAGCCACAGCGGCTTGGATCGCGACATTGAGTTCGCCGAGAGCCCCCTTTCGCAGGGTTACGACCAGATCATCAGTGCCCACAGCCACGATGAGGCGATCGAGACCATTAACGGGAAATTGGTCTCACAAACTGGCAGCCGCCTAAAGAATATCGGTGCCACAACTGTAACGATCTCTGCCTCGGGCGAGGTGAAGCTCTCACACCGCAACATCCCTCTCTCGGGCTATGAGCCCGACGCTAAGGCTGCCGAGATGGTCGCAGGATATCACAACAACCCAATGCTCAACGCCCCCATTGGTAGCGCCGCAACGCCATTCAACGAGAGCAGCCTACGCAACCTCTTTGCCGAGACAATCCGCAACCGCACAAATTCGAATATCGGACTCTACCACGCAGGCGGAGTGCGTATCGACACCCTCAAGCAGGGCGCAGTGAGCACTGCCGACATTCTTAATGCCGAGCCATTTGGTTCGCTCATAGCAACATGCATGATGACCCCCTCGCAGATAGAGGAGCTTATCATCGCCAAGTTTAACGACACGGTCAACATCGGCGAATCGCACTACGTAGATATCACCACCACAACCCCATATACCATCGTCACCGACCAGAGCGGCGACGCAGTGAGTGTCACCTTCCCCACGCTCGACCCCAAACGCACCTACAAGGTAGCGATGGGCGACTATATCTTCAAGACCTACCGCTCGCTCAACTACAGCGAGGGAGAGATCACCGATCTATTGATCACCGAGAGCCTCGAGGATGTATTTAAGCGCTCAAAGGAGGGTGTCAAGCCCGACAACCGCGAGTTGCAAAATATCGTCGAGCAGCAGATGGCAAAATAGGTGATCTATTCAGTAGTTCAAATCCTGCGCTCGCTTAGTAGCACGTGGGTAACCTTTCGCACTCTACAACAGATCGAATTACAACGCAATAAAGATGGTGCGTTGCAATATAGTATCGGCAATAGCGCAGTGGTGGTCAAAGCAAAAGTTGCAGGGGAGTATTATGCATTGAAGTGCTATACAACGCCCTCGGAACATCGCAAGGCGATATATCGCGACAAACTGCTACCCGCCGAGCTGATGATCCCCTTAGAGCAGGGTGTGCAATGGGTCGATATCTCCTTGGAGAGGTGGTGCGAGGGCGAAGCGCTCGGCGAGGCAATCTTGCGGTTCGCCACCTCACGCGACATCCCATCTTTGGAATCCTTATCGTGCAATTTCGATCGTCTCGCCCTCGAGCTATTGGCCGAGGAGTGGGCTCATGGCGACATCACATGCGACAATATTATCCTCGATGCCGAAGGCTCGCTCCACCTGATCGACTTCGATGGATCCTTTCTGCCCGAATTTAGTGGCGAGCAGAGCTCCGAATTAGGCACTGAAGCATTCCAACATCCGGCACGCACTATCTCGCACTTCGACCGCACCATCGACGATTACCCCTTAGCGCTAATCTCCACAGCACTCGCCACACTGCGACTCGACCCCTCGCTAATCGAGAAGTCGTCACTCTGCGAAGGGCTACTTTTCACCCCCTCGGAGTGCGTTGCAGGGCGCAGTGAGACACTCGAGCAGGCTCTTTTGCTACTCTCACAGGATGGTCGATTTTTTGATTATAGGATAGCTATGATGCTCCGCTCACCCACTGTCTCACTTCCCGAACTCTACTCAATATTGCGATACAAGGTCGAGGGGATCCACGCCGCATCCAACCCCACCACAACATTCACCAGAGATGGCCTATGGGGATATCTCAATGAGTTCTCGCGCCAAGCGATCCCACCGATATTCACCTCGGCACACAACTTCAAAAATGGCAAAGCAGCGGTTAAGATCGGTGAGGTCTGGCATATCATCAACCCTCTCGCTGAGGTGATTGTCAACGGAAGCAGATACAAGACACTTAGAAATATGCAAGGTGGCTCCATTCAAGCACTTAGCCACGATGGAAAGTGGGAGGAGTTAGCGACCATCTCAAATTTACGGGGATAATAACCATCCTCTCTCCCTCCACGTCCTGACTCTCTCCCTCCACATCCTGATTCTCTCCCTCCACGTCCTGACTCTCTCCCTCCACGTCATTCCCGACTCGATCGGGAATCTTAATTCACTAATAGTATTGCGCTTGTATAAGATTCCCGATCGAGTCGGGAATGACGTATTGCAAGAGAGTCGGTGGCGCCTCACGTTACATTATTGGGCGATTGAGTTTATTGGAGACGTAGACTTTACCCTCGTTGAGCTTCGAGATTCTTTGGACAATTTCAAACTGCTCGTCTTCACTCAGTTCGCTATTACGAAGCTGCACATGGAGGTCATCGATGGTCGACTCTAAGATCTTGAATTTGTAGAGCATAACTGCCTTGGGCACCCCTGCGGTGAGTAGCTCTTCCTCGCTATCAACGTGGATATCGCGCTGACTCCAGATCTGCGAGGGGACATAGTTATCGTCGGAGGTGAGGATATCGACCGTGCGATTGCAGATCTCGGGGTTTTCGCTCTCGAGAAATGCCGAGGTAGGCACCTCGACCCCCTCGCCAAGTTCAGCCCACTTATGGCGATAAATATTGAGCATATCGTTGTAGCAGCTGTCGCGAAAGACGATCGAAGTGTCGTCCAATTCGGCAAAGATCAGCGAGGCTATATTACATGTAATCATCTCAGTACCCTCCCTAAATTCGATATTGCGATGTCCCGACTTGAGTAGATATTTCAGCAACTCATACTCCAAGGTGACGATATTGCTACCCGCCTCCGCCGAGGCAACCTCAATGGGGGGAGTGCTGATCGCAGCCCTCTTTTCGATCTGATTTATGCGGCTCTGCGTGCGTATAAACTCCTCGGTTTGGCGATCTCCAGTAGCCGTAGCACGCTTGCGCGCAACCTCCGAGAAGAGCACCGATTCGTCGATATCCATAATCATCGAGCATTCCTTAATAAATACAGTGCGCTTGATCTGGTCGGGGATCTGGGTGATCGACTCGACCATATCGCCAATCATCTCAGCCTTTTTGATCGGGTCATTGCGGCTCTCTTTGAGCAGCAGGCGAGCCTTGTAGGTCAAGAAATCCTCCTCATTTTCGCGAATGTAGGTCGAGACCTGATCGGCAGAGTGCGAACGAGCAAAGGAGTCGGGATCGTGCTCGGGGGGCAATGACACCACCCTCACGTTCATCCCCTCGCGCAGGATCATATCTATTCCGCGGATTGCAGCATGGATTCCCGCCGCATCGCCATCGTAGATCACCGTGATGTTTTTGGTAAAGCGACCAAGCAGACGGATCTGCTCGGTGGTGAGCGAAGTTCCCGACGATGAGACCACATTCTCGATTCCCGCCTGATGCATCGAAATCACATCGGTGTAGCCCTCGACCATAATTACATAGTCGGATTGCTGGATCGCTTTCTTGGCGAAGTAGAGGCCATAGAGCTCGCGTTTCTTGCTATATATCTCGCTCTCGGGTGAGTTCTGATATTTGGCAACCTTTTTGTCGGTACGTAGCGTGCGACCACCAAAGGCGACGATGCGACCCGAGATATTGTGAACCGGAAAGATCACACGATCGCGAAAGCGGTCGAAGAGCCGCCCATCCGCCTCACGCTTAAGCGAGAGACCCGTGGAGAGCAGGAACTCCTCCTTGTATGAGGCGCGAATAGCAGCCTGCGACA
Source organism: Rikenellaceae bacterium (assembly GCA_047173105.1). GTDB lineage: Bacteria > Bacteroidota > Bacteroidia > Bacteroidales > Rikenellaceae > Alistipes. The sequence goes on from JBCQVM010000018.1 coordinate 18,503, forward strand.
TTGCATCGCTGGCCGAGAGACAGAAGCCCAAACCAAACTTGCGGATGGTAGCATCGCTAAACCCACGCTGATTGCGGAAGTATGAAAGACCCACAGCAACCCCCTCATCGTTGTCGAAAAGGATCTTGACAAAGTAATCGTAAGCCCATGAGTTCAAGACAAATTGGCTCTCGCGATTGTCATTGCGTTGAATCTCCTCGCCGGAGAGTTCGCGCTCCTTGACCTCGATACCATAGCGCTTTGCGACCACCTTGAGTGCCTCGGGATAGGTGATACTTTCGTGCTCCATCACAAAGGTGACAGCATTGCCCCCCTTGCCGCAACCGAAGCACTTGTAAAGCCCCTTGACCGGCGAGACCACAAACGATGGAGTCTTTTCGCTATGAAAAGGACAGCACGCCTGATAATTCGCCCCCTTTCGTTTGAGCGTAACGTAATCACCCACAATCTCGACGATGTTGGCGGCGGCATATATCCTATCTATGGTCTCTCTATCTATCATCTTTTTGAATTAACTGACGCAAAGTTAATAATTATTTTTTAATGATTAATGATTAACGCCAAGAATGATGAACACCGATAATGATTAATGCCCCTTTCGTCATCCCCGTGAAAACGGGGATCTTAATTTGTTTATAGCATTCGTATAGTTTAAGATTCCCGTTTTCACGGGAATGACAAAAGAGGGTATGACAAAAGGAAAAAGGAAAAATCATTAGTCATTATCGGCGTTAATCATTAAAAAAATTGTAACTTTGTCGAAATATCCTCAGTAAAATCTTGAGCGAGCGAAATGGAATTTAAATTAACATCGGAATATAAACCTACGGGAGACCAGCCAGAGGCTATAGAGGCATTGGTCTCAGCCATTAACGGCGGGGTTAGAGGCAGCACGCTGATGGGTGTAACGGGCTCGGGCAAGACCTTTACGGTGGCAAATGTGATCGCCGAGGTCAACACTCCGACACTTATTCTATGTCACAATAAAACCCTCGCTGCACAGCTCTACAATGAGTTTAAGAACTTCTTTCCGGAGAATGCGGTGGAGTATTTCGTTTCGTACTACGACTACTACCAGCCCGAGGCTTACCTCCCAAATTCGGACACCTATATAGAAAAGGACTTGGCGATCAACGCCGAGATCGAGAAGATGAGGTTGAGCACCACTGCCACGCTGCTCTCGGGGCGCAGGGATGTGATTGTCATTTCGAGCGTCTCGTGCCTATATGGTATGGGAAACCCCGATGACTTCCACGCTACCTCGATCGAGATTAAAGTAGGCGAGATCTATGATAGGCGCAATCTGCTCTATGGACTTGTCGAGGCGCTCTACACACGTACCGAGCGCAATTTAGAGCCCGCAACCTTTAGGGTGAATGGCGACACGGTGGATATCATGGCGGCATTTGGCGAGAACTGCTATCGGATAATATTCTTCGACGATGAGATCGAGTCGATCTCGCTTATCGACCACATTTCGGGCGCCCGCATCAGCAGCTTGAGCAACGTTGTGATCCGCCCGGCAAACCTCTTTGTGACAACTAAGGAGCGCATTGGCAAAGCCGTGGGGCAAATCTATGTAGATATGGGCACACAGGTCGAGGCATTCGAGCGCAGGGGCTGCATGCCCGAGGCACAACGACTCCGCCAAAGGGTGGAGTATGATTTGGAGATGATCAAGGAGTTGGGCTACTGCTCGGGCATTGAGAACTACTCGCGCTACTTCGATGGTCGCGCCGCGGGGACTCGCCCATTCTGCCTCTTGGACTACTTCCCCGATGACTTCTTGATGGTCATCGACGAGAGCCATGTGACTCTACCTCAGGTGCATGCGATGTATGGAGGCGATCGTGCTCGCAAAAACAACTTAGTGGACTACGGCTTTCGACTCGAGGCTGCTCGCGACAATCGACCGCTGCAATTCGAGGAGTTTGAGGCGTTAATTTCACGCACGATATATGTTAGTGCCACTCCGGCCGAATACGAACTTACGATGAGCGAAGGCGTTGTCATCGAGCAACTTATTCGCCCAACAGGCCTCGTCGACCCACCAATGGAGGTGCGCATCTCGACCAACCAGATGGATGACCTCATAGAGGAGATCGACTCACGAGTGCAGCGCGGCGACAAGGTTTTGGTGACCACAATCACTAAGCGCATGGCCGAGGAGCTCTCGAAATATTTCGATCGCCTCGGGGTGCGAAATCGCTATATCCACTCCGATATCGACACCATCGAGCGCGTTGAGATCCTCGATTCGCTACGTCAGGGGCTGTTCGATGTGCTCATTGGTGTGAACCTGCTACGCGAGGGATTAGACCTGCCCGAGGTGGGGCTGGTAGCGATTCTCGATGCCGACAAAGAGGGATTCCTACGTAACGTCCGATCATTAACTCAGATAGCCGGACGTGGTGCACGCCACGCAAATGGCCAAGTGATACTCTACGCCGACATCTGCACCGACTCTATGCGCAACACAATCGAGGATAGCAACCGCCGCCGTATCAAGCAGATACAATATAATATAGAACACAATCAACTGCCCCGAACAGCGCAAAAGAGTGGCGACGGGCAGAATAAGTTAGCTCAAAGCCGCTCACTGGAGAATATCCCCATCGCCTATCCGATCCACGAGGAGCACTACGCCGTGGCAGCCGAAGCAAAGGGAACGTACAGCGCACCAAACTACGATGCAATGATCGAGAAGGCAAAAGAGGAGATGGAGGCGGCGGCAAAAAACCTCGACTTCATCGCCGCAGCAAAGCTTCGCGACCAGATGTATGAGCTGATAAAGGCTCGAGATGCCAAACCAACTTTCTAAAATGAATCAGAGCTTCCATATAGATAACCTACTAAACTGCCTGATCTACTCGCCTAACTACCCGCTGCTCTTTACCAGTGGGCTGTTCTTGTTTTTCTTCTTGATCTTCGCGGCGGGTTACTCGCAATTGTACAACAAGTTGCGAGCGAGGATCTGGTATGTTATCGCCTTTTCGCTCTTTTTCTATTATAAGACCAGCGGGCTCTATTTTCTACTGCTTATCGCTCTTTCGATTAGCGATTTTTCGCTGGGCAACCTTATAGCTTCGAGCGTAAAAAGAGGCTCCCGCAAATTCTTTGTGGCAACATCTATCAGTATTAACCTTTTGATGCTCTGCTACTTTAAGTATACCGGACTTCTGAGCGAGAGCATTAATGCACTGTTAGGAGGCGATTTGGACTTCGGGGTGATATTCCTGCCGATCGGAATTTCGTTCTTCACATTCCAGTCGATGAGCTACACGATCGACATCTATCGTGGCAATATTGCCCCCTTGAAGCGATGGTCGGACTACCTCTTTTTCCTCTCATTCTTTCCCCAAGCTGTGGCGGGCCCAATCGTTCGCGCCAAGGATTTTATTGTGCAGATCGAGCGTAATCCCATATCAATCTCGCGCGAGGAGTTGGGACGCGGCGTATTTCTTATCGCTATGGGACTCCTCAAAAAGGGGGTCATCTCGGACTATATTAGCCTCAACTTTGTCGACCGAATTTTCGATGCTCCTCTGCTCTACACGGGTCTGGAGAATTTAGTGGGAGTGTATGGTTATGCCTTGCAGATCTACTGCGACTTCTCGGGATATTCCGATATCGCCATCGGTATCGCCCTGCTCTTAGGGTTCCACTTTAACGATAATTTCCGCCACCCTTACCGCTCGGCCACAATCACCGAATTTTGGCGCAGGTGGCATATCTCGCTGAGCAGCTGGCTCAAAGATTACCTCTACATCTCACTTGGGGGCAATCGCAAGGGTAAGCTGCGAACCTATGCTAACTTAATGATAACCATGTTATTGGGTGGCCTATGGCACGGCGCCTCGTGGAGCTTTGTGGCGTGGGGTGCGATCCATGGTGTGGCACTCAGCATCCATAAAGCGGTGATGAGCCAGTGGCCATCGTTCAAGGCGACGGGCGTGCAGATGCGGCCTTGGCGCAGGATTGTGGGGCGAATTATCACATTTAACATTGTCTCGCTTAGTTGGATCTTTTTCCGCGCCGATAATTTTGGCGTGGCGATGGATCTTCTCTCTCAGATATTCCACTCATTCAATGGCTCGATCCTGCTCGACTTCGTGTGGGGGTATAGGATCAGCATCTCGATGATCGCCATAGGCTTTGCGGTGCATCTGCTCAGCGACAAGTGGCATGAGAGGCTCTGCAAGCGCTTTAGCGCACTACCCTACTGGTGGTATCCGGTGATTCTCACCTCCATAATTTGGCTTATTATGCAGCTGCGAAGTGGCGAAGTCCAACCCTTTATCTATTTCCAATTTTAGTTATGCCGCACAATAAGAACTATATCCTCTTTACTCCTTTCACCGCGCTCTTGGTTGTGGTGATCCTGAGTGTGTTGTCGCTGCTGCCACCATTCAACTTCTATAATATCCGCCTTAAACAGGCTAATATATACTCGGGTGTGGTCTCCGATTCGCTTATCCGCGAGCTCTTTGGGTTGCGTTATATCAGCTTGGACGACTCAACATCTTTCGAGAACCTCGCCTATATCGACTCCCTTATCACCCTGCCCGACACCTGCATCACCACCTCCGCCCCTACTCTCTGGGAGGATTATTCGCCCGAGAAGCAATACTCCACCCGTTTTCGCGAGAAGCTGATGGATGAGAGTGGCGAGCGTGTGCGAATAGCATTTATGGGTGATTCCTTTATCGAGGGCGATATCCTCACGATGGATCTTCGCGAGATGCTCCAAGCACGCTTCACGGGAGGTGGCGTTGGCTTTGTGCCGATCACCTCGCAGGTGGCTGCGTACCGCGGAACGATCAAACATACCTTTAGCCGAGATTGGCGCAGCGCATGCATCACGCAGCAGCGAGAGGAGCAGCGATACCTGCTCTCGGGATATGAGTTTTATCCCGAAGAGGGCTCGTGGGTGGAGTACGAACGCCGCCTCTTCCGTGAGCACGCCAAGCAGATCAACTCCGCTACGCTGCTCTATCGCAGCAACTCGAATGCACGCGTATCGATAAGCATCAATGGCAACCCCGCCGAGATCTATGAGTGCAAGGCATCGGACAAGCTCCAGAGAATCACCATCGAGCAGCCCATCACCACCATCCGCTACTCTTTCGAGAGTAGTGAGGGGATGGTGCTCTACGGCACCCTGTTAGACTATATCGAGCCAAACGGGAGCAAAGTGAGTCTCGACAACTACGCCATCCGTGGCAACTCGGGCATCCACATGAACCACATCGATCCCACGCTCGCCGCCCAGTTCGACCGCATCGCACCACTCTCGCTGATCGTTGTGCAGTATGGGGTGAATGTCTCGGGGCAAGAGAACTACTCCTACGCCAAGTATGGCAACCACCTCTTTAATCTTATAAAGCACCTCAAGGAGTGCTACCCGGACTGCGCCATAGCAATCATGGGTGTGAGCGACCGCTGCACGCTCCAAGGCTCCGAAGCGGTGACTATGCCTACCATCGTCGCCTTGGACAACATCGAACGCCAAGTAGCACAGAGCGCAGGGGTGATCTACTTCAGCACCCTACAAACAATGTGCGAAATGGGAGGCATGGGCGAATTTGTCAAAAATGGTTGGGCAAACAAAGACTACACCCACATAAACACCCTCGGCGGCATGAAAGTGGCCGAGAGACTATATATTGCTATTACTACTCCTTAGCTGCGCTTATTGGGGTTTGCTCTTTTCCTTTTTTACGCTTATGTTCAACCTCGCTTGTGGGTCAAGCCAAACAAAAAACAAACTCCCAACATTGTCAACAAATTGTTGAAAGATTAACTTCTCAACATATCAAGGGCTCATCATTTTTCATATCTTTGCAGGAGCAAAATATACCCTGCTACTCTACAACACGTAAAATATAAAATAAAGATATTGCTATGCAAGTAATTAAACGAAATGGCGAACACAAAGAGTTCGACCCACAGAAGATTGTTAACGCTGTGCTCAAGGCAAGTGCCAATATGCCATCTGTTAAAATTGGCAAAAATGAGATCTTGGGCTTCGTTGAGTCTAAGATCGAGTGTGACCTTCCTTTGGAGGTCGAGGAGATCCAAGACCGCGTTGAGATGTGGTTGATGGCCAACTACCCACACGTGGCCAAGCTCTATATCATCTATCGCGAGAAGCACAAGGAGATCCGCTTTATCAAGGGTCGTGCCGAGTATATCGAGAGCTACACATCGAGCGGCGACAATGCTGCCGAGTGCTCCGAGGTCGATGCAAACGCCAATGTGCAGAACAAAAATGTGGCGACATTGGAGGCAGAGCTCTACAAAACCACCAATATGGAGATCAGCCGCTACCGCATCATCGAGGAGCTTAAGGCCAGATATGGCGACAAGTCACCCAACTACGTAGCAGACCTCCAATCGCGCGTTATCTACAAGCACGATGAGAACTCAGCTCCCGCCATCAAACCATACTGCGTGGCGGTGAACCTATACCCATTCCTCAACCGAGGCACCTCGTCGCTCGATAGGCTCAACACCGTTGCACCGCACAACCTCAACTCGTTCTGTGGGCAGTTCAACAACCTTGTATTCTTGCTCTCGTCGCAGTTCCAAGGGGCTGTAGCCTTTGCCGAGTTCTTCAATGTCTTTACATACTATTGCGTTAAGGAGTGGGGCGAAGACTTCTACATGCGTGAGAAAGAAGTTGTTACAAAGAGCGTCAAAGGCGAAAAATCAATCTCGGATGTCGTAGAGCAGTGTTTCCAAAATATCGTCTACACAATCAACCAGCCTGCCGGCAACCGCAGTTTCCAGTCGCCATTTACCAACGTTTCGTACTTCGACAAGTATTATTGGGCTTCGATGTTCGAGGATTTCGTATTCCCCGACGGCTCGAAGGTGAGCTACGAGCAGGTGAACTATATCCAGAAGAAGTTTATGAAGTGGTTCAATGCCGAGCGCCAGAAGTGCCTGTTGACCTTCCCCGTGGAGACCGTTGCTATGTTGCACGATGGCACCGACTTTTTGGACAAAGATTGGAAGAATTTCACCGCCGAGATGTACTCCGAGGGTCACTCCTTCTTCACCTATATCAGCGACAATGCCGACTCATTGAGTAGCTGTTGCCGTCTGCGCAACGCCATCAAACCTGAGTTTTCGTTCACCTCGGGTAACGTGGGTGTGGCAACCGGCAGCAAGTCGGTTATCACCATCAACCTCAACCGCTTTACGCAGAATCTAATCGAGTCACGCTCGCTCAAAAAGGAGTTCAAGATGTGGGATGAAGTGGATCGCGCGATAATGATAGCCGAGCTCAAAGTGCTCCTCTCGAGAATCTATAAGTATCACCAAGCATACAACGATATCCTGATCAAGTTGCAGAAAAACAAGATGTTGCCCGTTTACGACGAGGGCTACATCTCGCTCAATCAGCAATTCCTAACCATCGGAATCAATGGCTGCAACGAAGCGGCTATGTTCCTCGGATTGGAGATCAAAGATAGCGAAGAGTATCGCGAATTCTGCCGACTAATCACCTCGACAATCTCGGCCGAGAATACCAAGAATACCACCAACGAGCTACGCTTCAACACCGAGTTTGTGCCTGCCGAGGGTCTTGGAATCAAAAACTACGACTGGGATAAGGCCGACGGATATTGGGTGCCCGAGGATCGCAACTGCTACACCTCATACTTCTTTATGCCCGACGATGCCTCGATCTCGCTCTTAGACCAGATGCGCCTACATGGTCGCCACTACACCGACACATTGGATGGAGGCGTAGCACTTCACGCCAACTTGGAGGATCACCTCTCAAAGGAGCAGTACCTCAAGGTGTTGGATATCGCAATCAAGGAGGGAACCTCCTACTTCACATTCAACATCCCCAACAGCAGCTGCGACAAGTGTGGATATATCACCAAGACACCGATCAAGAAGTGCCCCAAGTGCGGCAGCGAGGAGATCACTTGGTGGACTCGAATCATCGGCTACCTGCGCCCAGTCAAAGGCTTCAGCAAAGGTCGACGAGTAGAGGCAGCGAAGCGAATCTACAACAAAGAGCAATGCTAAAGTACACCGACACAAAGGTGGTCTTCGCCGAAATTCCCAATGAGATCTCCTTGGCTGTAAATATTAGTGGCTGCCCTTGCGCTTGCGAGGGCTGCCACTCATCGTATCTGGCCGAGGATATTGGCGAGGAGCTATCCTTTCAGGCAATCGACCGACTCATTGAACGCAACGATATGATCAGCTGCTTCTCGCTAATGGGCGGCGACAGAGAACCCGCCGAGGTGTCGCGATTGGCAGGATATATCAAGGCAAACTACCCCCATATTTTGGTGGGCTGGTACTCCGGTCGGGATGAGTTGTCCCCAGAGGTGGAGATAGCTAACTTCGACTATATCAAGATCGGCAGCTACCAAAGCACCTTGGGAGCCTTAGACTCATCGACGACCAACCAACGACTCTACCAAACCACCCAAGGCAAAATGGTCGACATAACGCACCTTATGACCAAGTAGGCAGGTGCTACTGAGTGAGTTGTTATTTTAACGATCCCGTCATTCCCGCCTCCTCCCTCCACACGTCATTCCCACCTCCTCCACACACACGTCATTCCCGTGAAAACGGGAATCTTAATTCATAGCATTGCGCTTGTATAAGATTCCCGTTTTCACGGGAATGACGTCATAACTTCGACAAGATTCCCGTTTTCACGGGAATGACGTGTGTGTGGAGGATCAACAATAACGAGAAAAGTCGTTGAACTACCAAGCAAAAAAGCCCGCAAGATCAAAGACCCAAAGGCAACTTACAGCTCCAATTCGTGATAAGGCAGCCCCCAAGCCTCGCTAACGCCACGGTAGACCACTTTGCCCTCCACGACGTTTAGACCCAAGCGCAACTCCTTGGACTCCGCACAAGCCTTGCGCCACCCCTTGTCGGCCAAAGCGATAGCATAAGGCAAGGTCGCATTAGTTAGTGCAAGTGTCGAGGTGTAGGGCACAGCTCCGGGAATATTTGCCACAGCGTAGTGCACCACGCCATCGACAACATAGGTTGGCTCTTGGTGGGTTGTAGCGTGCGAGGTCTCGAAACAGCCGCCTTGATCAATGGCCACATCGACCATCACGGCTCCTCTTTGCATCTCTTTGAGCATATCGGCAGTGATTAACTTTGGTGCTTTAGCGCCGGGGATCAACACCGATCCGATAACCAAATCGGCACTCTTAAGCTCCTCGCGAATATTCATCTCATTGGACATCAGCGTCTTGACATTTGCCGGCATCACGTCGGCAAGGTAGGTTAGGCGTGGAAGCGAGATATCGGCGATGGTAACGTCTGCACCAAGCCCTGCGGCCATGCGCGCAGCAGCAGTGCCCACAACACCCGCACCAATCACAAAGACCTTGGCAGGTTTCACTCCGGGAACGCCTCCCAATAGAATGCCCTTACCGCCACGTGGACGCTCCAAATAGTAGGCGCCCTCTTGAGTAGCCATGCGTCCCGCCACCTCCGACATAGGGATAAGGAGCGGCAAAGAGCGATCGGCACGCTCCACAGTCTCGTAGGCGCAACATACAGCACCTCGCTCGATCATCGCGTGGGTCAATGGTTCGCAACTTGCGAAGTGGAAGTAGGTGAATAGCAACTGCCCGCGCTTAATAAGTTTGTATTCGGGCTCGATAGGCTCCTTGACCTTTATTATCATCTCGGCAACGTCGTAGACCTGCTCGATGGTGGGTAGGATCTGCGCCCCAACAGCGATATAGGCATCGTCGGTGAAGCCGCTGTTCTCGCCCGCCGTGTGTTGAATGTAGAGAGTGTGCCCGCGTTTGATAAGCTCCTTGGCTCCCGCTGGGGTTAGCGCCACTCGATTTTCGTTGTTTTTAATCTCTTTAGGTACTCCGATGATCATAGTATAATAGTTTTTTGGTTTTTTGGTTTTACAAGTTACATATTTATTGCAAAACTGCAAAATTTATTACGAATTATTTTTATTTAGATCTCAATTTTCTGCTCGATTACCCCCCATTGCCAACTACCTCCCGTCTTTCCTCTCCACGTCAATCCTCTCCACGTCATTCCCACCCAACGTCAATCCTCTCCCTTCTCACGTCATTCCTCTTCCACGTCATTCCTCTTCTCACGTCATTCCTCTTCCACGTCATTCCCGCGAAAGCGGGAATCTTAAAATTAACTGTAAAAAGATTTTCATTTAAGATCCCCGCTTTCGCGAGGATGACGTGAGAGGGGAGAGGACGACGTGCAAGATTCCCGATCAAGTCGGGAATGACGCAATGACAGAGGCAGAGACAGAGACAGAGGCAGAGACAGAGACAGAGACAGAGACAGAGGCAGAGGCAGAGGAATGACAACTTACATATTATTGCCCTCAAGGGAAGCGGATTGATCCACTACAAACCAAACACAACCCCATCAACAAAAAAAATAGCAGCATGAGAAACATGCTACTATTTAACTTTAGGTGATTCGCGCCAAGTAATAGGGAGTGGTTAGCTCCTTTATATCTTACTTCTTGCTTCATTAAATTGGTTAAGGTTATGCAAAGATAGTAACATTTTTGTAACCTCCAAAACTTTTGGTGTATTTTTTTAACTATTTTTTATAATAATCATCACGAATATATTATAATTTTTTTTAATAATAATCCATATCGTAATTTTTTAACTATTAGATAAGTGCTCTACGTAATATAATATGCCTTTTGTTCTCTCTCTATTTTTTTGTATCTTTGTCCCCGAATACAAAAGTAAATATAGCTATGGCTCAATTTATCATAAAAAGCACCTCTTCTATAGAGGAGTCAAAAATAATTACCCCAACGACCTTGGGCGAGGGACGTGAGTGGCTCAACGATTTAGAGCTAACTGATGTTTACCAAGCAATGGGGCTCGAGACACCCTTTGTGCAGCAGAGCTCCCAGACTCTTGCGCGTGGCGTGATGCGTGGACTTTACTTCCAGCGCAAGGATAGTTACGGACGTCTACTTGCAGTAACTTCGGGTCGCGCTCTTGCGATTGTAGTCGACCTACGCCCTGAGTGTGAGAGCTTTGGCGCAGCGAACTCTGTGGAGCTCTCGGCCGAGAATGAGTCGATGCTCTATGTTCCGCCCTACTTCGCATGTGGTTATATGACCCTCGAGCCAAAGACGACCATACTCTGCAACCACGAGGGGGAGTACGACCCCAAGGAGGAGTCGGGAATAATTTTCGACGACGAGATCATCTCGATCAACTGGCAATTCGAACGCTACGAGATCGACGAGAGACGCCTAAACATCTCGCCACGCGACAAGAAGTTCCCCAACTTCCGCTCATACAACCCCAACAGCCTCTGGATCAATCGCCCCAAGAAGAGCAAGTATGCACTAAGCCGCGAGCGCAAGCGCATTATTGTTTAGGTAAAGGAGTACTGCCTAATAGACAACCTCGCTGAGGATCCCGCTAAGGTGAGCAATTGCCACTCCATAATTGGTGATGGGCACCCCTTGCCTCAAGGCTGCATCTACACGCCACATCATATATTTGCGATTAAACATACATGCCCCGCAGTGAATCACCAAGTCATAAGGTGTGAGATCTGCGGGGTATTGGCGTCCAGCAACAATATCGACTGCGAGCGACTCACCTACACGTGCACGAAGCATTCGAGGCAGCTTCTCGCGGCCAATATCCTCCGACAGGGGGGCATGCGTACAAGCCTCGGCAATAAGAACTCGTGAACGAGCAGTGAGCGAGTCGATCGCCGCAGCGCCTGCCACAAAGCTCTTCACATCACCCTTATAACCTGCCATCAGTACCGAAAAGGAGGTCAAGCGACTCTGCGAGGGGCAGCGCTCGTGAACATATTTAAAGATCTGTGAATCGGTAATTATCAACTTGGGCGGCTCGCACAACCCTGCCAAGGTCTGCTCCAAGAGCTCCGTGGTGCAGCTGCTAACGATGCAGCCCTTATCTAACAACTCACGCAGTGTCTGCACCTGTGGCAAAATTAGGCGTCCCTTGGGTGCCTGCTTATCTTGTGGCATCACCAATAGCACACTATCGCCACGCTGAACTAAATCGCCGGTAATACTCTGCTCGGTAAAGTCGGCAGGCAGAGAGGCCAACAGCGCCCCGCGAATCACCTCGATGTCTACCCCACTCTTGGCACTCAGCAGCAGCGGTGTGAGCCCCAAACGCTCCTCCACAAGGCGGCTCAATGCCGCAACCTCATCGGCACTTCGTGCATCGATCTTATTGACAATGGCGATGGTCGGGGTCTCACGCTCGCGCAGAGCCTTTAACCACTCCGCCTCTGCCTCCAAGTCACCCTCCTCGCAGAGCAGCAGCGCCACATCGGCACGCTCCATGCTCTTAAGGGTACGCGAGATACGTCCCGCGCCCAACTCTCCCTCGTCGTCAAAACCGGGGGTGTCGATCATAAGGCATGCGCCAATTCCGTGGAGCTCCATCGCCTTGGCCACAGCATCGGTCGTGGTGCCCGCAATTGCCGACACAAGCGAAGTATCTTGTCCGGTGATGGCATTGATGAGCGACGATTTGCCGCTGTTGCGACGTCCAAAAATTGCTACGTGAAGACGCGTTGCGTTGGGTGTTGTATTCATATATATATCTTCTTTTTAAAATCTAAAATCTCGTTTCCCCTTCTCAATCTCGACCAAGTTGCGCTCGGCTATCTCTCTGGTCTTAGGATTCTTGACAAGCTGCATACCCTCCAAAATTAGCTTCATTCCCTTGGTGCGACACTCCTGCGAGGCGTAATCCTCCAAGTACTCCTTGAAGGTCATCAGTGCGTTGGGAGTACAACAATTGGCAATCTGCCCACTCTTAACGAGCGACATAAACCTATCGCCCGTACGCCCTTCGCGGTAGCAAGCCGTGCAGAAGCTCGGTATGTGACCAAGGTCTACGAGCCAACTCACGATCTCATCGAGCGTACGTCGGTCGCTCAGCTCGAACTGCGCAGACTCCTCCGCCGCAGCATCTAACGAGGCATAACCACCAACATTGGTATTCGAGCCGCCGCTAAGCTGCGACACGCCCAATCGGAGCACCTTTTCGCGCGTCGACTGCGACTCGCGGGTAGAGATAATTATGCCGGTGTAGGGCACCGCTATACGCGTTACTGCCACCAATTTACAGAATACATCATCCGAGATTGCATCGGGAAAGTCGGCCGTGTCGATATGGTCGGCAGCACAAATTCGCGGCATGCTGATGGTGTGTGCCCCAACTCCGAAGCGTGCCTCAAGGTGCTCGGTATGCATCATAAGACCCACGAAATCATAGCGATAGGTATTCAACCCAAAGAGCACGCCCAATCCCACGTCGTCGACCCCCGCCTCCATTGCGCGATCCATCGCCTCGGTGTGATATGCATAGTTGCTCTTAGGCCCCGTGGGGTGCAGTGCCTCATAATTGGCGCGGTGATAAGTCTCTTGAAAAAGTATATAGGTGCCGATCTTCGCCTCCTTTAGCATACGATACTCCTCGACGCTCGTTGCGGCAATGTTGACATTCACACGCCTTATCGCGCCATTTTTGTGCTTCACCTCGTAGATCGTTTTGATCGACTCGAGGATATATTCGATCGGACTATGCACGGGATCCTCGCCCGCCTCCAGAGCCAATCGCTTATGCCCCATATCTTGGAGCGCTACGGCCTCTGCGCGGATCTGCTCTTGGGTGAGTTTACGGCGCGCAATATGTTTGTTTTTGAAGTGATAGGGACAATAGACACAGCCATTAACGCAGTAGTTCGAGAGATATAACGGTGCAAACATCACAATGCGGTTCCCATAAAATCGCTCCTTAATCCTCTCAGCCAAGGCATAAATTCGCTGCACCAAATCTGCCTCGCTGCACTCTAAGAGTAGCGCAGCCTCGCGGTGGGTCAGCCCCTCGCACAGTGCCGCCTTGTCGATTATGCTCTCTATCAAAGGGCGATTTCGGCAATTCTCTTTGGCGTAGCGCAGCGTCTCGAGGATCTCACCCTCGTCGATAAATTGGTCTGCTTTATGTGATTTTATATTGTACATACTCCTATTTTTTATCCCCTATCATCGGGCTATCGCCCCTCTCGAAGCTAATCGAATAGCCTATCTCATCGAACTTTTTGCGCAGCATGGCGATCCCCTCTGCCGCCTCGCTTCCAAATGCCGCCTTGTTGTCGTAGATCGCATACTTCGATCGCTCGGCAGCTGGCGAAAGGTTGGGCATCACCACATTAGCTCCCGCCAATATGCCCTTCTGGTGCCCCCTATCGTCGAGCGATGCCAAGGCAGTGGTCGATGGAATAAGTGCTCGAGGCACAACTAATCGAAATATCGACAAGAGACGTAGCGTGAGCGAAACATCGCCATTGGGATGCGCCGCAAAGGGTGTCTGGTGATGCGCAATAAAGGGGCCAATGCCAATCATGTGTGGCTGAAAACGCTCGATAAAGAGGATATCCTCCACTATGTGGTCGATGCTCTGGTGCGGCGAACCGACCATAATTCCGCTACCCACCTGAAAGCTGATCTCCTTGAGCGAGTGCAAACACTCCATGCGATTGGCATGCGACATACGCTCGGGGTGCAACTGAGCGTAATGCTCGGCGTTGAAAGTCTCGTGGCGCAAGAGGTATCGCGAGGCACCCGCCGCATAGAATCGCTCGTAAGCCTCACGCTTGCGCTCTCCAAGCGAGAGGGTAATAGCGCACTGCGGAAATTGGGCGTGGATCGAGGCGATGATCTGCTCGACTTTTGTGTCGGTGAGCGCCACATCCTCGCCTCCCTGCAACACAAATGTGCGCAGCCCAAGGTCGTAGCCACGCTGGCAACACTCCAAAATGGTCTGCTCCGAGAGCCTATAGCGCTCCACCTCGCCATTAGAGCAGCGAATACCGCAATAGTGGCAATCATTGCGGCAAAAGTTGCTAACCTCAATCAATCCACGCAGATAGATCGAGCGAGAGAAGTGGCGCTCGGCCATCTCCTGCGCCTTCATTTGCAGGTAGTTTTGAGTCTGGGAAAGGTCGCACTCCAAGAGGTAGCGATACCCCTCTTTGGGCAATCTTCCCTGCTCAAATAGTCTATCTACCCAGTAGCTGGTCATAGGTTAACGAATTCTTAGCCAACTCTGCTGTGAGCTGCTTTTTAGCCTTAGGGATGGCGTTGTGGGCACTTGGACCCGTGATACAGCCACCCTCGCAGGCCATAACCTCGAGGAATTGCGCAGGCGCTTTTCCGGTCTTCGAGAAGACCTTCAAGAGATTGATATTCTTTTTGTTGATATCCGAAATAGGCATAACCTTGATACCCTCGGCACCCTCCTTTAGGAACGACTGCACGGCACCCATCACACCGCCCGCCTGAGCAAAGGCATGAGCCTCGCGAACCGACGAGACCTCCACAGCGTGTGGATCGGCCTGCTTGATGTCGATCTCCATAGCGTTGAGGATCGAGGAGATCTCCTCGAATGTGATAACATGGTCGACCGCCTCGTCGCGCTGAGCCTCCTTGCGCTTAGCAAGACATGGCCCCACAAATACGATCTTGGCGTCGGGATACTTCTCTTTGGCGATACGTGCCGTGTAATACATTGGCGAACCGGTTGTCGAGACGTATGGTTTGAGCGCAGGAATATGCTTCTCCACCAATTCGACATATGATGGACAGCAAGAGGTGGTCATAAAGGGTTGCCCCTCCTCGATCTTCTCCAAAAGCTCGTGAGCCTCGTTGCGCACAGTATCCATCGCACCCTGAGCAACCTCAATAACGTCGGTGAAACCGATCTGCTTGATAGCGCCGTAGACCTGCTCGATGGTGGCGTTGTATTGACCAAGGATAGATGGCGCCACGATAGCTACAACTTGTTGGTGCTCGCGGATCTTGTAGAGCACATCGAACACCTGCGAAAGCTCGAACACCGCACCAAAGGCACAAGCATTGATACACTTACCACAGAAGATGCACTTATCCTCGTCGATCTTCTCGATGCCCTTTTCGTCCTTGCTGATCGCCTTGACGGGGCAGGCCTCCTCGCACGGAACGGGAATATACACGATCGCGTGGTAGGGGCAGCTCTCCTTACAGATTCCGCAACTTATACAAGCCTCGTGATCGATCCATGCCTGACCTGTGATACGACTCACATGCACCGCCTTCTTGGGGCAGTTAGCCTGACAACTTCGCGCAGTACACCCACGGCAAAGATTAGTGATCTCGTAATTGACACGAATACATGCCGAGCACGCCTCATCGACCACACACATTATGCGATCTTTGGGTTTACCCTGCTTGGCTCTATCCAGAGCAATACGCGCATAATCCGAGAGCGGAGTAAGTTCATCCTCCTCATCCTCCATTCCAAGGCCAAGTATAGGAAGCGTCTTGTACTTCCACACAGCGCGCTCCTTGTGGACGCAGCAACGCCCAGCATGGGCAGATTTCCTTGGACTAAGTTCGATAGGTAGGCGGTTGATTTTCTCCACTAATTCGTGCTTGAACCACAGTTTAAGAAGCTCCGAGAGCAATCTGTGGCGCACGATCATCACATTGTTATTAAAAGCCATTGCGCTTAATTGGTAATTTAAATTTATAACTCGCCGCAAAGATACAACTTTTTTCGCTATTTTTAATAAATTTGAATATAATTGTTATTTTTTTCACAGTGTATGCATTTAAATACCATACCGCCGCGTATAGAACAACAAAAAACACCTCACGTCATCCTCGCGAATGCGGGGATCTTAACTTAAACAATCCTACAAAAAGACAAGATTCCCGATCATGTCGGGAATGACGGGGCTGAAATGATTAAACAAAAAACACCTCACGTCATCCTCGCGAATGCGGGGATCTTAACTTAAACAATCCTACAAAAAGACAAGACTCCCGATCA
>JBCQVM010000063.1:0-7429 GCA_047173105.1 Rikenellaceae bacterium
GTTCGCGAGGATGACGTGAGGGGGTCGCGAGGATGACGTGAGGGGGTTCGCGAGGATGAAGAGGAGTTAGAGTAGATGATAAATGGGTGTAAATCAAGCAATTGCAAGATTTGCACCCATTTCTTGTGGAGGTGGCGGGAGTCGAACCCGCGTCCAAACAAGGAACTCAAGAGCTTTCTACACGTTTATTTCATGATTGATCTTCCTGCTTCGGCATGGCCATGAACAGCCTTTACTGAAGCCCTATCCTCTAAATTTCGCACGACGATCGAGGCATCTCGACGCGCTATCTCTAAATTGATGATACCCCATGTGACCCTCGATTAAAGAGCGGAACCGAGTGCCGGGATACTCGTCGCAGAACCTCCTTGGGCTCCGCAATTAAGCCCTATTTTCCTTGAAAATTAGGCAGCGAGTGCATAGCTGTTATTGCCATTTGAAATTTGAGCATTGGGATTTACGAGCCACCGCACAACGCTCGACGTGCTTACAATCAACTTCTACCTGCTGTCAAAACCGGTCACCCCCGTTTCGCTTCAGAGCTGAAAGTGATGCAAAGATAGTGCATTTTTTCGGCTTTGCAAATTATTCCTCGGCTTCCTCCTCGCGCATTCCCGTGAAACCTCCCCGTCATTCCCGTGAAAACGGGAATCTTAAACTCTCTGCAAGGTGGCAAATTAAGATCCCCGATCGAGTCGGGGATGACGAAAGAGGTTAACTCCTATTAAGATCCCCGATCGAGTCGAGGATGACGAAAGAGGTTAACTCCTATTAAGATCCCCGATCGAGTCGAGGATGACGAAAGAGGTTAACTCCTAACTTCTAACTCTCCTCACGCAGGATGTACTTTTGGTAGTACGAGAGTAGTAGGGTGGTGAGGGGCAGAGCGATGATCATGCCTAAGATGCCCAAGAGGGAGCCCCAGATCGAGAGGGAGAGTAGGATCACGGCGGGGTTGAGTCCCGTGACGCGTCCCATCACTTTGGGGGTGATGTAGATATCTTGGATCGACTGCACTACGGCGAAGACCACCATCGAGAGGCCGAAGATTGTCCAGAATGTGTGGCCGCCATTGTAGGCGTCCAAGAGGCAGAGGAGGATGGTGGGGATGATGCCGACGATTTGGAGGTAGGGTACCATATTGAGCATACCTATAAAGAGCCCCAAAGGGATAGCCAAGGGGATTCCGATGATCACAAAGCCGATGCTAAAGAGGATGCCGACGCTTAGTGCGATGAGTGATTGGCCGCGGAAATAGCGGTTCATGCTCACCTCCACGTCGCCCATGATCGAGAGGGTGATATCGCGGTAGCGCTCCGGGATCAGACGCCTGAAGCTGGTCGAGATCTTCTGGTAGTCGAGTAGAATGAAGATCAAGTAGAGCAGGACGATAAACCAGCTGACGATGCTAATGATCTGATTCACAGAACCCGAAAGGATTGTCCATGCGTGGGTCAAGCCTCCCTCGATAAGCTTTGTCCAATCCTCGCGGTTGAGGGTGGCGCTGATCTCGTCGAAGTCAATGCGCTCGAGTAGATCCTTGTACCATGACTGCTCCACTACTGGTTTCATCGTGGCATTGTGCGAGAGGCTTTGGATAACGTCGACCGTTTTGTCGACCTCCTTGATGACCGAGGGGAGGATCGTTGCGCCAACGATTCCGAGGAGTAGGAGTAGTGAGGCGAGGGCGGTGATAATGGCCAAGATCCGGTTGCGGATTCGGAGTCGACGTTGGTAGAAAACCACAATCGGGTTGATCAAATAGGCCAAGAGCCATGCCACGAAAAAGGGTAACAAAGCCCCTTTAAGGCGATCGAGGATAAAGAAGACTCCGATGATAGCCACGACCGTAAAGACGATGCGGATAACTCTATCGAAGGTGTATGGGCGTTGTGGTGCTATCATAACTCTGCTTTTTAGTTTTGCTCCTCAAAAAGGATTCCAAAACAAAGATAGGTATTATCTTGCGTTTTGGCAAAACTTTTGTGAAAGAAAACCGAAAACCTTATCTAAAATGCTTATGAAAAAGAGATTGCTATTTATTTCCATCGTCGTGTTGTCGGCTCTCGGAGTGGCCGTAATTGGTCAGAGCGAGAGTAAGCTCACCGCCAAACAAGAGAAGCGCGAAGTGCGTGAGAAACGTCGTGCCGATAAGCAAGCGGCCTACGAGAAGACGATCGACTCGCTCGTACTTTCGCGTACTTTTCAGTTTAATCCTCAGACCATGCAGATGCAACCCGCCGGCTCGACCCGCATGATGTCGAACCCTAATTTCAATATGGGGTATTGGGATGGAACGATAGATATATTCCTGCCCTACATTAAGGGCTATGTGCCGCCTTATCACAACGTTGTGATTAACTACACGCTGCCCTCGGTGCAGAACTACCTCACGGAGCAAACCGACGATGGGTGGCGCGTATCGTTCGAAAGCTCGCTGTTTACCGCCTCGACCTATAGCTTCATTCTCGAGATCTCCTCACGCTTTGGTGGCGCTACGCTCACTATTAAGAACCCGTGGTATAACGATGTGCAGTATTGGGGCTCGATAAGTCGGTTGTATTAGGCGTTAGGAGTTGGGAGTTAGGAGTTAGGAGTTAGGAGTTAGGAGTTAGGAGTTAGGAGTTAGGAGTTAGGAGTTAGCCCATGCACCTAAAGCCTTAGACTTTCGACCTTCGACCTTAACACCCCTGCACGTCATTCCCGTGAAAACGGGAATCTTAACTACCCTGCGCTTGTATAAGATCCCCGTTTTCACGGGGATGACGGGGAAGAGGCGTGGATAACAAAGTAGGGGATCCCTAACCTCCGCCTCTTGCGTTTGTTTAGGATCCCCTCTTTCTTATAGAAATTGGATTATTTAATTTCTATGGCTCCACCTATATTATATAAGGTTTAGCTCAGTCTTGATTGCTTCGATCTTGCCGTTGAGCTGCTCGTATACCTCGTCGTACTGCTCTACTGATGCTAATGGAGCCTTTACGCCGAAGTAGAACTTGATCTTGGGCTCGGTGCCCGATGGGCGAACTGAGATCGCTGTGCCGTCGGCTGTGAACCATTGGAGCACGTTTGAGGACTCCTCGTCGATCTTGATTACCTCGCCGCTCTCGACCATTGTTGTCTCGAGTGTCTTGTAGTCGTTGATCTTAACTACGGGAGAACCCAAGATTGACTTAGGTGGGTTGGTGCGATAGTCGACCATCATTTTCTGGATCTCCTCGGCGCCATCCTTGCCCTTGCGAACCACCGAAACCAATCCCTCGAGGAAGAAGCCATACTTCACGTAGAGCTCTTGGAGCCACTCGTAGAGCGTTACACCCATTGTCTCCTTAGCCCATGCGGCTGCCTCGGCTGCTAATGAGCAAGCTGAAACTGCGTCCTTATCGCGAACGAAGTCGCCGGCTAAGTATCCGAAGCTCTCTTCGCCACCTCCGATGTAGGTTGCTTTGCCCTCGTTGTCGCGGATGATGCGCGCGATATATTTGAAGCCTGTGAGGCAGTCGTAGCACTTCACGCCGAAGTGATTCGCTACGGCGTTGGCCATCTGCGAAGTTACGATAGTCTTAACGACATATTGGTTGCCATCGAGTTTGCCTAACTCTGCCCAACGTGTGAGCTGGTAGCTGAGGATCAGCGCCAAGGTCTGGTTGCCGTTGAGGAGCACATATTCGCCCTTCTTATTGCGTAGAGCCACTCCGATACGGTCGGCATCGGGATCGGTTGCGAGTATTAAATCGGCACCCTCACGCGCTGCGGTCTCGATAGCGATTGCCATTGTCTTACGCTCCTCGGGGTTGGGGGAGTCTACCGTTGGGAAGTCGCCATTGACCTCGGCCTGCTCCTTAACTAATGTGACGTTGGTGAAACCAAAGTTGCGTAGTGAGTCGGGAACCAACTTAACGCCCGAGCCGTGGATCGGAGTGTAGACGATCTTCATGTCGTGGTGCTTAGCTACCGCCTCGGGTGAGAGCGAAAGTGAGAGGATCTTGTCGAGGTAGATCTTGTCGAAGTCGCTACCCAAGGTGATGATCTTGTCGAGGTTCTCGCCGCACTTGATCATAGATACGTCGGTGATCTTGTTGACCTCCTCGATGATGTTCTTGTCGTGGGGTGCTGTCACCTGCGATCCATCGTTCCAATATGCTTTATATCCGTTGTACTCTTTGGGGTTGTGAGAGGCTGTAACCACTACTCCCGAGTGGCACTTGAGCTCGCGAATTGCGAAGCTAAGTTCGGGGGTTGGACGCAGTGCATCGAAGAGGTAAACCTCGAAGCCATTCGAAGCGAAAATGCCAGCTGTATGCTCGGCAAAAAGGCGTGAGTTATTGCGTGAATCGTGCGCTACGGCTACGCGGATTTTCTCGCCCGCGAAGTTGCGCTCGAGGTAGGTCGCAAGACCCTGAGTTGCAGCGCCTACCGTGTAGATATTCATGCGGTTAGAGCCTACGCCCATGATGCCGCGAAGACCACCTGTGCCAAATTCGAGGTCTTTGTAGAAGCTCTCCACAAGCTCGCCCATGTTGTTGTCTATCAGCTCTTTAACTTGTTTTTTGGTCTGCTCGTCGTAAGCGCCATCTAACCATGCCTGTGCTTTGGCAAGAACTAATTTGTTTAAATCTGTTGTCATTTTTATTTGGTTTTAAAATTTATTAGGTTACCTTTGTGAGTACGAATTAACGTAATGCAAATATAGTAAAAAAAAGTAAAAAAAGCTAATTTATTGAATAAAAGATAGTAAATAATTTATAGCCCAAATGCTATACAAAAAAAAACTAAAAAAAAAATCAAAAAAGAAACTTTTTTTAACTTTTTTATCATCACCTTTGTATTGTCGTTTCAAGAATAATTACGCACATAAATGTTACAACTAACACAGACATACACTAAGGTATGGCAGGAATGTCTTAGCCTCATCCAAACCCAAACTTCAGAAGAGGAGTTTGCGATGTGGTTTAAGCCTATCGTACCATTAGGGTTTGATGGAAACATCCTTCGATTGGGTGTTCCCAACAAAAATCATGTCTTTCAGTTGGAGGGCAAATATATCCCCGTGTTGCGTCCAATTATCGAGAAGCACTACGGTAACCAGACCCGATTGTTCTACGCAGTGCCCAAGGGCGGCGAGGCCACTACGACCAATGCCGATCTCTCAGCCATAAAGCGTTACAATAATCAAACCAGTACCGATAATATCAAGAATCCATTTGTGATTCCCGGTATCAAGAAGATCAATATTGATCCTAATCTTAACCCCATCTACACCTTCGAGAACTTCGTAGAGGGTGAGTGTAACCGCCTTTCGCGCTCGGCAAGTATGGCCGTGTCGGTCAACCCGGGTAACACTCCTTTCAACCCCCTATATATATATGGTAACTCGGGATTGGGTAAGACTCACGTAGTGCAGGCTATCGGCCACGAGGTGCGTTCGCGCCACCCCGAGCTCACGGTGCTCTACGTCTCGATGAATAAATTTCAGGCACAGTTCCAAACGGCCTATAAGGAGGGCTCGATCCCCGATTTTATCCACTTCTACCAAACCATTGATGTGCTTATTATCGACGATATACAAGAGCTCACCGGCAAGACTGGTACTCAGAATGCCTTCTTTAATATCTTTAACCACTTGCAACTCTCTGGAAAGCAGATTATCCTCACTTCGGATAAGGCGCCCGTAGAGTTAAGGGATATTGAGCAACGCTTGTTGACTCGCTTTAAGTGGGGCTTTGCAACTGAGGTCGATCTACCTGATTATCAGACCAAAGTCAAGATCATTCGCTCTAAAGCTAAGCGCCAGAATGCGATGATTCCCGACGATGTGATCGACTTCTTGGCTAATAACATCTCGGCAAATGTGCGCGAGATCGAGGGTGCTCTCTCGTCGCTTATTGCCAACGCCTCGTTCCTCAATCGTAAGATCACCATCTCGCTTGCTAAGGAGATCCTCAAGATCTACGTCCGTATCAATAAGCGTGAGATCTCGATCGAGTCGATCATGGCTATCGTGAGTGAGCAGATGAATGTTTCCCTCGATGCGATGCACTCCAAGGCTCGTACCCGCGAGGTGGCTCAAGCGCGCCAAGTGGCTATGTTCTTGGCTAAGAAACATACCAAGTCTCCTCTGGCAACGATCGGTTCGACGATCGGAGGTCGTAACCACGCTACGGTGCTTCATGCATGCAAGGCTGTTGCCAATATGATGGATACCGACAAGATGATCTCTCGGAAGATAGCCGATATTGAGAAGCTAATTATTGGATAGTATAGTGGTTGGGGTGCGAACTTCGACCACTTTTTTTATACCTATATATTATGGATCAGCCCAAGATAGAGCGCATGCTTCGCCTAATGAAGCTCCTCACGGCCAATAGCTCCTACTCGGTAGATGAGTTGGCCGAGAGACTCGCTATGTCGCGCAGAACCGTATATCGCTATATCGACACCTTCCGCCAAGCGGGCTTTGTGATCAAGAAGCGCGGAGAGTTTATCCGCCTCGACAAGGAGTCGCCCCACTTCAAGGATATCTCGCAGTTGGTGCACTTCACCGAGGAGGAGGCGATCATCTTGCGCCGAGCCATAGAGAGTATTGACGATACGAACCTGCTGAAACTCAACCTTAAAAGCAAGCTCTACTCGGTCTACGACAGTGGTGTCTTGGCCGATACGGTGGTCAAGGGCAAGAACTCTTCGAATGTTCACCAACTCATCGAGGCAATCGAGAATAGGGTGGGAGTGGTGCTGCGAGGCTATCAGTCGGCACACCGTGGCGTAGTGCGTGATCGACGGGTCGAGCCCTTTGCTTTCACCACAAACTATGTGCAGGTGTGGTGTTACGACCTCGAGGATGGCGCCAATAAACTCTTTAAACTCTCTCGTATTGGCTCGGTGGAGCTTACGGGTGAGCCGTGGAGCGCCGAGGAGCTTCACGAGGAGGGCTTTATTGATATCTTTAGGATTAACTCCAATACGCCCGCCGTGGTGAAATTGGAGTTAGGTTTGCTCTCATACAACCTCCTTTTGGAGGAATATACCTTGGCAGAGCGCGATATAACCCCTTTGGGCGGAGATCGCTATCTGCTCGAAACTAAGGTCTCGGGCTATCGTGGCGTAGGGCGCTTTGTGGTGGGATTGCTCGACGATGTCAAGGTGATCGACTCCCCCGATTTCGAGGCTTACCTCAAGGCGTACCTTACTCAGTATCAGTGAGGTTGATTAAGATTTGCGTGAAACCATCCCGTCATTTCCGTGAAAACTTTCCCGTCATTCCCGTGAAAACCATCCCGTCATTCCCGTGAAAACCATCCCGTTATTTCCGTGAAAACTTTCCCGTCATTCCCGTGAAAACTTTCCCGTCATTCCCGTGAAAACTTTCCCGTCATTCCCGTGAAAACGGGAATCTTAACACCCCTTGCGCTTGTATAAGATTCCCGAT
>JBCQVM010000064.1:0-7255 GCA_047173105.1 Rikenellaceae bacterium
TATAAATACCTAGAAGATCCCGAGAAATCGTGGCTCTCAATCAACGCCCAGAGGGCAAAATCGCCTCCTGAACCCACATTATTTTCTTCAAATTAAATATAGGGGGCTTACTTTTTAGAGTTTTCAAAAAATCACCGCCAGAAATAGCGGTGATTAGGGTGTGGTATGTCTATTCTTGTTTTATCGGACACCAATAGAAAAAATATACTTTTTTGTATGGATAATTTTAGGTTTGAGTCCTTTTTTGCCTAAAAAAAGCGCTGCTTTCGCCTATTATTTATCATATATAACAACCTGAACAACAATATTTTAAAGTTGATTTTACGACCTTTTTAAGGGCTGACTATTTATTATAAGTAGTGTAAAATATTTTAATTGGGATGTTTGCAGTATATATGCATGTTAATGCCAAGATTGCGGAGTTGGAGTGTGAAGATGAGGTGCAATATCGCTGTAACGTTTTACTTACTCCAAAGCCCAAAGGCGCGCAGGTTGTAGATGTATTGCACGGAGTAGTAGCGCCCCACGATCGAGTTGATCTTGTTTTGGGTGTAGGTCGAGGCTACCGAGCGGCTGAAGCTCATGTTTTGGTCGAAGATGTCGTTCACACCCACGATGATCTCGCCGCGCGAGTTGCGCCCCACCTTGTGCCCCACAAAGGCATTGCAGAGGGTGTAGCGGTCGTCATAGCTGTTCGTTATGCCTAAATATTGGCGGTAGGCGATGTTGCCCACAAAGGTGAATCCACCCCAAAATGTGAACTTCATATCGGCCGAGGCTGTCTGGTTGAAGTAGTCGTTTTGGGTTGTGGCACCCTCGTAGGCGTTGGTTGCGGCGCTGTAATCGCCTCGCCACGAGAGTGTGAAGTCGACATTCTCGGAGATGTTCGAGCCCAAGGTGACCGTTCCACGGTAGGTGGTGGCCTGGGTGGTGACCGCCTCGCCTCCCTGCACGTCGCCCATCGCAATGACCGTTCCGCCATAGATGCTTGGGGTGAGGGTGTAGCTCACTCCAGCATTGAGGTTGAGGTTGCATCTAATAGCATCGAATGGCAGGCCATACGAGGCGTTGGCATCGAATTTATAGTAGTTCTCCTCCATATTCACCCATCCTGTATATTGCTGAACCTCATCGTATAACGTTCCGCCCACGTCAATCGGGTCGGGACTTAGGACGATATGTTGGCCGATGTAGTTGGTGCTCATCGTGGCGTTGCAGTTGAGCATCAGAGTGCGACCTCGCTCCATGTCGGTGTGGGTGTAGTATGCCCTTAGTCGGTGGCTATATGTTGGCTCCAAGTCGCTATTTCCGGCCGTGACGTAGGAGGTGCTGGTGGTGTTGTCGGTGAACTTCCAAATCGTTGGGGTAGTTGTATATCCGTTGACGTAGAGCTTGAGCGAGTTGCTTGCGTTGATACCCAATTTCGATACCAACGAGTAGGAGACATTCTCATACTTTTTGGAGGTGTCGATCTCATCCAAGGAGTTGTTGCTGGCCTTGGAGCGGATTGTATTCACATCGAAAGTGGAGTTTTGGTAGAATACATTGGCGGTGATGCGAGCCTTCGATGCCACCACGAAGCGCAGACCCGTTCCCAAGCTATGTGTGTTGTAGGTGCTTTGGGCGTAGGTTGTGGTCTTGGTCGAGGCGTAATCTTCGACTATGTAGTCATCCTCGGTGTCGTATGTGCGCTTGTCGGACTCCTGGTACTGCGAGCTTGCTTTGTAGGTCACATTTAGTCGCAGGTTCTCCGAGAGGGGCTCGTTGTAGTTGACGCTACCTTGGAGGTAGGTCTTAGTGGTGGGGGTCTCTTGGTATGTGTAGGCGACCTCATTCTCGTTAGGATTGGGGTCGTTGGGGTCGGTCGAGGTCTCCACGCGCGAGTCGTTGCCGTTGGCCGTGGCGTTGAAGCCCAAGGCTATAGTGCGGCCGTTGTCGCTTAGGCGTAGGCGGTAGTTTCCGTTCAGTCCGGCGTTGTAGCCAGTCCAATAGGAGCTCTGCGAGTTGGAGAAGCCCTGCATGCCATTGGCATAGGTCGCTGCCGAGCTGTCGTCGTCATAGCGCACTCCTACAGTCGATTTAATGGGCTCGGTGATCTGGTAGCTCAGCGTTGGGCGGAGCATAAGGCTCTGCTTGTCGTCGATCTTTACGTCGATGCGCCCCGTGAAGCGGTGGTTGGTGTTGAAGGTCGAACTGCTTGTGGATTGGATAAGCGAGTCGATGGTGGATGTGGCGGGCTCCTCGTACCAACGCGTGAGCTGCTCGGTGTTGTCGGTGAGGGTCTGATTGAAGAAGTAGCTGCCTTGGATCTTGACCCTATCATCCTCGCCAAAGCTGTTGGAGTGGTTGACACCTACGGCATTAACGTTCGCCACTCCTGGCAGAGCCTTGATGGTGAATTCGCCGGTGGTGCTCCCCTCGTCGGTGGCACCCATGATATCCTCGAACGAGAAGTTCTGCTGATTGAGGTTGTTGAACAGCGCAATGACCGAAGTGCGCGAGCGTCCCTTGAAGATGTTGACACTTCCGCCACTCATATACTTAAACTCCGAAGCATTCTCTGTTGGGTTAGGCTCGTAGCCCGCTCCGCCAAAGAGCTTTCCGAAGATTCCCTCGCGCATGCCAGGCTTGGTGACAATGTTGATCGTCTTGGCGCCATTACCATCGTCCACCCCAGTGAACTCCGCCTCGTCGGAGAGCTTATTGAAGAGCTCGATCTTGTCGACCACCTCGGCGGGCAATGACTTGAGCGCCGTTGCGACATCCGAGCCGAAAAATTCTCGCCCATCAATATATATCTTTGTGATGGTCTCACCTTGAGCTGTCACCGTGCCATCCTCGATGGTGATTCCAGGCATCTTCTGGAGAAGTCCCTCCACGTCGGCATCGTTCGAGACGCGGTATGCACTTGCGTTGTATTGCAAACTATCGCCACTCTGCGAGGCTCTAAGCGCTTTGATCTCCTTGACCACTGCCTCCACTTCGAGGGCTGCGTGGGGCATAAGAATGGTGGGGAGTTCCAATTCAGGGGTGTTAATCGTGAAGTCTATCTCCGCATTGCCATACCCTAAGTAGCTCACCTTTAGCGTATAGTTGCCATAACGGATACGAGGAATAGCCAACATACCATCGCCATCGGTGGTATAGTAGAGTGTGCCGATAGTCTCCCCCTGCCGCGAGAGCTCGACAATGGCACCTGCGATAGGGAAATCTTGTAAGTCACAGTCGACGACCGTTGCCATTAGTTGACCAATATTGGACTCCGTCTCAGTAAATTGCGCAAAACCCCAAAACGGAATCAATAAAAAGGATAAAAGTATGGCACGAAATTTCATTGTTAGTAGATTCCTAAGTGATACATCTTAATGTTGTTGTCTCCGTAAGTATCATGTAGTCGCACTCTTATAGCATCTGTTTTGACCTGCTCGAGATCGACTCTTACATAGCGAACAATATTCTCCTCGACCTTAGCGACCTGTTGCCACTCCTTGCCGATCTTTGCCTCGATAGTAAACGAACGAACCAATTCGGGGGGTACTCCTGGTGTTTGGTTGAAGTTCTTCTTGACATTTTTGTGCATCATCAGCGGGCGAAATAGGTTTGTCTCGAACTTCATCTCAATGCTGCTGATCGAGATAGGCTTCTTCCAACTCAAGTTCAACACCGCCTCGGTGCCAAGGCTCTGCCAGTGGTGACACTCCCCCTGCTCGTCGCGCGCTACGCCATCTAAGAGGTTCTCGATGGAGCCCGACGAAGTGGAGCTTGCTGTGATCTGTGCACTCTTTGCCTTGTTGTCGATATCTTTCTCGACAATGTAGGGGATGTAGTAATCTTGACGAAGGAGTCTCTCTTGGAGATCCTCGATGTGATTCTCATATATTGAGCGAGGTGTTACATCATTCTCAACACACATTGCCGCAGCAACTCCTGCGGCTTGCCCCATGGACATACAGGTCTCGATAATTCGAGTCGATGAGAGCGCCAAGTGGCTAACACTCACGTTGCGACCCGCCATAAATAGATTGGGGATATTGCGTGAATAGAGAATACGGTAGGGTATCTGATAAGGGCGATTGAAGCGTGCATGGAAGTAACTCGCAGGCTCATCGAGCGAGAGAATTCCGCCTGGTGCATGCTCGTCGAGCGACCATCCGCCCCACGCTACAGCATCTTCGAACTCCTTATACTCCATCAAATCGACCTCCGAGAGGATATAATCGCCCATCAATCGGCGACTCTCGCGCTTGCCAGGGATCGAACCGACCCACTCGATAGCAAGGTTGGTAGCCTCGGGGAAGTCACCCGAATTCTTGATATAATCCCACACCCCATAGAAGTATGCCATAAGGTCGTGAGTGTTCTGCGGGCGGTCGGCAATAACATCGTAGTCACTACCCAACTCAACCCACCAAAAGCCCTCTTTGAGCCCTGCTAAGCCATTGATTTTGCGGTGCTTATCTGCGCCTGGGGTGTATGGCTTGACGTATGATGGAGGGTAGAACGCCACTGGCTGATCCATCTCGCGTGTGATCATCATAATGCTCTCGCCCATAACCCATCCATCGGCTACCTCGGGTGCGAACTTCTCGCCAAACTCCGCCTTGCTCTCGCGACCTGTGCGATACTCAGCACCCGCCGAAGCTCCCACTACGCCGTCGCCAGTACAATCTACGAAGTAATCGGCATAGATCGTAACCTGAGTCTCAGAGTTAGACTGCCAACAGATAACCGAGTTAATCGAGTCATCCTCCTGGTCGCACTCCGCTTTGATAGCCGAGGTATCGAGCATTAGTGTTATATTTGGCTCCTTGACAACATAGTCGTAAAGCACATGATCCCACGTGGGGTAGCTATCTTGTGGGTTATATTTTTTGTTTGCACAGAGGATCTCATCGGCGATGCCCGAATTGCGAGCGAAGCGTGGTGAGTTGACCGTTACACGGATCTCCGACGAGGCGTTACCTCCCAAGACCGAGCGGTCGTTGACCAACACTACCTCGGCGCCTTGGCGAGCTGCTGCTACGGCTGCCGCAATTCCCGACATGCCACCTCCGATAACTGCCACGTCGTATTTGACCTCGAGGCGACGAAGTGGCTGAATACCCTCTTGCTCGCTTCCTAAATAGTGCCAGTTGTGACGTGTGGCGGCGGCTTGGTACGAGAGTGTGTCGCTTGCCGCAAAGAGCGAGCTTACAGAAGTTAAAAATAGAAGTGCAAAAGATGCAAGTTTCTTGTTCATATTTAGGACGTTTTATTAAGTTTAGTGTCGCAAATTTAGTTATTTATATCTAGTAAAATGTATTCTGGTGTCAATTATCTGTGCCTATGGGTTTAAATATTGCGGTTTTGAGTCTTTATCTACAACTCCTCGCTAAGCTCCACGTCGAGGAATAGAAATAACCCGCATGGGATAGTGATGCGACACTCATTACTATCGATCTTGAGCGACTCGCCAGTTAATAGGTTTGTTACACTTTTCACTTTAGCTGTGCCAAAGATGATTGTCGCCTGCTTGGTCGAGGGGTTGATATATCCGCCATCGATCACCGTGAGGCGTAGGTGCTTCGGTGCACTCTGCGCTGCGACCCAGCCCACTTCGCCTTTGACTGTTAGCGGAAGTATCTTGGCCCCCTCTATGATAGCTTGCTCGACGATAGTGTAGTACTCCTCGGGTGAGTATCGCTCGCTCTTGTCGGCATTGTAGTAGTAGCGACCATCGGTGAAGAACTCTTGGGTCTTGCCCTTGTAGATTGGGTGTAGATGCTCCTCGAGGCTGCCGCGAGGTGCGGTAGGGTCGCTCGGTGGGGTGATAAGCACATGGCCATTGTTGAACGACGAGATAAAGTTCAAGCGGCGCTCCTTGGCTCCCGCGGCATATCGCGAGAAGTCCCACTGAGTGGTGGGTGCAGCAGGCCACGAGCCATTCAGGCGCCCCATTATCCATGGCTGGTCGCTCTGCTGGTCGTATAGGGTGACCCACTTGGCGTTGTTGCCCTGTTCGAGCCACTCCAAGTTGGGTTCGAGCACCGAGAGGTGAACGGGATTGATACAGACAATCTCCTCACGCTTAGGTACATACAAAAGCCCCTTGGCGATCATCTCCCACAACATCGACATATACTCTTGGTCGACTGTGAAGTTGTCGAGATATTGTGCTCCGAGCGAGATATGGTAGACCATATTGCGCAGGAAGTGGTTGGGTAGGTTCTGGTGTGCATGTTGACGCAGGCGGTTGTAGCTGGCATTGTCGCGTGCACATCGGCTTCCCCAACTATCTGTGGCGCCACTCATCCAGATTCCCATACGCCCCATCAAGCTTAGCTCCATCGATTTGTCGGTGGTCTCCTCCATCGAGGGGACAAAGACATCGGCATACCTGCCCGAGACCAAATCGCACCATTGTGGCTCGTAGATGCTACCCACCCAAAAGAGGTGCTTGGAGCGTATATAGAGCTTGGTATTGTGCTCGCGTGCATGGTCGGCCAAGGGGTAGATGTAGTTATCCATAAGCCACACGGAGTTCTTGCCGTGCTCCTCCATCTCGGGGAATATCATCACAGTCTGCTGATCCTCGCCAGTGAGCGACATGATCTTGCGCTGCGTGTCGGGACTATAGTAGAATGGGTCGTTGCCGTGACCGCCCCACATCGACATACCCTTGGAATCACCTTGGTATGCCTTTGCGACGTTTTGTAGGATTGTTGACTGCTCGTTGTTGTATTTCTGTCGGCGATCGCGGCGCATGCGGTAGAACTCGTTCTCTATCGTGTCACGGTTCCAAGACTCGGGCTTCTCGGAGCCTCCCGAGGTGCCTCGATCGAGGAAGATGGGCGATGGGTAGCTTTGGTGGATCCTCTCGGCGATAGCACCTACTTTTGTATCTTTATTGGGCGACTCGGACATAAAGGTCACCACAGGTCTGCCCACCAACGTCTCCCATTTAGGTAGTGCGAATCTGTCGATTTCGCCCCTTAATTTGTCGCTGTTGGCAATAATCGCAGCTACATTGCCCGCTGGCTCGAGAGTTTCGTATGCCTCTTTCCATCGCTTGTCGCTAAGGTCGATAATGTGGATGCAGTTGCCACCTCCCTGCTCGCTTGCCAAAATTAGCTTTGTCCAGGATGAATCTTTAGCCACGTCGTTGTAGGCATACTTGGTCGAAATTGCTTCGGTGCTCTTGGGGCTGTTCTCGTCTGTTGGCAAAATTATGCACGAGCCGAATAGAATTAAGCGCTGAGCCTTGCCCGCTATCTTA
>JBCQVM010000065.1:0-7216 GCA_047173105.1 Rikenellaceae bacterium
GGGGGCACGTCATCCTCGCGAACGCCCCACGTCATCCCCGACTCGATCGGGGATCTTATACAAACGCAAGTTGCAATAAAAATCAAGATTCCCGTTTTCACGGGAATGACGGGGAGGGTTTTCACGGGAAAGACGGGGAAAGTGGCACGTCATTCCCGACTCGATCGGGAATCTTATACAACCCTATCCAAAAATAAAAAGCGAATTAGTTGGTATTCCAAATTATTCTCGTTAATTTTGCTAACGAATTAAAATATAATAACCCATAAAAAAATAAAAATCATAATGGAACTACCTTTCGCAGAGTCTTGGAAAATCAAGATGGTGGAGCCGATCCGCAAGAGCACACGCGCTGAGCGCGAGCAGTGGATCAAGGAGGCATACTACAACGTATTTCAGCTTCGTTCGGAGCAGGTTTACATCGACCTTATCACCGACTCGGGAACCGGCTCGATGAGCGACAGACAGTGGGCGGCACTGATGATGGGCGACGAGAGCTATGCGGGCGCATCTTCGTTCTTCAACCTCAAGGAGGCGATAACCTCGATCACTGGTTTTGAGTATGTTATCCCCACTCACCAAGGTCGCGCTGCGGAGAATGTATTGTTCTCATATCTTGTTAAGGAGGGCGACATCGTTCCGGGAAACTCTCATTTCGACACAACAAAGGGTCACATCGAGGGTCGCAAAGCCACTGCGCTCGATTGCACAATCGACGAGGCAAAAGAGACTCAGCTCGAGATTCCATTCAAGGGCAACGTCGACCCTGCTAAGTTGGAGAGAGCTTTGGAGCAGTATGCCGACCGTGTGCCATTTATCGTGGTGACGATCACCAACAACACCGCCGGAGGTCAGCCCGTATCTATGCAGAACATGCGCGAGGTACGTGCAATTGCCGACAGATACAACAAACCTGTGTTATTCGACTCGGCTCGTTTTGCTGAGAACGCATACTTCATCAAGGTTCGCGAGGAGGGTTATGCTGACAAGTCGATCAAGGAGATCTCGCGCGAGATGTTCGACCTTGCCGATGGTATGACCATGAGCGCCAAGAAAGATGGCGTGGTGAACATGGGTGGTTTCATCGCTACGCGCCGCCAAGAGTGGTTTGATGGCGCCAAGGGCTACTGCGTGCAGTTCGAGGGATACCTCACCTATGGCGGTATGAATGGCCGCGATATGAACGCTTTGGCAGTGGGGCTCGACGAGAACACAGAGTTCGACAACCTCGAGACTCGCATTCGCCAAGTGGAGTACCTTGCAGCGAAGTTAGACGAATACAACATCCCATATCAGCGCCCTGCGGGTGGTCACGCGATCTTTGTCGATGCCGGCAAGATCCTTACGCACGTGCCTAAGGAGGAGTTCCCCGCGCAGACGCTCACCGTGCAGCTATATCTCGAGGCTGGTATTCGCGGTTGCGAGATCGGCTACATCTTGGCCGACCGCGACCCAATCACTCGCGAGAACCGCTTTGGTGGTTTGGATCTACTCCGCCTCGCGATCCCTCGCCGCGTATACACCGACAACCACATGAACGTTATCGCAGCTGCGCTAAAGAACGTTTACGACCGTCGCGAGCAGATCACGCACGGTGTGAAAATCGCTTGGGAGGCACCTCTCATGCGCCACTTCACCGTGAAGTTGGAGTTAGCCGAATAGAAGATTCGCAATTAATACAATTAACGCCGATAATGTACTATCATTATCGGCGTTAATCATTAATCGTTATTAATCCGTGACCCCCACAAAGCGTAATATAGTATCACCAACTCGCAGACGATAACGATGCTCCAAGTCCACTGCCACGACCCGATCGTATCGGCCAAGTAGCCTTGGATCAGCGGGAAGATAGCGCCACCAAACACGCCCATCATAAAGAGCCCCGAGGCTTTGGAGGTATATTCGCCCAATCCCTCGACCGAGAGCGAGAAGATCGCAGCCCACATTATCGAGTGGCATAGACCCACGGCGATAAGCACCCACAGATTGTTGCTCGCAATAGCGATGGTGGTGAGCACGATAGCCAAAAGCGTAGTGAAGAGCAGCTGAATGCGTGGAGAGATAAAATTCACAAAGCTCGAGAGGATGCGCCCGACCATCAGCCCACCCCAATATAGGGTTGCCAAGAGAGCGGGGATGCCCAAGTTGAGCGACCAGAGGGTGATATTATCGTGGCCGAAGAATGTTAGGCTCTTGCCCGACTCGATAAGCTCCATGGCGTGGAGGTTGACATTGATTCCGATAGCCACCTCGGCACCCACGTAGAAGAAGATTGCGATAATGCCCAAGCGCAGGTGGCGGAATGACCAGATGCTGCGCTGTGTGCCCTTTTCCTTGCTCTCCGAGCTATATGTGCCCTCGATATTTGGGAGCCTCAAGCGTGAGGTAACGTAGGTCACCACGGCGATAAAGAGGATCATCACAACAAAGGGGGTTACGAGGTGCGACGCCGAGACATCCTCGAATGCCGCTCCGGCAAACATCACTCCCGTGACGAAGAATGGTGCTACGGTGGTTCCGATGGAGTTGATCGCACCCACGATGCTCAATCGCTGCACAGCCTGAGTGTTAGGCAGGTCGTAGGAGGCGATATAGGGGTTGATAACAACTTGCAGCATTGCCGCCGAGGTACCCATCAAAAACGAACCAATCAGGAATACAAGGTAGCCATAGGGCAAGAAATCTGAACCGATAAAGAGCCCCCAGCGGCTATACTTGTCGGCAAGCATCGAGGCACCCAGATAGAAGCACAATGCCAAGATCATGATGATCATTGCACGCAGGAGTGTCTTTTTGTAGCCGTAGCGGTTAATCCACTTGCCTCCCGTCGAGCTATTAAGCAGGTAACCAAGGAAAAAAAAGAAGGGAATGAGTGTCACCAAGGTGTTGCGCAACGCTGTGACATCCGAGAGGAAAGCTACTTGGAGTGGGGCTTGAAACTGTCCATTGACAGTTGTCAAGAACCCCACGATAAAGTAGATAAAGGTTAGGATCACAAAGGGCCCTAAGCTATATTTTTTGAGCTGCTCCATGGCGCCAACCTCTAAAGGATTGGCTCCAAAGTGGCCATCGCTCCGCGTGCTGCGATCCCCTCGACCATATAGCTATATAGCTCCACAAAGGGTGCACATCCAGCCAAGTCAACCGCTGCAAAGGGCGATGTGGCAAGGAATGCTAAGGGATCGTCGGAGCCTATCAGCGTCCAATCCTCGGCGGTGATCCAAGGGTCGAAGAGCTCGAAAGAGTTACCCGCATCGTCGGTGCGGAATTTAAGATAGTGGCGATAAGCAGCTATGAGGTATGCGATGCGTATAGTGTCATCCGCCCCCTTAACCATTTTTGCGAGAATCGGCACCACATAGACTGGAAATTTCGAAGCGCCATCGCCACATAAACGTGATATTTGATCACTCACGGCGCTATTTGCGAAACGCTCGATGAGTGTTGTTTTGTATAGTTCTAAATCGGTATTGCGCGGTGCAGGGACGTATGGGGTAGCATCCTTGTCCATAAAGGCACGCACAAAGGCTACAATACGTTCGTCACGCATCGCCTCGTCGACCTTCCTGAAGCCACAAAGCATCGATGGGTACGAGAGCAGAGTGTGCGAAGCATTGAGCAAACTGAGCTTCATATTTTCGTATGGCACAACGTCGTCGGTGAACTCAACACCTACGCGCTCCCATGCAGGACGTCCCGCCGCGAAGTTATCCTCAACGACCCACTGGATGAAATCCTCGCAGTAGACCGGAGCATTGTCACGCACCTCGGCGCCCTCGTTGAGACGCTCCACATCGGCGGGAGTTGTCGCGGGAGTGATACGATCGACCATGCAGTTAGGGTAGGTTACATTCGCCTCAGCCCATGCTGCCAACTCGCTGTCTTGAGCTGCGAAGAAGCTGTTAAAGGCACGTGCACATGTGTTGCCATTGTGTTGAAGATTGTCGCACGAGAGAATCGTTACGGCACCTGCGCCCGAAGCCTTGCGACGACGAAGACCCTCGGCCACAATTCCAAAGACTGTGGTAGGATCGGTCGTATTCTCTAAGTCGTGTTGGATCGCTGGGCTCGACACGATAAACTCGCCCGATGCTTTGTCGATATTGTAACCACCTTCGGTGATCGTTAAGCTAATGATACGGATCTGTGGCGATGCAACCTTTTCGATTATCGCCTCACGATCTTCGCCACTCCACAACAACTCTACAAGCGAACCAATCCAATGGGTATTGTTAACACCATCACGACCACATACCTTGAGTGAATAGAGCCCCTCTTGACCCTTTAGTGCACGGTAGAGAGTCTCGTCCTGAGGCATAATCATTGCCCCACAGATGCCCCATGAGCTTTGGTCGGGCGACGAAAGGAGTTGAGATGTGTAGCACTCTAAGTGTGCACGG
The DNA here is from genome assembly GCA_047173105.1 of Rikenellaceae bacterium. Taxonomy (GTDB): domain Bacteria; phylum Bacteroidota; class Bacteroidia; order Bacteroidales; family Rikenellaceae; genus Alistipes. The sequence goes on from JBCQVM010000065.1 coordinate 4,404, forward strand.
TGGAAGTTTCCAACGCCAAAGTGAAGAATGCCTGCGCTAATGTTTTCGCGTGAATAGTTAAGTGAGATTGAACTGCTTTTCATATTTGTTAGTTTTTAGTTTTTTTGGTTAAACAAATTTATAACACAAAACGTCAAATGGCACTATACAAGTAGTATAAAATTACTGGGAACGTTCCCGCAAACGTTCCCAAAATCTGCAAACGTTTGCAATATTTGTTGAATCTCAAAATAAATCAGTATATTTGCATAAACAAGAACCTTACCCAATGAAGCGAGTAACAATAAAAGATATAGCTAAGCACCTCACAATCTCGGTTTCGACCGTCTCCAGAGCACTTTCGGGTGACAAGAACATTCGTCGCGAAACCCGCGAAATGGTCGAGCAGGCTGCCAAGGAGTTGGGCTATACCCCCAACCCTGTGGCGATGAACCTTAAGTTTGGTCGCTCGAATACCGTTGGGGTGGTTGTTCCCGAGATGGTTACCCCCTACGCCTCGCAGGTTATCGCGGGTGTGCAGGAACTCCTATATAATAAAGGGATCAAGGTTATCATCACCGAATCGCACGAGTCGTGGGAGCAGGAGCGCGACAATCTATCGACTATGGAGCGCTTTATGGTCGATGGAATCTTGGTGAGTCTCTGCGACTACGTCAAGAATCGCGAGAGCTATGAGGCGCTTCTTGCCAAGGGGATGCCTATAGTCTTCTTCGATCGCATTCCACATGGCATCGAGGCCTCGCAGGTTGTGGTCGACGATTACATCAAATCGTTCTTCCTCACCGAACACCTTATCCGCAGCGGCCGCAAGCGCATTGTGCACCTGCGTGGCTCGGATGGAGTTTACAACTCCGTGGAGCGATATAGGGGTTATGCGGGAGCCTTGAAGAAGTTTGATATTGAGAGCCCTGAGGAGCTTGTGGTAAAAACAGGGATGAGCTTCGAGGATGGTGCCGCCGCAGCTCAGAGGCTCTTGGACGACGGCACAGAGTTCGACGCAATCTTCGCATTCACCGACACGCTGGCCATCGGCGCTATGAATCGCCTGCGCGAGGCGGGTAAGCGTATCCCCGAGGATGTCGCCATCGTAAGCTTCTCGGGTACTACCCTATCCGAAATCGTCTACCCTCAACTCACCTCGGTCGAATCGCCCCTCACAGAGATGGGACGCTGCGCCGCCGAGCTTCTCCTCGAGAAGATCGCCGACCCCGCCGCAGCTCCTCGCACAGTGACACTCGAATCCCAGATCCGTCTGCGCGCCTCGAGCGAGGTGGAGGGTTAATCATTATCGTGCTACAACAGCTCCCAAAAGTTCGTAGCGATTGCCGTGGAGCATTCTTACAACACCATTGAGCTCGAGTTCCATTAGCATCACCGAGAGTTGGCTAACACTGCATTGGGTCGCGAGGCATAGCTCCTCCATGCTGATCGTGTCGTGCCCCTCGAAATGCGATAGCAGTGCTAATTGATCCGCCGTAAGATCTACGGCAAGTGGCGTGAGTGCCACGCGATCACTCACCGCGGCACTATCCCACATCATCTCGCGAATAAGCTGATCGGCCGAGAGATATAGTTGAGCCTTATTGTTGCGTATCAACATATTACATCCTGCCGACGAGGCGTCGGTAAGTCGTCCGGGAATCGCCATAACCAACCTATCGTAACCCGCCGCCATGCTTGCCGTAGCCATCGAGCCACCCGATAGAGGTGACTCCACGACCACCGTCACGGAGCTCATTGCCGCAACGATGCGATTGCGAGCGATAAAGATATTCTTATGCTGGCGACTATTCGAGTGGCATTCGCTCACGATCGCACCACCGCTCTCGATGATATCCTGCGCCAAGGCAGTGTGCTGAGTAGGAGTGACCGCCGGAAGCGGATTTGCCACAACGGCCACCGTAGGAATATTGTAATGCAGAGCAGCCCGATGTGCCGCGCTATCAACGCCAAACGCCAAGCCACTAACCACGGTGAGATTAGGCAACTTGGCACCAAGATCGCGCACCAAATCGTGACACATCCTATCGCCATAGGAGCTTATGCGGCGCGTGCCAATCACCGCCACATTGCGCCCATGGAGCGCCTCAGGATTACCTTTGATGTATAGCACATGGGGGTAGTCGGGAGTGTGACGCATCAACTCGGGATACTCAGGATCGGTCGATGCAATCATCGAAATCGAATTCCGAGCGCAATATTTAGCCTCCCGCTCCGCCGCACCAAACGCCACGCGCCGCACGATAGAGTCTGCAATCTCACCATTGAGCTCCGCAAAATGCATAAGCTCCTCGCGCGAGGCATTAAAAATTTTCTCAGCCGTAGAAAAGACCTCCAACAGCCTCACAGCCCCCTTAGAGCCCAATCGCGGCGTCAAAGTCAACGCAAGATCTTCGATAGTCATATTTACAAAAAAATGTTTCAGAGGTTAAAGTTACAAAAAAATAAACTTTTTTCACACATTTCCCCAAACAAAGCGCAGAAATAAAAAAAAATGACTATATTTGCACTCTCGAAAGTTGAAAAACACCGCAACCACCAGCGGGCAGAAGCAAGCAAACGCAAGCCAAAGCAACCAACCAACAAGAGAGAAAGGTCACGGTCCGATGGCCGAGCGGTTAGGCAAAGGTCTGCAAAACCTTGTACAGCGGTTCGAATCCGCTTCGGACCTCACAAAACCCCTCTACACAACGTGTAGAGGGGTTTTTATTTCTTTTTGTCATACATTTGTCATACCAAAGTGGTGCGCAAATCATAAATGATTTTGTTTAGCTGCTATAAGGATATTATTTATTCTATTGATTTTACTATTT
>JBCQVM010000019.1:0-34223 GCA_047173105.1 Rikenellaceae bacterium
TTATGCACACCGCGCACTCAAAAAGAGAACATACCGCTCACTATGGATCACACGTATTAACGCTGCGGTTCGTGCTCAAGGTATGACATATTCAGAATTTATCGGTAAGCTCAACGCTAAAGGTATCATCATCAACCGTAAGGTTCTTGCTGACCTCGCGATGAACGAGCCAAAGGCTTTTGAAGTAATCGTAAACACCGTAAAATAGCATTGTTCCACCCTGTGGTGGAGCAGAGTCGGGGGGAGTCCATTGGGCTCCCCTCTTTTTGTGCTTGCCTTTCGGTTCAGTCCGCTTTTCCGGGATTAAGTATAATTTCCAGTGGAGAAGAATATATATCGCCATTCCCGCACAGGTGGGAATCTTAAAATTCAAATGTAAAAATCACTCCTACCGATCCTCGCGATTGATCTTGGCGAACTCATCGTGGATGCTCCTTTGGCGGGGACGGGTTAGATATGTGTGCAACCATTTAAATATCACGAGCATAGCGATATATGTAACGCCCAATAGCTCTCCCTCGAGGCGATAGTCGATCAGTCCATAGCCCCACGAGGCAAACCATGCGACAATATGGTTCTGGATTGTTACGGCACATTCGATAGCGTACGAGGCGATAGGCGCCAAGAGCGGCAGCGGTGCCATAACCCAAAGTGTCGAGCTAAGGATAATCACCGTGAGGGTGAGCAGCAGCGGGGCAGTGGTGAGTGGGCTCAGCAGCACAATGTAACCAAAGTAGTGCGAGATTAAAGGTGATGTGGCGATGGTCGAGGTTGCACCAATCACGATGGATGTCACCACGAAGTCGACCACAAAATTACCACTTTGCAGGCGCCGTGAGAGTGGTGCACCCACTAAAAGTATCCCTGCCACGGCAACAAACGAGAGGCGAAAACTAATATCGTAGAGTGCTGCGGGATCGCAGCATAGGATCATCACGGCGGCCGTGTAGAGCGAATTGAGCGAGTTGTAGCGCCGCGAAAAGAGCGCCGCCAACTGCAAGAGTGAGAACATCCACGCCGCACGCATCACGCTCTCGCCCAATCCAGCCATCACTGCAAAGAGCCATATTGCTACGATCGCGAGGATATCGGCGACGATATGTCCCCGCCTGAGTAGCGGGATAAAGTAGCAGGCCGAGGTTATGATCATCAGCACAACACCCAAGTGGAGCCCCGAGAGGGCTAATAGGTGGGCAGTGCCGCTGCGGCTATAACTCTCGCGCAGGTCGTAGTCGAGGAATTCGCGGCGCGCAAGCGACATCGCGGCAGCCGAAGCAAAGGTCACCTCGCGAAGCTCCAAGCGTTCGAGGCGTTGCAGAGCCCAGTTGTTGACTCTGCGTGGCAGTGGGATTTGTGCTAATTCGCTTGTGTTTAACACCTTGCTGATCTTGACCACTCCGCTGTACCCCTTTTGGTGCATTGTCCTTAGGTAACTATTTTCGTCGGGGTTGAGTTGAAGAATATTGGCTCGGCAGATTATGGTTTGGTGCAGGAGGCTATCGGCGGCACCTGCTGAGATTGCCACTTTGTGGCGTGTGGTGTACCACGAGTCGTCGCGGTCTTGACGTGCGAGGATCTCGCCCTCATACCTATTATTAATGTGTAGCGCAATGGTGGCGTCGTATTGCGTCGTCGCGGGCGTGATAGAGCCGTAGGATAGGGTAGTGGCGAAGAAACCCACACAGTAAATCAGTGGGTATAGTGCTGCAATCCACCCCTTTATAAGGAGCAAGGCGATGCAGGTAACCACAACAAGTAGTGGTAGTAGCAGCGGCAAAACAAGGTATTGGGCAGAGATAATGCCAGCGACAAGCGGCAGTAGCACCCATAACATTGGAGTGTGATTTGCCCTCCTCATCGCCCCGAGATCTATTTGCGGCGTCTAAATTCCGAGCATACCACCGAGGTGGCGATAGCGACATTGAGCGACTCCGACCCAGCGCGATCGGCGGGGAATGGCGGGATAAAGAGCTTGTGCGAAATGAATTGCTGCACCTCGTGCGAGATCCCCTGACCCTCGTTACCCATTATAATCGCGCCGCTCTTAGATAGTGGTTCGTCGTAGATATTCGCACCCTCCAAGAGCGTTCCATAGATCGGTGTGCCAGCCTGTTGCATCCGCTCGAGAAGGGGCTCGAGGGGCGTGTAGTGCACTTTGACGCGCAAGATTGCCCCCATCGTCGCCTGTACCACCTTGGGGTTGAAGCAGTCGGCACAGCTCTCCGAGCAGATTATATTTTCGATACCGAACCAATCGGCAAGGCGAATGATAGTGCCCAAGTTCCCGGGGTTCTGCACCCCATCCAACACCAAAATAAGCTGACTGCTAAGCGCTTCGAAGTCAATCTCGTAGCGTGGTAGATCGACAAGGGCAATCGAGTTATTGGCGCTCTTAAGCTGCGAAATGCGCTCCATCTCTCGCGGAGCGACCCACTCCACACCCTCGCCCTCGAAGACCCCCTCTAAAGAGTAGATCTTACGCAACTTGAGCACTTTGCTATCGCGCAATTCGCGGATAAGTTTCTCGCCCTCGGCCACAAAGAGGCCAGTTTCAATTCGTGAACGTTTGTCGCTCAGCGACTTAAGTAGTTGGATTTCGCTCTTTGTCATGATTGCTTTTCGATATTAAATTCCTTGCCCTCTATGGCCAATTCGGTGTTTGGGAAGATTGTTTGAGCCTCCTCGCGCAGTGGTTCCAAATCCTTGTATCGCGATGAGAAGTGTCCGATAATAAGCCTTTTAGCCCCTGCCGCAGCTGCACACTTTGCCGCTTGATGCGTGGTGGAGTGGCCTCGATCCTTTGCCGAGCGGCTCTCGGCGGCAGCGTATGTCGCCTCGTGGTAGAGCAGGTCGACCCCACAGCACATCTTGGCAACAGGTGGCGCATAGGCCGTGTCGGAGATGTAGGCGTACGATCGGGGAGCGTAAGGGAGGTATGTTAACTCGCTGTTAGCAATGACCTCGCCCGAACTAAGCTGCACATCTTCACCCCGCTTGGCAGCTGTAATCTGCGCTATGCCAAGTGAATACTTCTCGATCTTGAACTTGTTTACATTGAGTGGCGGCCTCTTCTCTTTGAATAGGTAGCCCGAAGTGGGGAGCCTATGCCTTAGTGGCACCGACCACACCTCCAACGTGCGATTCTCGAAGATAACCCGATGCTGCGACGTGTCAACCTCCACCCACTCAACGCTATACTCCATATCTCCGCCAAAGAACTTGGTATATGATTCGAGCATATCACCAAAAGGTGCCGGAGCGTAGATCTTGATAGATGTTTTGCGGCCATAGAGCGACATTGTTGACAGAAGCGGAAAGATGCCGTAAACATGGTCGGCATGCAGGTGTGAGACGAATATTGCCTTGAGTTTGAGTGGGTTGATCCCATAGCGGAACATCTGCTGCTGCACAGCCTCACCCCCATCAACCAAGTAGAATTGTTCGTTGATGTTGACAACCTGACCCGAATGATGACGCTGCGGCGTCGGCTTCGCTGAGGAGGATCCTAATATGGTTACTTTGAAACTCATGTTTTTGTTAAGCTTTCTTTCTTCTTATTCTGGTTTGGGACTGCCTCCGGCGCTTCCCACCTGTTCCAGTTTGGGACTGCCTCCGGCGGGCGGGGATAGCTCCCCCGCTGGAGCGGATTTTTGCGGTTTTGGGCTTTGTTCGCCTTTGGCGCTCAAAGATTTAAATAATGATTATTTCTCTTTTTCAAGCGAGCTTGAACCGAGAAATAATCATTATCTAAATTTATCAAACACTTGCAGTGTTTGAACCCAAAATCGAGGATGATACCCCCTCTATCATTGTTTCGGTGAGATTCCTGCCTTCGCAGGAACGTGTGGGTATTCCTGTTCCATTTGTGAGGCATTCCCGCACCTCACCTTGTTTCATCATGTGAGGCATTCCCGCACGCCCGAGAGTGTTGATAAGCAGATGAGATTTTAAAGATGGTGCGAAGGCCTCTGAGGGAGCATACTATAGTATGTGACCGATGAGGTCTTTGCAGTATCTTTGAAAGGTCGCTGCTTTGCAACGCTCGACTTTAAAGTTTCATAGGATGGTCAATTTTGTGGCTTCCCGAGGATTTTTGACCGGAGCGTACAAAAGTACGTGAGGATCAAAAACCGGAGGAAAGTGCCGAAAGTGGCCGTGCTATGTAACTTTTACTCCCACTCGATGGTTGCGGGTGGCTTGGAGGAGATATCGTAGACAACGCGATTAACCCCGCGCACCTTATTAATGATATCGTTCGACACGCCCGCCAAGAACGCATGCGAGAAGTCCACCCAGTCGGCAGTCATTCCGTCGGTCGAGGTGACTGCGCGAAGTGCTACACAGCTCTCGTAGGTGCGCTCATCGCCCATCACGCCTACGCTCTTCACTGGTAGGAGCATAGCGCCCGCCTGCCACACATCTTTGTATAGGTCGGCGCGGTGGAGTGCATCGATAAAGATTTTGTCTACATCTTGGAGTATCTGCACCTTCTCGGGAGTCACATCGCCCAAAATGCGGATCGCAAGGCCGGGGCCCGGGAATGGGTGGCGACCAATAAGTTTTGCTGAGATCCCCATCGAGAGACCTACGCGACGCACCTCGTCCTTGAAGAGGAGTCGAAGTGGCTCAACCACCTTGAGGTTCATCTTCTCGGGAAGTCCTCCCACATTGTGGTGCGACTTGATCGTTGCCGAGGGGCCATTGACCGAGCATGATTCGATCACGTCGGGGTATATTGTGCCTTGTGCCAACCACTTAACGTCGCTGATTTGGATCGCCTCCTCGTTGAAAACCTCCACGAAGTCGCGACCAATGATCTTGCGCTTAGTCTCGGGATCGCTCACACCAGCCAAATCATTCATAAATTTGTCAACTGCCTTAACACCTTTGACGTTGAGACCCATGCCCTTGTATGACTCCAATACCTCCTCGAATTCGTTCTTGCGCAGAAGACCTGAATCCACGAAGATGCAGTATAGGTTCTCGCCAATAGCCTTGTGCAAAAGCACTGCCGCCACGGTCGAGTCAACACCGCCCGAAAGACCCAACACTACGCGGTCAGAGCCCAACTGCGCCTTGAGCGAAGCCACGGTGCTCTCCACGAAGCTCTCCGAAGTCCAATCCTGTGAACATCCACAGATGCCCGCTACGAAGTTCTCCAAGAGGATCTTGCCATCGGTCGAGTGGTATACCTCGGGGTGGAACTGGATAGCCCAAGTAGGCTCGCCCTCGATGTGGTATGCCGCAACCTTGACATCCTCGGTGCTTGCTATGATATTATAATTCTCGGGGATCGAAGTGATGGTATCGCCATGTGACATCCATACCTGAGTCTCGGAGGGCATATTCACCAAAAGAGGGTCTGTGCCCTGTCCAATAGTGAGCATAGCACGACCATACTCACGCGAAGGAGCTGGCATCACCTCACCACCAAAGGCATAAGAGAGGTATTGAGCGCCATAGCAGACTCCCAAAAGAGGCAACTTGCCCTTGATTTGCGTTAGGTCGGGGCGTGGAGCAACCTCGTCGCGCACCGAATAGGGGCTACCCGAAAGGATTACACCCTTGATCGAGGAGTCGATCGCAGGGATCTTGTTGAACGGGTGGATCTCACAGTAGACGTTAAGCTCACGCACACGACGCGCAATGAGCTGCGTGTACTGTGAACCAAAGTCGAGAATTAATATTTTTTCTGTCATTGTATTATGTATAAAGCGTTTATATCTCTCTATTGTTGTGCTTTAAATGCGAGGACAAAGGTAGTGATTTTTTTCGATATATATAGAGTCAAAGCCAAAAAAACACGTCATTGCCACCCCCCCCTCTACGTCATCCTCGCGAACGCGGGGATCTTAAAGTGAGAAATTCAACTTACTTTTTAAGATTCCCGCGTTCGCGGGAATGACGAGGATGGAGGCAGTAAGAAACCAAGGAGTCATAAACTTTAAAAAACCTCCATCAAGATAGCGATAGATTGCACCGAGCGGATTGACTCGAGGTGGAATGCGTAGTAGCTCATAAGCGACTCGAGGAAGCTGACACGCTGCTGGCGGTTGAGGCCGATCTCGCCTAAGTGGCGCACGTCGCACTCGATCATATCGCGTAGGATGGTGGCGTTAGCGGGCTCGAGGTAGTTGTTGTGGTGGGGTTTGGTGGTGGTGTACGAGCCCTCAGCGAAGTCGAAGTACGCCCCCTTGGAGTAGCTGCCCATGGGTGAGAAGCCCAAGATGCTACTAAGGTTCGAGAGGAACCAGAGGTGGAAGTTGGCAACCCCCTCGTCGATTGTGTCGAGCGCCTCGATCGAGCCCCACACGAAGTCGAATAGCCGCTCATTGGCCTCGCTCTCCTTGATTAGGCGATAGAGCACCTCGGCCACAAATAGAGCTATGGTGGAGCGGCGCACGTCGAAAGGGGTTTGGCGCAGCGTGATCCCGTTATGCACCTCGCGGAAGCGATGCAGCTCCCCGCGCGTAGGCTGGACACCCTCGAATTCGAGAGCGAAGAGGGGCTGGAAGAGAGCTAATTTCGACCCCTTGCCGCGCGAGCTGCGAATCCCCTGCACCATAAAACTCTGGCGACCTCCGCAGTCGGTGAGCAGCTGTGCCACCATCGAGCTATCGCCATACTTAACTGTGCTGAGCACTACTCCGCGCCCCTTGTAGATCCCTGCCGACATCGCCTATCGTTTGAGGTGGAGCAGAGCCCACCCATCGCGCTCCTCTTGCCCGATGTAGCTTAGTCCCAACGACTCACCCTTGAGGCGAAGTGCCTCGACGTCGTCGGTGAAGAAGCCACTGAGCAGCAGGTCGCCACCCTCGGCAAGGGTTGCCACGTAGCGGTGCATATCGCCAAGGAGGATATTGCGGTTGATGTTGGCCACCACGAAGTCGTAGTGACGCCCCTCGAGCAGCGCGGCATCACCCAACATGGGGGTGATAGAGTCGGCTACGCCGTTCTGCTCAATATTCTCGCGGCAGTTCTCGTCGGCCCACTGGTCGATGTCGATTGCATCCATCGCCTCGGCACCATACTTCACAGCGATAATTGCCAAGACTCCCGTGCCGCTACCCATGTCGAGTCCACGGCGCCCCTTGATGTCGATCTTAGCGAGCTGCGAGGACATCAGGTAGGTTGTGGCATGGTGCCCCGTGCCGAACGACATCTTAGGCATAATCACCACCTCGGTGCGGAATGCGGGGTCGGGTGCGTGGAATGGTGCGCGGATCAGGATCTCGCGGTCGACCTCCACCACCTCGAAGTTGCTCTCCCACTGTGCATTCCAGTTTTGAGTCTCGATCGAGATGTAGCGTGCCCCGACAATCGAGTAACTTGCAAGTAGCTCGTCGACGCTCTCCTTGCAGTCGGCCAAACGATCTTGGGGGATGTATGCCTTGAGTTGCCCCGCCTGCTCGGTGAAGCTCTCGAAGGGGTAGTCTGCCAATTCGGCAGTGATTATTTCGCCCATCTCGCTCTGTGTGATAGGAATGTTTAGCTCTACGTAGTCCATTATTATGTTAAATTTATTATCTTTGCATATTATTCACTGCAAAGGTAGTAAAAGAATGGTAGAAAATAAGAAGAGATGGGAAGATATTGCACGTAAATATCGCACCTATATAAAGTTGGAGAAGCGACTCTCGCAAAATAGTGTCGACGCATATATGCGCGACTTGGCCTCATTTATCCACTACATCCTCCGCATGAAGGATATTCCGCCACGCAAGGTGGAGGAGGCGACCATCGAACAATATATGGCGTGGCGTTTCGATAGGGGCTACTCCAAGAGCTCGCAAGCACGCGTATTATGCTCCTTGCGGTCGTTCTTCGGTTATATGCAGCTTCTCGACGCAATCGAAAACTCCCCGGTGGAGTATATCACCGCGCCGCGTGCCTCGCGTAAGCTGCCCGATATCCTCTCGATCGGAGAGATCGACAGCATCATCGCCTCGATCGATCCCTCCACCACCAAGGGGCTGCGCGATCGAGCTATCATCGAACTCCTCTACTCGTGTGGTTTGCGTGTGAGCGAAGCGGTCGACTTGCGTCTTTGCGACCTCTTCTTTGGTGAGGGATACATCCGCGTAATTGGCAAGGGCGACAAACAGCGATTGGTGCCCGTGAGCCCCTTGGCGCGCGAGCGTATCCACCTCTACCTCGAGCGCCGCGAGCAGCAGGGGAGCAACGAGGAGCAGCTTTTTCTGAACAACCGCGGCAATGGACTCACGCGCGTAATGATCTTCACGCTACTTAAACGTGCCGCGGGATTGGCCGGAATCCAGAAAAAGGTGAGCCCCCACACCCTGCGCCACTCTTTTGCCACGCACCTATTGGAGGGGGGCGCCAATATCCGCCAAGTCCAAGAGATGTTAGGCCACGAAAATATAGTCACCACCGAGATCTATACCCACCTCGATGGTGAGCGATTGCGCGAAACTGTGGAAAAGTATCTGCCGCTATAGATTTTTGTGAATTTTAAATGGCGTTGATAATCAATAATTTGGAAAACTTGTGTAATTTTTTTTGAAAAAAAGCGTCCAAAAGTTTTGCAAGTATCAATTTTTCCCCTATATTTGCACTCACAATTCGGGTAAAACCGATAACGTTCTTAACAATCCGGCCAGTCCGGTAGCGTTTTAACAAATGCAGAAATAGCTCAGTTGGTAGAGCACAACCTTGCCAAGGTTGGGGTCGCGAGTTCGAGTCTCGTTTTCTGCTCTAAAGGTTGAATTCTTTTAATGGGAATTCAACCTTTTTTATTTATTATTAACTTACTGATTCTATATACGCACGTCATTCCCGTGAAAACGGGAATCTTATACAAGCGCAATGTGACGGATGAATTAAGATTCCCGTTTTCACGGGAATGACGTGGTGGGGTTTAATGAATGACGTGGTGGGGTTTAATGAATGACGTGATGTAAAACCTATTAACTTCTACCTTTAATTCACCCCACCGTAAACCAACTCCCCACGCAAGAAGCAGCGCGAGATGATCGGCGTAGCGTAGGCGTAGGTGAAGAATTCGAGGGATGGGATCTTTTTGGTAATAAAGAAGTTAGCGATCTTACCCGGTGCGATTGAGCCGTATGAGGCGCCTTCGCCCATGGCTGCGGCACCGCCCATTGTTGCGGCGTTGATCGCTTCGGTGGGGGTCATTCGCATAGTCATTGTCGCAAGCGAGGCGATCATGCGCATTGAGCCCATGGGTGACGATCCGGGGTTGAAGTCCGAGGCCAATGCTACGGCAGCCCCCGCCTCGATTAGTCGGCGCGCCGGAGCGAATGGGATTCCCAAAAAGAGCGACGCCCCGGGCAGCAGTGTCGCCACTGTGTCGGCTGTGGCAAGTGCCTCCACCTCGGGCTCCTCGATCCGCTCGAGGTGATCCACCGAGAGTGCTCCGTGGGCGATTCCCAACTGAACCCCGCCCGAGTTCGCAAGCTCATTGGCATGGATCTTAGGGCGTAGGCCATAGGCTGCCGCAGCTCTCATAATCCGCTCGGTCTGATCGAGCGTAAAGAAACCCTTGTCGCAAAAGACATCGACATATTGGGCAAGAGAGTCGGCTGCCACAGCGGGCAGCATTTCAGCGATAACCATATCGACATACTCCTCTTGGCGCCCTGCGTAGGCACGGCCAACTGCGTGAGCACCAAGGAATGTGGCACGCACAGCGATAGGCGAGCAGGCGGCAATGCGCTTAATCACGCGCAGCATCTTTAGCTCATCCTCCCGTGTGAGGCCATAGCCGCTCTTGATCTCCACCAAGCCCGTTCCGTGGGCGATGATCTCGTCGATGCGCTCCATTGCTTGGGCGAAGAGCTCATCTTCGGAGGCTTCGTGGAGGCGATCTGCCGAGTTGAGGATTCCGCCGCCTCTCTGAGCAATCTGCTCATAGCTCAAGCCATTGATCTTGTCGACATACTCACCCTCACGGCTACCGGCGTAGACCAAATGGGTGTGCGAGTCGCAGAACGATGGGAGCAGAGTGCCCCATGCGGCATCAATTGCTTGGTCGGGGGCGACTTCGGGGAGCTCCGACATCGAGCCCCACGCTTCGAAGCGGCCATCGCGAACGAGTAGCCACGCGTCGCGCAAGGTCTCAATAGAGCTGAGCTCGGCACCCCTCAGCACCTCGCGGCACTGGGGGTCGAGCCCTGCTAAGAGGCCTATATTACTTACAAGGAGCGTCATGTGAGGAGATAAAGTTAACAGACTCAGCGATATATGGGTAGAGGACAGCATCGTTCTCGACAAAAGGTACTACCTTGCGATAGTCAGCTACAAGAGCCTCGATGCACTCCGACGATCGCATTGGGCGGCGGAATTCGAGTGCTTGGGCTGCGTTGAGAAGCTCGATAGCCAAGACACGCTCCACGTTGAGCACCACGCGACGAAGTTTGGTCGCGGCATTAGAGCCCATACTTACGTGATCCTCCTGACCCTGCGACGAGGTGATAGAGTCGACCGAAGCGGGCATACAGAGACCCTTAGTTTGGCTGACGATCGAGGCTGCGGTATATTGAGGAATCATAAATCCACTATTGAGACCCGGCTTAGCGACCAAGAAACTTGGCAATCCACGCACACCTGCAACTAACTGATATACACGACGCTCAGCGATGTTGGCCAACTCCGCCATAGCGATCGCCAAGAAATCCATCGCCAAGGCGATAGGCTGCCCATGGAAGTTTCCGGCCGAGATAATTTCGTCGCTCTCGGGGAAGATCGTGGGGTTGTCGGTAGTGGAGTTGATCTCGGTGGTGATAACCTGCTCCACATAGGTGATAGTATCTTTCGAGGCGCCATGCACCTGTGGGATGCAGCGGAATGAGTAGGGATCCTGCACCGCTTTGCCCTCCATCGAGGTGATGATCTCGCTACCCTCCAACAAGGAGCGGAAGCGGCGAGCAGTCTCGATTTGGCCGGCATGTGCACGAACCTGCTGGATATTGTCGCTAAAGGGGTCGATGCGACCATTGAATGCATCGAGAGCAAGGGCTCCCAACACATCCGACCAATCGCTAAGGCGCTTAGCCTTGATTAGCGACCAGACACCGTAAGCGCTCATAAACTGTGTTCCGTTGAGTAGTGCCAATCCCTCCTTGGAGTGGAGCGTAACAGGAGTCCAGCCAAACTGCTCGTTGATAGTAGCGGCCGAAACAACCTCGCCTTTATACTCCACCTCGCCTAATCCCAAAAGTGGCAAAGAGAGGTGAGCCAATGGAGCCAAGTCGCCCGAAGCGCCTAACGAACCTTGTTCGTAGACCACCGGCAGGATGTCGTTGTTATAGAGCTCGATCATGCGCTCGATGGTCGAGAGCTGAACCCCCGAGTGGCCATAGGCGAGCGATTGGATCTTGAGGATAAGCATCAACTTAACGATGGGTGAGCAAACGCGATCGCCCGTGCCGCAAGCGTGCGACATCACCAAATTGGATTGGAGCTGCGATAGATCCTCGAGGCTCACCGAGATGTTGCAAAGTGAGCCAAAGCCAGTTGTGACGCCATAGATTGGAGCCTCTTGAGTTGCCATCTTCTCGTCGAGATATTGACGGCAGCGGATGATACGTGAGCGAGCGTCGTCGCTAAGAGCCAAGGTGTAGCCTTGCTCGGTGATTGTGCGCAAGGTATCTATCGAAAGATGGTCGGCGCTAATGTGATGAATCATATTGGATTATGTAGTTTTTATATTTTTATTTCTTTGTCATTGCGGACTCGATCCGCAATCTCACCTTATAAATTGTCGATCGCTCGCTCAATAAGCGCCGTGTCGGCCTCGGTGGGCATAGTCACTGTGAGGTTAGGGTTGATCCTCATAGCACGCTCGATAGCGAAGTTAGCCCCTTTGTTGCGAGCCCAGCTACGACGTGCGATACCGTTGTTGACATCCCAGTGGAGCATCTGCTGTATGCGACGCTCGGCCTCGCTCGAGCCATCGATCACCATTCCGAAACCACCGTTTATCACCTCGCCCCAGCCTACGCCACCGCCATTGTGGATCGAGACCCACGTAGCGCCACGGAATGAGTCGCCAATGACGTTGTGGATAGCCATATCGGCAGTGAATTGCGAGCCGTCGTAGATGTTCGAGGTCTCACGATAAGGCGAGTCGGTTCCCGAAACATCGTGGTGGTCGCGGCCAAGCACGATTGGTGCTGAGATCTCACCCGCCTCAATAGCGCGGTTAAAGGCCTCGGCAATCTTGGTGCGACCCTCGCAGTCGGCATAGAGGATACGCGCTTGCGACCCCACAACCAACTTGTTGTCGGCTGCCTCGCGGATCCAGTGGAGGTTGTCGAGCAGCTGCGAGCGGATCTCGGCAGGTGCCTCGGATGCCATCGCCTCCAACACTTCGGCCGCAATGCGGTCGGTGGTGGCAAGATCCTCCTCCGAGCCCGAGGTACATACCCAACGGAAGGGGCCGAAGCCATAGTCGAAGAACATGGGGCCCATAATATCTTGAACATAAGAGGGGTAGCGGAACGATCCATCGGGCATAACCACGTCGGCACCTGCGCGCGAGCACTCCAAAAGAAATGCATTGCCATAGTCGAAGAAGTACATCCCCGCCTCGGTGAGCGTGGCGATAGCTGCCGCCTGACGACGCAGTGACTCCTCGACACGCAATTTGAACTCTGCGGGGTTGTCGGCCATCATTGCGTTTGCCTCGTCATAGCTAAGCGACACAGGGTAGTATCCACCCGCCCAAGGGTTGTGGAGCGAGGTTTGATCCGACCCCAAGTCGACCTTGATTTTATCCTCTGCCAAACGCTCCCATAGATCGACCACATTGCCAACGTAGGCCAATGAGACCGCCTCGCGAGCGGCCATAGCCTCCTTGGTGCGCTCCATAAGTGTATCGAGTGAGTAGTGCAATTCGTCGACCCACCCCTGCGAGTGGCGCTTCTCGGCCGCCGCGGGGTTCACCTCCGCCACTACCGAAACCACTCCCGAGATCACACCAGCTTTGGGTTGAGCACCCGACATACCGCCCAATCCCGACGAGACGAAGAGCATACCTGCGGCAGACTCCTCGCCCTCGGCCATACGCTTGCGCGCAGCGTTGAGCACCGTGATTGTGGTGCCGTGGACGATACCTTGGGGGCCGATATACATATACGACCCGGCGGTCATCTGACCATATTGCGAGACTCCCAATGCATTCATTCGCTCCCAGTCGTCGGCCTTGGAGTAGTTAGGGATAACCATTCCATTGGTCACAACCACGCGTGGAGCGTCCTTGTGCGAGGGGAATAATCCCATTGGGTGTCCCGAATACATCACCAAAGTCTGCTCATCGGTCATCTGCGAGAGATACTGCATCGCCAAGCGGTACTGCGCCCAGTTTTGGAATACGGCGCCATTGCCACCATAAGTGATTAGCTCGTGGGGGTGTTGTGCCACGGCCTTGTCCAAGTTGTTCTGGATCATTAGCATGATCGCTGCAGCTTGGCGCGAGACGTGGGGATATTGGTCGATTGGTCGAGCGTAGATCTCGTGCGCGGGGCGCAAGCGATACATATATATACGGCCATATGTCGCAAGCTCCTCGGCGAACTCTGCGGCCAACTCCGCGTGCTGCTGCTCGGGGAAGTAGCGCAAAGCGTTGCGCAGTGCTAACTGCTTCTCGCTACGGCTCAAAATATCTTTGCGGCGTGGAGCATGGCTCACACTACTGTCCAAGGGGCGCGCTGCGGGTAACACAGCGGGGATTCCCTCGGTGATCTCTTTTTGAAAATCTATCATCGATTATAATTTTGCTTCTACAATTTCGAGAATTCGTGCCTCCTCGGCCTGTGCCTTTTCGATCAGCTCCTTAGCTTCGGCTACAAGCGCCTCGGCTGCGGCTCTATCTTTGAGACCTGCGGCGTTGATCTTGACATTGAGTCCCGCGCCCATCACAGCTCCGCGGAGCGCTAAAGCGCCTACTCCCGCATCGCTCACCGAGTTGGGATTGCCATTGGCAGCCATCGCTTCGGCCAAGGCGAATGCTGCGTAGGAGGCTCTCATCGTGCGTAGTGGCACTTCGGTGGCGTAGAGCGTCGCTGCCTCGAGTGCCTCGGCACGTGCTGCACGCTCCTCGTCGGTTGACTTGGGCATAGCGAATACCGCCATGATTGCGTTGAACGAAGCGGTATCCTCGTCGACCAAATGCAATAGCTCGCTCATTAGCGCCTGACCCTTGACGGCAACCTGCGAGAACTCCTCCCAACGGTCGTCCCATCCCGCCTTGTGAGCCGAGAGGTTAGCTACCATCGTCGCCAAAGCAGCACCCAAAGCGCCCATATATGCCGAGATCGAGCCACCACCCGGTGCGGGTGATTCGCTGGCGGTCTCTACGGCGAATGCCTTGCAGCTCATATCGACAAGCGAATTAGTCTCGGTGCCCGACGCCAAAAGCTCCTCGATGATCTTCTCGGAGGGGTTGAATGGTTTGAGATCGTCGAGTCCCATCGACTTGATCGCTATGCGGATCGTCTCCTCGTCGCTAATACCTAACGAACGTTGTTGGAGTGTGAGGTAGTGGCGTCCAGCCTCCAATAGTGCACGGCGTGGGGTGAGTCCCACGATCTCGGTGCCGGTTACTCTCAGCCCGCGTGCTGCGGCTGCTCGCGACACCTCGTCGAATGCTACGTGCAGAGGGGTCACTGCGATATTGGTCAAATTGACCGACACCTGCGCGATGCCATACTCCTCGATAAACCAACCTATAGCCTTACACTCCTTGAGTGTTCCGGGGATCATGATGGGCTTGCCCGCCTCATCTTTGAGCGGTTTGCCCGTAAGCAAACCTCCCTCGCGCATTGGGCGACCCTTTTCACGCACGTCGAATGCGATAGCATTGGCGCGACGAGTGGAGGTGGTGTTGAGGTTAAAGTTAACGGCAATCAAGAAGTCGCGTGCACCAACATTTATAGCACCCGTGCGAGCCATCGCCTCGTCGAATGGGCGTGCCCCGAAGTCGGGTGCCTCGCCCTGCTGCATTGCGCGTTGTGGTAGAGCCTCGTACTCACCCTTGCGGCAGACAGCTAAGTTGCGACGCGCGGGGGTGAAGGCAGCTGCCTCGTAGCAGTATGTAGGGATCGCAAGCTCGGTGGCGATACGCTCGGCCAAGGTGCGCGCCAAGGCTGCACACTCCTCCAAGGTGATGCCCGAGATGGGGATTAGAGGCAACACATCGGTTGCACCCAAGCGTGGGTGTGCCCCCTTGTGGGAGCGCATGTCGATCAGCTCGCTGGCCTTTTTGACAGCCCAGAAAGCCGCCTCGACAACGGCCTCGGCTTCGCCCACGAAGGTCACTACAGTGCGGTTAGTAGCTTCGCCGGGATCAACATCCAAAAGGCGCACTCCCTTCACCGACTCGATTGTAGCGGTGATCTGAGCAATAATGTTTAGGTCGCGTCCCTCGCTAAAGTTGGGAACACATTCGATAATTCTTTGAACCATTAAAATATTTATTTTGTATATAAAGAGCGTGGTAGGGGCTGGTTGATTTTTGATATCCTTTCTATATCCGTCATTCCCGACTCGATCGGGAATCTTAAATTACACCCATTGCATTTGTTTAAGATTCCCGTTTTCACGGGAATGACGTGAAAGGGGGTGGGAATGTGAATAAGGGTGTCCCGTGTTTGATTTACGTGGATGAGTTTTGGGGCTTCGCGAGCATTTTTAACCGCAGCGTACATAAGTACGTGAGGATTAAAAAGCGCAGGGAAGTGCCAAAAATCGCCACGCAAATCGAACACTTTACGAGTTCATTTGCCAAACTAATGCCGAAGCACCAATTACAGCAGTATTCTTATCCTGAATGCCACTTGGTAACAACATAACTTTGTTGCGGAAAGTGAATAGCATATTCTCCTCCATATAGCGCTTAGTAGGCTCGAAGATCAGCTCGCCCGCCTTGGCCAAACCACCGAACAAGATGATAGCCTCGGGAGAGGTGATAGTGCAGACATCGGCAAAGGCACGACCAAGGATCTCGCCGGTGAAGCGGAAGATCTCGAGAGCCAAAGCGTCGCCATTCTGAGCCGCCTTAGAGATGTGGAGTGCGTCGAATTCGCTAAATGGAATGTTGCGCAATTCGCTTGGTGTGGTGGTAGTTGCCATCAATTCGAAGGCTGTGCGCTTGATTCCGGTTGCCGAAACATAGGTCTCCAAACAACCCTTGCGACCGCAACCGCAGGTGCGACCATCGCGAACCACGGTGATGTGACCCATCTCGCCTGCGAAGCCATCGTGGCCATAGATCATCTCGCCATTCGCCACGAAGCCCGAGCCAAGACCAGTACCCAAGGTGATCATAATGAAGTCGCGCATGCCACGAGCATTTCCGAAGATCATCTCACCGATAGTTGCTGCATTGGCATCGTTGGTCACCGCTACATATTTGGCCGCGGGGAAGCAGTTGCGAAGATCGGCTACTATATTGAAGATGCGAGCCTCCTCGTTGAGCCCCACATTGTTGGGTTGGTACTTCCAGAGGTTAGCTGGCTGCTCGATGCATCCCGAGTGGAAACTTGCGTTGGGGGCACCAATTCCAATTCCGATTAATTCGTATTTGAAATCTAATGAGTCAAGTAGCTGCTGCATAGCGCCGCTAAGTGCTTCGATATAGTCGGGGTAGTCGTCGTAGCGAGGGTAGTCGCAAGTCTTAATTCCTGTTTCTGCGTAGATCTCGCCTTGCTCGTCTACGAGTCCGATTGCTGTGTTGATACCGCCAATGTCGATGCCGAAAGATAACTTTTTCATTTGAGTTTGTTTTTTAGGTTTAATTTGATACCAAAGTTAGAATAAAATTCTTTTTCTACAAAGTTTTTTATTAATTTTGATCGCTAAAACACTTTTATTTATGAAATCGAACGATATACTTCTCTCAGAGATCGAGAATTATTTGGCACAAATCGAGTTCCCTATCGAGCCCGAACGCCTATATTCGCCTATCACCTACTCCCTTGGAGCAGGTGGCAAGCGCATTCGCCCGATGTTGGTGCTACTCGCCTGTCAGCTCTTTTCCGACAATACCACCTCGGCACTTCCCGCGGCTGCCGCAGTCGAGGTGTTCCACAACTTCACACTGCTGCACGACGACATTATGGACAACGCAGCGGTGCGCCGTGGCAAGCCCGCAGTGCACGTCAAATGGGATAGCAATGTGGCGATACTCTCGGGCGATGTGATGATGATTTGGGCATACAAGCTCCTCTCGCAGGTGCCTCCCCAATATTTAGGGATTATCTTGCGCGAGTTCAACACGATGGCAGCCGAGGTGTGCGAGGGTCAACAATACGACATGGATTATGAGTCGCGTGTCAAGGTCTCAGTGGTGGAGTATATGCATATGATCGAGCTCAAAACATCGGTGCTGTTAGGCAGCTCGGCGGCGATTGGTGCGACGTTGGGTGGTGCCTCGGCAGAGCAGTGCAAGCTGCTTAAGCGTATGGCAACCGAGGTCGGCGTGGCGTTCCAGATCCAAGACGATCTGTTGGACTCCTACGGCGACGAGAGGTTGGGCAAGGCCATTGGTGGCGATATCTTGGAGGGCAAACAGACCTTCTTGAAGAACAACGCTATGAGTCGTGCCGATGAGTCGCAGCGCGAGATTTTGCGCACCACACACCTCGATGCTTCGCTCTCGGCGGAGGAGAAGATCGCCAAGATCAGGGAGGTTTACGATGCCCTCGATATCCCGCGCTTAGCCGAGCAGCAGATCCGCAATCGTTTCGATAAGGCGCTCTCGATGCTCTCGACTTTGGAGGTTGAGGCTGAGCGCATTGCCCCCATGCAGGAGTTTATTTCGTCTCTACTTAATCGCGCTAAATAATGAGACGTTCCCAGATTGAAATAATGGCGCCTGTGGGCTCCTACGAATCTTTACATGCCGCTATTGCTGCTGGTGCCAACTCCATCTATTTCGGTGTGGAGCAGCTTAATATGCGCGCCAAATCGGCGGCGAACTTTACCCTCGACGACCTCGCACAGATAGTTGCAGTCTGCAAGCAGCACTCCGTGAAGAGCTACCTGACGGTCAATATCGCTATCTATAGCGGCGAGATCGAGGTGATGCAGCAGATCATCGACCGTGCAAAGTGCGAGGGGATCGACGCGATTATCGCAGCCGACTTCGCCGCAATTCTCTACGCTCGTAGCGTGGGGGTCGAGGTGCATATCTCCACGCAGTGCAATATCGCCAATACCGAGGCTGTGCGCCTCTATGCTCAGTGGGCAGATGTGGTGGTATTGGCGCGTGAACTTTCGTTGGAGCAGATCACGGCTATTAGTCGCGATATTGTGGAGCAGGATATTCGTGGGCCCCGCGGGGAGCTAATCGAGATCGAGATGTTTGCCCATGGTGCACTCTGCATGTCGATATCGGGCAAATGCTACTTGAGCCTCCACGAGACCGACCATTCGGCAAATCGTGGCGCATGTCGTCAGATCTGCCGCCGTAAATATACCGTTCAGGATACCCAGACGGGCGAGATGCTCGATATGGATGGGCAATATATCCTCTCGCCTAAGGATCTATGTACCATCGAGTTCCTTGATAAGTTTATCGAGGCGGGTGTGCGTGTACTCAAAATCGAGGGGCGTGCTCGCGGTGGCGAATATGTCAAGCGCGTTGTCGAGTCCTACGACGCTGCCCTGCGCCTAATCGAGAGCGGAGAGTACTCCCCACAGAGCGTGGCACCACTCGTCGAGCGCCTTTCGACAGTCTTTAACCGTGGCTTCTGGGGTGGCTACTACGCCGGCAAACCCGTTGCGGAGCAGACCGCACGCCACGGATCTTCGGCCACCGAGCGCAAGGTATATGTGGGCAAGGTGACCAACTTCTTCAAGCGTTTGTCGGTTGCCGAAGTGCTGATCGAGGCCTCACCCCTCTCGCGCGGCGATGTGGCACTCTTCTTGGGCGAGACCACTGGCGTGGTGGAACATACGGTGGGCGATGTGATGTTCGAGGAGAGGGTAGTGGAGAGCGTGAAGCAAGGCACTCTCTGCTCGATCAAGACCGACGAGTTGGTGCGCCGCGGTGACAAACTCTATAAGATGGTTGCGGCGAGCGAGGTTGCCGACACCCAATAAAAAATAGTGCGGCTAACAAGGCGATTTTCGGCACTTCCCTCGACTCTTAATTCCTCACGTACCTAAGTACGCTGCGTGTCAACCCCTCACGTCCATTCCCGTGAAAACGGGAATCTTGAACAAATGCAGGGTTTCGATTTAAGATTCCCGTTTTCACGGGAATGACGATGGAGAATGGGAATGACGATGGAGATGGAGAATGGGAATGACGATGGAGAGGGAGAATGGGAATGACGGGGAGAGAAAGAGAACAAAGAATAAACTATATAAATAGCAAAACTAATAAAAAGTAAAGATATGATTTCGTTAAAAAGTTTCGTCGAGCGTCGCGCGACACTTCAGCAGAAGATCGGCAGTGGTCTGATCCTCGTACCGGGTAACACATTGGTTCCCAACTGCTACCCCAACAATGCATACTATTTCCGTCAGGATTCGACCTTCCGTTACCTCTTTGGGCTCGATATCCCATCGCTCTTTGCAGTGATCGACATCGAGGAGAATCGCCAGATCCTCTTTGGCGACGACTATACCGTCAGCGATATCATTTGGATGGGGCCTCAGCCCTCGCTCAGCGAGTTGGGTGCAACGGTGGGGGTGAGCGACACGCGCCCCATGAGCGAGCTTCGTGGATATATTGAGCGTGCTCTGCGCGCTGGACGCCGCACGCACTACTTGCCGCCATATCGCAGTGAGGTGAAGCTTCAACTCTCCGACCTATTGGGTATTGCTCCCTCGATGCTGCACACCTACAAGTCGGCTGACTTTATCTTCTCGATGGCCGAGATGCGTGAGATTAAATCTGAGGAGGAGATCGCCTCGATGCAGGATGCTTTCCAGATTGGCTACCGCATGCACACCACAGCGATGTCGATGTGCCGCGAGGGAGTCTGCGAGCGAGAGATTGCTGGAGCTCTCGAGGGGGTTGCACGCGGCTATGGACAGGGGGTTTCGTTCCCCTCGATCTGCTCGCAACATGGTGAGACCTTGCATAATATCAACCAAGATGGCATTCTCCAAAATGGTCGCCTTTTCCTTTGCGATGCTGGCGCAGAGAACCTCGATGGCTACTGCTCGGATCATACGCGAACATATCCTGTCAGCGGAAAATTTACTCCCTTGCAGCGAGACCTATATAATATAGTGTTGGCAGCTCATGACCACGTGATGGATATTGCCCGCCCAATGCGCTACAACGACCTCCACGAGGCGGCATATCGTGTTATGGCCGAGGGGCTTAAGGGGATGGGGATTTTGCGTGGTTCGCTCGACGACATCATTGCATCTAAGGCGATGACCCTTGTGATGCCGCACGGCCTGAGCCACGGCTTGGGAATGGATGTTCACGACTGCGAGGGCTTCGGCGAGCGTAGCTTCGACTTCTCGGAGTTCGCCGAGCGTGCAGCAGCCTCGGGCACCTGCATCTATCGCAGCGAGTGGCAGTTGCGCCCCGGTTGTGTAATTACCGACGAGCCGGGTCTCTACTTTATCCCAGCGCTGATTGACCAGTCGCGCGCCGAGGGTCTCTACACCGATTTTGTGAACTACGACAAGCTCAACGAATTGCGTGAGTTCGGCGGAATCCGCATCGAGGACGACTTGGTGATCACCGAGAGCGGCAATGAGCTGCTTGGCGATAAGTATATCCCCGCATCTGTCGAGCAGATCGAGGAGTTTATGGCACGCTAAGATGATCATCCTCTTCGCAACTGAGTTGGAGGCTGCACCCTTCCGCAAGGCTTGCCCCGCAGCACAAATAGTGATTTGTGGTGTGGGTGGTGCCGAGTGTGCTGCTACTACAGCCTCGCTGATTGCCTCGCTCTCATCCTGCTCTGCACCATTTCCGACATTGGTTTTAGGTGGTATTGCGGGGAGCTATGACCTTGATGATGTTGCTATAGGCGAGGTGGTTGAGGTCTGCTCCGAGCAGATCGAGGCGCTGCCCGAGCGATTTGGCGTGAAGTATACCTGCGAGGCGCGAACATCTCTGCGCCAAGTATCATCCAACAGCGTGAACACGTCGCTCGAGTGTCAAGCACCCACTGCCCAGATCGAGAATATGGAGGGCGCCGCATTTATGGCCGTATGCCAACGCGCCGGAGTCCGCTGCATGCAGCTGCGTGCAATATCTAACCGTGTCGGCGACCCATTCTCACTCTGGCAGGTCGACACAGCTTGCGCGGCCTTGGCTCAGGCGCTGGTTTCTCACTGCTTTCTTACTGCCTCCGGCGGGCGGGGATAGCACCCCCGCGGGTGCGTACTTTATTGCGATTTTGGGCTTTTCGCTTTGCTCAAAGTTTAAATAGTCGCTTATTTTTCTGCAACAAGCAAGCTTGAGCAGAAAAATAAGCGACTATTTAAATTTCAAACACCTCTGGTGTTTGACCCAAAAACGAGGTGGACTTACCCTCTGTTCCTCAAAAGTTGTCATTCCCGATCGAGTCGGGAATGACGAGCTTTCGCTAAAATATATTTATACTAACCGCGGCTGCCGATATAGAGCAGCACCATTCCGACAATGATAAGCAGTAGGTCGAGAGCCTTTGTGCGCAGGTTCTTCTCGCGGAAGATCATAGCGCCAAAGGCGAATGAGACAACCACCGAGCTGCGGCGCACCATCGAGACCACGGAGATCATCGCCTCTTGGTCGGAGAGGGCGTAGAAGTATGCGAAGTCGGCACACGAGAGAATAATCGAGATACATGGAATTGCCCACGACCATCTAAAGGGGGTTGTCGAGTCACGGCGGGGCAGGTATAGGATCGCCACCACGATGCTCATCATCACGAGTTGGTAGAGGTTATACCAGCTTTGCACGAAGATTGGGCTGAGTTCGCGCATGATAAACTTGTCGTAGAGCCCACTCACGGCACCCATCACGGCGGAGGCGGCCAAGAGCAGCACCCATTTGTTGCGTGCAAAGTTGATCCCCTCCTTGCGCCCTGCCATGCTGAGCAGAAATAGCGAGAGGATCGAGAGCAACACTCCCGACCACTGCCACAAGTTAAGGCGCTCGCCAAAGAGGAGCATCGCACCAAGCAGCACCATCACGGGTCGTGTGGCGTTGACTGGCCCGACGATAGTTAGCGGCAGGTGCTTGAGGGCGAAGTAGCCGAAAATCCACGAGCTGAGCACGATAGCGGACTTGAGGATGACCAATAGGTGGGCACCCCATCCTTCCGCCTCGATATGGAACATTGTGCCCTCGAAAAGATCGAACCCCGCCACTGCGCTCACCAAGAAGGGAGCGAAGAGCAGGGTTGAGAAGAGTGTATTGAGAAGCAACACGGGTAGAACCGCATTGTCTCGAAGTGCCACCTTTTTGGCTACATCATACAGACCAAGCAGTGCGGCAGAGAGAAATGCTAACAGTAGCCACATCACTACTCGATCTGGTCGCTGTAGACTGCCGCAGGTAGATCGTGGAGGTTGTAGCGCGATGCCATCGACATGCCATAAGCACCGGCCGACTTAAGTGTAAGCAGGTCACCACGCTGCGTGCGCTTGAGCGAGACATTCTCGTCGAATACGTCGGTCGACTCGCAGGCGGTACCCACCACCGTATATTTGGTTGTTGCCTCCTCTTTGGAGGTTACATTCTCGATATTGTGGTACGAGCCGTAGAGCGCAGGGCGCATCAGTTCGGTCATACTTCCGTCGACGATAAGTAGACGACGACCAGTGGCTGTAGTCTTGTTGAAAAGCACCTTGGTGATAAGCTCGCCGCACTCCGCAACGATCGAACGACCAAACTCGAAGTGCACCTCACGGTCGCCCACCTTGAGGTGGTTATTGACGATCGAGAAGAGCGATGCAAAGTTGGGAATAGGCTCATTCTCAGGCACATCGTAGTTTACGCCAAGTCCACCTCCCACGTCGATAAAATCGAACGAGAAGCCCAACTTAACTAAGTTCTCGACGATCACATTGACCTTATTGCACATATTCTCAAAGACGTGCAACTCACGGATCTGCGAACCGATATGCAGGTGCAAACCGATGATGTTGAGTCCCTTGAGCTCTTGGATGCGTGCAGCATTCTCCATCACCTCCTCGTACGAGATTCCGAACTTGCTGTCGGCTTGACCTGTGTCGATGCAGTGGTTTGTCTTGGGGTCGATATCGGGATTGATACGTAGCGCGATGTTAGTCACTTTACCCTTGCTTAGAGCGATCTGGTTGATCACCTCCAACTCCTGAATTGACTCGCAGTTGATCGAGAAGATCTCTTGGTCGATGGCATAGGCGATCTCCTTGTCGCGCTTGCCTACACCAGCGTAGACAATGCCCTTGGGGTCGAAGCCACACTCGATCGCCTTGCGCAACTCGTTGCCACTCGCGCAGTCGATGCCCAAACCATACTCACGGATAGCATCCAAGATGCGATCGTCGAAGTTCGCCTTGATCGCGTAGTGTACCTTATATCCATATCTCTTTGACTCATAAACCACACTCTCTAAAGTTTGGCGCAATAGCCCCATATCGTAAAGGTAAAATGGGGTCTCGAATTGGTGCAGCTTATCTGCAATGTGTCTACTTAACATAAAAAGTTGTTCAAAAATTTCGACAAATATAATAATAAAACTCTAAAGTAGTGCTATTTATCGAATAAATCGTAAAGAAGTGGCAGGTAATTGCCAGCAAATCGCTGCGCAAGGCGTTTGCGCCCTGCACTGCGACGCCCGCACCTCACCCCGTCATTCCTGCGAAGGCAGGAATCTCACCGAGACAATACATCATCCTCGCCCCGCCTCGTCATTCCCACCCCGCCTCGTCATTCCCGTCCTTCCATGTCATTCCCGTGAAAACGGGAATCTTAAAAAAGAAAGTGCAAAAGTCCCCCTTTAAGATCCCCGCTTTCGCGAGGATGACGTAGGGGGTCGAGGAGGCAAGAAAAAATGGGTGACCCAAAAAGGATCACCCATCAATATAAAAGGCCGAAGGATTATTTCTCCTCTTGCTCCATTGCTGCTTTGAGAGCTGCAAGACCTGCGATGTCGCCCAAAGTGGTCTTCTCTACAGATGCGTTGATCTTCTTAACTGAAGACTTAGTTGCGTCTGCCGATGCGCGCTTCTCAGCTTTGTCTGCTGCAACCTCTGCACGCTTAGCTGCCTCATAGATGCGAGCGTGAGAGAGAGTGATGCGGCGAGTAGCCTTAG
Organism: Rikenellaceae bacterium; assembly: GCA_047173105.1. Taxonomy (GTDB): domain Bacteria; phylum Bacteroidota; class Bacteroidia; order Bacteroidales; family Rikenellaceae; genus Alistipes. Next base: position 24,244 of record JBCQVM010000019.1, read on the forward strand.
AGAACTCGATAACTTTGAACTCGATTGACTCACCTACAACAGGAGTTGTACCATCCTCTTTAACTGAGTGACGTGCAGGACAGAAGCCCTCTACGTTCTCGCCCAAAGATACAACTACACCCTTGTCGTTAACCTCGGTAACGGTACCTTGGTGGATAGTGTCAACGCTGAATTTAGCCTCGAACTCGTTCCATGGGTTCTCCTCCAACTGCTTGTGGCCAAGGCTCAAGCGGCGGTTCTCCTTGTCGATCTCGAGAACTACAACCTCGATAGCTGCGCCTACAGATGTGAACTCACCCGGGTGCTTAACTTTCTTAGTCCAGCTCAAGTCAGAGATGTGGATCAAGCCGTCGATACCCTCTTCGATCTCAACGAATACACCGAAGTTGGTGAAGTTGCGAACCTTAGCGTCGCGCTTAGTGCCAACTGGGTACTTAGTCTCGATGCCATCCCATGGATCAGCCGAAAGCTGCTTGATACCAAGTGACATCTTGCGATCCTCGCGGTCGAGAGTGAGGATAACTGCCTCAACCTCGTCACCAACCTTCATAAACTCTTGTGCAGAGCGGAGGTGTTGGCTCCAAGACATCTCAGAAACGTGGATAAGACCCTCAACGCCTGTTGAGATCTCAACGAATGCGCCATAGTCAGCCATCACAACTACCTTACCCTTAACTACATCACCAACCTTAAGCTCGGTGTTGAGAGCCTCCCATGGGTGTGGAGTAAGTTGCTTAAGACCAAGTGCGATACGCTTCTTAGTCTCGTCGAAGTTGATGATAACAACCTTAACCTTCTCATCGAGAGATACGATCTCCTCTGGGTGGTTAACGCGACCCCAACTAAGGTCAGTAATGTGGATAAGACCGTCAACGCCACCAAGGTCGATAAATACACCATAAGAGGTGATGTTCTTAACGATACCCTCGTAGATGTTACCATTCTTAAGTGTCGACATGATCTCGTGCTTTTGAGCCTCGAGGTCAGCCTCAACCAATGCTTTGTGCGATACAACTACGTTGCGGAACTCTTGGTTGATCTTAACCACCTTGAAGTCCATAGTTGTGTCGACATATACGTCGTAATCACGGATTGGCTTAACGTCGATCTGAGAACCGGGCAAGAAGGCCTCGATTCCGAATACATCAACGATCATACCACCCTTAGTGCGGCACTTAACGTAACCCTTGATGATCTCTTCTTTCTCCATAGCCTCGTTAACACGATCCCATGATTTGAGCTGACGCGCTTTCTTGTGTGAAAGTGCAAGTTGACCGCCTTTGTCCTCTACAGACTCAACGTATACCTCAACTGTGTCACCCACTGCCAACTCAGGGTTGTAGCGGAACTCAGAGATAGAGATGATACCCTCGCTCTTGTAACCTACGTTTACTACTACCTCACGCTTGTTAACGCCAACTACAGCAGCGTCAACTACCTCGCCTACAGCGATGTTAGAAAGGGTTTTGTCGTAAGCCTCAGAGATTGTTGCTTTTTCTTGGTCATAAACGCCAAGATCGTTCTCAAATGCGTTCCAATCGAAATTCTCGTTTGAAACAAATGTTTTTGTCTCTTCCATTGTGGAATAAATTGCGATACAATCGCTCGTTAAATTAATATTAGCCCCTTGCAAGATATAAATATGCGAATGGGCTGCAAATATACGAATAATTCTTTAATAATCAAGAGTTACGGATATTTTTTGTGGGGTTATTATAATTTTTTTTCGTCACACCTCCCACACCTCCCTTTCCACGTCATTCCCGACCCTTTCCACGTCATTCCCTGCCCTCTCCACGTCATTCCCGACTCGATCGGGAATCTTATGCAAACGCAACGATTGTAAGTGAATTAAGATTCCCGTTTTCACGGGAATGACGTGGAGAGGGCAGGGAATGACGTGGAGAGGGTCGGGACGTGATAGGACAGGGAATGACGTGATAGAGGTTGTGTGTGAAATAGGGAATGACTGCTTAATAGTTGCTATAAGCCACAAAGCGCAAATGGCCAGCAAGGAATAAAGTAGCAAGGTTGTAGAATCAAAAAAAAAATTGTAAATTTGTAGGAAATAAATACGACAGAGATGATTTCGAGAATTTTAAAGATAACTATAGCGCTTGTCGCAGTTGTGCCATCGCTCTTTGGGCAGGTTGTAATGCGCTCTGAGGTAGCACCTTATATATTACGCAAGGATGCCATGAGTGGTGAGCGCAGCGTGTCGGACAACTATATTGAGTTTACTCCCACGGCTGTTTCCACCTCGTTTGGCGAGATCACGCGCGAGCAAATCCTCGAGATGCCGCAGAGCTGGGTCGATGCCGTTGTCTACCTCCATCTCGAGAGTGTGGGGCAGGGCTACACCCTTTCGGTGAATGGGGTGCAGGTTGCCCAGTGCGAGGATAGCGCCACGCCTACCGACTATAATATCTCGTCGTATCTGCGCGTAGGGAGCAATAATATCTCGCTTGTAGCACGCCACTCAGAGTTAGAGCAGTTGGCGCAAGGCGTGGAAGAGAGTAGGCGTAAACCGCTGGATGGCAGCTATATCTACACGCAGAGTCGCCTACGAATCATGGACTATTGCGCTACGATAAGCCCCATTAACGACGGCAAGGATGCGCGCCTATTTCTCGATGTTATCGTCACCAATTCGTTTAACTACCCCGAGCAGATTGAGGTGGGTTTCGACGTATACGACCCTGCGGGCAAGCTGCTCGACTTCAGCACCACCAAGGCTACTGTGGCTGCCGGTGCTATCGACACAATCCGCTTTGCACCATACCTTTACGATGCCGAGAAGTATCGCTGGTCGCCCGACGCTACCACTGGTATGCAGGTGATAGGTCGACCCACAACGCGCTTTGCTGATCAGCCGCTCTACTCGGTGATGCTCTACACCAAGCGCACAGGTGTGGCAAGCGGCTACACACCATTCTCGGTGGGTTACTTTGTGCCCGAATACAACGGCACTACACTCGAGGTGGCAGGCAAGTCAATCAACCTTAAGGCGATAGACTACAATGCTTTAGGAGGTGAGGAGCAGTGCGAAAAGGAGCTGCAAGAGATCAAATCCAAGGGCTACAATACAGTGATGCCATCGACCCCGCAACCCATTTGGTACTACCAGATGTGCGACAAGGTTGGGCTCTACGTGATCGACCAAGCGGCGATAAATGCCCCTGCGGGAGCCGACGATCGAACCCTCGGTGGCAGCCCATCGAACGACCCCAAGTTAGCGGGGGAGTACCTCGAAAGAGTGCAGAAGATGTACTATCGCACACGCAACTTTAGCTGCGTTGTGGCCTACTCTTTAGGCTCGGCGTCGGGCAATGGATATAATATGTATAAGGCCTACCAGTGGCTCAAGGGGGTCGAGTCGCAGCGCCCAATAATCTATGTGGGTGCCGATGGCGAGTGGAATAGCGACTATCTAACAATAAACTAACGCGAGGGGATGAATATCGAACTATTAGTGGTCGGAAAGACCGACTCGAAGTTGGTAGAGCAGATCGTGGCGGAGTATGCCAAGCGCGTGAACCACTACTGCAAATTCTCGATCACCACACTTGCCGACATCAAAGCAACTAAGAACCTAACGGTCAAGCAGCAGCGCACGGCCGAGGGCGAGATGATCCTGCGCCAGATCACCGACAGCGACTTCGTGACGCTGTTAGATGAGCGTGGCGAGGAGTATCGCTCCGTGGATTTCGCTATGTGGTTGCAGAAGCGGATGAATAGTGGCGTGAGGCGCTTGCTGATCATCATTGGGGGGCCTTATGGCTTCTCCGAGGCGGTCTATCAGCGTGCGAACTCCAAAGTGTCGCTCTCCAAGATGACCTTCTCGCACCAGATTGTACGCGCAATTTTTGCCGAGCAGATCTATCGTGCCTTTACGATTCTTAAGAATGAACCCTACCACCATGAATAGAGCGATCCCACTTATCATCATATTGACGCCCAATACTTTGAGTAGCATTGGCCTTAGGGATATGCTCTCTAAGATCCTCCCCTTTGCCGCCGTCAAGGTGTGTGACACCGTCGAGGAGCTTATGCAGATCGATCCCTGTGATGTGTTCCATATCTTCGTCTCGGCACAGCTGCTCTTGGAGAATATCGCAACGCTTGATCCACTGCGCCATAAGTGCATCGCGCTGAGCAATGGCACGGCCAACTCCTCGGCGCTGCAAGGGTTCCCCCAGATCGACATTCAGCAACCCGAGCAAGCAATTTTGGAATCTATCCAGAGCCTCCATAGCCATGCGCACGGCACTCCTCTGCACACCTCCAACGAGAGTTTGGAGCCAACCGACCTACTTTCGCCCCGCGAGATCGAGGTGGCGCGCCTCTTGGTCGAGGGACTAATCAACAAGGAGATCGCCGAGAGGCTCAATATCGCACTGACCACGGTGATCACACACCGCAAGAATATTTTTGAGAAGTTGGGGATCCGCTCCCTCGGCGGCCTCACCATCTATGCAATTATGAAGCGTTACATCGAAATTTAATTGTTTCGGTCGATTTGCTCTGGGAGGTGGTTTTATTCTATCGTCTCGCCGTACACTATACACACGTCATTCCCGTGAAAACGGGAATCTTAAACAAGCGCAATGTGACAAATGAATTAAGATTCCCGTTTTCACGGGAATGACGGATGGAGTCGGGAATGACGGATGGAGAGTCGGGAATGATGGATGGAGTCGGGAATGACGCTGTATATTATTTTCTGACGTCAGTCTTCCTAAAAATATTAATATACGATATTAATAATCTTACCCGGCACCACAATCACCTTTTTCGGCGTAGCACCCTCGAGCCACTTTTGGGCTGTCTCCTTGCTTAGAATATCCTTTTGGATCTCGGCGGCGGTGAGTGAGAGGTCGTAGCTCTGCTTGAAGCGGAGCTTGCCATTCATCATCACGGGGTATTCGAATGAGCTCTCAACGAGGTACTTCTCCTCGCAAACAGGGTATGAGGCGTCGAATACAGAGCCCTCGTTGCCCGCCAATGCCCAAAGCTCCTCGGCGATATGTGGTGCGAAAGGTGCGATAAGTACCGTTAATGGCTCGATTATGGCGCGCTTGTGGCACTCACCGAGCTCGTTGAGGCAGATCATAAATGCCGCTACGGAGGTGTTGAACGAGAAGTTCTCGATATCCTCGCGGATCTTTTTGATGGTCTTGTGCAGCGACTTTAGCTCGCTATCGGTGGGAGCCTCGTCGGTAATAAGTAGCTCATTCTCGCGATTGTGGTACAACCTCCAGAACTTGCGAAGGAACTTGTGCACACCATCTATTCCGTTGGTGTCCCAAGGTTTAGATTGCTCGAGAGGGCCTAAGAACATCTCGTACATGCGCAGAGTGTCGGCGCCATACTTCTCGACGATCATATCGGGGTTCACCACGTTGTACATCGATTTGGACATCTTCTCGATAGCCCATCCGCAGAGGTAGCGATCATCCTCGAGGATGAATTCTGCGTCGGCATACTCGGGGCGCCAAGCGCTGAATGCTTCGAGGTCGAGGTAGTCGTTCTTGACGATGTTGACATCCACGTGGATCTCTTGGGTCTCGTACTGCTCTTTGAGCGAGAGCGACACAAATTTGTTGGTGCCCACAATGCGGTAGACGAAGTTCGAGCGACCTTGGATCATACCTTGGTTCACCAACTTCTTATATGGCTCCGCCTCGCAGATGTAGCCCAAGTCGTAGAGGAACATATTCCAGAAACGAGAGTACATCAAGTGACCCGTAGCATGCTCAATACCACCGATATATAGGTCGACATTGCGCCAATATTCGTTAGCCTCGCGCCCTACTAACCCCTCGCTATTGTGGGGATCCATATAGCGGAGGAAGTATGCCGATGACCCCGCAAAGCCGGGCATCGTAGAGAGCTCAAATGGATCTCCCTCGGCGGTGCACCATCCCTCGACACGTGCCAAAGGTGGCTCTCCTGCCTCTGTGGGGCCGAAGTTCTCGATTGCGGGGAGCTCCAGCGGGAGCTTGTCCTCGCTGAGCGTGTATGCTACATCGCCCTTATAATATATAGGGAATGGCTCGCCCCAGTAGCGCTGACGCGAGAAGATCGCATCGCGCAGGCGGTAGTTCACCAATTTCTTGCCCAAGCCACGCTTCTCGATCTCGGCAAACATTGTGGGGATCGCTTCTTTGACATCGAGTCCATTGAGGAAGTCGGAGTTGATCATAGTACCCTGCTTAGCGTCGTAGGATGCCTCCTCGATATCGCCACCCGAGACCACTGGTGTCACCTCGAGTCCGAAGTGGCGTGCGAAAGCCCAGTCGCGCGAGTCGTGCGCAGGAACCGCCATGATGGCACCCGTACCGTAGCCCGCCAAAACGTAGTCCGAAATATAGATCGGGATCTGCTTGCCTGTGAGTGGATTGATCGCAAAAGCGCCTGTGTCAACGCCACTCACGCGCTTGGTGTCGGCGATACGCTCACGCTCCGAGCGCTTCTTGGCCATCGCCACATACTCCTCTACGGCAGCTCTTTGAGCATCGCTTGTAAGCTCCTCGACCCACTCGTGCTCGGGTGCGATAACCATAAATGTAACTCCAAAAACTGTGTCGGGGCGTGTGGTGAAGATCTCCAATTGTTTGTCGCTGCCCGCAATCGTGAAGAACATCTGAGCTCCCAACGAGCGGCCGATCCAGTTGCGCTGGATCTCCTTGAGCGACTCGCTCCACTCCAACTTCTCCATCCCCTTAAGCATCCTTTCGGCATAGGCCGTAACGCGCAAAGACCACTGCTTCATGCGCTTCTGCTCCACGGGAAAGCCTCCACGAACCGAGAGACCCTCTTTGACCTCGTCGTTGGCCAAGACAGTACCCAACTCAGCACACCAGTTGACCATAGTGTCGGCGCGGTAGGCTAATCTAAAGCCTTGAAGTATAGCCTCTTGCTCCGCCTCGCTCATCGCTCCCCACTGCTCGGCAGTGAAGTTCACCGCTGTGGTGCAAGGTGCGTCAACCCCTTGTGAGCCATGCGCAGCGAAGTGCGCCACGAGCTCCGAAATGGGTTCAGCCTTTTGAGTGAGGTTGTTATAGTAGTGCTCGAACATCTTGACAAATGCCCACTGCGTCCACTTGTAGTAGTCGGGCTCCGAGGTGCGTACCTCGCGGCTCCAATCGAAGCAGAAGCCGATTTTGTCTAACTGCTCGCGGTAGCGTGCGATATTTTGCTCGGTAGTGATGCGAGGGTGTTGCCCCGTCTGTATTGCATACTGCTCGGCAGGTAGGCCAAAGGCGTCGTAGCCCATAGGGTGTAGAACATTAAATCCACAGAGACGCTTGTAGCGCGAATAGATGTCCGAAGCGATATAACCCAATGGGTGACCCACATGCAGACCCGCCCCCGAAGGATAGGGGAACATATCGAGAACGTAAAATTTTGGGCGTGAGGGATCTACCTCTACCTTGTATGTTTGGCGCTCCGCCCAAAGCGATTGCCACTTCGACTCTAACTCTTTGAAATTATATTCCATAAATTTGGGATGTTTAACTTTTTAACAGACAAAGGTATGCATAATTGTAGAATTATGCAAGGGTTTTCTTTATGTTGCGGTTTGGTGTTTGGTTGAAGGGGGTTTGGGACTGCCTCCGGCGGGCGGGGATTGCACCCCCGCAGGTGCACTGCTTTGCGGTTTTGGGCTTTTCGCTTTGTTCAAAGTTTAAATGAGTCTCTTATTTCTAAGCATGTCATTGTTGACACCAATCCCTCGCGTCATTCCCGACTTGATCGGGAATCTTAATTTACATATAATATTGCGGAAAGCATAAGATTCCCGTTTTCACGGGAATGACGTGGAGGGGTTTTAGCAATGACGTGTTAGGGATTGCGGATCAAGTTGGGGCGGATGTATTAGGTGGTGGTTTTAATTCGGGTTTGGGTCAAGCACCAGAATGGTGCTTGATAATTTTAATAAGTCTTAAATTTTATGTTCAAGCTTGCTTGGTACATAAAATTTAAGACTTATTAAAACTTTGAGCGCAAAAGCGATCAAAGCCCAAAATCGCAAAGGAAAGACTACGCACCCGTGGGGGTGCAATCCCCACCCGCCGGAGGCAGTCCTAAGCTGCAAAATTATATTCGAATAGTCAAAGTAGCACTGATATAGTTGCGGCTCAGTGAGGTGTCGAACAGGTTGCTACCGGTGAAGTTGCCATCCGAGTCCTCCATATAGAATAGGTAGTAGGAGGTGTAGTTCTGGCGGTAGAATTGGTATGCTAAGTCGAGCGAGGTCGAGGCGGAGAATTGGAATCCAACGCCGCAAGTGACATAGTAGCTATCGGTGGGTGTGGGGGAGCTGTAGCAGAGCGACTCATCCTTGATCATGGAGCTTGTGGTGCCACCTCCCACACGTAGTGCCACGGTGGGTATTGGTTTGACCTCGAGGCCTGCACGCAGGGTCGAAGTGGGTTTGTAGTAGTTTTGATACTCGCTCTTGTAGTCCTGCGACGAGAGGTCACCCGGGGCGTTGCTCACCCTGATCCAGTTGTACCATTGGCGCTCGTAGTCGAGCGAGAGGATACCGAAGTTGCCCACTTGGTAGGAGGCTCCCAACAGCAATTTTGCGGGGGTGCGGAACTTCCAGCTATACTCATAGTTGTCGATAAATACGTATGACTCGGTGGAGTAGCGCACCGAACTATCGTCGGAGTTGTCGATAATAAGGCTCTCAGTGTATGTCTGGTAGCTGCGCGCCAGAGTGTAGTAGGTGGGGGTGTGGAATGCCGCACCGATACGTAGAGAGCGGGTGGGGCGGGCGATAAGACCCAATTTGAGGTTCGTGCCCGAGCCACTTAGCGATGTCTCCTGCCATATGTAGGTGTATTCTGCTTGCGAGTCGAGGGGCGTAGTGGAGTCGGCCGAGGCGTAGGCATAACCGCCATCACCATCGGCGAAGTATCCATACTCCTCTTGGTAGCTGTACTTGGTGGTTTGGCTGATCTCCTGAAGGCTGAATGTCGCACCGAAGTAGAGGTAGTTGCCGATGTTACCGCCCAAGGCGAATAGGTATTCGTCGGAGCGTCCGCTCTGCTCCACTTCGTAGGAGCTCATGATCGAAGCGTTGTGCCCCAAGGTGTTGGTTGTCCATCCCGAGTTGCCCGAAGTAGGGTCGAGCATATAGGTCATATATGCCTCCTGCGCGTTCCAGTAGCGGGGGTCGTTGTCGTAACTCATCGAGCCATCCGAGTCGGGGTAGATCGACGCGCCAGCCAATTGTGAGCCATATATATCGATGATCGAGGGGACAGTATTGCCATTCGATGCGTTGTAGAGGCTCTCCGAAGAGTATGACATCTGTGTATTATAGTCGGCCAAGCGATTGTAGGCTATAGCCGCCGTGAGCGAGATTAGCGACCCCTTTGCACGTTGTGCGAGGTTGAATGTGGCGCCCATATTAGCAAAGCCAAACGAGGTTTTATTGTTGCCAACCCACGATGGTGAGCTCATAGTTTCGGCCTCGGCAGTCGAGAGCATCGGAGTGAATGAGACTACCTCTTGGGAGAACATACCCAATCCTGCGGGGTTGATCCCCACCGAGGCGATATCGCCACCTAACGATGTGAATGCGCCACCCATCGCCATCGAGCGAGCGGTGCCAAAGGATTGGTTCTGCGAGAGAGATGCAATTTCGGAGGGCATCATGATGTCGTGGTCGAGCACGGCACCACCATACGTTTGAGCTTGAAGCACCGATGTCGAGAGCATGCACGCAGCCACAGCGATGGCTGAGAGCGCAGAGAAATGTTTCATATCTATCTTTAATTATTAGAGTTAGTAGAGATAACCCACAAATTGTGCTCCAAAATGTGGGTTATGGCTAAACGTTATACTTTAACGCCCGCGTGAAGAACTGCTCGATGACGATGATCTCGATGAGCTGCCCGAGGATGAGCTACGGCTGCTGCCCGAGGATGAGCTGCGCGACGAGGAGCTGCGCGACGAGGAGCTGC
>JBCQVM010000066.1:0-6994 GCA_047173105.1 Rikenellaceae bacterium
GGAATCTTAACTTCCCTTTGCGTTATTCCCGACTTGATTGGGAATCTTAAATGAGATGTTGCGTTTGTATAAGATTCCCGTTTCCACGGGAATGACGAGGCTGGTTTTGCGACTCGCTCTCTTGCGTCATTCCCAACTCGCCCCTCTTACGTCATTCCCGACTTGATCGGGAATCTTAACTTCCCTTTGCGTTATTCCCGACTTGATTGGGAATCTTAAATGAGATGTTGCGTTTGTATAAGATTCCCGTTTCCACGGGAATGACGAGGCTGGTGGGTATGTGGTTATTACAAACTAACGTCTGAATCAGAAGAAGGTGTTTTCCACTCGTCAACTGTCACTGTATAAGTGATCGTGCGAAGTGTCAAAACTGCATCGTCTGGATCGGGAACCTCACCCGGCTCAGGAGTAGTTCCTCCGGGAACAGAGTAACCACCTCCGAAGTGTAGGTTGTAGGTTAGCTTGTAACCTGCTTGCCAGCTATCTTCGCCTGTATCTGTTGTATCTTCATCTCCATTATAATTTACTGCAGAATCGAATGGAACGTAAACTGTACCCTCGTCAACGATAACTGCGCCCGTAGAGTCAGCGATTGTACATACGATTGCAAGGTATGAGTCGGTACCGTAAGCTACACCATCGTTTGAGCCTGAAGCTGTATATGTTTTGCTATCACTCCATGCAGTAAGCTTTTGTGGCAAAAGCATTAGGACGTCGGTAGCGTCAGAGAGAGCTACAACTGTTGATTTTGTTACTGTTGTATAGCTTTCGTCATTGTCATAACTCATTGCCGCCGCATAGTGCTGAATATTTTCAGACTCGTTAGCTGTGTTAGTACTGGAGTTGGCAGCTGCTGTTGCAGGAGTCCAACTACCTGCATTTGAAGTGGTTACACTTGCGTTGGCAGTTGTGCCACCACTTACGTTGCTATCAGTTGTTGTAGCGGTAGCCTTAAACGTACCATTATCCACGACATTACAGATTGTAACCGAGTTAACAGTTACGGCAAGGTCATCATCCTTTGTAGCGGTAAAAGCGATCTGGGTTAGAGCGTGTTTGAAGTGTAGATTCACGGCAACAGGATCCTCCGAAGCGTCGTAAGTAACGTCGGTGATTGCATACATGATATCCTCATGATCTGCAACTGCCTCAGCTACGGTATAGCCAAATGTTAGAGAGTTTGCATCCGAAGCATAGCTAAATGCAGGGTCTGTAGAGAAAGTAGCACCTGCAGGATAATAAGCTCCGAAGTGGAAAGTAGCATCTTCGGCTGGCCAATATCTGGTAGTGGTGCCTGCCCAGCTTGAACCACCGTACGTAATCTGATCAAAGTCAAAATACTGATCTGTTTCGTTATAAGCCGAAACCTTAAACGAGCCATAAGAGCCTTCAGTCCCACAGAAATCCGAGTTGCTATTAACGGCCGAGCCTCGGGTAGAGCTTGCGCCAGCATAGGGCGAATAAGAGATAGTTTTGGTCGAAGCGGCCGCCGTGATAGATGGATCCACTACACTCTCTTGTGTGCAACTTACAAGCGTCACAGCTGCTGCTAAGCTTGCTAAAATTAATTTTTTCATAATCATTTGATTTAGTTAATAATAGTTAATATGTTTCTACATCTGTAAATTTACCTCTATATCTACCCACTCATCTAAGGATGGATCGAACGAGCCATCACTATCTTCGTCAAAGGTATAAGTGCCCTCGGTCTCGGGCAGTGCCTCCAACTCCATCTCTACGATATAGACATTCTGGGTCTCGGTGGTCTCGGTGCGGATATCGTCGGTGATGTCGATGTGGTAATCTACGTAGCTGCCATCGACGAGTGTAAAGCGGATATCCATATAATAAAGCTGATCCTCAGGGTCGTTTTCGTGCATTCCAAAAGTGTTGTAGTCGACATAGATAGTGTCGTAGCTATCATCGTCGTCGTCGCTCTTCGAGACCTTGGTATTGACCGAGAACTCCTCCATCACATCGCCATCGGTGGTCGACTCTGTGTAAAAGTTATATCCTCCCGACATACCTCGCAGAATAGCGGTTGGTGCTCCGGCGGCATACTCCAAGCCATCGATATAGGCAATAATACGTGAGAGGTGGACGATATGCAGCGGCGTGGCATCGAAGCGATAGGTAACCTCCTGCTCATACTCCGACACATCGGGCTTATAGTAGTGGTACTCGATATCGGCCGCCTCGACCACGATATCGTGCAGCTCACCACATCGTCGGGCTCCTCGACAAATAGCATATCTTCGCCCTCCACCTCGAACGAGGGTTCATCATCGCGCTCTATGGCGTAGATCGAAGCACTCTCCAAGGTGCTTATATTCCTCAGCTCGACCCCATCCAACTCCGAGATACTGTTGTTGTGCAGAACCACCGTATAGGTGCCCGCAGGGAGCTTGAGATAGACCACATAGGGGTCGCTGCTGAGTTGCGAGGTGTAGAGGTCGCCCGCGGCATCGTAGACAAAGGCCGTAACGCCATTGGGGGTGATGTGCGAGCTCTCCCAATCCACGTCGATCTGCACCAAGGCCAAAAGGCTGGTCTGGTAGTACAAGTGGTCGAAGTTGCACGAGCTAAGCGCAGAGAGAGCCAAGAGTAGTAGGTATCGTAGATGTTTCATCGCTTTGCCCCCCTCTCTTTTCGGATTAGCCACACGAGCGAGACTCCACAGCGCGTGGGGAGGATCGAGCGCAGGCTCTCTTTAGTCCATGGATATGGGATCACCTTGATGTCGCCATATTCGTCGGTGTCGCTCACCATCTCATACTCCTCGTAGTCGGTCGAGGTATATCCAAGCCCAAGGGTGAACTCCAAATTTAGATTCTTAGCTATCGAGCGTGAGTAGCCTACGTGTGCACCGATGTCGAAAACTTCGCCCTGCACTCCCGACGAGCTAAAGGGCTGAATATCGTAGCGTGCCCAGCCGCCATAAGCTCCTACGCTCCACCCTTGCAGCTGCTCCTTGGTGGCTCTATCGCCCAGCCAATACTTCGCCTCACCATGGTACGACTCGATCTGCATAGTGAAATCCGCAGGCCAACTGCGCCACTTCGCCCACCACGCTCCAACGCTCCCCGATTGGGATTTCGACCCCCACGTTTACTACTGAGAGTGCATCGAGGATCATATTTGTCTTAATAGCGACGATCAACTCCGACTCGGGTGCAGGCGAATAACAGTGTGGAATCGCCGACTCCACGAACCTCGACTCGAACTGCGGCGCCTTGGCTATCGCTACCACGGGAATAAAGAGCATACTGGCACCAAAGCGCTGCGAGGGGAGGATATTCTCTCTAAGGTAGCTCCATGTCTGTCCACCGTTGAGCGTTCTTAGCAGCCACTCCTTGCTATCTAAATCGCGATCATTGTCGACTATCTCGAGCACCCTCTCACGCTCGGGTACCTCTTGATCCTCCTCCACAGCTTGGCGGAACAGCTCCCAGTTCTCGGGCTCGGCCTTGAACGACCACAGTGTGGAGTCGATCTGGGGGTAAGCCTCGGTGAAGTACTCCTGCAAGACATCGCGGCGACGCTCGGAGAGACGTCTATTATACCCTATTGCTCCCTCGAGCGATGATTGCGCGGAGATCTCGATAGTTTGGAGTGTTGATATATATAAGGTGTCGCGAAGTAGCGAATCAATTAATCGCAAAGTGGTGGGGTTATCCATATATGCTGAGTCGATCTGCCACACATCGTAGGGGAAGTAGATCTTGATCTCTACCTCTCTACCACCCGCTCTCTGCGCAAAAAGATGCGCAGAAGCAGATAGTACAACGACGCACAACGCCACTGCTATTTTGCTCAACTTGCTGATCATTATGTTTGGTGATATAACTGTACAACACAAAAGTAGGCTCTTTTAGACGCCTACTTTTTGCTATTTTAGCCATAGGTATGACTTTTTTCGCTATATGATTTACTATTTCGCTATATGATTTACTATTTTGATCATTCCCGCGAAAATCTACACGTCATCCTCGCGAACATCTACACGTCATCCTCGCGAACGCGGGGATCTTAAACTCTCCGCATAAGGTGTTAAGATTCCCGTTTTCACGGGAATGACGGGAATGACGGGAATGACGGGAAAGACGGGAAAGACGCGGAAAGACGGGAAAGACGGGAATGACGGGAATTGACGCGGAATGACGGGAAAGATGCGGAAGATGATTTCATGGATTCTCATCACTTGTCAAATATAGGAGCAGAAAAATTCTCTCGAATTCTTGCTGATACATTGGCGCTTTAGTAAATTAGAATTGTAGGATTAGGCGTATAGAGTCATGCACCTACTGCGTGTAAATCCCGCAGTTAACCATTGCTTTTTTGTTTTAAAAACACGATAAAAGAAAAAAAGTAGTATATTTGTGACGAATTATCGTAATTAAACTATAATATGCTTTTTAACTCATTTGAATTTCTACTATTCTTACCAATAGTATTTCTGTTATATTGGTTTGTATTTAATCGTTCGCTTAAATTGCAGAACGCATTTATTGTAGTTGTAAGCTACGTATTCTATGGTTGGTGGGATTGGAGATTTCTCATATTGATTGCTTTTACCTCCGCATGTAGTTACTTTAGTGGTTTGATGATCGAAAAGGCGCAAAATCCCCCCCCCTCACGAATCGTGCCAAAAAATATATGCTACGGCTAATGTAATTATCAACCTTTTAATACTCGGAGTATTCAAGTACTTCAACTTCTTTAGCGAAAATTTTGATAAGCTTTTTAGTGCATTTGGTGTAGAATTAGATTGGATCACTCTCGATATATTACTTCCCGTAGGAATTTCATTCTACACATTTCAAGCGCTTAGCTATACAATTGATGTGTATAGAGGCTCAATAAAGCCAACACATTCTATTATAGACCTTTTTGCGTATATTAGTTTTTTTCCACAACTTGTTGCTGGTCCGATTGAGAGAGCAACAAATCTTCTGCCTCAATTCTACAAAACACGAACCTTTGATTATGCAAAAGCGGTAGATGGATCTCGCCAGATTCTTTGGGGCTTATTCAAAAAAATGGTTATAGCCGACAGATGTGCAATTGAGGTTAATAGTATATGGGAGACATATCCCGATCAAAGTGGCTTTATACTACTTCTTGGAGCGATATTATTTACATTTCAGATCTATGGCGATTTCTCTGGATATTCTGACATTGCTATTGGTACAGCCCGGCTGTTTGGTATAAACTTAATGCAGAACTTCACTTTTCCATATTTCTCACGAGACATTGCCGAATTCTGGCGCAAATGGCACATATCACTCACAACATGGTTTAGGGATTATATCTATATACCACTTGGTGGTAGTAGAGGCGGCAAATGGATGAAATTCAGAAATACAATGATAATCTTCCTTGTAAGCGGATTTTGGCATGGCGCCAATTGGACATTCGTTGCATGGGGAGCATATCATGCCCTTCTATTCTTGCCGTTGATGCTAATGGGGTCTAATCGCAAGAATAAGAATGTTGTAGCCGAGGGGCGTTGGTTGCCATCCATAAAGGAGTCTTTCCAGATGCTTGTCACTTTTGGACTGGTTGTGATTGGATGGATTATATTTAGGGCTAACTCTATTGGTGAAGCTTGGGATTATACTTGTCGAATATTTACCCCCTCGCTCTTTGATATTAGCGGTATACCTGCAAAAGTTGTAATGCTATTACTATTCATAATAATGTTTTTGATCGTTGAGTGGTTGCAGCGCGATAAGCAGCACGCTATGCAGTTGCCTAATAAATATATGTTTAAATATGCTGTAGTACGATATGCACTATATGTTGGGTTGGCGTTGTCTGTGCTGTTATTCCAAGGCGTACAGGGGGATTTTATTTACTTTCAATTTTAAGAGGATTGGCTATGAAAAAATTTATTGTAAAGATTTTGTTAATCGGTGGTACTATATTTATACTTATTGCTATATGTGAATATATCGTTAGGCAAGGTACTCCCAACCAGTATAAATACAAACATAGCTATATTATGGAAAATGGAGATAATATAAAGACGCTTATATTAGGTAATTCACACACATATTATGGAGTAAAACCAAATTTAATATCAGAGTCAGCCTTTAGTTTAGCAAATGTATCTCAACCATTATTATATGATTATTATATATTGGAAAATTATATATCATATCTGCCTAATCTGCAGCATGTGATATTGGATGTTGGTTATGTATCTTTACGATCTTCACATTATATTACAGCTAAAGCATGTAATATTTGCTATCGTATTTATATGAATTTCTCACAAATATCGTCATTTACATCCAATTTTATGTGCACGGAAATGGCCTTATTTAATAGCACATTAAGAGCTGTAATAACACAAAAAAGTTTATCTTGTGATGAATTTGGTTGGGATAAGACTCATGCTATTGCTGAGAAACGAGATGATTGGGATGATCCAACAGCAGCCCTTGAGAGACATGCTGCAAGCGAAAACGATCCAGATCTTGATAACTTATCTCATGTACTAGAGTTTTGTAAAAAAAAATAATATAGAATTAACTATTATTTCAGTTCCTATATGGCATACCTATAGAAAAAAAATGAACCAAACACAAATTAATGATGTATATTCGACACTTAAAAGGCTGAATGAAAGATATGAATTTAATTTCTATGATTTTTTTAATGACGAAAGATTTGTTGCAGATGATTTTTTTGATACAGATCACTTGTCAAATATAGGAGCAGAAAAATTCTCTCGAATTCTTGCTGATACATTGGCGCTTTAGTAAATTAGAATTGTAGGATTAGGCGTATAGAGTCATGCACTCACAGCGTGTAAATCCTGTGGCTAACCATCTTTACATTAGTCTTTTTCTTTGGCATAAATTTATCTATGCTGAATTCAACCTGCAAATGCAACTGAATTCATATTAATAATTTGTTTAAATTTTTCATTTGGTGTGAGGTATCCGAGTCTTTTACGAGGACGATTATTTAGCTTGTTTTCAATCCA
>JBCQVM010000020.1:0-33651 GCA_047173105.1 Rikenellaceae bacterium
GGGAATGACGCAAGAGAGCGAGTCGCAAAACCAGCCTCGTCATTCCCGTGGAAACGGGAATCTTATACAAACGCAACATCTCATTTAAGTTTCCCGATCAAGTCGGGAATGACGTAAGAGGGGCGAGTTGGGAATGACGTAACAAATGGTATATGGGTTTGATCGCCCATATACCAACAAAAAACCTAAAGTTATGAAGAAGTTCAATAAAATATATTTTTTGGCGCTGCTCGTCTCCTCGCTTGTCTCGTGCGAGAGGGAGGTGGAACAGGAGCTATCCTCGGAGGTGGAGTATCCTATACTCTTTAGCGTCGAGGAGGTTGAGCAGACGCGTGTGTCGTATAGTGAGCAAAGCGATGGCACGATCTCGGCCGCGTTCGATGTGGGCGACAACATTGGACTCTATGCCTATTTCAACAACTTTTACTACTACTATTCCGACTATGGTTGCTTTGCCGAGTCGGTGCTTTTATCGAACCAAGGGTCTTATGTCGATTCGAATAACAACCTGATATACTCCACCCTGAGGAGCTGGACTTTTAGCACTCTCTATGGCACGGCTCCCTACACGTTCGATTGTATTGGTTACTACCCTTTTCGTGAGGGATATAACCCCGACTATGTTAATATGGTGCACGATAGCGATGGGGCTGCGATGTTCGAATACTACTATGTGAACCGCGAGAGTGTAACCGAGCAGGGAGAGACAGAGGAGCAGGATGAGACAGTGGAGCTGATCACCGTAAACTCCCAGATCGATTTTATGTTGGCACACACCAGCTATGCTGATTATAATTATACTACGGAGGAATTTCGAGAGGCGATGTTAGAGTTGAGCAGCATTCCACTCACCTTTACCCGCTGCTTGGCGAGCCTAAACTTGCAGGTGACAAAGCCCGACGATTACCCTACCGAGATAGCCGTTACTGAGCTTACATTCTACTTCTATGCCAACGAAAAATTTGTCTGCTACCTAAACTCCGACACAACCGAGTGGAGCGATATGAGCAGCGAGCTACTCACCTATACGGTAACCCTCGACGCGGCAGACGCGACGGATATGGCTGCGGATGATTATGACGCGACGAATTACGATGTGCCGATCCTCGAAGAGACCGGATGGGAGTCGACACCCGAGGAGGGCTCCTCAAACGAGACGGCAAACCTGCTCGCAACCAAGAATATGGTGTTCTTCCCGCCCCAGACCGAGATATGGAAGATCGTATTCACCATCAACGATGGAGGCACCGAGAAGAGCTACACATGGCACCCCCACACAGCCACCATAGAGGCCAATACACACTACACGCTCAGCCTCGAGCTTGACCCCGATAGAGCCAACTAACAACAGCAATTATGAAACGAAGAACCTATATAGCACTCCTTTTGATTTTTGTGGGTTGCACACACAACGACATTGACGTCTCGCAGAGCAGCGTCTCGCAGATCATAACATTCTCAACATCGGTGGAGGCGACACGCGCCACGCAGATCAAACAGATCGGCACGGATGAGCAGATCAGCATAGCGGCATTCTTGGAGGATGCCGACAACACGCCATATTATAGCGAGCTGCTCTCCTATAGCGGCTCGGGGTGGAGCAGTGGGGTTAATCGCTATTGGTCGGCCGAATACAATATGAGTTTCTTTGCTTATAGCCCCCTTAGGGATTTTATCGTGGTGGAGAATGACGACAATTACGACAGCTACTCCCTGCGCTACACATCCCCCTCGAGTATCTACGATCAGCTCGATTTAGTGGTTGTCAGCGTCGAGAATGAGAGCTACAGCGGCTCGGCGCTCGAGCTTGGATTTAGCCATGCACTAAGCAGCATAGGGTTTAATATCTATTTTACCGACGAGGTTAATGTGCGACTGGATGCTATCCAGATCTACTATATCGGAATCGAGAAAGAGAGGGAGTACAACTTCGCGAGTGGCAAATGGATCGAGCCCGAGGATGAGGATAAGCTATATTTTAATAACGAGAACACTGCGATTGAGTTTGAGTACAACGAGGGTATCACCTACGGGACGAGCTATACCGATATTGAGCAGTTGTTGATGATAATTCCTCAGGAGATAAGCGACGGCAAAACCGACCCACACCGTGTAGCTATCCGCATAGATTACACCTTGGTTGGAGCACAGGATGAGAGCTATACCACGGTATATTCGGGTGTGGCATCGCTTCCGGCTCCCACCGATGACGAGGGGAATGATACCAGCTTCGAGATGAACCACAAATACACTTACAACATCTCCATTGGCACCGACGAGATATCGTTTGGCCAAGTCGAGATCGAGGATCAGGAGGATCCCGTAGCGGCCTATGGCAATGTCGATTTAGGGCTTATTACCGAGATGATCACCTATAACGAATATTGGGCTTCGCTCACGAATAGCGTTAACGAGTATGACGAGGGGGAGGCGCATACCTACTACTCTACGGCATTGCGCGTGGCTCAGCTCATGGAGGATGACGTACGCGACTTTGTGGTGGTAGGCTCCTTTGGCGCAAACGACGAGGGGTCGCACGATGGTAAATTGGGTTACTACGGAGGCGAGTCGAGCCCCTTTGTGATTGCCGCCAATAGTTTGGGGATGATGCCTAATTACTACATTGATGATAGTGGCAATATGGAATTTACGAGCGATCCGCTCTCCGAGTATCTTATCTCGGTAGATCTTCGAGGGGTTTATGACTTTCCTACATTTTACTCTGCTCATGGCGATGTTGCCTCCGATGGTGTGATGCTCGATGGGGATGCTCCGATCCTAACTGCGGGAACATTCAGAGATGTGGCGCTACTCGACGAGGTGGTCTTGCCATCTGGCCTCGCGGCGATTGATAAATATGCATTCCAGAATTGCATATCGCTCACCAAGGTCGATTTGGCGGAGGTTATCCATGTCGAGGAGGGTGGATTTGTCGACTGCGTGAATCTCATAGAGGTGGTGGGCAGCTCTCTAACGCGAATCCATGCGAATGCCTTTGACGACTGTGTGGCGCTCGAAACGATTGACCTGACTAATGTTACGCAGATTGATGAGTTTGGCTTCGTGGATTGTGCGAGGCTTAGCAATGTAAACTTGGCGAATCTTACGAGTGTCGGGGAGCATGCCTTTAGTGGGTGTAGCAGCTTGACGTTAGAGGTTGGCTCCCTGAGTCCCGAATTCACCTATGTTGCCGACTATGCATTCTCGGGGTGTAGCGTATTGGATAGCTATATAAATTTAGATAAAGCGACCTATGTTGGCGACCATGCTTTTAATGAGTGTAACGAGATCAAGCTCAACAGTGTATATTTGGAATACTTGGCGACGATAGGCGATTACGCCTTTACTGATTGTCTCTATATTGGCTACTATAATGGTGATATGAGCTTGCCGGAGATCAATACCATAGGGGTATCGGCTTTTGAGGGTTGCACAAGTTTAAATATCAAGGAGGGGTTAAGCCGCTTGAATGTGATCAATACATCTACATTCCAAGGCTGCACCTCGTTTACGGGGTATGCCTCGGATACTGACGGCGGAGTACTTTCGCTACCTCTTGTCACCTCGGTGGGGGATTATGGATTTAATAATACTGCTATTACCAATGTCGACTTCTCCTCGGATGATCCACAGCTAACCGCCATCGGCGCCCATGCCTTTGACTCCTGCGCCTCTCTTGTGACCATCTCGGGGTTGGACTGCGTTACCTCGGTGGGGAACTATGCCTTTAGTGGGTGCACGGCCTTGGAGGAGCTTAGCTTGGCTTCGCTCACCACATGTGGATGTGCTTTTTTCGCTGAATGCACGTCGCTCACCTATCTATCTATGCCCAATGTTACGGATAATAATGTGAGTTGGTGGGATGCAGATAATGAGAAGTATATCGAATCCACGATCAGCACCATGGTTCAATCCTGCCCACTTTTGGAGACCGTGGTATTGAGCTCGTTGGAGGGTAGCTTCGGCGGATGGGGGGCGTATAGCTCCTATGCATCAATTGTGACCGATGAGGAGGATTGGAGCGTAACACTCTCGGATCCAATAGTGCAATATATCAGAATAGTCGACCTTAATTCAATTACCGAGCTGATCGGCGGAACATTCTACTACAACGAGTCGGTGGAGGTGTTAGACCTCTCAAGTGTAACCACCATGGGTAGCAGCGCACTTCAATATTGCACCAAGCTCCGCAAGCTCAATTTGAGTAGCCTTGTGGATTATAAAAATGGCGACTTGTGGGCATTCGCAGGCATCCCTAACGACCAGTGCGAGATCTGGTTATCGAGCGAACAAGCGGAAAATGTAAGCACAGATGGCGTAACATGGCAGGGAGTCACATGGAAGGCGATCTACACCGACACCTTGAGCTTCACCTTGGAGTAGAGTTTGGAGTCACCCACACGTCATTCCATCCATTCATGTCATCCTCGCGAACCCTTGCACGTCATCCTCACGAACCACCACGTCATCCTCACGAACTCTTGCACGTCATCCTTGCGAACTCTTGCACGTCATCCTCACGAACCCCCACGTCATCCTCGCGAACGCGGGGATCTTAGACTTCTCGCAAGGGGGCTCGATTAAGATTCCCGCTTTCGCGGGAATGACGTAGAGGAGGTGGGATGACGTAGAGCAGGCGGGAATGACGTAGAGAAGGTGAGACGGAAAGGTGGTATTCGAAGTGGCTACTTTTTTTCGAACTCACGTTAAATAAAATTCAAATCGTTTAGTCAAATATTAGCCGTATATATTTACACATCAATTAATCACAGCGAAATTTTAAAAGTTAATGCATCAGTACTAATTACAAATTATGAATTAAATCAATTGCGTATAAGCTCCGTTGGAGTCATGCCACAGAGGCGTCTACAAAGCTGTGTAAACTGTGAGGAGTTATATATTCCCACCTCGTACATGATATCTTTGACTGTAACATTTGGCTCGGAGGCCTTGCGCTGGATTAGGATTGTTGTCTGGATATCGATCCACTTATGTGGCGTCATCCCAAAATGCTCTTTGAAGGTTCTATCGAATGTGCTGCGACTCATATTTGCCCTCCTTGCCAACTCGTCGATCGAGACTGTGACTTGGTAGTTATCTAATATAAAGGTCTTA
This sequence comes from Rikenellaceae bacterium, assembly GCA_047173105.1. Taxonomy (GTDB): domain Bacteria; phylum Bacteroidota; class Bacteroidia; order Bacteroidales; family Rikenellaceae; genus Alistipes. The sequence continues at coordinate 5,116 of JBCQVM010000020.1, forward strand.
AACTTTGACCCACTCTTCAACACGGGGTAGAATAGCGTAGCAAGCTTCTCGTTAGAATAACAACCTTGGAGCAGGATATACAATTCGAGGAACTTTATGCTCTGCAATCTATCCATATTCATATCATTTACGATATAGCATCTTATCGAATCCAAGAAGTGGGCTACAGGCTCCTCGATGGGAAATGGCGCGAATGTATACGATATCGACTGCGTGCCATCCTTGAACAGGTCGTTAAATATAGCTGAGTTATCGAGGCTGTGCTCCAATCGCGCAGCAATGTAGCGGATCTTCTCTCCTACGATACATGCAGAGACAGTTGCTCCGCGTGGCAAAAAGTAGAGCTCACCGGCTTTGATCCTAACATCTTTGAATTCGTCCCATGAGATCGAGAGTTCTCCCTCAAGTTGGAAGAATATCGCGTTGTGTGTTAATATGTTTACGTGCGAGCGCTGTTGCTCCATTGTTTCGTGGGTCTTAACCACCCTATACTTAAATCCAAATATACTCTCATTAATAGGTACCATAGTTAATAATTTAGTTTAGTTTTAGTTCTGAATCGCATAGTTACAATACTACAAAGTTACAATTTGTTATGTTGAAAACGACACGTGCAATAACAAAATAGACGTTGGTTCAATGGAATCAGATTAAATTGTCGTATATTCAATTTGTGTATTTTGCAATCATCTGGTATATAGGTATTTACCCCCCCGCATTTTTTGCATGCTAAAAAACAGATTAAAAAAATATACGTTGACCATGGTAAATTGATATTGATTCAACTAAAAACAAGCCATTTTGCCAAGGCTTAATCCGCGTAGTATTTTGACAATGTAATTTTTAGCTATATTTGTGTAAGTAAATACCGTTACTCAATTAAATGGACTATCCTATTTATTTCACAATTCGGCAAATATTAATGAGTTTGCTGCTGTTTTTGGGCCTGCACATGATAACCATGTCGCTACCCGAACACATGCGTAGTGGCTTATACAAACGCTCCTTGAGGATAATGGGTATTGCATTTTTGATTGTTCCTATCTCATGCTTTATATCTACTCGCCATAATCAATTCGATCTCGATGCACTGATCTCCCCTGCGATAAACCTTACCGCCTATTTTGCCACTTTCATCTTGATGGCTCTCGCATTTCACTCCATGCTTGGAAAGAACTTCAATAGGCTTGTTTATAAGCTGTCATTTGCCGCTATTGTTATCTACCCTCTTCCACTATGGGTTAGCATTATTAGTGGAAGAGAGGAGCTAATCGACACTGTGATGACAGCCTCATACTCATTCCTTGTAATCATCGTCGTTTTGCTTGTTGCATCGGTCGAGATAAACTACCGCAGAGTTCTAAAAAATATCGAAAATTACTATTCGGATGATGTTATAATATGTGTTGAGTGGATTGCCAAATCAATGCTGCTGATGATTGGACTCTCTGTAACATGTATTGTGGCTCCAATATTTTTCACCTGCTCACCCTACGTGAAACTCATATTTATGGTCTATGGCGTATTGTGCTATATCTATATATACTATGGATACCAGAAGATGTTATTCAATATAACTGAGCGATTTATCGAGGTTAATATCACCGATTGCATAAGCGATGATGGATCCGGAAGTAGCCTCCATGGAGCTACAAAGGCCAAAATCATGGCAGATCTCGGCTCATCGCTCGAGGTGTGGATAGCCGAGCAAAGATATACCCAAAAGGGGATCACCATAAACGATGTTGCCAAAGCTATCAAGAGTAACCGCACATACCTCTCGCGATATATCAACACCACATACGGCTGCTCATTTAGGAGCTGGATCACCGCCCTACGCCTCGAGGAGGCCAAGAGGCTGCTTTTGAGCAACCCTAAGCACTCTATTAGCGAGATCTCGGAGTTGATTGGCTTTGCCTCGGTGGAGTCATTCACCCATATATTTTCGCGCAGCGAGGGCACTGCTCCCGCAAAATGGCGCGAGAGGAACACCGACAATTCATATAAAAACTAAGCGAGCTCAAGACCACGATGACACTTTCACTCTATCTGACCATACAACAGATCATAATGGGCTATATTTTAGCGCTCGGAGTACAGATGATATTCGAGTCTATGCCTAAAGAGTTCAACGGCAGTCGTATAGAACGCTCGGCACGCATACTCGGCATCGCCATAATAATAATCCCCATCGCAAGTTTCGTCTACTTTTTCTCGCCACTAAGAGAAGAAGGAGCTCAGTGGGCTACTGCAATAAACCTCAATGCCTACTGTTTGGTGTCGACTCTCACAGCCTTGGCTTGCTATAACTTAATGGATATCGGCCAAAACAAACCTTTTATCAGGACTCATCTCGCCGTTGGCATTCTGTTTCCTATACCGATGTGGATAAGCCTATACTGGGGCAGTGCTGCTATCGTTAGACATATCCTTGTGGCCTCATACACACTATTTTGCGTATTGCTGATTATCCATTTCGCGTCGTTCCTCTACTTTTATTTGCAGAGAACCAAGAATCGCCCCACGGATGAGTCGCCGCTCGAGGGCATTGAGCTCGCCTTTATGAGTCGTATTCTACACACCTTCTGCGCGTTAGCCACCATTAGTCTAATCTCCCCTGCATTCTTCTCATACCCTCTATGGGTTGGTGGATTATTCATCATGACTTTCTTGGTCTGCGCACTCTATATCTATATAAACTACCACCGAGCTATCATGAAAAGTAGCACCTCGCACCTTTTCACCTCTCCTATTACGCACGAACCCGTAGCCGATGAGCCGGTGGAGATCTTCGACGAAAATACAATGGGTCTGAGCGACGAGATAAAAGCGCATATCGAAAAGCATATCGTCGTATGGATCAAAAAGAAAGAGTTCCGAAAGGGGGATATATCAATAAGTTATGTAGCAAAAAGAGATCTATACCAATCGCACCTACCTCTCGCGATATATCAACGCCACATACGGCTGCTCATTCAAGAATTGGGTCACCGCGCTGCGCATCGAGGATGCCAAGGCTGTCATGCTCAACTCTCCCGATATGTCGATCTCTAACATCGCAACGCTCACAGGGTTTACCTCGGTCGAGTCGTTCTCGCATATCTTCTCACGCCTCGAAAGATCGTCGCCATCGAAATGGCGCGAGGAGAACTCCTAACTCCTGCTCGTCGCACACCCACTGCGCGTCGCCACACCCTCTACTCGTCGCCACACCCCTACTCGTCATCCTCGCGAACGCGGGGATCTTAGACAAACGCGGGGATCTTAAACAAACGCAGGAGTGTTAAGATTCCCGTTTTCACGGGAATGACGTGTAGGAGGCGAGATAAATGTGAAATATCACCATGACTCTGATCTTCGGAAATCGCCCCAGCCACACAAAAAAGCCCCGAGCGTTACCACTCAGAGCTATTCTATTGATGTTGAAATAATTACACCGGCAAAATCTACTCCGAAGCGTTAGATTTCTTGGGGCGGCGATAGAAGCGACGCTTCTTGCTCTTTGGCTTTGCCTCGGTGGATGATGTCGCAGCGGCATCGCTCGCAGCAGCTGCGGGAGCTGTTTCGGCCACCACCACATCAGCTTTATCGGCTTTGGGTTTGCGCTCAGCACTACCCTTTCCACCACGATCTTGCGACTTGCTGCCACCTCCCGATGATCTACCCGAGCGGCCTGAGCGAGAAGAGCCTGAGCCTCCACCTCGACCACCTCGGCCTCCTCGACCTCCTCGATCGGGGCGTGCCGAAGGGTTATATGCGGGAGCTGTACCCAACTCCTCGGGCATCTCCAACTGCTTGACATCGCGCTCGATAAACTCCTCGATACGGTGGAATTTACCCTGCTCCATCTCGCTCACAAAGGTGATTGCACGACCCGTAGCACTTGCGCGACCCGTGCGACCAATGCGGTGGATATAATCCTCGGGGTCGTGAGGCACATCGAAGTTAATCACCGTGCCGATATCGTCGATATCAATTCCACGTGCCACAATGTCGGTGGCCACCAAGATATCAATCTTTCCATTTTTATAGTTGAGCATAACCTCCTCACGGCGCTCTTGGTCGAGGTCGGAGTGCATTGCGCCCACATTGAGCTTCATGCGTTTAAGCTGGAAGCTGAGCTCCTTGACCTTGAGTTTGGAGGATGAGAAGATCAGCGCCTTACCCTCGAAGTTGCCACCGAAGAGGTGGTTTACAAGTCCCAATTTCTGACGCTCATAGCAGACGTAGATTCCTTGGTCGATCGACTCACTGGGTTTAGAGATCGCGATATTGATCTCCTTAGGCTCGGTCAAAAGTTCCTTTGCCATCTTGCGAATTTTGGGAGGTAAAGTCGCCGAGAACATTATCGTCTGGCGCTTTTTGGGTAGCTGTCCTACCACGCGCATGATATCGTCGAAGAAGCCCATATCGAGCATGCGATCCGCCTCATCGAGGATAAAGTGCTTCACCCCCGAGAAGTCGATGGTGCCACTCTCGATATGTGCCAATAATCGCCCCGGAGTGGCTATAACCACATCTGCACCACTACACATACCACGGCGCTGCACATCCCACGTCTTGCCATCGCCACCACCATAGACCACCGTGGTGGAGATTGGCAGGTAGTATGAGAAGCCTTGAAATTGAGTATCGATCTGCATAGCAAGCTCACGCGTGGGCACCATGATGATCGCCTTGACTTTGGTATCGTCGTAGTTGGGCTCTTGGCGCGCCACGATAAGCTGGTTCAAGAGCGGCAGGGCAAACGCTGCGGTCTTACCGGTTCCTGTTTGAGCACAGCCGATCAGGTCGTGCCCCTCCAAGATTACGGGGATAGTTTGCTCTTGCACGGGGGTCATCGTCTCGAAGCCCATCTCCTCGATTGCATCGAGCAGGTCGTAATCTAAATCTAATTCGTCAAAATACATTATCTATTTTATTAGGTCTCCAAAGAGGGTTGCCGACGACGATGAGGTGACCTTCACCCTAACGTAGTCGCCCACTTGGACATTATGGCGGTCAAAAATAACCACCTTATTTTGTGAGCTGCGGCCAAACATCTGCTCATCGCTGCGCTTGGAAACGCCCTCTACCAGCACCTCAAACTCCTTGCCTACATCCTCGGCATTACGCTCTGCCGAGAGTCTATTTTGGAGGTTAATGATCTCGGTAAGTCGCTCTGTCTTAATCTTTTCGTCGATGTTGTCGGGCAGTCGCTCCGAAGCTACAGTGCCGGGGCGCTCCGAATATTTGAACATATATGCAAAGTCATATCCCACCTCTCGCATTAGCGAAAGTGTCGCCTTGTGCTCCTCCTCGCTCTCCGACGAAAAACCTGCGATAATATCGGTAGTGATGGCGCAATCGGGGATTATGCGGCGGATGGCCTCGACCCTGCCAAGGTACCACTCGCGAGTATATTTGCGGTTCATTCTCTCGAGCATTGCCGTAGATCCTGATTGCGCAGGTAGATGGATCGCGCGACAGATATTAGGAGTTGCTGCGATAACCTCCAACAGCTCATCGCTCATATCCTTGGGGTGCGACGTTGCGAAGCGCACACGCAGAAGTGGCGAGATAGCCGCCACGCGACGCATCAACTCGGGGAAGTTAACCTCCTCGCTGCTATATGAGTTTACGTTCTGTCCCAACAGAGTCACCTCGCGATAGCCATTCTCGAATAGCGAACGTGCCTCCGCCACAATAGTCTCGGCATCGCGACTACGCTCACGCCCACGAGTATAGGGCACCACGCAATAGGTGCAGAAGTTATTACAGCCACGCATAATGGCGATAAAAGCACTCACGCCCGCCTTGTCGAGGCGAACAGGAGAGATCTCAGCATAGGTCTCCTCGCTCGAGAGCAGTGTATTAACCCCCTTACTACCCGCCTCAGCACTACGCAAAAGAGCTGGCAGATCGCGGTATGAGTCGGGCCCCGCAACCAAATCGACACCCTTGCCACCCTCCAACAAACTCTCCTTGAGGCGCTCGGCCATACAGCCAATAACACCCACAACCAACGTTGGGCGCTTACGACGCAGGTGTTGCATCTCGCGCAAACGACCCCAGATACGCTGCTCAGCATTATCGCGGATCGAACAGGTGTTGATAAGGATCACATCCGCCTCGGCGATCTGATCGCAGTATACATACCCCTCGCCTTGGAGGATCGAAACCACAATCTCGCTATCGCCAACATTCATCTGGCAACCATAGGTCTCGACGAAAAGGCGCTTGCCCATACCCACTAAGGGGCGTAATTTATTGATATCTAAATTCAAAACTCTTAAATATATTTAATTCTTATAATTTACTCAGCCTGCACAACATCCTTATCGGGAAAGGCCTTAAAGCCCTCACCATAGGTATTATAAGCATCCGTAACAACACAAAATGCCGATGGGTCAAACTTCTTGATAGCATACTGAACCGAGTTGATCTCCTTGCGGCTCACCACCAAGAAGATCATCTCTTTATCGTCGTTCGAATACATCCCCTTAGCTTTGATATAGGTGGCGCTGCGATCAAGATCCTTGATGATAAAGTCGCGCAACTCCTCATTATCGCGGCTACTAATCACAAACAATAATTTGTCGTACGAAGCTCCATCGATCACATAATCGACAACGCGCGAGATGATATAGATTGTAACCAACGAATAGAGCGAAAGCTTCCAGCCCGCAGTGGCGCCCACCTCCAAGACCTTATCGGGCGACTGCAAGAATCCAAAACCGATAACAAAGAGTCCAAGCAGAACAATCACAGCATCGGCAAGCAGCATACCACTCGAGAACTTAAAGCCCGCGAAGCGCTGCAAATACATCGCAATAATATCGGTTCCACCAGTGGTGGCACGATTACGAAGCACCAATCCCTGACCGATACCCACCATCACAGAGCCCATGATAGTAGCCAAGATCAGATCGTTCGAAAGGTCAATATTGCCGCCAAAGAGCTGCGAGGGATCCAACATACGCATAGCCTCTTCGGAGGGGTAGATCAACCTGTCGAAAAGGTTCATAAGACCGGGAGTAATAAGCGCAGCAAAGAGGGTACGCCCAGCAAATTGACGACCCAAGATAATTATTGCACTGATTAATAGCGGAATATCGAAGAGATATCCGAAGGTACCCACCTGCACCGATGGGAAGATATTATGCATCACAATGGCCAAACCGTAGACCCCGCCCGGTACAATATTGTAGGGCGAGATAAAACAGTTATAGCCAAAGGCCAACATCGCTGAGCCTAAAACTATAAAAATAATCGAGCGCCACCACTCTCGTGACGACATCGGCTCAACCAAGCGTTTAAATCTACTATCCATAAAATCCAAAAATTCAGACCACAAAGATAGGAATTTAATTGTAAATTATGAATTATGGGTTGAAAATAGTTAGGAGTTAACCTCTTTCGTCATTCCCGACTCGATCGGGAATCTTATGCAAACGTAAGGGGTAAAAACTTAAGATCCCCGCATTTGCGAGGATGACGCAGGAAGAAAGATCCCCGCATGCGCGAGGATGGCGACATGAAAATTAGGAGTTAACCTCTTTCGTCATTCCCGACTCGATCGGGAATCTTATGCTTTCTGCAAGGGGGATATAATTAAGATTCCCGTTTTCACGGGAATGACGAGAGATTCTCAAGAGACGTATTGAGTTAGGAGTTAGAAGTTGCGACGAGCGCTTTAACTTCTAACTCCTAACTAAAAACTAAAAAACTAATGCATAAACACCCGCCCCATCTGCGCCTCCTGCTTCTGGTAAGCAAGACGCGTTTGTGTGGGATACTCGAGCGCCTCGAACTCCGAGACTGCTGTGCGGATATCCTCGAGCAGCATATCGGCCATATCGCGTGTCATACCTTGGCGCACCACAACGCGCATCACTATAACATCGTCGATATCGGCGGGCATCGTATAGGCGGGGATCATCCAGCCATTCTGCTGCAAGCGATTTTGCAAGTCGTATAGTGTCCACTTCGCAGCCTTATTATATTGCTCTTCCATCATCCAGATAAAGAGTGGATTTTCGACCTTCGTAGAGAAATTCTCGAAACACTCCATCGCCCCGATCTGGTCGTGGCAGTAAACAGCCAAATCCATCGAGCCACTCTGCACATCGCGATACCCCTCGAAGCCAAGATGCAAGAAGTTGTAGTATTGACCCAAGATCTGTGCGGCGGGACGCGAGAAGTTAAGTCCCACCTGCGTGATACTCGCCCCTAAGTAGTTAACACTAAACGACATCTCGGATGGCAAATAGCTCTTGTCGCGCCACACGACCCATCCCAACCCGGGATATACCAATCCATATTTATGACCCGATGTAGAGATCGAAACAACATTCTCGAGGCGGAAATCCCACTTCGCATCGGGATTAAGGAATGGTAGAATAAAACCGCCCGAGGCTGCATCCACATGGATTGGAATAGGAAAGCTAACTTTTTTATTGTAAGCAGTCAAGGCTCTATCTAACGCCTCAATATCGTCGTTGAGCCCCGTCCAAGTCACACCCGCTATGGGCACGATACAGATAGTATTCTCGTCGCACAGAGCCAACGCTTCGGCCGGGTCGAGCGTCGGGTGATTCATCGTGAGAGGCACCGCACGTAGCTCAATTTGCCACAACTGGCAGAACTTCTCCCACACTACCTGATAGGCCGAGCTCATCACCAAATTGGGGTGGTCGTATGGCATTCCATGCTTCTTGCGATATTCGCGCCAGCGCAGCCATGCTGCTACACCGCCCAACATACAGGCCTCCGAGGAGCCAATTCCCAAGGCGCCACACTTCGACTCGGCAGTCTCGGGAGTGTTCCACATATTGGCAATAATGTTGATGCATCGTGCGCACATCAGCGCCACACGCGGATACTCCGTTTCGTCGATATAGTTGATATCGATAGCCTCGTTCATAAGTTTTGTGGCATACTCATCCATGTAGGTGGTGACGAACGTAGCTAAATTCAGACGTGGCTGAGTCTGTGGCGATGTCTCATCTTTGACCATCTTGAAAGCCGCCTCGGCCGACATCCCTTTTTGTGGAATGAATTGTGCAGGTGCAGGTGTTAGCGTCGGCTCGGCTTGGTGCGAAGCGACGCTCGAAGTTGAATTATTGTCTACTTTTTTCATATTTAATAAAGTTTTATGCTCACAATTCAAAAACTTTGCCAATGAAATCGTACCTTTGTGGCGAATTAAATTTTTAAGCAATATGTTAACATCCATTAAGAACATCATCTTCGACCTCGGTGGCGTAGTGATAGACCTCGACCGCGAGCGCTGCGTCGACTCATTTACTCGCATCGGTTTCCCCGAGGCCAACACACTTATAGATAGCTACCACCCCGTAGAATTCTTCAATTCCTTGGAGCGCGGCACACTCAGCGTAGAGGAGGTCTGCGACAAGATCCGCGAGATCGCCGGCAAGCCAATCACCAACTCTCAGATCTGCGAGGCATATAGCGACTTTTTGGTCGAGATCCCTGTTTATAAGCTGCGCATGATCGAGGCACTTCGCCAACGCGGTTTCAAACTTATGATCCTCTCCAACACCAACCCTATCGTCTTTGCTAAGGTGCTCGAGCTCTTCGCGGCGGATGGCAAGAAGATGGAGGATTACTTCGACGCGGAGAATATGTACCTCTCATACCAAATGGGCTGCCTCAAGCCCGAGGATGAGATCTACGAGAAGCTTTTAGCCGATAGCGGAGTTGTACCCGCCGAGACGCTATTTATCGACGACTCTGATCGCAATATCGAAGTCGGTGCTGCGCATGGGCTTCAGGTCTACTTGGCCGCGGCTCACGAGGACTTCTCACATATTTTCGAAAATCTATAAACCCCACCTCAATGCCTGTAACTCTCTCGGTAGCACGATCCAAGGATGGCTACATCGACGACATGAGCCCCGAACGCTTAGTGCTCTCAACCCCCGAAGATTGGGCTGAGGTGTACCGCCTGCGTGCCGAGGCCGATGCTATCGTGATCGGTGCCGAGACTCTACGTCGTGACAATCCTCGTTTAGGACTCAAGAGTGAGGAGCTACGCGCGCAACGCCTCGAGGAGGGTCGCTCAGCCGAGCCCACCAAGGTTGTTATCAGTAGCACGGGGGAGATCGACCCCTCGCTACGAATATTCGAAGTTAGTGAGCAGAGTGTGATTATCTTCTCTACACGCCCTCGCACAGAGTTAAAGGGTATAGCTACAGTAATCCTTGCCGAACAGATCACAGCCCACGTAGTGGTGACCGAATTGGAGAAGCGCGGCTTGAGCAATATCTTCGTGGAGGGTGGCGCCAAGATCCTCGATATGTTCCTGCGTGAGGGAGCTGCCGACTTCGTGCGCATAGCTACCAACCCCTCGATCGAGGTGAACGACATCGCTGCACCACGCTTCGAGACACCCGCAATGCTCGACTATGCAACCCCTTTGTGCAGCAACTTAGGGGGAATGGAGATCGAGGAGTACACGCTGCGTGAGCCTCAGAGCGATTTAGATGAGCGACTCCTCGAGCGCGCCATCGAGATCAGCCGCAACTGCCCACCCTCTCAGAGCAGCTACCGTGTGGGCGCGGTAATCATCACCCCCGATGGTAATATCTTCGAGGGCTACACCCACCAAACATCGCCCACTCACCATGCCGAGCAGGAGGCAGTCGACAAAGCTCTCGAGGCGGGAGCCACGCTGCGTGGTGCGACTATCTACAGCTCGATGGAGCCCTGCTCCGAGCGTAAGAGCGAGCCGGAGAGCTGCTCACAAATCATTATTCGCCACCACTTCGCCCGCGCCGTTTTTGCGCTCTACGAGCCAAGTTGCTTCGTGCAGTGCCATGGGGCACTCAATATGCGTGCAGCAGGGATCGAGGTGGTGTGCATCGCCGAATTTGGCAACAGAGTGCGCGAGATAAACGCACATCTTGACTTTTAATTTGAACTACAAGTAAATGACATTTGACGATTTAAATCTGATCGAGCCGATCCGCAAGGCGCTCTCAGATACGGGCTACGTTAGCCCAACCCCAATTCAGGCCGAGGCTATCCCCTACCTATTGGATGGCCACGACCTCTTAGGCTGTGCCCAGACAGGTACAGGAAAGACCGCAGCATTCTCGATTCCTATTATCCAACATATCTACAAGCGCCGCAATAGCTCACCAAGAGGCATCAAAGCGCTGATCCTCACCCCAACACGCGAACTCGCAATCCAAATCGACGAGAGCTTCGCCACCTACGGCACCTTGGCCGGCATTCGCCACACGGTGATCTTCGGAGGGGTGGGACAACAGCCACAGGTCAATGCGATCAAGGCAGGAGTAGATGTGCTTGTAGCCACTCCGGGTCGCTTGATCGACCTTGTGGGGCAGCGCCATATCAATCTCTCGAAGTTGGAGTTTTTCGTATTGGACGAGGCCGACCACATGTTGGACATGGGCTTTATCCACGATATCCGCCGCATCTTACCGATGTTGCCTCAACGCCGCCAGAGCCTCTTTTTCTCGGCTACAATGCCCAAGGAGATCGAGAAGTTGGCAAACTCAATCCTAACTAAGCCTCGCAAGGTGGAGGTTACTCCCGCCTCATCGACTGTCGATAGGATCGAGCAGAAGTTGTACTACGTGGAGCAGAAAAATGAACTGCTTGTGGAGCTTCTCCAAAACCCCGAGATGGAGTCGGTCTTGGTCTTTACGCGCACCAAATATGGCGCCGACAAAGTCGCTAAGATCCTCAACCGCGCCGGCATCACCGCCGAAGCGATCCACGGCAACAAGAGCCAAAACAATCGCCAACGCACACTAAGCAACTTCAAGGCGCGCACCACACGCGTGCTGATCGCCACCGACATCGCCTCGCGAGGTATCGACGTCGACGATCTGAGCCACGTGGTGAACTTCGAGCTCCCGAACGTGCCCGAAACCTACGTCCACCGCATTGGTCGCACAGGTCGTGCAGGTCGCACAGGTGTAGCCTACTCGTTCTGCAAGGAGGAGGAGATGCCACTTTTGCGCGACATCGAGAAGCTAATCGGCCAACGCATCGAGGTGGCGGGAGGCACCCCATTCACCTCGGCCGCAGCCCCCGCACCGAGCCCCACCAAGGAGCCTCAGCGCAAAGCTGCCTCGCAACAGCGCAACTCACGCCGCCCACAACGCAGCAATGGTGGCGGCGGTAGAAACGGAAACGACAACCGAAATGGTGGCAGAAATCGCAGAGATAGCCGCCGATAAGGGGGTACTCTAAGATTGTCATTGCGTTTGTATAAGATTCCCGCCTCCGCGGGAATGACGGAGGGGTTACCCTTTTCACGTCATTCCCGCGAAAGCGGGAATCTTAATACTATACTCGTCATTCCCGCGAAAGCGGGAATCTTAATACTATACTCGTCATTCCCGCGAAAGCGGGAATCTTAATACTCTACTCGTCATTCCCGCGAAAGCGGGAATCTTAGTTTTCAGAAAGGACTACTCACGGTTGTCAGTAGATTCCTCCTTCTGAAAAACAGGATATAGATAGTCGCCCGAGCCTAATGACCATTGGCAGCAATCGGCATCAATATACCCAGAGTCGATAAGTGAGTCGACAAGCGAGTTAAGATCATTGATGAAATCCGTGCTCTTCATATATCCCTCTCCCTCGTCGTAACGTTTCACATAGGAGATCGTAGAAGATTCGTAAGAACTATCAGAATAGGTTCCATTATTAAGCGTAAAGCTATATGTTGCAGTATGACCACTGGAAATTGCAGCACGATTGGCATCCGTACCACCACTAACCACTCCAACGTTATAACAGAGCCTAACAGCACCTACATTACTTGCTACAATACCAGCAGTACCCTGCCCGCTCGACTCGTCATTATTTGTGATCGTTGCACTATTGTAGCAGTTGAAAACTTTTCCGTCATTAGATCCTGTAATTCCTCCTGCATAAGCCCACGTCCCCCACTGCGTCTGCATAGTAATAGAGCCTCCAAAGCTACAATTAATAACAGTACCATAGTTGCGGTTAACCAAACCACCTCCTTGCGCACTACTTACACTATTTCCACCCATAGTAAGATCACCCACAACATTAAGATTACTAACCTTGTAGCCCTCTGCAAGATTTCCAAGTAGTGAGACATACATATAATCACTACCGCCCGAGGTATAGAAACCCGTCACGGTATAACCATTACCATCGAAGTAACCATTAAATGCATCGTTATAATCATAGGTAATCCAAGGAATATTCTTTAGGTCGACATCGCACGCCAAAGCGTAGTAGTCTCCATTAGTTGAACCTGCGTCAATCAACTGACCCAAGTATGCCAACTGCGAAGCTGTGGCGATCTGGTAGGGGTCGGACTCAGTTCCCGAGCCGCCCGCAAAGGAGCTCGCCGCGAAGTCTGCCCATGTGATTTGGCTCACTTCGGCATCCTCCATGTTGCAGTTGTAGTTAACCGAGTTGTATGTTGCTCGCTCGAACTCCACTTCTTCCGCCACTTCGATTGTGAAGTATTGAGTGTAGGTATAGCCATTCGAGCCGGTTATATACACCATTAAAGGCACTTCACAACCCGCCTCCACTGTGCATGGCATGATGTTGATTGGTAGGTAGTAAGTCGCCTCGTTCGCCTCGGTGTAAGCCTCGATCGAGGGTGAGTTCTCGACTATTGCGGTGATTGAACCTGTGGTAGTGTCGTAGAAGCCATCCTCATCCAAGCCGTAGCTGAGGTCGATCCACGCACCATTGGCAAGCTCATCGCCAATCTCGATCTTCTCGAGGATGTAGGTGATAGGCTCCTCGCCATCCTCGCTTGTGGGCAAGTTGAAGAAGCGCATACCTACTTTGATTATGCTCCCAACGTGTTGGAGGGTGATCGCAGTATCGTCGCCGAGTGGCAGGTCAAAGGCTGGCGAGACCATATAGGTCGAAGAGCCCATATTGTCGAAGCCATCGCCGCTCATATCCACGCTCTGCTCAGCATGCGAGATCTCGAGGCAGTTGCTCACCACCTGCGACTCGACGTAGGGGTGGACAAGGCGGATGGTGCCTGCAGCAACATCGCCCGTAAAGTTGGCCGAGCTGCTATCCTAGCTCAAAGAGCCATCGACCATCTCGAACTTGGAGAGCGACGAGGTGCCATCCCACCATGCGCCCAAGTTATCATCCTCGAGCCATGTTACCGAGATTGCGCCCTCGGAATCATAACCAAGTGCCACACGGGTTCCGACCGATGAGGTTGAATTAACCGAAAGGGTGATTGTCTCACCTGAGAGTGTATCCTTGACGATAGCATCGTCTATATCCACTTGCGTACAGCTAACGATAAATAGTGCTGCTGCGACTAAAGAGAGTAGTTTTTTCATCATTTTGTTTACATTTTTAAAAATCACCGATGGTACCGCCTGACTCGAGATTTTCGAGTGATCCAGCTGGGCTGTTTGAAAGGATTGCATCTTCGATGTCGATCATCAAAATATCGACTGTAGGGCTCTGGTAGTTCGTTTTCATTGTAAATCTAATTAAGTTAAAGTTATTATTAGCATATATATCAACTGCAAATTTAATAAAAAATACTTTTTTTTGCAAGAAAAAGTAGAAATTAAATACATCATTCTCACACCCATACGTCATCCCCGCACCCCTCTCGTCATCCCCGCGTAGGCGGGGATCTTATACTATACGCGAGTGGAATAAACGCAAGATTCCCGCCTACGCGGGAATGACGGAGGGGGTAACTCCTAACTAAAAAACTCCTTCCCTTTTTTTCAATAAATATTTTTTATATCTTTGTTCTATGAAAATCAACTCCTTCGCCTCGACAATCATTATAGTGCTACTCGCCTCGGTGGGCATAGCACAGACACCCCATACAATACTCTTTTACAACGTCGAGAACCTCTTCGATACTATCGACACACCATCGAAGCGCGACGAGGATTATACACCCCAAGGGCGCTATGCGTGGGACTCTGAGAGCTACCATACCAAGTTAGGCAATATCGAGCATGTGGTGAACCAGATCACCTCAACAACCTCCCACCTGCCGACCCTCATTGGCCTTGCCGAGGTAGAAACGCGTGGGGTGTTAGAGGATTTGGTGGCCACAGGTGAGTTAGCTGAGGCTCACTACTCTATCGTGCACTACGAATCACCAGATCAGCGCGGAATCGACGTCGCACTGCTCTTCCGCCCCGACCGCTTCACACTCGAAGGAAGCTGTGCTGAGCGCACCATGGTTAGCGCCAAGCCTCGACTGCGCACGCGCGATATCCTCACAGCATGGGGCAGCATGGGGCAGCAGCAGTTGTTCGTGGTGGTCGTTCACTGGCCATCGCGAATGGGTGGGGCGGAGCAGTCAGAATTCCTCAGAGTAGCTTGCGCTGAGCAGGTGCGAGGGATTATCGACTCGGTGAGACTCTTGCGCCCCGACTCTCAGTTCGTTGTGATGGGCGACATGAACGATGACCCCACCGACAGCAGCCTATGCGAAGCATTGGGTGCCAAGGGGCATGCAGAGCAGGTCGAGCGAGGGGATCTTTTCAACCCCTATTTTGAGATCCTTTTGGCGGGTGGCGGATCACTTGCCTATCAGAATAAGTGGTATATATTCGACAATATCGTAGTGAGTGGCGACTTTTTGAAGCCCGAGGGTGACAACCTCGCACTTCGACGATCCATCTACTCACCAGAGCATTACGGCAACATCTTCAGCTCGCCGCAACTCCTCGAGCAGGAGGGGCGCTATCGGGGCTACCCTCGCCGCAGTTTTAGTGATGGTAAATTTGCCAATGGATATAGCGACCACCTACCGGTATTTATCGAGGTAGAGTAATTGAGGAAAAAAGTAAAAAGAATATAACCGATGAAAGTAGTTCTAAAATTGGGCTATGTGCCCCACGACGGGGAGTCTGTAAGTGTCGTTGCTGATGGCAAACAGACCCTCCTCAGCCCCTGCGACGATCAGAGCATGATCGTCCATATCACCTCACGCAGCAACTCCCCGCTCCGTTATAGTTACCTTGCGCAGCAGGGCAACACAGCACCACGCAGGGAGTGGCGCAAGGAGCACTCGATCCCACTCTCCAAGGGTGTCAAGAGTCTCTTTGTGAGTGACAGTTGGGGCGAGAGACCTGAGTGTGCTCCGCTGCATTCGTCACTCTTTACCGACTCTATTTTTCGGCGTTCGGCGCCCCGCTCGGTGAGTCTTGAGAGTGGGAAGCTGATGGTCGAGGTCTGTGTGCCGATGGTGCGTCCCGACCAACGTGTGGTGATGGTGGGTAGCTGCGAGGCGCTTGGCGCATGGGATGTGAGCCATGGCGTGGCGATGGCCGATGGTGGGTTTCCTACGTGGCACTCGGAACCTCTTGTGCCAAGCAAGGAGCTGCTCGGATCGGAGTACAAGTTTGTGATCATCGACTCGCTCACCGACGAGGTGATAGCGTGGGAGCAGGGGGCAAACCGCACACTGAGCAGCTGTCGCGGAATCGCAGAGGATGCAATATATATAGTCGAGCGTGAGCCACACTTCGATCTTGCAGCATGGCGCGGGGCGGGCGTTGCCATCCCTCTATTCTCGCTGCGCAGCGAGCAGAGCATGGGCGTTGGGGAGTTTGCCGACCTTAAGAAGATGGTCGATTGGGCACGCTCTACCGGTCAGAAAATCATCCAGATCCTGCCGATCAACGACACCACGATGGGTGGCACATGGGAGGACTCGTACCCCTACAATGCCAACTCGATCTTCGCACTCCACCCCCAATACATCTCGCTCAAGGCGGTGGGTAAGCTCGCCGACAAGCAGCAGCAGGCAGCAGCCGAGAAGGAGGGTCGACGCCTAAATGCGCTCCCGGCGGTGGATTACAAGGCAGTATCTGAGCTCAAAAACAGTTACCTTAAACAGCTCTATGCCGAGAGTGGCGAAAAGACACTAAATAAAAAAGATTTCCAGAAGTTCTTCGCCGAGAATAGCTATTGGTTAGAGAGCTACGCCCTATTCTCGCTTCTGCGCGACAGCTATTCAACCCCCGACTTCACGCAGTGGGGCGACGAGGCTCACTACTGCGAGGAACTTTTGCAAAGATATAAAATGGAGAGGGGTATCGAACTTGGCTACTACTACTTTGTGCAGTATCACCTCCACCTCCAGCTGCTCGATGCACGTGCCTACGCCTCGAAAAATGGGGTGGCATTCAAGGGCGACATCCCTATCGGGGTGAGTCGCACCAGCGCCGATGTGTGGGTCTCACCGCGCCTCTTTAGGCTTGACTCGCAGGCGGGAGCGCCACCCGATGACTTCTCGATCATGGGTCAAAATTGGGGCTTCCCCACCTACAACTGGGAGGAGATGGCTCTCGACGACTACGCATGGTGGAAGGCTCGATTCAGCAAGATGGCCGAATATTTCGACGCCTACCGCATCGACCATATCTTGGGCTTCTTCCGCATTTGGGAGATTCCGCTCGATGCCGTGCATGGATTGTTGGGCTACTTCAACCCTGCCCTGCCATTCACCGCCGAGCAGATGCAGAGCCGTTACGGCTTCACATTCGAGAACGCATACCTCAAGCCTGCGATCAATGGTTGGGTTCTAAACCAAATTTTCTCAGATCGTGCCGGCGAGGTCACAGAGAGTTTTCTGAGGCCTGCGATTAGTGGTGACTTATTCGAATTCCGCACGGAGTATAACACCCAAGCCAAGGTGGCGGCAGCTATCGAAGATAAGGCTCTGCGCGATGGATTACTCTCGCTCTTCGACGAGGTGTTATTCGTGGAGGATCCCCACAAGCGCGGTCACTTCCACCCACGCATTGCCGCTCACAACACATTCAAGTATCGAGCTATGAGTGAACTCGATAAGCAACGCTACAACGAGCTATACACCGATTTCTTCTACCACCTCCACAACGACTTCTGGCAGAGCGAAGCGCTCAAGAAGCTACCGATGTTAGTCTCGGCGACCAATATGCTCACCTGTGGCGAGGATTTAGGAATGATCCCCGATTGCGTGCCTCAAGTGATGGAGCGTGAGCAGATCCTTTCGCTCGAGATCCAGCGAATGCCCAAAGATCCTGCCCTCACATTTGGCGAGCCTTGGCACTACCCCTATCGCTCGGTCTGCACCACCTCGACCCACGATATGAACCCTCTACGCGCATGGCTCCGCGAGGATAGTGCAACATCCGAGAGATACTTCCGGGAGATCCTCGGCATCGACCACTCGATGGACGACGACTGCCCGGCGTGGATCTGCGAGAAGATTGTGCGACAGCACCTCGCCTCGCCCGCAATGTGGGTCATCCTCCCGCTCCAAGATTGGATGTCGATCGACGAGTCGATCCGTGCCACCGACCCCGAGAGCGAACGCATCAACGTCCCCGCCAACTCCCGCCACTATTGGCGCTACCGAATGCACTGCACAATTGAGCAGCTAAGCGGGTACGATGACTTCAACGCCAAGATCAGCAAGCTGGCTGGCACGAGGTGATAACATCACAAATAATATGAGTCTCTTTTTCTTAAATTTAGTTGCATTTCTAAAAAAAAAAGGCAATATTTGTAGCAAATATAGCATTGCAATGTTGTAATGGGTAGCGGATTTACCACAAAAGGTAACGCTGAGTGAGTGATTCCGGAAGGAATCGAACCTTCATCGTAAGAACCGGAATCTTATATTCTATCCATTGAACTACGGAACCTTTGCGCATACAAAGGTGGCAATAAAAAAGGAAAGTAACAAATTTATGGAGAAGAATCTTAGTAGTTGGGAGCGTATAGAGAGCGTGATTGAGTGGGCAAATATGACCACAAACTACTTCGCGCGCTATATTGGACTACCTCGCGGTGAGAATCTATACCAGATCAAAAAGGGCAACCACGGCATCTCGCGCAAGATCGCGGTGATGGTGGTCGAGAAATTCCCACAGATTAATATTTTGTGGCTGCTCACCGGCAGTGGTTCGATGCTTGCCGGCACCCCGAGCGCTTCGACCTCCAAACCATTCTACAACGTTGGGGTCGAGGAGTCGATACGCCTCTTAGCTGACATCGACCCCGAGTCGCAGATGTTACTGCCTTTGGATATTGATTGTGACTTCGGAATTATCTACAAAGGGCGCGCTATGGCCGAGGTAATTCCCACCAATACGGTACTACTTTTAAAAAAGATTTTGCCCGAAATGATTATTCCGGGCGACGAATGTGTGATAGTTACCAAAAAAATCGTACTTTTGCGTATCGTTAAGTTCGAAGAGGTCGAGGGCGGAGCTCCACGATTGAGGTTAATATCGGCCAATCCAGAGCTTTTTGGCGATGTTGTGGTCGAGTTAACAGATGTCGACGAGGCCTACAAAGTAAAAGGCAAAGTATTAATTAATTAACTTATATTCAATGTTTTCGGGAATAGTAGAGAGTATCGCTCGAGTGGTAGAGATTCGAGAGGAGATGCAAAACAAACACTTCACACTACAATGTGCGTTCTGCGATGAGCTTAAGATCGACCAGAGCATAGCTCACAATGGAGTCTGTCTGACGGTAGTTGCCCTCGAGGGTGACACATACACCGTAACGGCGATGCACGAAACCCTCATTAAGAGCAACTTAGGGCTGCTCAAAGTGGGCGACGAGGTGAACCTCGAGCGCTCGATGCGCCCCGATGCACTGCTCGATGGCCATATCGTCCAAGGACACGTCGACCAATGCGCAACCTGCACAGCCAAGGAGGATGCCGAGGGCAGCTGGTACTTTACGTTCGAATATGAGCCCACCATCGAGGGTCACTGCACCGTAGAGAAGGGTTCGGTAACGGTCAATGGCGTTAGCCTCACTGTATGCGACTCCACGGAGCGCACCTTTAGGGTGGCTATTATTCCATATACTTATGAGCACACCAACTTCCATAACTTCGAGGTTGGAACAGAGGTTAATATTGAGTTCGATATCATTGGAAAATATATCGCACGACTAATGAAGAATTACAAAAAATAGAGAGCCTGATGATAAATCTACTTTACATAGATTGGAACTTTGACCCCACACTCTTCACCATCTTCGGTTTGGAGATCCGCTACTATAGCCTGATGTGGGTCTTAGCAATCTTGATCGGTGCCAAATACTTCGACCGCTTCTGTCGTCTCGAGGGGCTTAAGCCCGAGATCTCGGAGACCGTATTTATATATGGTACCGTGGCGATCATGTTAGGTGCACGCATCGGACACTGCCTCTTTTACGAGCCCGAGGTATATTTGGCTCGACCATGGGCAATCATCACCGAGATCCGACAAGGTGGCTTAGCCAGCCATGGCGCAGCTTTGGGCTTTGTTATTGGGATGTGGTTCTTCTCGCGCCGCATGAAGATGCCGATGTTATGGTCTCTGGATCGCATAATGATCCCTACGGGAGTGGGTGGAGCCTTAGTTCGCTTGGGCAACCTCTTTAATTCTGAGATCTTTGGCACCCAGACTACCCTACCTTGGGGCTTTAAGTTCCACCGCTCGCGCGAGTGGGTCAACCTCTATGCTCCCGAGGCGTGCCACCCTACGCAGCTCTACGAGGCGATCTGCTATATGATCACCTTTGCGGTGGTGTGGGTGATGTACTTCCGCTTCGACTTGGCTCGACGTCGTCCCGGCACTATTATGGGTGTGGGTGTGATCGGGATCTTCCTTAGTCGAATCCTTATCGAGTCGATCAAGAATACGCAGGTTGGCTTCGAGCAGGGAATGTGGCTCAATATGGGTCAACTACTCAGCCTTCCATTTGTATTGGCGGGCATCTACTTGGTTTATCGCGGCTTCAAGCGCCCTGCGCTCGAGGTGCAACCATTTATAAGAGGTAAGAAATAACATTAAATTAATCACAATAAAAAAAATTAGTTATGGAACAGGTTTCTCGTATGGCAGCGGAGGTGAACAAGCTTATCGGAAGTAGTCTACTTGACGGTAAGGCAGTTTACATCCCAGAGGTTGGTTCACTATACATCGTTGTGAATCCAGAGGGTGGCAAGCGCGTTGATTTCAGCTCGGCTGAGCGCGGCACATCTCTTATCGAAATTATTAAGGATCGCGCGGGATGCACGCCCGAGCAGGGTGTCGAGATCTTCTCTCGTTGGATCGAAGAGGTGCGCACACCCAAAACATTGCTTATCGTCGGCGTGGGTGAGCTTCGCATCAAGACTTTCGTCGCGGAGGAGGCTTTTATGGCTCAGCTCAACCCTGATGCTGCACCTGCACCTGCACCTGCGGCAGCAGAGCCAGCACCTGCGGCAGCACCAGCACCAGCAGAGCCCGAATTGGTTGCTCCAATCAAGAAGAGCAGCAACAAGGTGCTTTGGATCGCTTTGGTGGTTATCCTCCTCGCTGTCGGTGGCTATCTCGGTTACACCTCATACAGCGAGGCACAGGCAGAGAAGGCTCTTATAGAGGCGGCGGCTCGCGAAAAAGCAGCTGAACAACAACGTGTTGCCGACAGCATCGCGATGGCTCAGATGGAGGCACGACGCTTGGCTGAGGCTGAGGCGGCTCTATTAGCGGCTAAGACTCCTCGCTATCGCGTAGTTTATGGCGTATACCGTCTTCGTTCGAATGTTGATGTTGCAATCGAGAATATCAACGCTCAATATGGCGATGACCGCGGCCAAGAGTATCCATACGGCCCATGTACAATGGTGACCATGTTCGAGTCAGACGATCGCGACGAGGCTCAAGCATTCCTTATGGAGTACTACGACCTCTATCCAGACGCATGGGTGCATGACTCCGAGCAGTAGAATAGCTCGGGGGATAACCCAACTCATTGACCTTCTCTATTTTAAACCGATAGAGAGGTTTATACCACGCCACACATTCCGCTATGGGGTGTGTGGTGTGGTTAATAGCATCATACTCGATTCTATTTTCTACTTTCTTATATACCACTACGTCGTCGCACTACGCCCCGTGGAGTTAGGTTTTCACACCATCACGCCCGAGGTCGCTTCATTTGTATTAGTATTCCCAATCACATTCCTCGTCGGCTTCTGGCTCAACCGCCACGTCGCATTCCACTCCACCGAGCAGAGCGCTCAGTGGCAGGTATCGAAGTATGCCCTCTCGGTATGTGGCTCTATTCTATTGAGCTACATCCTTCTGCGCCTACTTATCGAGGTGTGCGGAGTGTGGGCAACCCCCGCCAAAACCATCTCCTCGCTCTTGGTGGCAATCTACAGCTACATTGCTGCTCGCTATTTCACCTTTAAGCGTTAAAATTTTAAAGCTGCGCTTTAAGCCCAAGTCGCTGCATAAGAATAGCTCAGCGGGGAGCACCCCGCCCGCCGGAGGCAGTAAGAAAGTTTTCATACACTTGTCCGGGGCAAAAACAAAAACATAGTAGGAATTAAATAATTTTCACTATTTTTGCACTACTATGGAAAAAGTTGATATGTGGTATAACGATATATTTGAGAGCAACCGCAAGTGGGTTGAGCGCTGCAAGTCTCTCGACAGCTCCTACTTCGAGAAGTTGTCGATGGGGCAGAGTCCCGAATACCTATATATAGGATGCAGCGATAGCCGTGTCTCGGTCGAGGAGCTGATGGGTGTTAAGCCCGGGGAGCTCTTCGTGCATCGCAACATTGGCAATATCGTGGTGAATACCGATAGCAATATCAATGCTGTGGTTCAGTATGCCGTGGAGCATCTCAAAGTCAAACATATAATCATCTGCGGTCACTACGAGTGTGGCGGCATCAAGGCGGCGATGCACCCCGAAGATATGGGACAGCTCAATGGCTGGTTGCAGACAATCCGCGATGTCTACCACACCCACCGCGAGGAGCTCGACTCGATCGAGGAGCTCTCGCAGCGATACGACCGCTTGGCGGAGCTCAACGTGCGCGAGCAGTGCATCAACATCATGAAGATCGACCACGTGCAACGCTCTTGGACTCAGCGCCAATACCCACACGTTCATGGATGGGTGTTCGACGTTCGCACGGGATTACTCAAGGATCTTAACCTCAATACTCGCGAGCTCTTCAACGAGGTCGAGGATATCTACAATATCGACTTCGACCACGCATGATAGAGCTTCACGACATCGAAATCGGCTACTCGCAACGCCCTCTATTAGCGGGGGTTAACCTGCACTTCGAGGCCGGGGAGCTCGTTGCCCTATTGGGGCGCAATGGCTCGGGCAAGAGCACACTGCTGCGATCTATCGCCGGGCTGGAGCCTCCTATGGCTGGCGCTATCACCATCGATGGAGCTGATATATTTGCGATGAACCCTTTGGAGCGCGCCTCGACGGTGAGTTTCGTCACTACGGAACGTCGTCGCGTGGTGAATCTGCTCGCCGAAGATCTTGTCGCTTTGGGGCGTGCGCCCTATACCTCGTGGTTGGGGCGGATGCAGGAGCATGACCGTGATATAGTTGCCCACTCGCTCGAGTTAGTTGGCATGACACATATGGCACGCCGCAATGTGGATAGCCTCTCGGATGGTGAATTGCAGCGCGTGATGATTGCCCGCGCTTTGGCACAGCAAACCCCCGTAATTTTGCTCGATGAGCCCACCGCTTTTTTGGATATGCCATCGCGCTTCGAACTTGTCGAGCTATTAGGTTCGTTAACTCGCACACAGGGCAAAACTGTAATCTTCTCGACTCACGAGCTCGATCTTGCGCAGGAGTATTGCGACACCTTAGCACTGATCGACCAAGGGCAAATTGAGGTTATTCGCGAGGATAATGGCGCAAGGGGCGAGGCTGTAGAACGAATTTTTAATATTCGTAAACCCATTTAATTGACTCTTTATTAAATAGTTAATATTTAATCGCGACACTAAATGCATTTTTTCAGGAATAAAACTTGTGGCATAAGATATTTTTTCATATCTTTGCACCGCTAAATCTCCCCAAGAGAGTAGCGGTAAGGCCCGTTCGTCTAACGGTTAGGACGCAAGATTTTCATTCTTGAAATAGGAGTTCGATTCTCCTACGGGCTACACGGGTGTTAAACGTGAGCAATCACAGGAGCGGGGCGTGATCGTCCTATCCAAAATAGGCCAAGGCCTACTTGACAACAACAGAAATATACAAAAGAAAAATTAAAATAATAAAACTATGGCAAACCATAAGTCATCAAAGAAGAGAATTCGCCAGACATTGGTGAAGCGTACTCACAACCGTCTTGCACACAAGACTGCACGTAACGCTGTCAAAGCTATGCGTAACACAACCGAGAAGAGCGCTGCTGAGGCACTACTTCCAAAAGTATCTGCAATGTTGGATAAGTTGGCTAAGCACAACATCATCCACAAGAACAAGGCAGGTAACCTTAAGAGTGCGATGCAACTTCACGTTAACGCGCTATAACTTAGCCCTTTAACGCACAATTATGCTGACCATCCATTTTGGGTGGTCAGTTTTTTTTGGCAGCGCTCATTGTCACAAATGGCGCAGTAAAGGCCATAAGCATGCCAAAATGTCAGTCGAATGTCACAAATTTTGTTTTGGTACGTCATTTGATCATATTAAGGCAGGAACACCAAAAAAAATTAAAACTAAAATTTAAACAACTAAAAAATAAAAAACTATGGGAAAGATTATTGGTATTGACTTAGGAACAACAAACTCATGTGTCTCTGTAATGGAGGGTAACGAACCAGTCGTTATTCCAAATGCAGAGGGTCACAGAACCACTCCTTCGATCGTAGCATTTATCGACAACAACGAGCGCAAGGTGGGTGATCCTGCTAAGCGTCAAGCAATTACAAACCCCAAGCGCACGATCTTCTCGATCAAGCGTTTTATGGGTGAGGCTTACGACAAGGTTAGCGCCGACATCGCACGCGCACCCTACACAATCGCGAAGGGCGACAACAACACCCCACGCGTAGATATCGACTCACGCCTCTACACTCCACAAGAGATCTCGGCTATCATTCTCCAAAAGATGAAAAAGACCGCCGAGGATTACTTGGGTCAAGAGGTTTCGGAGGCTGTTATCACGGTTCCTGCTTACTTCTCTGACTCTCAGCGTCAGGCAACAAAGGAGGCAGGTGAGATCGCAGGCCTTAAGGTTCGTCGCATCATCAACGAGCCAACAGCTGCAGCTTTGGCTTATGGATTGGATAAAAAGGACACAGATGCTAAGATAGCAGTATACGACCTTGGTGGTGGTACTTTCGATATCTCGATCTTGGAGTTGGGCGATGGCGTATTCGAGGTGAAATCGACCAATGGTGACACTCACTTGGGTGGTGACGACTTCGACCACGTCTTGATCGACTACATGGCAGAGGTATTCAAGGCTGAGCACCAGATCGACCTTCGCCAAGACCCAATGGCACTTCAACGCCTAAAGGAGGCTGCAGAGAAGGCAAAAATCGAGCTTTCGTCGACCACTTCGACCGAGATCAACTTGCCTTACATCATGCCTGTTAACGGAATTCCTCAGCACATGATGATGACCCTAACACGCGCTAAATTCGAGCAGTTGTGCGACCACTTAGTGCAAAAGACCATCGAGCCTTGCCGTGCAGCACTTCGCGACGCAGGCCTATCGGCCTCGCAGATCGACGAGGTTATCTTGGTGGGTGGTTCTACTCGTATCCCTGCTATCCAAAAGGTTGTAGAGGAGTTCTTCGGAAAGGCTCCAAACCGCAGCGTGAACCCCGATGAGGTGGTTGCCGTAGGTGCTGCAATCCAAGGCGGTGTACTCACTGGCGAGGTTAAGGATGTACTTTTGCTCGACGTGACTCCACTTTCGCTCGGTATCGAGACTATGGGTGGCGTGCTCACAAAACTTATCGAGAGCAACACTACAATCCCTACACGCAAGAGCGAGGTATTCTCGACTGCATCGGACAACCAACCATCGGTAGAGATCAACATCTGCCAAGGTGAGCGCCCAATGGCTCGCGACAACAAATCTATCGGCCGCTTCCACCTCGACGGAATCCCAGCAGCGCCACGTGGAGTACCTCAGATCGAGGTTACCTTCGACATCGACGCCAACGGTATCTTGAACGTATCGGCTAAGGACAAGGGCACAGGCAAGGAGCAAACTATCCGCATCGAGGCTTCGAGCGGTCTTACCGACGCTGAGATCCAACGCATGCGCGACGAGGCTAAGGCTAACGAGGAGAAGGACAACGAGGAGAAGAGCCGCATCGAGAAGATGAACACAGCCGACTCAAACATCTTCGCATCAGAGAAGCAACTCAAGGAGTATGGTGACAAGATCCCAGCCGAGAAGAAGTCAGCTATCGAGGGTGCTTTGGCTAAGCTAAAGGAGGCTCACAAGAGCGCCGACCTCGCAGCGATCGACTCATCAATGGAGGAGCTCAACGCAGCATGGCAAGCAGCATCCCAAGACATCTACGCTCAGCAACAAGCAGCCGGCGCTCAACCTCAAGGCGAGCCTCAGCAGGGCGGCGCTCAGGGAGCTCAACCCGAGGATGTAGAGTTCGAGGAGGTCAAGTAAGTTAAGTAAACAAAAATAACTAAACTTATAATAAAGAGGTGTAGCACAGTGTGTTGCACCTCTTTTGATTTTTTAGACTTATTGGTTAGTTATTTGTTTTATAGCTATTTTTATCATGAATTTGTATCATATTTGTACCAGAACAAAATGAGCGACAAGAATATACAAAATAGGCGACGAGATTATGAGCATGAAACCAGAGAAAGTATGCCTGCAATGTGGCTTTAAATTTATTCCTAAAACTACATCCTCCGTTTACTGTTCACACGAATGTAGCAAGTTGGCTTACAAGCGTCGAAAGAAGCAGGAGAGAGAGAAGCAGAGAGCACAGATAGTATCAGAAGATGAAGAACAACAGCAATCTTACATATCGGTTGCAAAGGCTACATCTCTCTTTGCTGTTTCACGTAGTAACCTATACCGTTTGATTCGTATAGAAAAGATTAGAGCTGTTCGAGTTTCAGAGCGTCTGTTGAGGGTAAATGTTATTGATGTTGAAGAAATTTTCCCGCTAAGGTCAGAGTTGCAACAAGTCCCAAAGCGAACCAAGAAAAAATTATACAGCTTAGAACCCAAAGATTGCTACACCATTGGAGAAATCTCAAAGAAGTATATGAAAGGAGAGACAACAGTATATACCCACATTCGAAAATACTCCATACCAACACGTCAGATCGGAAAGTTCGTTTACGTCCCCAAATCCGAGATAGACAAGCTATACAAACCTAAAAAATAGAGCAATGAAGAGAGGTGTTAAAAATACAACAGTATCCGTAAAACTCCGCAAGAGTGAAACGGCAGAAGCATGGTATCTCTACTTAGAGAGCTACCCAGTGTACAAAGGCGACTCGTCTACGCCACGGAGAGACAGAGAGTTCTTAGGTCGCACTATTACGACTCCACAGTGGGATAAGTCAAAGGTAGCCCGAACAGATGGAGACAAGAAAAGTTACAGAGTGAAGCGAGATATAAATGGTGTCATATTATGCAAAAGTTCCTTGGATATGGAGCATTGTCGCTTTGCTGATGAGGTTCGAAAGATACGTCAAAAGGAGTATGATACCATTGCTCTATATAGTGAGTCGGAGGCAGAGAAGGCAGAACTACTGGAACTCCAACAGCAAGATTTCATAAGCTATATGAGAGGCTTGATTGATAAGAGACACAAGAATAGTTCGGAATCAATACGATACAACTGGCTAAAAGTTGTAGATAGATTGAAAGAGTTTGCCCCCGATGGTAAACTACCATTCTGTGACATCAAACTCAAGACTATTGAGGAGTTCAAATCCTACCTGCTCTCAGCAACTTGTAAGGGTGGACGAAAGAGTCAGCTGTCACAGAATAGTGCTTCAACATACTTTAGTGTATTTAAGGCAGCTCTCAAAGAGGCTTTTGTTGATGGATACTTCACAGTTGATATCTCAGCAAAGGTCAAGGCTATACCAGCAGTAGAGAACAGACGAGAGGCTCTAACCGAAGATGAGTTGAATAGGCTTATTGCAACAAAATGCGACAAGTTGGTGTTGAAAAGAGCGGCTATATTCTCAGCTCTCACAGGTCTACGTCTAAGTGATATCCAGAAATTGAAGTGGTCGGAAGTCAGTCGAGATGGCGATAGTTATAAGCTGAACTTCAACCAACAAAAAACAAAGGGTGTAGAGTACACTCCAATAAGTGACCAAGCCTACCAGCTATGCGGTAAACCTCAAGCTCCAGAGATGTTAGTTTTTGATGGACTACCTGATTCTGCTTGGATCTCCGTGCCACTAAGACGATGGATAAAAGCGGCTGGTATTAAGCGTAATATAACTTTCCATTGCTTGAGTCATATCGCAAATCATTATGCGCTTAAAATCAATGTGTTACAACGGTTGCTTGCGTAGTTGCTAACGATTTAGGAACGAGCGAAGTACTTTGTATTGCTATATATTACATCGTATCAATGAGTACTTATATCGACTGCAAATATAGAGCTATTTCCTGAATTCAACTTGTAAATGCAACTGAGGAATTGGGAAGTTGCAGAGAATGAGATAAAATATTTTTTCAGAGAGGAAAGAGAGGTAAAACTCTCCTTCGCTCCGCTGAATGGAATAAAA
>JBCQVM010000021.1:0-32242 GCA_047173105.1 Rikenellaceae bacterium
CCGATTTGGTGAACCCATATTTCACCTCGGGCATGGCGCTTGTGCACTCACGATTCAGCACCAACACATTCCCTACATGGTCACTCGCACAACCATTCCGCCTACTTGGTCACAATGGCGAGATCAACACAGTCAATGGTAACCGCTTGTGGATGGAGGCTCGCGAGAGCGTTCTTTCGGCGGCGGCATTGGGCGGAGTAGATTTGGGGCCAATCGTCCAGAAGTCGATGAGCGATAGCGCTTCGCTGGATAATGTCTTGGAGTACTTCGTGATGTCGGGTATGAGCTTCCCTCACGCCCTTTCGATGTTGGTTCCCGAGAGTTTCAACGATAAGAACCCAATCTCGGACGAACTCAAAGCATTCTACGAATATCATAGTATCTTGATGGAGCCATGGGATGGCCCCGCTACTCTACTCTTCTCGGATGGTCGCTATGCTGGCGGTATGCTCGATCGTAATGGTCTGCGCCCAGCACGCTACGTCATCACACAGAACGACACAATCATCGTCGCTTCGGAGACCGGTGTACTCAACTTCGAGGGTGCCGAGATCAAGAAGCGCGGCCGCCTACGTCCCGGTAAGATCATCATGGTCGATATGGAGAAGGGCGAGATCTACGACAACAACACCCTCAAGGAGGAGTTGGCAAAGGCGCAACCCTACAAAGAGTGGTTGTCGAAGAACCGCATTATCCTCGACGAAATTTCGTCGGGTCGCAGCGTGAAATACAATATTGAGAACTACGCTCAACATCTACAGACATTTGGCTATACACGCGAAGAGGTTCAAAAGTTGATCCTCCCAATGGCCGTGGAGGGCAAGGAGCCGGTTAACTCGATGGGTAACGACACCCCACTTGCGGTGCTCTCGAACAATCCGCAACGCCTATTCAGCTACTTCCGTCAACACTTCGCACAGGTGACCAATCCACCGATTGACCCATTGCGCGAGGAGTTGGTGATGTCGCTGAGCAGCTATATTGGAACTATCGACAAGAACCTTTTGGAGCCCAACCCCGAGCTCTGTAAGATGGTCGAGCTCAAGCGTCCGATCCTTACAAATGCCGAATTGGATATCCTCTCGAACCTCCGCTACAAGGGCTTCAAGATGGCCAAAATCGCTATGACTTTCCCCGCAGCCGAGGGTGCCGCAGGGCTCGAGAAGGCGATCGAAAGACTATGCGCAGAGGCCGAGAAGGCGGTTGACGATGGTTGCCACTATATGATCCTTAGCGATCGCGAAGTCGATGCCGATAATGCGCCGGTGCCATCGCTACTTGCCGTGTCAGCCGTTCACCACTACCTTATCGAGAAGCATAAACGTGTGCAGATCGCATTGGTCGTAGAGACAGCCGAGGCACGCGAGGTGACCCACTTCGCTATGCTGCTGGGCTATGGAGCAAGTGCTATCAACCCATACCTTGCATTCGCGGTGATCGACGATTCGGTTAAGCGCAAAGATATCCAACTCGACTACCATACAGCCGAGAAAAATTATATCAAATCGATCGATAAGGGTCTCCTGAAAATCATCTCGAAGATGGGTATCTCGACGATCTGTAGCTATCGCGGAGCACAGCTTTTCGAGGCTATTGGCCTCAATGAGTCGATGATCGACAAGTGGTTCAAGGGCACCACCTCCAAGATCGGAGGAGTTGACTTAGCGGATCTCACCATCGACCTACTCAGGGAGCACTCAGCAGCCTATGCCGATGATTTCGACGAGAATAAAGCGCTTCGCTTCGCAGGTCTCTACGCATTCCGCAAGGATGGTGAGCACCACGAATGGAACCCCGACACTATCGCCACACTCCAATTGGCAACTCGCTTGGGAAGCTACAAGAAGTTCAAGGAGTACACAGCGCATGTCGACCAAAAGGAGAGTCCCGTATTTATCCGCGACTTCTTCGCATTCAAGCGCAACCCTATTGACATCTCGCTTGTGGAGCCCGTGGAGGCTATCACTCGCCGATTCACTACGGGTGCCATGTCGTTCGGTTCGATCAGCAAGGAGGCTCACGAGGCAATCGCAATTGCGATGAACAAGATCGGTGGTCGCTCCAACACGGGCGAAGGAGGTGAGGATCCAGCACGCTTCAAGGAGCGAGAGGATGGCACCTTGGCACGTAGCGCCATCAAGCAGGTGGCTTCGGGACGCTTCGGTGTAACAACAGAATATTTGGTCAATGCCGACGAAATACAGATCAAGGTAGCTCAGGGAGCGAAACCCGGCGAGGGAGGACACCTCCCCGGCTTTAAGGTCAACGAGGTGATCGCCAAAACACGTCACTCGATCCCCGGAATCTCGCTTATCTCGCCTCCACCTCACCACGACATCTACTCGATCGAGGATTTGGCACAGCTGATCTACGATCTGAAGAATGTCAATCCCAATGCATGCATCAGCGTTAAGTTGGTGGCAGAGAGCGGTGTAGGAACTATCGCTGCGGGTGTAGCTAAGGCTAAGGCCGACTTGATCGTAATCAGTGGCTGCGAGGGAGGAACCGGTGCCAGCCCAATTAGCTCGATCCATCACGCTGGACTCCCCTCGGAGCTTGGCTTGGCGGAGACTCAGCAAACTTTGGTACTTAACAACCTGCGCGGTCAGGTCACCTTGCAGACCGATGGTCAGCTCAAAACGGGTCGCGACGTGGTTATCTCAGCAATGTTGGGTGCCGAGGAGTTTAGCTTCGCTACAAGCGTGCTTATAGTATTGGGTTGTGTGATGATGCGCAAGTGTCACCTCAACACCTGTCCTGTGGGCGTTGCAACACAGAATGAGGAGCTGCGCAAGCGTTTCTTGGGTCGCTCGGAGTATGTGGTTAACTTCCTAACGTACTTGGCGGAGGAGGTTCGCGAGATCCTCGCCGAAATGGGTTACACATCGCTCGAAGAGGTTATCGGACACCCCGAGCTATTGGAGATCGACCCCGAAAAGAAATCGAGCAAAACCGACAAGTTGGACTTCTCGAAGATCCTATACGTACCTGCCGAGGCTGCGACCAACCCAATCCACAAGGTTAAAAATCAGGAACACGATATCAACAAGGTACTCGACCGCAAGCTAATCAGCGCTACGGTTCCCGCCGTGGAGTCGAACCTACCGGTCGAGATCGAGATTCCGATCTGCAACACCGATCGCGCAATTGGTGCAATGCTGTCGGGTGTCGTAGCGACGAAATATGGCAATACGGGTCTTCCGAACAATACTATCACATGTAAGTTCAAAGGTTCTGCGGGTCAGAGCTTCGGAGCATTCCTCTCGCGAGGTATCACATTCCGCCTCGAGGGCGACGCCAACGATTATGTAGGCAAGGGACTCTCGGGAGGCAAGATCGTGATTGTGCCGCCAAGTGGAGCTACATTTGTATTTAACGAGAATATCATCGCCGGCAATACGTTGCTCTATGGCGCTACGGCGGGCGAGGTATATATCAATGGTCGCGTCGGCGAGCGCTTCTGCGTCCGTAATAGTGGCGCAATAGCTGTTGTGGAGGGTGCTGGAGACCACTGCTGCGAATATATGACAGGTGGTCGCACGGTGGTTCTCGGAACCGTAGGACGCAACTTTGCCGCAGGTATGAGTGGCGGTGTGGCCTATGTTTGGAACAAGGATGGCGACTTCGACTACTTCTGTAATATGGAGATGGTAGAGTTGTCGCTCATCGAGGATATGGCCGACAGCCGCGAGCTGAGAGGATATATCACCGAGCACTTCAAACAGACTGGTAGCCCATTGGCAAAGACTATGTTAGACAACTGGGCAGACTATGCCGAGCAGTTTATAAAGATCACACCGTTCGAATACAAGAAGGTGCTACACGAGGAGAAGATGCAAGCCTTGCAGCAGAAGTTAGATAAAGTTCAATGCGATTATTAAATTGGAGATAAGAGATGGGAAATCCTAAAGCATTCTTAACAATAAAGAGAAAAGAGGCTGGTTATCGTCCAGTCCACGACCGAATATACGATTATGGCGAGGTTGAGCAGACCCTCAACGAAGAGGATCGCATGCTTCAAGCAGCGCGCTGCATGGATTGCGGTGTGCCATTCTGCCACTGGAGCTGTCCTCTGGGCAACAAACAACCCGAGTGGCAAGACCTACTCTACAAGGGCAGATGGAAAGAGGCTGCCGAGCTATTGCTCGAGACCGACGACTTCCCCGAGTTTACGGGTCGCGTATGTCCCGCCCTCTGCGAAAAGGGGTGTGTGCTCAACAAAACTAATGAGCCTATCACAATCCGCGAGAATGAGGCTGCAATCATCGAGAGAGCATTCGCCGAGGGGTATATCACCCCCTACACCCCTAAGCGACGCACCGGAAAACGCGTAGCGGTAATTGGCTCGGGCCCTGCGGGATTAGCTTGTGCAAACCAGCTCAACCGAATGGGACACGAGGTGACCGTATACGAGAAGGATGAGTATGCGGGTGGATTGCTTCGACTCGGTATTCCAGACTTTAAGTTAGCCAAAAATATCGTCGAGCGACGTATTTCGCTTATGGAGGCCGAGGGCATCACCTTTAAGTACAACGAGAATATCGGTGTGACTACCCCCGCCAAAGCGATCGTAGACGACTTCGATGCGGTGTGCGTAGCTATCGGTTCGGGCGTGCCACGCGACCTAAATGGGGTCGAGGGACGCGAGCTCAAGGGTGTTCACTTCGCACTGGAATTCCTACAACAACAAAACCGTGTGGTCTCGGGTCAGACATTCCACAAGGCCGACAGAATCAACACCAAGGGCAAGCATGTATTGGTGATCGGAGGTGGCGACACAGGTTCGGACTGTATCGGAACTGCTACGCGCCAAGGCGCTGCCAAGGTGACTCAGATCGAGATTATGCCCAAGCCCCCCGTCGAGAACAACCCCGACACGCCATGGCCATACTTCCCGATGGTACTCAAGACATCGAGTTCCCACAAGGAGGGTTGCGAGCGCTACTGGTCGCTCGACACCAAGCGTTTCGTTGGTGAAAATGGAGCAGTGAAAGAGGTCGAGGTGACCGAAGTGGAGTGGGAAAAGAGCGCAGATGGACGTATGAAGCTCATCCATACCGACAACCACAAAACCATCCAAGCCGACTTTGTGTTCCTTGCAATGGGATTTGTTAATCCAGTCTATGAGGGACTCTTAGAGCAGTTGGGAGTCGAGCTTAGCGACCGCAAGAATATGGTGATCGATAGCGAGGGCAAGAGCTCGGTAAGCAAGGTATTTGCCGCAGGTGACGTGGCAATGGGTGCCAGCCTCGTGGTGCGCGCCATCGCCTCGGGACGCAGCGCCGCTAAGGGTATTAATGAATTCTTGAAGTCTTAGGAATTAGAAGTTAGAAATTAGGAGTTAACCCCCGTCATTCCCGTGAAAACGGGAATCTTGACACCCCATGCGTAAAGGTTAAGATTCCCGATCGAGTCGGGAATGACGAGAATGGACTAACTCCTACCTACAAGCAAAAACTAAACAAAATAATTTTTAATAAAAATAGCACTTAAATTTTAGGTTGTCATATTTTTTCGTTATCTTTACCTCATTGGAAAAAGACTAAACAAAAATAGACCAAAAATGATAGAAAACGAGCTTCGTGAATATTTAATTACAAACGCTATCAATGCAGCAATACGCGGTGGCGCTGCCGTGATGGAGATCTATTCACAACCCGAGATGTTTGATATTTCGCTCAAGCAAGACCTTTCACCAATCACCGAGGCCGATCGTCGAGCTCACAACACAATCAAGGAGTCGTTAGGCTCGACACGAATTCCAATCCTCAGTGAGGAGGGACGCGAGATGCGCTACGAGGAGCGTCGCAACTGGGAGTTATTCTGGTTGGTCGATCCAATGGATGGCACTGTCGAGTTTATCAAGCGTAGCGATGAGTTCACAATCAATATCGCTCTAATGGCGAAGAATAGAAATATTGTCTCGGTGGTATATATCCCTTGCCTTAAGCGCCTTTTCTTCGCTGTTCGCGGCTTCGGGTCGTTTGTTTGCGAGAATATCGAGGCTGACTTCGCAGCTCAATATAGCTATGCAGAGATCGCCGAAAAAGTCGCTAAATTGCCACTCAACACCGAGGTTCACCCAACCCAAATTATCGCGATCTCGCGCTCGCACAACACCGCTGAGACCTTTGCTCATATCGACTCACTTCGCGCTGCGAACCCCTCAATCGAGGTTCGCGAGCAGGGTAGCTCATATAAGTTCTGTCTGTTGGCCGAGGGAAGCGTCGACTACTACGTTCGCACATCGGGCACATTCGAATGGGACACGGCAGCTGGAGAGTTAATCTTGGCCGAGGCTGGAGGATCAACGCGAGCCCTGCATACCGGGGAGGAGTTTGCATACAACAAAGAGGCACTCGACAACCCATGGTTTGTCTGCCGCTCGGCACACTGCACTATCAAGTAACTTTCGCGCAATGAAACAAAAAGGAATAATTATAACGCTTCTGGCGCTGATAGTCTCTATCACCTCACTTACGGCTCAAACACGCCAGACCCGTGAGGAGTATATCGACCGCTACAAAAAAATCGCCATTGACCATATGGAGAAGTATGGCATCCCTGCAAGCATCACCATGGCGCAGGGCATCTTAGAGTCGGACTGCGGCAACAGTCAACTCTCGCGAGAGTCTAACAATCACTTCGGAATCAAGTGCAAGAGCGACTGGAAGGGACGCAAGGTCTATCACGATGACGACGCTAAGGGTGAATGCTTTAGAGCCTACAAATCAGTGGAGGCATCGTACGAGGATCATGCGCTATTCCTCGACAACTCACCACGCTACGACTCCCTATTCTCATACTCCAACACCGACTACAAGAGTTGGGCACATGGGCTAAAGGCGGCGGGATATGCTACGGCACCCACCTACGCCACGATGCTTATTAAGATTATCGAGGATGAGAAGCTATACCTATTAGATGGCAAAAAGGGCGCCGACCGCTACGCCAACCGCTACAAAGATAGCGACAAAGCAGCATCGGGCAAAGCTCCTAACGCAGGAGCATTCGACCCCGACAACATCGGCGTGACGATTAACGCACACAAAGGCTACAACGTAGGGCGCTGCAATGGCGTATATTACACCGAGGCCAAGGCGGGCGACTCGCTCAAATCAATCGGTGAGACCTTCGAGATCAGCCACCGCAACTTGCGCCGTTTCAACGATATGGAGCGCAAGGTGACACTCACTGCGGGCGAAAGAGTATATATCGAACGTAAGGAGAGTAAGTGGGGGCAGAAAGATCAGCGCACGCACCAAGTATCCAAGGGCGAGACGATGCGATCTATTTCGCAACAGTACGGTATTCGCCTTAGCCGCCTTAGTCGCATGAACAAAATTAAGATGAAAGATAGCGACCATATTCAAGTTAATCAGATTTTAAAAATTAGGTAGCCATGGAAGAGCTCAGAGAGAAGATACTCAAGACAATAACACTCAAATCGAACCTCAAACAGAAGGTTTTTGACACCACTTTCACTTCGTTTAACCTGCTCAAAGATACCCTCTTCGAGATGGCATCCGAGATTGATGATCAGTTGGAGGGCAAGCTCGATCGCCGAGTGCGCTTGGAGTATCGCGACCGCGGTAAGTTTGAGGCGCAACTTCAGGTGGCCAGCGATACGCTTATCTTCCAGATGCAAACCGATGTATTTCATTTCAATCTGGAGCATGCTATATGGCAGAATGAATATGCTAAGCAGAATATTGCAAATACTTACTTCGGAGTGATAAACATCTACAACTTCCTCTCCGACTCATTTAAGTTCAACCGCAACGCCGACGAGGGCTATCTCATTGGTCGCATCTTTATTAATGCCGACCGCTGCTACTTTGTCGAGGGCAAAGGGCAAGAGACGGGGGTCAAGGCCGACAGATTTGGTTCGGTTGCACTCGACCGAGCAGCACTTATCGAGGTGTTGGAGGCGGCGCTATACTACTCA
Source organism: Rikenellaceae bacterium (assembly GCA_047173105.1). Classification (GTDB taxonomy): domain Bacteria; phylum Bacteroidota; class Bacteroidia; order Bacteroidales; family Rikenellaceae; genus Alistipes. Next base: position 7,949 of record JBCQVM010000021.1, read on the forward strand.
ATCAACTTCGATTTGCTGGTGCCACCATTCGAACTCAACCACCGTGTGAAGATCGACCAATTCAACACCAAGATGGACAACTCTAAGTTCGAAACCGGCAAGCGCTTAGGCTTCGACTACAACACAAAGAACCTCTAAAGATACAGAACATGTTAAAGAAATATATCGCTGCGGCACTAATACTCTGCGGCGCAATTAATGCTACCGCACAGGGCGACTACGCTTCGATCCAACGCCTCCGCTCGATGACACAAGGCGCTACGGAGGCGCGCCAAATGAATGATGCCGAATACTTCACCGCGCTGCGTAGTGGCGCTGTGGTGAGGCTCTCGTATCTCGACGAGCAGAGTGTCGACACCCTCTTTATCGCTCCTGCCGGCGACTTCTCGATCACAGACTATGCACTAAGTGGCGACGAAAGGCTGATGCTTATCGCCCAAGGTGCCGAGCCAATCTATCGCCACTCTTATACCACTCGCTACCACCTGCAACGCTGCGGTGAGAGCGCATCCAATGCTATCATGTGCGGTGTTGAGGCCACACGCGATGCAACCCTCTCGCCCGACAGTCGCTCGATAGCCTTCTCGAGCCTTAACAACCTCTATCTATACGACATCGAGAGCGACACCACGGAGCAAATCACCAACGATGGTGAGTGGAACAGCATCATCAATGGCACCACCGACTGGGTATACGAGGAGGAGTTTGGATTCACCAAAGCATACTGGTTTTCACCCGATAGTGGCCAGATAGCATACCTCAAATTCGACGAGAGCGAAGTACCACTCTTCGAGATGATGCGCTACGACAACACCCTCTACAATAAAGCCTACTCATTTAAGTATCCCAAGGCGGGCGACACCAACTCCACCGTTGAGCTATGGGTATACAACATCGCCTCGAAAGAGAGTCGCAAGGTGGAGACCACGCGTTGGGATGATCAATACCTACCGTACGTTGGTTACACCCCCGCAGGTGAACTATACTACTTCCGCCTAAATCGCCACCAGAACCACCTTGAGGTGCTTTTGGTCGAGGAGGATGGCTCACAACGCATGATCTACGAAGAGCAAAACCCACGCTATATCGAGCGCGTTGGTGCCTCGACCATCTGTTTTATCGACGACACACGCTTCGTGGTGCGTGAGGAGAGCTCGACGGGTTACGCCCACCTCTACCTCCACTCAACTACCAAGGGGCGTCTCAATGCAATTACAAGTGGAGAGTGGGAAGTGACCGAGATGATCACAGCCGATACCAAACGCCTCTATTACATCTCTACCGAGGGCTCGCCACTACGTCGCAGAATCTACCAAGTCGATCTGAGTGGTAAACGCAAGAAGCAACTTAGTGGAGAGGAGGGATACTACTCGGTGCGCCCAGCACGCGATATGGAGTATTTTATCGCCACCTACACCACCGCCGAGCAGACTCCACAAACAGCAGTATATAACAACAAAGGCGAGATGGTTCGCATGCTCGTCGACAACCGCGAACTTAGCGAGGTTCTCGAGGCTGATGCACGTCCCACCAAGGAGTTCTTCGAGATCACAACCGAGCGTGGCGACACGCTTAATGCGTATATGATCCGCCCTCGCGATTTCGATCCCCAGCAGCGCTATCCTCTTTTGTTCACCCAATATTCGGGGCCCGGATCGCAGCAGGTGGCCGACAGATGGTCGCTCGATTGGGTCGACGCCATGGTCGATCATGGCTACATTGTGCTCTGCGTTGATCCTCGCGGCACAGGATATCGTGGCGAGGAGTTCAAGAAACTCACCTACGGTGCCATGGGCGGCATGGAGACCGAGGATCAGATCTCGGCAGCTAAATACGCAGCAGCGCTACCTTACGTCGATAGAGATCGCATTGGAATCTACGGATGGTCGTATGGCGGATTTATGGCTCTAAACTGCGCACTGCGTGGCGAGGGTATCTACGCAATGGCTATCGCAGTGGCACCAGTCACCTCATGGCGCTACTACGACTCGATCTACACCGAGGTTTACAACGGATTGCCCGAGGAGAATCCCGCTGGATATGACGACAATTCGCCGATCAACTACGCCGAGAAGCTCTCGGAGCGCACCAAGCTGCTAATAATCCACGGTACGGGCGACGACAACGTTCACTTTCAGAATACAATCGAGATGTCGCGAGCACTCAACGCCCACGGCAAAAAGTATGATATGATGATCTACCCCGATCAAAACCACTCGATGATGCCCCACGATATGGGCAACGTCCGCCAAAAGATGATCGACTATACGTTAGAGAATCTTTAGGCTGCATTTAATAATTTAAAAGTTGCACCTATGAAACATCTATTTTTAATTGCATCGCTCTTTTCGCTTGTCGCACTCACCTCGTGCGACCTTGGCGATGACTCTCAAGTATCAGGTACTTATGCCGATAGCGCTGCATACCTCACCGCATGCGTTGTCGAGAACATCGACGATGCCACCAAAAAGGAGTACTACTTTCTCACCGACTACGACACGAAGATCTTTCTGGCTGACAACCAGATGACAACTACCGTCGCATTTAGCGAGGGACAGCGCATAATTGGCTATTTCGCCCTGATCGAGAGCTACCTCGATGATGAGGGGTCGCTATTGGAGGGGGCAGCATACGGCTGCGACTATGGTATGCGCCTATTCGATATGAGCGAGGTATACACCAGCGAGAGCATCACAGTTACAACCGACGAGGAGGAGGCCTTACTCCCCGACCAGTCGCTACTATATGTATATGACAGCGTGGGATATAGCTACGACTACATCAACTTCACCGCAGGGGTGATGTGTGAGAATTTAGGCAATATGAAACTCTACTTGGTGGAGAACCTTTCGCAATTTACAACAATCCTAACCACCGACTATCTCAATCTTGAACTACGTTTCGACTCAGGTTCCGAGGATGGTGTGGGCACACAAAGCGATGTATATATCAGTCTCGACACCAGCGATTTTGCCGAGCAATTAGAGAGTAAAAACGGTATTATTGTAAGCGTCCCCACCACAAATAGCGGCACAATATCTATACAGGTAGACAAGTAGCAGCAAAGGCGGCAGTCGGCGCACGAGTACACCACACGTCAAGCGCACGAGTACACCACACGTCAAGCGCACGAGTACACCACACGTCAAGCGCACAAGTTACACCACACGTCAAGCGCACAAGTTACACCACACGTCATTCCCGACTCGATCGGGAATCTTATGCAAACGCAACATGGCATATAAATCAAGATTCCCGCCTTCGCAGGAGTGACGAGTTTAAGTTATGCCACACATTCACCAAAAAACAGGCATAATAATTTGTAGATTCATAAATAATTACTATCTTTGCAGTCGCTCTAAATATCTAAACGAGGTGCGAAGAGCTATAACTAATTAATTATAAAATAATTATGAACAATTACGAAACCGTTTTCATCGTCACTCCAGTCCTATCTGAGGCTCAGGTGCAGGAGGTTGCTGACAAATTCCAAGGTGTTATCACCGAGAACGGCGGTCAGATTGTGAATAGAGAGAACTGGGGCTTGAAAAAGCTTGCATACCCTATTCAGAAAAAGACTACCGGCTTCTACTTCTTTATTGAGTTTGCGGGCGAGGGCTCGATCATCGACACTCTCGAGACTCAGTATCGCCGCGATGAGCGCATCATCCGATTCTTAACTTTCAAGCAAGACAAGTACGCTGTAGAGTACTCAGAGCGTCGTCGTGCTAAACTTTCAAACAAGCAGGAGGAGTAAAAAATGGCAGACAACAGACCACAATCTGAGATCAGATACCTCAATCCAGTATCTGTAGATGTAAAGAAAAAGAAGTACTGTCGTTTCAAGAAACTCGGCATCAAGTACGTAGATTATAAGGACGGTGAATTCCTTAAGAAGTTCCTTAACGAGCAGGGTAAAATTTTGCCACGTCGTTTGACAGGTACTTCACAGAAGTTCCAGAAGAAGGTAGCTCAGGCTGTTAAGCGTGCACGTCACCTTGCGATACTTCCGTTCGTAACCGATTGTATGAAATAATAAAGAGGAGGAAAAGAAATGGAAATTATTCTTATCAAAGATATTGAGAACTTGGGCTACGCAAACGACATCGTAGATGTTAAACCCGGTTACGCAAACAACTACTTGATTCCTCAGGGTTTCGCTAAGTCGGCTACTCTTGCTGCAAGAAAAGTTTTGGCTGAGAACCTTCGCCAACGTGCTCACAAAGACGCGAAGATCCTCGCTGATGCTCAGGCTATGGCAGAGAAGATCGCAGCGCTTCCTATCTCTATCAGCTCTAAGGCTGAGGAGGGCAAGTTGTTCGGAACGATCACTTCGACTGATATCGCTGAGGCTTATGCTGCTAAAGGCATCGAGCTCGATCGCAAAAATATCTCATTGGATCCTATCAAAACTGTAGGTGAGTATGAGGCAATCGTTAAAATCCACCGCGAGGTTAAAGCAACTATCAAGTTGTCTGTAACTGCTGAGGAGTAAGTTAAGGTTGACACCAACAAAAAAAGAGTTTCCCTCTCGGGAGACTCTTTTTTTTGGGTCAGTTGCAACTCTCGGTGGAGAAACAAAATGGGTCAGGTAAAACTCTCACGGAGAAACAAACTCTTAAAACCACTACGTCATCCTCGCGAACGCGGGGATCTTTATACAAATGCAAACGAGTTAAGATTCCCGTTTTCACGGGAATGACGGCTTACGGCTTACATATTATATTAACGTGTGGTCGACAATAGCCCCACCACACAAGTTAAACATTTTCTACGAGTTTGGAGGTGGGGCTATTTTCTACCTCACGTTATATTACTCAACGAATTTAAAGGATTGATCCATATTTTGTTGATATAGTGCTGCTATGCCCCTATTTCAACGGAGAATTTGGTTCCTTTGCCATCGCGTTGTAGAACATCTTATCGAGGAAGTTAGGCAAGAACTTCTTGACTAAATGTGTTGCACGACCATCGAACTCCATTAGGCACAAGCGTTTACGCTTAGCTGTGTCACGCATGATGATGTGTGCAACCTCCTCCGAAGTCATCATCTTCTCCTCCGAACGAGGGGTCTCGCCCTGCGATGATCCATCGGCTGTTAGAGCCGAGAAGCGAACATTTGAGGCTGTGAAGCCGGGGCAGGCGATCATCACGTGCAAACCCTTTTTGAGATTCTCAATACGGATAGTCTCGAGAAATCCTGTCATCGCATACTTCGAGGCCGAATAGCCGGTACGTGCAGGGAGTCCATGGAGACCTGCCACCGACGATACTCCAACGATCGAACCACGAGACTTCTGTAGGTGTGGCAACGCATACTTCACGCAATTCACAGTACCCCAGAAGTTTACATCCATCAAGCGATGCAAAACATCCAACTCAACATCGTCGAACAATGCTCGCATCGAGAGACCTGCATTGCAGAGCAAAACATCGATACGCCCATAAGCTTCGATCGCCTTCTTAACGAGGCACTCGCAATCCTCGGGTACAACGACATCGCATGCAGAATAGAGTGCTGAGCCACCTGCGGCAGTAATTTCAGCTGCGATAGCCTCCAACTTCGCCTCTTGGCGAGCTGCTAAAACCACGCGCGCACCTGCCGATGCATATACACGCGCAAGAGCCTCACCAATTCCCGACGAGGCGCCCGTTACAATAACTACTTTTCCTTCTTGATTTTTCATATTTATTTTTATATTTCGATTTCTAAACCATCGTACGCCAACTCTACACCATTGGGCAGCAGCGCATTAGTCTCAGCATAAAGCCCAATATCGTGTGACATATGAGTGAGGTAGGCTCTTAGCGGACGCACGCGCGCGATGAGCTCGAGAGCTTGGGCAACATTAAAATGCGAGGGGTGCTCAGCATAACGTAAAGCATTGACTACCAACAACTCTACCCCATCTAACTTAGCCTCTTCCTCGGGCGAGATCTCGCTAAAATCGGTAAGATAGGCCACATTTCCGATGCGATAACCCGTAGTAGTAAATCGTGTAGAGTGCGCTCCGGTGATTGGCACAACTTCCACACCGCAAACCTCAAAGCTCCGCATGGGATCAAAGGCAACTAGCTCAAGCTCGGGCACTCCGCGATATTTATTCACCGCAAAGGCATAATCATAGTCCTTGCGCACAGTCTCCAATGTATGGGCGGTGGCGTAGATATTTATTTTGTGAATGGTAGGATAGTCAACAAAGTTCAGCGCGCGCAGATCATCGATTCCGCCAACATGATCCTTGTGCTCATGCGTAAGGAGAACGGCATCTACACGTCGCACACCCGCGCGAAGCATCTGCTGCCTAAAGTCGGGCCCTGCATCAATGATGAAGCGGAAGCCATCGCCTTCGATCATAGCCGAACTGCGCAGGCGATTATCGCGCGGATCGGTCGAGCGGCACACCTTGCAGCGGCACCCTATGGTGGGAACACCCTGCGAAGTACCACTACCTAAGATAGTTAGCTTCATCCTCTACTTCAATATTTTATACACTGTCGCTGTTCGCGAGGTGTTGTAGATCTTTATAAAATTGGTCTCCCCATCGCTATACGAGAAGTGCTCCTCGCCAATTTGGCAGCGACCGAGGCCGCCAAAACTCTCCTCGTCGGTCGAAAGCAATGTGACATACTTACCGGCACGCGGCACCTTAGCGATATAGTCGGGCACCGAAGCTGTTGGGTGCCAGTTAAATACAAAGAGTAAGTTTCGCAACGTAAAGACCATAGTTTTATTCTGCTCATCCATCTGTTCACTAAAAGGATATCCCGCCGTAAGCAGCTTGGAACGCTTAACTAATGAGAGCATTGCGCGATCAAAAGCACCTAAATGCGAGTAACGCAAGAAGCCATTCTTGGATAGCGACCAGAGGCGACGTGCGTGAGCATAGCTCCAATCATTCCCCTCGCGTGGGAAGTCGATCCACTCGGGATGGCCAAACTCGTTACCCATAAAATTAAGATATGCATCGCCTCCTGTGGTGATCGTCATTAGGCGGATCATCTTATGGAGAGCTATACCGCGGTCGACAACAAGACTCTGCGAATCGCGATTCATCGAGAAGTACATCTCCTTGTCCATCAGGCGGAAAGCGATGGTCTGGTCACCAACCATTGCTTGGTCATGCGACTCAGCATAGGCTATTGTCTTAACACCGGGCAGGCGCGAAGTCATAATATTCCACATCTCGTAGATGTTCCACTCCTCGTCGGTCTGCTCCTTGAGGAGCTTGATCCAGAAATCGGGAATGGCCATCGCCAAACGATAGTCGAATCCCGCTCCACCATCCTCGATTGGGGCACAGAGGCCGGGCATGCCGCTAACATCCTCGGCAATGGTGATAGCGCGCTTGTTGAATTCGTGCACCAACTTATTGGCCAAGGTGAGGTAGACAACAGCATCGCGATCGACACCCTCGTCGAAGAAGCGCTCGCGACAATCGAACTCGACATAGCCGCGGTGGTGATATAGCATCGAGCTCACACCATCGAAGCGGAAGCCATCGAAGTGGAACTCATCGAGCCAATACTTAATATTAGAAAGCAGGAAGTGCTGCACGGGCTGTTTGCCATAGTCGAAGATCATCGAATCCCAATATTTCTGGTAGCCAATCTCGCCCGCTTTGGAGTAGTGGTGATCCGAGCCATCTAACTCGTTGATGCCCTCATTGAGATTCTTAACATAGTGAGCATGAACCACATCCATAATCACAGCTATCCCCAATGAATGAGCCTTGCGCACCAATTCCTTGAGCTCCTCGGGGGTTCCGAAGCGCGAAGATGGAGCGAAGAAATTGGCCACATGGTAGCCAAATGAGCCATAGTAGGGGTGTTCAGCAATCGCCATCAGCTGCACTGCGTTGTAGCCATCGGCCTTAATGCGAGGCAAAATTCGCTCGGCAAATTGGAGGTATGAGCCTACACCCTCCTCCTCTTGAGCCATACCAACATGTGCCTCGTAAATCAGCAGCTGTCCACTTTTGACCGGCACAAAATCGGCATCATCGCCCCAGTCGAATGGCTGAGGCAGGTAGAATTGCGCAGTATAGTTCTTGGTCACCTCGTCCTGCACCACGCGCGTAGCGTAGGCGGGAATGCGATCGTGCCAACCATTATTTCCGTTGATATGGAGTTTGTATAAAGAGTTGTGCGTTAGGCGATAAGAGTATATAGCATCGGGCAGAAAGATCGACCACACACCCGAGCGGTCACGATCCAAGCGCAACTCCGTGCGGCGCCAACTATTGAAGTCGCCAAAGATATAAACATCCTTAGCCTCGGGCAACCACTCGCGGAACCACCACCCCTGCATCATCTCATCGCGCTGCCAGCCGAAGTAGCGATAGCCATTGGCATAGTCGACAATCGAACCCGCGGAGGCTTCAATATCGTCTAAATGCTGTTGATAAAGTTCGTGGCGATAATTGATCTCGCCCTCAACTGGTAGCAACCACTCATCGGAGGCCACTAACGGTAATCTATTTTTCTGCTTTTCCATGGTTTGAACTTTCTGACAAACAAATATAGTAAAAAAATATTAAATATACAAATATAAAATATACGCATAGCATAAACTACGAAAAATAAACTCTCTTACTACCTCCGGCGGGCGGGGATTGCAAGTTGCCATAAATAAATTTTCACAGAAATAACGGATCAATCCAAAATTTCGGTGGCAATAATGTGCAAGCCGTCATTCCCGTGAAAACGGGAATCTTAAATTCTTTGCTATATTGCGATAGTATAAGATCCCCGTTTTCACGGGAATGACGTGATGGGGTTTTATGGAATGGCGTGACGGGGTTTAACAGAATGACGTGATGGGGTTTAACGGAATGGCATGATGGGGTTTTAAGAGCTTTGTTTCCATCGGGAATTGCAACTGATCCGAAATGACGACTCATGTATAACTACAAAAAAATCTCGTCTGCGCAGAAATAATACGCAGGCGAGATTTAGCATCGCTTTATGACGAGATTTTCGGTTAATATACGTTGTAATGAACACGATCTGCCTTCCACTTATCTTTTGGCGAAGGCTCCGAATTAGGATATCCAATGACAATTACGTTGAGCGCCACAATGCCCTCGGGGAGTTTCAAAAGCTCTGTGATACGAGCCTCACGACCTGTGCCACCATCGGGGAATGCACCGCACCACACAGCGCCTAAGCCCATTGCGTGAGCTGCCAATAGGATGTTTTGAGTTGCCGCCGAGCAATCCTGCACCCAATAGTCGGGCATATTAGGCATCGACAAGGCCGGAACGCCACATACAGCGATTGCCAATGGTGCTCCAGATGCCATTTTCATACCTCCAGCAACTGATGGAAGCTCGTCGAGGATAGCGCGATCGGTAATCACCACAAACTCCCATGGTTGTGTATTGCCTGCTGTTGGCGCCGCCATACCTGCGCGGAGCATGGTCTCAATTTTATCTTGTTCTACTACTTGAGAAGTATATGAGCGAACGCTCGAACGTGTCATAATTGCGTCGATTACAGCATCTTCGGCGCTAACGCTTGATGACCCACAACAGCTTTGAATTGAAGTAGCTACTGCCGCCATAGCGACAAAAAGTAAAGCTCTTTTCCAGATAGTTTTCATAATATATTATTTAAAGGTTAAAAATTATTTTTTCATGCGCAACAGGCGGTAATCCCATCCATCCATAAATTGGTGAACCTTGAGCGGCAAGAGACACTCACCACCTGCGAGAACATCGGTATATACACCTGCGTAGATCCCCGTATTGTAGTCACATTCAATAGTATATGGCGAGAGATTAAGGATCGCCACTACCCTATCCAAAGCGCTCTCTCGCACCAAGATCAGTAGACAATCATCGGCATTGGTGTTGATCGTCGTCCAGACTCCTCCTCGCTCGCCCGCCGCAAGTGCCGCCGAGCTATGCTTAAGCGCTATAAGCTTGCGATAGAGCTCTGTTGTCTCGCCCGCAACGTATGCCTCGGCGGGAATCGGATCACGCTCAAAAAAATCGAAAGAGTGGTCGTAGCCCACCTCCTGACCGGTATAGATCAAAGGCATTGTGCCGGGAGCAACAAACGAAAAGAGACGCATTGCATCGAGCGCCTTGCCGAAGATTGCACTCTCGCATCCCTGCCATGTATTCTCGTCGTGGTTCGAGGTGAAGGCCATCTTCATCGCCCACGCTGGGTATGTAGAGGCATTACGATAGAGGTAGTCACGAAGTGCCGTTGTACGCTGGTGACCGGCGGCCACATCGACCATCAAGTGGTGCAGTTCCCAAGCGTAGCAGCAGTCGAAAGCCCCCTCGAAGAGGTTCTGTTCCTCGGCCTCGGCCAACATAAATATATCGGGCTTGATGGCGTGCAGCACCTTGGCAGCCTCCTGCCAGAAGCCGATCGGCACAAGCATTGCCATATCGCAGCGAAAACCATCTACACCACGCTCAACCCAAAACTTCATCGAATTGATCTGTCCATGCCACACCTCATAGTTAGCATAATTAAGTTTGGCTGTATCGCTCCAGTCCCATGGCACAATCGCCCGACCATCTTTATCGCGCTCATACCAATCGAGCGGCTTTTCGCTCTCCCAGCGTGCATCGCGCGAGGTATGGTTGGCCACCCAATCCAAAATCACTTTGAGCCCTAAGCGGTGTGCCTGCTTCAAGAATTGGTCAAAGTCGGCCAAGGTTCCCATCTCACAGCTCACACTGCAATAGTCTTGGATCGAATAGTAAGAGCCAAAACCACCCTTGCGATCCTCCTCGCCAATAGGGTAAATCGGCATAAGCCAAATAATATCAATGCCCAATTCGCGCAAAAAAGGCAGACGCTCCTGCGCAGCCTTCAGCGTACCTTGGGGTGTAAGTTGGCGCACGTTCATCTCGTATAGCACAGCACCATAGCTCCATGTGGGGTGTATCATATATTTTTATTCTCTTCAATTTTTGTTAGGCAAAGATAATAAATTTAATGAAATATTAAACACCCATGAATAAAAAATAGAGTGTAAAAACAAGAAGTATTAGATTTTTTGTGTAAATTTGCATACTACATAAGTATAAAAAACGTAAGATGAATATACTCAATAAGATATCACTTTGGTGGCGAGGGATTAATCGTCGACGCCGAATCAGCATACTAAACACCCACAACGGCAAGGAGTGGCATACGCACATCTCGCCACTGCGAGGCGTGATGGTTATCACCGCTTTGGTTGCGTCGTTCCTCCTCTTGATGCTTTTGCTTGTTGGGTACACCTCGATTCTCGAGATCCTACCCGCTTATCGCACGGCGGCTGACAGACAGCGCGAGCGATTGATCGAGAATATCATTCGCGTCGATTCGATCGAGCGCGTGATGGGCGATATTATCATCTACAACGAGAATGTTGGGTTGATCATGGAGGGCAAGAGCCCCGTTGTGCGCACAATGCTTATGAGCGACAGTGTCAAGGTCAAGGGTACTTTCACCCCAAGCAACGAGATGGATGCCGCTCTTCGTGCTCAGATGGAGGGCAAGGGCGAATATAGCCTCGAGGCAGCAATCTCCAATGCTAATATCAAGGGCAATGCAATCAGCTACTCGGCACCTATCGAGGGTATTATCACCGATCGTTTCGACCTACGCGAGGGTCGCTATGGAGTTCGCATCGCAGCCACCTCGCAAGCGCATGTCGTAGCGGTCGAAGCGGGGCTTGTGGTATTCTCGCTGTGGAGCCCCGAGGGTGGCAATATGGTTCAAATCCTCCACCCCGACAACACAATCTCGATCTATAAGAATATGTCGCAATCGCTCGTGGCAAAGGGCGAGACAGTCAAGCGCGGCGAGATCATCGGCTACAACAGCAAGGAGATCGACAAATCAACCGAGCAGCTCTTCGAATTCGAACTATGGAGCGGAGGTAAACCAATTAACCCCGAGCACTTTATTATTTTTTAGAGGCGGGCAGAGACACTTTTTATGAAACAAAAAATTGCAATTTTAGGCTCTACAGGCTCCATCGGAGTGCAGACACTCGATATAGTTCGCGAAAACCCCGACCTCTTCGAGGTTAAGGTAATCACGGCAAACCACTCATGGCAGAAGCTCGCCGAGCAAGCCATCGAATTCGATGTCGACACAGTGGTGGTCAGCTGCTGCGACCACTACCAGCCACTCTGCAAGGCGCTCGAGAACTACCCCATCAAGGTCTACACCGGCGACGAAGCACTCTCCCAAGTGGTGCAGGATAGCGAAGTTGACGTGGTGGTAAATGCCCTTGTCGGCTATGCAGGTATGCTCCCGACAGTTGCGGCAATCGAGGCGGGCAAAAAGGTCGCTTTGGCCAATAAGGAGTCATTGGTGGTTGGTGGTGAGTATATTATGGCACTCGCCCGCGAGAAAAACATACCGATCATACCCATCGACTCCGAGCACTCGGCAATATTCCAATGCTTAGTGGGAGAGCACTCCCCCATTCGCAAGCTGATCCTCACGTGTAGCGGCGGCTCACTGCGCAACCTAAGCCTCGAGGAGTTGACCTCGGTAACAGTCGAGCAGGCTCTCAAGCATCCGCAATGGAGCATGGGTGCCAAGATCACAATCGACTCGTCGACATTAGTCAACAAAGGTTTCGAGGTAATCGAGGCGCATTGGCTCTTTGGCATCGACCCCGCACGCATTGATGTTATCCAACACCCCCAATCTATCGTCCATTCGATGGTGGAGTTCGAGGATGGAGCGATCAAGGCTCAGCTGGGCACCCCCGATATGCATATGCCGATCAGTTACTCGTTGATGTTCCCCGCGCGTGCAACACGCCCCTCGGAGCAGTTCAGTTTTGCGCAGAACCCTACGCTCACATTCGAGGCCGTCGATCGCCTAAAATACCCGGCACTCGACATCGCATACGAGGCGCTACGCCGTCGAGGCACCGCTGCCTGCACGATGAATGGAGCAAATGAGGTGGCTGTGGCGGCATTTCTCGCCGGGAAGTGCGGCTATCTCGATATCGTTCGCACAGTCGAGTACGCGATGACAAAATGTGATTTCTCACTCACCCCATCGCTCGAGGCATATGCCGCAGCGAATGATGAGTCGCGAGCTTTGGCCGCACAATTTCTAAAGATATAATTTAATTAAAGATGGATATCCTAATCAAAGCAGTTCAGTTTTTCCTATGTTTCACCATCTTGGTGGGCATACATGAGTTCGGTCACTTTATCGTAGCTCGCATTTTCAAAATTAGAGTCGAGAAGTTCTATATCTTCTTCGACCCTTGGTTTTCGCTCTTCAAATGGAAGAGAGGCGATACGGAGTATGGCGTGGGCTGGCTACCATTGGGTGGCTACGTGAAGATCGCCGGAATGATCGACGAGAGCATGGACAAGGAGCAGATGGCCGAACCGATCAAAGAGGACGAATTCCGCGCAAAGCCCGCATGGCAGCGCCTATTGGTGATGATTGCTGGCGTGGTGATGAATGTTATCTTGGCGATATCTATATATATAGGTGTCAGCTACACGTGGGGCGATAGCTACTTCTCGAATAGCGAGGCTGCGTGGGGCTACAACTTCAACGAATCTGCCGAGGGGTTAGGACTTCGCGATGGCGACAAACTTATCTCAATAGATGGCGAGGCGATCGACAACATAGCCGAGGTGATCCCCGCACTGCTAATCACCGACACCGACCGAACATTAACCGTCGAGCGCGATGGCGAAATTATCGACATCACACTATCACTTAACGACTTGGTGGAGATGCGTCAGGCGGGAGGCCACGTAGACTTCTTCTCGCCCATTATGCCCTTTATCGTCGATAACACCTACACCGAGGCAGCCACAGCGCTTCTTGCCAAGGGCGACCAGATCGTGGCAATCAATGGCACACCCGAGATCGACTTCGACAACTACTCTGCTTACTTCGCAGCTCACACGCAGCAGGATGTAACCCTTACAGTGCAGCGCGCCGACTCGCTTATCGACATTACTCTACCCATCAATGCCGAGGGTAAAATCGGTGCAGTGACCGCGGTGCCATTCACCCTGAGCACACGCAGCTATACGTTCTTTGAGTCGATCCCCGCAGGATTCCGCAAGGCGGGCGATATGGCTTCGTCGTATTGGAACCAGCTCAAACTTATGGTCAAACCAGAAACCAAACTCTACAAGGAGGTTGGCGGATTCATTGCCATCGGTAATATCTTCTCATCGAATTGGAACTGGCTCGACTTCTGGCTCAAAACGGCACTGCTCTCGATTATGTTGGCCATTATGAATATCCTCCCTATTCCGGGTCTGGATGGTGGCCACACCCTCTTTACGCTCTGGGAGATTATCACCGGCCGCAAACCGGGTGACAAATTCTTGGAGGGGGCACAAACGGTGGGTATGATTCTGCTATTTGCACTGCTTATTTACGCTAATGGTAGCGATATCTTCCGCCTATTCAAATAGTTAGGAGTTAAGAGTTTTTTTTCGTCATTCCCGTAAAAACGGGAATCTTATACAAATGCAATGTTACTCATTTAAGATCCCCGCGTTCGCGAGGATGACGTATTGGGTCTTTTTTTTGTTTGTTAAAAGTTAAGGATTAAGTTATGGCAAAGGTCAAAAAAGCATACTTCTGTCGCAACTGTGGCAACGAAGCCCCCAAATGGTTAGGGCGCTGCCCAGCGTGCGGTGAGTGGAATACATTTACCGAGGAGGTGATCGCCAAGGAGCCATCATCGATAGCGGGCAAAGTGGTCAACATTCCTGCATCTAAACCACAAAGGGTGAGCGAGATAGTTGAATCTAACCACACTCGAATTGATATTGGCAATAGCGAGATCAATAGGGTCTTAGGTGGCGGATTGGTGCCGGGATCTTTGATCCTGCTTGGTGGTGAGCCGGGCATCGGTAAGTCTACCCTATCGCTGCAACTGGCGCTCAGCAACAATGGCCTCAAGACGCTATATGTCTCGGGAGAGGAGTCTGCCGAGCAGATCAAGATGCGCGCCAACAGAATTGGAATTGGCAATGAGGAGTGCTTGATCTACACCGAGACTTTGCTCGAAAATATAGTGGCGCAGATCGACCAGATAGCACCAGACTTAGTTATAATCGACTCAATACAAACTATATACACCAATCTTATCGACTCCTCAGCAGGTAGTGTGTCGCAAATCCGCGAGTGCGCTGCGACGCTGCTTAAGTATGCCAAAGGGCGCGAAACCTCGATCGTTATTATCGGCCATATCACCAAGGATGGAACCATTGCGGGCCCCAAAATATTGGAACATATCGTCGATGTCGTGCTTCAATTCGAGGGCGATGGCAACAATATCTATCGTATTTTGCGCGGTATCAAGAACCGCTTTGGAGCCACTTTCGAGATTGGCGTTTTCGAGATGATCGACTCTGGATTGCGCGAGGTGGATAACCCCTCGGAGATACTTCTCTCGCACTACGACACCCCCCTAAGCGGTATCGCTGTGGGAGCTGCGGTGGATGGTATTCGCCCATACCTCATTGAAGTACAAGCACTTGTAGCAGGATCAGCCTACGGAACGCCTCAGCGCAACACCACGGGCTTCGATGCCAAGCGCATGAATATGCTGTTGGCGATCATCGAGAAACGTGTGGGGCTCAAGATGTTCCAGAAAGATCTATTCCTAAACTTTGCGGGAGGTTTTAAGGTCTCCGACACGGGACTTGACCTTGCGATAATCGCCTCGGTGATCTCCTCATATTACGATCGCCCAATCATCGAGGGTGTCTGTTGCGCAGGCGAAGTGGGACTATCGGGCGAAGTACGTCCTGCGCCACGAACCGAGCAGCGCATTAGTGAGGCTGCACGGTTGGGCTTCAAGCGCATAATCGTCTCGGCATACACCGCCAAAGGAGCCAAGCGCCCCAAAGGAATTGAGGTGATCGAGATCCAAAGCATCGAGGAGCTACCACGATATATTCTTAGCAATGACTAAAATATTATAAAACCTATATCAGTTTGTTACGCTCGTAGTATTTAGCCGATACAAACCTGAAATAAACAGCGCCAAGGAGTATCAAAGCTCCACATATCGAGAGTAGCAACGTAAAGTCGAAATGCTCGATCATCACACCGCCAAAGACAATTCCGCCTCCGATACCCAAATCAAAGAAGGTATAAAAGGTAGCGTTTGCTGTACCTCGACGATTATGAGGGGCAAGGTTTACAAGCAACGACTGGAATGCTGGATTAACACATCCAAAACCAATACCGATTGCAGCAGAGCCAATAAAGAAAAGCCACGAAGCAGTGCAATAAGCCAATGCAAAGTATCCACCAGCAATTAGCAGAGCCCCTATCAACGCCACAGCTATAACTTTATCATCGTTGATTGCTTTAGCTGATAATAGTCGAGACACAACAACACCAGCTGCAAAAATCAAGAAGAACAATCCGGGATCACAATTAAAGCTACTGTCTGCGCAATACAACCCAATAAAATTCGACAAGGTTCCATATCCATACCCAACTAACAGCAGCAACAATATGCAAGGCAATCCCTTGACAAGCAAGAATCTATCGAGCGATAGAGGCTCTTTCTCGCCAACACTTTTTGGCATTTCAAGAGATGGCAACGATATTGGAAATATCGAGAGCAATCCAATACAAGCACACCCAAATGCAATAAGAAATATCACATTAAAACTGTAATGAGAGTACAACCAGAAACCAGTTAAGGGGCCCAAAGATTGAGCAAAGGTGTAGCTTAGACCAAAATAACCAATACCCTCACCACGTCTTTCAGCAGGCATCACATCAATAGCAATCGTAGATCCACTAACCGTAGATAATCCAAAACCAATACCGTGAAGTATACGCAGAATAACAAAAAACGATACTATTTGCGTTAAAGCATATCCTGCAAATATTACTGTAAATAAAATATAGCAAAGTATATAAAGTGGCTTACGGCTAAATTTATCAACAAGAAAGCCCGACAAAGGCCGAATTAGCAGAGCGGCAACAGTATACAGAGCTAATACAACTCCTGTCGAGGATTCATCCAAATGCAAATTCTCCATCGCATAAAATGGCAATATCGGGACAAGCATATAAAATGAAAAAAATATCATCATATTAGACACGAATGCCAAAACATAATTTTTCGTCCAAAGTGGACTTTTTGAATCTTTCATAACTTTTTTTAGTCTATTTAAAATTAAGGGTAAGAGAACCCCAACAAAATTAATATCTGGCACCAACAAAAGTTAGCAGAATATATTTTTCAAACCTCCCGCAAACCCCTCCTTAAGTTTCTTTCCTGCTCTTCGCCCTCGACAGTTGTAAAGAGCTGGCTATGTCATACTTTTGCAAATTGCTCCGTAATAGGACATTGCAAGCTCTAGAATTCTCTATCTCTCGCTAATCAACCCCACCCGACGAGGTCGGCGAGGTCGAGAAATCCAATGTTGGATAGTCTGAATCCACTGCAACCCAGCCACAAGCGGTGACCGTTGGTTTAGTATCGTTGTAGGCGTACGAAGCCTTATTAAGCGTTGTGACGAAGTTTGCGATCTGCATATCAGAGCTCTCCATCCCGACAACACTATCTTCTGCGCTACCTGAGCCCAAAGCTGTGGCTTCGAGATCGGTACCCCAATAGCAGGTTGATATTGTCGATGTCGAAGATGCGTAGCCGACCAAGGCGCCAACCTTGTAGGTTCCACCAACCGAAGCTGCACTATAACAGCAAGTTACTGTGGAAGAGACACTGTTGCCAGCAACTCCACCAACACGCTCACCATTGCCACTGATCGAACCGGTGTTATAGCAGGAGACGATAATAGACGATGAGCGATTGTCACCTACAACACCACCTACATAGTCGCTTTTGCCATAGACCTCGCCCTTGTTGTAGCAAGAGGTAATTATCGAGGAATCGTTATTGTAACCAACCACACCTGCCGTATAGGTGCTTTGACCATCTACGCTGGCCTCGTTATAGCTAAATGTGACTTGAGAGGATGTGTAATTATAGCCCGTCACACCGCCCACATAACCACCACTACCACCACTGACCGAGCCCATATTGCAACTCGACAAGATCACAGAATAACTTTCGTTACTCCCAGCCACGCCACCGACATAGGTGGTGCCACTGACTGCGCCAAAGTTGCTGGTCGTGCCAACCGATGATTTATTAACGATATAGCCCACCGCGCCACCAACATAGTTCGCACCGCTGACTGAGCCGAAATTATCGCACTCATTAACGGATGAGGCGTCGAGACTTCCCGCCACACCACCGACGTAATTGTTGCCAATCACAGTGCAGCGATTGATGCAGTAGTCGATCGTCGAACCATTGTAGGCTACTCCTACCACGCCACCGGTGGTATTAGCTCCTCTCACCAAACCATCGACGGTAAGGTTCTTAATAGTAGCGCCATATATACAACCAAAGAGCCCCTGACTGTTGGACGACGAGTTGATATAGAGCCCCGAGATTGTGTAGCCGGCGCCATCGAATATGCCTCGAAATGATTGGGTTTGCACCGTGCCGATAGTCGACCAGAGGTTGCCTGTAAGGTCAATACTATTCTTCAACTCGAAATATACATCCGTGTATAGATTACCATCACTAACATCCACCGATAATTTGGCAAGCTGCGAGGGGGTTGAAATCAAATATGGATTACTCGCAGAGCCTTCACCAGAGTCAAAAGAGGAGGCTGCATTATCGCTCCACGAGGTGGCATCGAGGGTCTCATCGAGATCGAATCTCGCAGTAAGATAGTTGTGGTTGCCGATCTGGAATGCTATTTCTGCATCGGTAGTGTTGGTCGTAACTGCCGTAGCAAAATAGATCTCACCCGCACTACTGCTCAGCGCTGCTGTGGTCGTAATTGAACCACCTGCGGCAACCGTAAAGGCTGGCAGATAACAATATAGGCTGCATGTGTTATTGTCGGAAGTCAGTTCCTTGGAGGTCGAAATGATCACAGTTCCAAATTGATAATCGGTGCCATCGATAGTTGCGCTATGCAGAGTATAGGTGTCATTATCCACTAAGTCATCGAACGAGATCCGTAAGTCCAACGCCTGCGCCATATGATCGAGCGAGATCGAAGTGAAATCACTACCACCGGTGATCTTCAACGTTCCATCCATACTCATCGGCGGATTCGAACAGTCGTCACCCTGCGATGAATAGTCGATAATAATCTGGCCATCGTCAGCAATGCTATAATTTTGCGCTGAATATACATTGTATTCGCCCTCGGTCACCTCCCCGCCGAAAGTTGCAATACCCGTCTGAGGGTCAATGGAGGTAATATCAAGATAGCATATTAGATAAGAATCCACCTCGATCATGATGAGCCTATCGTCTTCATCCCATGCCAACGTCCAATCCTGACTGGAGTCCTCACCGAGCGAGACCGAAATACGACTTTGTGAATCATTTGAAATAGAGGCCTCTACAGTTAAAAAGATAGCCTCCGACGAAGAGGCTAAAGAGGCTGCATCATCCACATCTACAAGCAATTGCGAACAACTAACAACAATTAATAACGATACTAAAAAATATAATAATCTTTTCATTGTACTAAATCTTACATTCCTACGCTATTGTCACCCCCATTGTAGCTACCAAGCTGCTTATCGACACTACTGCAAATCAAACCTTCATACTCAATGTCGATTACTTCTAAATTAGGCGCCTGATAAGCACTACCGCGAACACTATCATCCCTCGATTCAAATTCCATTTTCCCAGATTATATTTATAATTTTTATGTTTAAGCACTCTATACCGTAGCAATTTTTTCTAATCAAACCCACCTAATTAGTAGATTCCTCATAAGCAAAATCACCCGATCACCCTAAGTCAACATGCAATAATCAGCCCCACAGGTACCACATTAAGGCATAATTGCAGCACCAAAAGTAGTTAAAATTTAATTACCATTGCAACAAAACAAAAAAAAATCTACATTTTTATAAATAAATTTGCACATGAAAAAAAAATAACCTACTTTTGCACTCACAAAAACCAATTCTGGTGCGTTAGTTCAGTTGGTTAGAATACGTGCCTGTCACGCACGGGGTCAGGGGTTCGAGTCCCCTACGCACCGCCAAAGAGCTGAAATTCAGCTACTTAGCAAAGATTGAGATTTTGACAAAATAGCGTCAATCTACGACAAAAGCCTTCAATATCAAGATATTGGAGGCTTTTTTGTACTCATACTCAAAAAAAGCTGTGACAGAATGATTGGAAGTTCTGCCAAAAATATTTATCTAAATCGTGACCTGAACCATTATTTTCGGAATCGGTCACAACTTTTCTCAAAAATAGGTCACAGTGACAGCTTTAAACGCTTAATACTCTTTTGATTGCAACAATACAACTACTTAAATGTAGAATATGTTGTGACAGAATTGAATTAATGTGTGCCATTATATGCCAAGTAAAAAAACTATACAACTCGCTCGCTTTTTAATAACTAATTTTGTACACGTAAAACAAAAAGCTATGAGCAGAACAACATTTAAAGTTGCATTCTTTATTAAAAGAGCAGCATTGAAAAAGAGTGGCAAGATGCCTATCATCGCGCGTATTACTATTAATGGTAAGATGGCGCAATTCAGCACACAATTAGAGGTTGCCGACCAAATGTGGAGCGTACCTCTTGGCAGGGCTACAGGTCAAAGCAAGGAGAGTAAGCAGATCAATGATTATTTAGAGAGCATCAAAGCATCATTGATTAACCTCCATCACGAGAAACGTCGAGTTGGCGTAGAACTCTCTGCTGAGAGATTAAAGAGCATGTATCTTGGCAAGGGCGATGAGAAGCAGACTCTAATCGCAGCGTTCGCAGAACATAATAAAGGTGTCGAGAAATTGGTTGGCATCGAGACCACATTATCCACATACAAGAAGTATGAGTTAGCAAAGCGCAGGTTAATCGAATTTCTCACATTTCAATATGGCATTACCGACATTGCCATGAGTGAACTCAATCTCAATTTCGTTAGAAATTATGAACTGTTCCTCAAAACAGAGAAGGAATTAAGCCACAATGTTGCAGCCAAAATGATTCAATTTCTCAAAAAAATAGTATCGTTAGCATTCTTCAATGGCACCATTGCTAACAATCCATTTGCACCATATAAAATAAGGCTCACCAAAGTTGATAGAGGCTACCTCTCGGAAGAGGAGCTCGACATCCTACTACACAAAAAGATTGACATTCCCAGATTAGATTGTATTCGTGATGTATTTTTATTTTGCTGCTATACAGGACTTTCGTACATCGACATAAAGAACCTAACAACTCGAAATATTGTTGAGTCATCAAATGGCGACCTATGGATTAAAACCCATCGCCAAAAGACCAAGAACCCTGTTAGCGTCCTATTACTTGATGTGCCAAGATCTATCCTTGACAAATATCGGGGCACGTTACCAGAAGAAGATGTCCTGCCCGTTTTGAGTAATCAGAAATGCAACTCTTATCTCAAAGAATTAGCAGATATATGCCACATAGACAAGAACTTAACTTTCCACATGAGCCGTCATACATTCGCTACAACGCTTACGATCAGCAATGGTGTTCCTATTGAAACGGTATCTAAAATGCTTGGTCACTCAAGCATAAAGATCACGCAAATCTATGCTCGAATAACAACTGAGAAGATCAATAAAGACATGAAAGTATTGGCTAGTAAAATTAATTCATCAAATATCGCAACATACGCAAGATAATATTATGGAACGAGGAAAAATAAATCTAACAATTAGGCACGATGGACGTGCTACAATCACAATCGAATTTGCTGATGGCGCTCTTTGGGTCACTCCACGTGAGATTGCAAGGCTGCTTGGGGTTACTTTGCAACGAGTTAATGCCAATCTGCGCTCACTCTTTAAGAGTCAAGAGCTCACTGAACACACCTCTGAGCTATATCATAATGGGGTGTTTTATTACAACCTTGATGTTATTATCGCCCTGGCATTCAAGATTAATGGAGGATATTGCAGACTATTTCGAGGGTGGATCACCTCACAAGTAACTCAAAGTTTTTCCAATGTAGATAATCGACCTATTATTATACAGCTGGGTAAAACAACATTTATCAATAATTAACTATATGAGTAGAAAAGAGATATATTCAGCAGGTCACATCACTGCACCACCATTTTTACTTCAGCCCTGCACTATCGAGGCAACACTTGTCGATAGGGTTTGGGGTAAACACGTGAATCTAATATGTATCTTCGAGAGCGACAATGGCGTGCGATTTAGTGCAACAGCATGGCGGCATTGGACTCAAGATCATGAAAAGGAGATATATGCTCCACGAGAAACCGAGATAGACTTTGCCGAGGTTGACAACGACACTCGCTGGCGATGCAACTTTAAGATGTCTCCTCGAAAGACTCACACCATTTGGCTCTCGGCTGAGCAGATATAGGACTACTTCACAATTCTTATGAGCGACCTTTGCGGGTCGCTTTTTTTATGCCCATATAGCAACGAATAGCCTAAAGCTATTGCTGACACTCTCGATCTATCTCGACACATTGAATCCTCCACAATAGCGCAGCTATTTTGTCTTATCGGGGTCGGTGATTTCGTTACAGTGGCAAAGGTATTTACGACTTCTTCACGCTGTCACAAGGTCAAGCGGTACGACCGTTTGTAGCACAATCTCCACACCTCCATATCTGTCGGGTAGTATTGTACCCCAAAACCTTGTGACATCTAAAGTCTACACCATTTCTGCCCCTGAAACGAAAACATACCGACCCGATGAGAAAGACGCATAGCGTTAAAAAAAATGTCGGATTCAAACGAGATAGATAAAAGTTAATGAAAGAAACTCAAACTCCCTCACCTCCAAAAAATCCACATATAATTCTAAAACCTCTCACCATGATGAACACAGCACTACACATACTTAGCAAGATACTCTCAATCATTTGGATTGTCATCTCAATTCCGCTACAACTACTACTCACAGTGACCATAGGAATTACACTTTACATACTCTCTTACGCCATAATCATAGACGTAATACTTTGGATATTAACAATATAAAACAAACATATTATGAGTTTTTTGAATGACACACAGAAGTTACACGATTTCGTAACACTTAGCAAAGCCGATTTTCTAACCCTCCACAAAGGTATCTGCGATAGCCAATATGATTGTGCGATGGCAGTCTACAACTTACTATAACCAAGCTATGAGCGCACCGAAACCAAGACGTAGCAAGAGCGTAGCACAGCAGTGTAGATATTAGGAGGTGGAGAACATCTTTGAGTATATGGTTGAAACATATATCAATGGCAACGTAAGCCACCTAAAGGAACTTTACAAGGAGCTAAATAGAGACTCCAAGAGGTTGTTTGTAGAGTACTGCTTTACAGAGATGAACCCAGAGTACAGAGAAGAAATCATTTTAAGAATCATTTAACAGCGAGAGTTATGAGAACAATATCAAGAGAATACAACCTATACCCAGTCAGCGAATTGACAACTAAGTCACAAGAGGTGGCGCACCAAGATTGGCTAAGAGATAAAGAGTATGTATATAGTAGCGATAACCGAGTAACTCTAACAGAATTTGAGAACTCCTTTAACCTATCCATTCGTGATTGGAGCTATGATAGTTGCTCATACAATTATAGCTTTTTCACCGACCTAAGAGGCGAGATAGAGGAGATGCAGGGCGCACGATTAGCGACCTACATAATCAACAACCATTGGCATAAGCTATTCACCCCAAAGAGCTATTGGCGAGGTGGCAAGAACCGTAAGAGCAGAGTCTTTGTCACCACCGATTGCACCCTAACAGGTTATTGTGCCGATTGTGCAGTATTAGAGCCAATCTACAAGTTTTTGGAGCGACCAAATGAGCAGACGACCTACTACGACTTGATGGATAGTTGTTTGGATAGTTTCTTCAAGTACTGCCGAGATGATGTCGAATACACCGAGAAGTTGGAGTACTTCATCGAGGAGAGCGAGAACAATGAGTGGGAGTATTTAGAGAGTGGTAAGATATTTAGTTAGTAATTAAGGGTAGGTGCAAAAGCCTACCCACAAATCAAAGTCAAAATGAAAAAGATAATAAGCAGCAGTCTAATGCTAAGAATTGCAATGTGGAACAACAACTACTCCTCTCGTGAGCGACTATCAATAGAGTCATTTACAGAGTTTTTCGGTGAGCGAATGGGTAGACACTACTACGAAAAGTGGGGATACCCTGCCGAGTGTAAATTTATGAAGATGATGTCTTACTACGGAACAGACAGCAAGGATGCTGAGACCTTTTGCCAAA
>JBCQVM010000022.1:0-31772 GCA_047173105.1 Rikenellaceae bacterium
CGGATGCAAATATATGCCCTTTATTCGAGACTACCAAACCTTTTTATCATTATTTTTAAAACTTTTTAACAACACCTACACCACTTCCCTCGACACCAAGCACTTAACTCTTGAAAAAATCACGCCACTCACGGTATCAAAAAAAACGAATCCGACTAACAAGGCGATTTTTGGCCTATATATAATATAGGTATGGCTACTCAACCACCAAACCCTCGGGGAAGCCCTGCGACTTGAGTGCAATCTCCGCACCATCGGGGGCAACCAAAAAGGCACCAGTTTTCTGCTCGGTGATGTGTCCGATGATGTCGATGCAGCCCAATTTAACAACAGACTCCTGCATCGAGAGGGGCAAAGTAAACATCAATTCGTGATCCTCGCCTCCGTTGAGCGCCGCCACAACCTGATCAGCATGGAGCTCCTCGGCCAAAGCGGAGGTCTGTTTGGCGATAGGAATTCGCTCCAAATAGATTCGCGCACCACACTTCGAGGCCTTGCAGATTTGCAAAAGGTCGCTCGCCAACCCATCCGAAAGGTCGATCATCGAGGTGGGAACGATTGACTCCTCGGCGAGCGACTCTACGATATTGAGGCGTGCTTCGGGTTTGAGGTAGCTCTGCAAAAGATACTCGTAGCCCTCGAATTGTGGCTGTGGGTTCTCCACATCGCGCAACACTCGCTTCTCACGCTCCAAGAGGTGAAGCCCCATATATGCCGCGCCAAGGTTGCCCGTGATGCAGACGAGGTCATTGACCTTGGCGCCACTGCGATAAGCAACGCTCTCTTTGCGGGCACGGCCGATAGCCGAAACGGATATCACAAGACCTGTGAGCGAGGCGCGCGTATCGCCACCGACTAAATCCACATTGTACTCCTTGCACGCCGTGCGCACTCCCTCGTAGAGATCCTCGAGCGCCTCAACGGGCAACTTCGAGGAAACGCCAATCGAGAGAGTAATCTGCTCGGGGCGGCCATTCATCGCGAGAATGTCGTTGATCCCGACAACCACCGCCTTGTAGCCAAGGTGCTTGAGAGGAAAGTAAGTGAGGTCGAAGTCGACCCCCTCCATCAGCATATCGCTCGAGGTGAGCAGCACTTCGCCCCCACCGATCTCGATAACTGCGGCATCGTCGCCAACACCTTTGAGGGTTGATTTGCGCGTTGCAACGAACTCTGCGGTGAGTCGATCAATCAATTTAAACTCGCCTAACTCCGATATCTCGGTTCTCTTTCTCTTCTCCATTTCGAAAAAATTTAATTATATAGTGCACAAATTTAGCAAAAGGCTATGAGATTAACAAAAAAAGGTCTATTTTTGCACAAACTTAATTTATACAAAAAATGTTAAATATCGTACTTTTTGGCGCACCCGGTTGCGGTAAAGGAACACAAGCTGCAAAGCTTAAAGAGAAATATGGCGTTAATCACGTCTCAACTGGCGATGTAATTCGCGGAGAAATCAAGGGCGGCACAGAGTTAGGCAAGAGCATGACCGCATATATCGAGGCTGGTAAATTGGCTCCAGATCAGATCGTGATCGACATGATCGCAAAATATGTCATGGATCACAAAGAGGATAAGGGCAACATCTTTGATGGTTTCCCACGCACAACGGCTCAGGCTGAGGCATTCGACAAGATCCTCGAGGAGAACAACGACTCGGTGGATATCATGATCTACATGGAGGTTCCCGAGGAGGAACTCGTAAAGCGCATCCTGCTTCGTGGCAAGGATTCTGGTCGCGCTGACGATGCTTCGGAGGATGTTATCCGCAACCGAATTTCGGTTTACAACGCACAAACGGCTATCGTCGCAGAGTACTACTCTAAGCAGGGCAAGTATTCAGCAATCAATGGTCTGGGCACGATGGAGGAGGTTTTCGATCGTATCAGTGAGGTAATCGACTCGGCTATCGCCTAAGGTTTGCACCTTAATGTGATCAGGTGCAATTTCCAATGCAGAAACAAACCCGATATGTTATCCTCGCGAAAGCGTGGATCTTAAAGGGAGGAGGAGTTTACACTTAGCTTTTTAAGATTCCCGTTTTCACGGGAATGACGAGCAGAGGGGCACGACAAGCAGAGGGGCACGACGAGTAGAGGGGCACGACGAGTAGTGAGAAAGAGCTCTTATTTCTGAATTCAGAAATAAGAGCTCTTTAAACTTATAGATATCGACTATTACTTGATTAACTTATAGTACAACACATCAGTATACTCGCCGCTCAACTCACCATCACGAGCAGATGGCTTACGACCAAGCTCGAATGCAGTGTCGGTATACTCTTGAATACCAAGTGCTTTACCAGCGTGGTAAAGGATAGTTGCACCACGGCCTTGACCAAATGGGTTGATCTGCATGTGAGGCCAAGTCTCTGGCTCGAGATAGTATGGGAAAGCGTAGTCTACAGCCATCTTCATTGAACGACCATTATCAGCTACGTGACCCCAAACATCAACACCTACTTTACCACCCATGATAGCTGAAAGGTTAACAGCCTCCAAAGCAAAAGTTGTATAGTGGAGACCCAAAGTGCGCTCCAACTCGTGAGGAAGTGTTCCATCTTCAGCGATTTGAACACCGAAGCGAGGCAACTGCTGATCAATGATGATCTGACGAAGATAGTCATAATCGCCTGTATACATCACAGCGATCTGGTGAGCAACCTCATACCACAAACCATGGTTGTTCTGAGCCTTGAACTCGGTGAGTCCATTGATGCTATTCTCCAACCAATATGCGAAAGCACCTGCCCAACGCTTCAAAGCTACCTCATCCTCCGAAGTCCAAGCCTCAGACTTAGAGATCATCTGCGCAGCGTTAAGACCAGTTAGGTAGCGACGTGAGTCGATGATACCTGTACCGCGAATTTGCTTCATTCCGGGAACATATTGTGCATAAGTCATATTTGGGTTCATGCCCTTAACTGGATCGAGGAACCAGTAGCGGATCATCTCGGCAGCCTTCTCAGCATACTTCTCCTCACCGCTAAGGTAGTACATAGTAGCGAGCGATTGGATCGAAACATTGAAGAGCTCACCACGACGACGCTCGTGATACTCATAAACTTCGGGGTTACGAACACCATCGTTGCGCACATATGGCAAACCATCCTTAGTGTCGGGATTTGGCCACCAGTAAGGTGACAAAGAGATGTAGTCGCGTGGGTCGCGGCTGGGAGCTACGTGAATCTTGTCATCAACAATCGAAAGTGGTGCCATCGTGAGGTACTCACTATCGGTAAGCTCTTTGAGTGCTGTGTAGTACTCCATGATTGCAGGATCATTAGCCTGAACTGCCGCCTTAGCCTCGAGGAGTAGATCATCATCAAAATAGAGAGAGATGATTTCGGGTTGCTTCTCGCCACAACAGCTGACCATAGCCGCTACTGCAACGATAAATGGTAAAAAGAATTTTTTCATTTAATTGTAGTTTAAATTATTGGTTAATCTGGTTGACCAAATATTGGTTGACCAAATTTATGAATAATATTTTAAAAATACAAGTAATATATAATTTATTTTTTAGCAATAAATACTAAACACCTAAACTACAACGCCTTAGAATAATCCAACACACTGCGCCTCGACAAACTCAATAAGCTCCCGAGGGTTAACTAAGATCTGCAACCCACGCACACCGGCACTAACATAAATCGCCTCGAACTCCAAACAAGTGGGATGAATAAAGGTGGGAAAGTAACGCTTCATAGCCACGGGCGAGCATGCACCACGGATATAACCGGTGATGGGCAGCAGCTCTTTCATCGCGATCATCTCAGCACTTTTGTTGCCCGACGCCTTGGCAGCAAGCTTCAGGTCGACCTCCTTATCGCCGGGGATGATACACACGAAGATGCCGTTGCGATCGCCACGCAAAACAAGAGTTTTGAATACTTGCGCCACATCCTCGCCCAACTGCTCGGCAACATGCGTGGCGGCAAGGTTGGTCTCGTCGACGGTGTATGGGATCAGCGAGTAGCTGATCTTGGCTTGGTCTAACAGGCGCGCAGCATTGGTTTTGGCGATTTTCTTACTCATCATCACCCTCCTTATTATATAAGGTATACTCCTGCACAATCTCGAGGATCTGGTCGCCATACTTTTTAAGCTTCGCCTCGCCGATACCCGAAATATCGTTTAGGGCGTCGATCGTCGCGGGGCAGAGCGCTTGGATCTCGAGCAGTGAGCGGTTGGTGAGCACCGTGTAGGCGGGCTTGCCAATCGAGCGTGACTCCTCGAGGCGCCATGCAACCAACGCTTCGTAGAGTTCCTCACGCACAATATCGCTCGGCACTGCCGCCTTGCTCTTCTTCTCGGCCTTGGGTGCTTTGGCCTCGGTGGGAGCGGTTATAATAGCGAACTTCGATTTGAGGTAGCGCTCAGGATCGAAGCCCTCGGCGCACTCCTTAACGCCTAATACCTTGAGGGTATAAGCCTCCTTGGCCTCCGCCGCCAAACTTTTAAGGCGCTTGGCAACATCCTTGGCGTCGCTCCTTGCGCCACACGCCTCGTTGATCAAGGCTCCAAGCGGGGTGAGTTGAGCCTCGAAATAGGCTGCCGCCTTAGTTAATCGCTCGGCAATATGGTCATCGGCTCTGTAATCCTCACTGCTTCGGATAAGCCGTTCTAACTGCTGCGTGAAGTTTGCACCCACCTTCGCAATCTCGGCGTTGGTAGCCTCGGTGGTCTGGCGCAATGATTTGCAGAGGTGTGGGTATTCGCGATAAAGCGAGCTATTAAAGAGCTTAGAGAGCGAATATGTAGCGCGATTAAACTGCTCGAAATCAAAGATCTCGCCAAGCAGAGAGTGATAGTAGTCACGGCGAGATGCTGCTAACTCCGCCTCCCCCACTTCGCACTCCGTGACGCGATGGGCAAACCCCTCGACAGTATTGTCACGGATGATCGAGCCACCCGAGATGGGAGTGCGCAGAACCATCCCCTCGAAAGTTCGGCAGCGACTGAGCGCCACATAGACCTGCCCATGGGCAAACGAGCTACCGGCGTCGATAATCGCCTTGTCGAAGCTCAATCCTTGGCTCTTGTGGATCGTAATTGCCCACGCCTTTTTGAGCGGAATTTGCGAGAATGTGCCCTTAACGGACTCCTCGATCTCACCACTATCATCGTTGATACGATACTCAATATTCTCCCACGTAAGCTTCGAGATCTCGATGGGAGCACCACCCGACGAGGGCTGCACCGTGATGCGATCATCCTCGATGGAGTCGATACGACCAATCAAACCATTATAGTATAGCTTCTCGGGCGAGATATCGTTCTTTATGAATATGACCTGCGCGCCAACCTTTAATTCCAGACGCTCCTCATTGGGATATGCCGATTCGGGATAATCACCCGAGGTGGAGGCTTCGAAGAAGTATGATGGTTCCACGAGCTTCTGCAGCGCCTTATCGTTGATCTTATTGGCCGTTGCATTGTGTGTCGTAAGGGTGATATACCCTTCGGAATCATCGGGTTCGAAAGCGGGAATATATCGCTCGTTGAGCGCATCGACCACCGCTGGGGTGATCTTATTCTCGCGCACGGCATTGAGCAGCGCAGTGAAATTTGGGTCGCGCTGACGGAATATCTCCTTAAGTTCGATGGTGATATATTGGCAGCGCTCGAGCGCCTTCGAAGCAAAGAAATAGGGCGATGAGTAGTGGCGCGAAAGCATCTCCCACTCATCCTCGCGGCAGATCGGCGAGAGCTGTTCGATGTCGCCAATCATCAGGAGCTGAACACCGCCAAAGGGGCGTGAGGAGCGGCGGATCTGACGCAGGGTCTCATCCACAGCATCCAACAGATCGCAGCGCACCATACTCACCTCGTCGATCACCAATAGCTCGATGGAGCGGATCAGCGCCAACTTCTTGCGGCCGATCTTGCGAAAGGCCATATCGTTTTGCTTCATATCGGGCAGGTTCAGCCCAAAGGGGAGTTGGAAGAGCGAATGGAGCGTCACGCCACGCGCATTGAGTGCCGCCACTCCCGTAGGAGCAGCCACCACTGTGCGCTTGCTGACTCTCTGCACGATGGATCGCAGGAAGGTGGTTTTACCCGTTCCAGCCCTGCCCGTAAGGAAAATATTTGCACCGGTAGAGTGCAAAAATTCGCGGGCAAGGTCGATCTGTGCATTGCTCTTCAACATCCTCTACAACCACTTCTTAAAGCGGAAATACCAGATAGTAAATCCCGAACAGAGAACCATCAGCAGCAGCGCAAAGATATATCCCACAGGTAGCGTAAGGCCATTGCTAAGTGTGATCGCCCAACTCAACTCGGGCATCACCTTGAAGTTCATACCATAGATACTTGCGATAAGTGTAGCAGGCATAAAGATCACCGTTACCACCGAGAAGATCTTAACGATCTCATTCTGCTCGATGTTGATAAGTCCCAACGCCGAATCCTGCATATAGTCCAAACGCTGGAATGCGAAGTCGGCATAGTTGATAAGCGAATCAACATCCTTAATCATCAGCTGCAAACGTGGGTAGATATCGTTAGGGAAGCGCTCCGAGCGCAGAATGCCCGAGAGCACGCGTTGCCTATCGAAGATATTCTCACGCACCAACATGGTATTCTCCTGCAAGGTATTAATACGGTGGATTATGGTCTTGTCGATACTATCCTCGGTGTTGATATCCTTGCTCAGTGAAGCCACCTGCTTGGCGATAACCTCCACGAAGTCAGCATCGTAGTCGATCCTTACCTCTAACAGCGAGGTGAGGATATGATAACCCGTCGAGAAATTGCGGTAGTTCATCTGCAAGCGCTTCTCAGCCTCGCGGAACGAACGAAACTCCACATTGCGCATCGAGACCAAGACTCCCTCATTGGAGATGATAAACGACACAGGCTCCACGGTGAACCCCTCTCCACTCTGGATAAAGAAGTTGCAGTTCGAGATAATCGAATTCTCATCCTCGGAGTACTTAGATGTTGTCTCGATCTCCTCGATCTGTTGGCGAGTCTGGAGGCTCACCTCCATAAAGTGCTCCACAGCCTTCTGCTCCTTGATCGAAGGAGTCATAAGGTCGATCCAGAGGATATCGTCGAAGCCCAAGTCGTCGAAGAGCTCGGGATCGGCGTTGCGTATAATTTTGTTGTACTGTTTGAGATATAGCGTAATCATGGCTCTCTTACTTTAAGTGATCTTCGTTTTAAGAAGATCGAACGTTAATTAATAAGGTGATTCGCGGTGGGGAGGTGTTGTGCGCTCTCCACACTTAAAGTTTGACTTGCAAGTCAAACTTACTTATCTTCAGCCGGGATTGGACTTAGGCTCGATCTTGATACCACAGTCCCAGAATTTTTCAAGTGCTTTACGCTTTTGCGCATCAAATAAGAAATCAATATTTTCGCTCAAATATTGGTACGACTCCACAGTCGAGCCATCGGCACGATACTCCAAAATAGCCTCGTATAGGTGCTCTACGCCCCACTCCAAAGCTTGCTCCAAAGCGTCGAGAAGATCATACGAAGTACCCTTGCGAGCCACCCACACCGCAAAGGCGAAGGGCAGAGAAGTCGAGCGAAGCCACTCGGCAGCCAAGTCGTAACTATACTCGAATTCGGCCTCATGCTCGAAAACCTTGTCGCCAATTAGCAGGAATGCATCGCCATCCTCGGCATGCGCAAGTTGCGCCATATCCTCCAAGACGAACCACTCGGGGTCAATCTTCCAGAGGTTCTTAGCCAAATATCCCGCCAACTGCACCGAGGTGCGTGAGTGGGTATCGACAAATATTCTTTTGATCTGATCTATAGGGTCGTCACTCACGACAACCACTGTGCGAACTTCACCCGATGCTCCGATGCAGTACTCACTAACCACCTCGGCCATAGGCAACGAAGGGACTACAGCTGCAGGAACCAAGGCAATATCGACCTGACCTGAAGCAAATGCTTGAGCACACTCTGCGGGATTGAGTAATAGAAGATCAGCACTGAAGTTACCTTCGTGCTCGATACCATAGATGAACGGTATCGTATTGAGATACGACACAGCCGCAATTTTGGGAGTAATAGCCATCGTCCATCGTTGTGTATTAAATAGTTAATAATATGCCCCACGCCTTTCGATTTGGGACTAAATCAGTGCAAAGATAACACTTATTTTCGAATAGCTATCTTTTTTTCTATTTTTTTCTCTTTTTCCCGCAGGGCGTCACCCAAAGCTACTCCCTCGAAGCCCCTCGCCCAGTAAGCTCCAAGAAGAGCTCGTGCACCGAGAGCATCTTATTAGCGCGCCACGCATTAGAGCCTGCGAATGCATATCCATGCTCCATATTTCCGCGGAACGCCTGATATAGCGCCGAGACGATGCAGTATGGACTACGGCTGATGTCGCAGGTCTTGATGCAGTTAAATGGGCAGCTCTTGGGCTGCTTAATGCCCTCGCGCACCTTGTCAAGGAAACTGTTGCGAATAGCACGGCCGGGCATGCCTACCGGGCTCTGGATGATCTCCACATCCTCCTGCTTAGCGTCGAGGTAGATCTGCTTGAAATCCTGCGAGGCATCGCACTCATAGGTGGTTACGAAGCGTGAGCCAAGCTGCACCCCCGAAGCGCCGAGCGCCATCACCTTTTCGATATCCTCCTGCGTATATATTCCGCCCGCAGCAATCACGGGAATCTTGACCGAATAGAGCTGTTCGAAGTGAGCTACTTCGGCCACCACCTGAGGCAAAGTTGTCTCGAGTGCAAACTCCTCGGAGTCGATCTGTGCACTTTTGTAACCAAGGTGACCACCCGCTTTGGGCCCCTCCAACACGATCGCATCGGGTAGATAGTTGTAATTTTGCTTCCACTTGTCGCAGATCAATTTTGCTGCGCGAGCACTCGAAACGATCGGAACGAGCTTGGTGGTGCTATCCTCCTTAAGGAACGATGGGAGGTCGAGAGGTAGCCCCGCCCCACTAAAAATGATGTCTACCTTCTCGGCGATGCTGGTCTTTACAAGCTCGGCAAAGTCCGAAAGGGCAACCATAATATTGACCCCGATGATACCCTTGGCCTTTTCGCGCGCCTTACGTATCTCGCTCACCAAGCCTAAATTCCCCGCCTCGGTGTAATTTTTCGATAATTTTTTGTAGAGCAATCCCAACCCCGCGGCCGAGATCACACCTATGCCACCCTCCTTAGCCACAGCCGAAGCCAGACCCGAGAGCGAGATTCCGACACCCATACCTCCCTGAATGATAGGGACTGAGGCCGTAAGATCTCCAATACTCAATGTTTTCATAGTAGTTTTTTAACTGTTTGTAGCTTCTGCCACGGGGTCAAAGGTAGTAAAATATCGCTTATAAATGCATTTTGCGGTATATTTTCTGTTGTTTTTATTGTGGCGATTATTGCGCTAAGGCTTTAAGCACCCTGCGGTCGCACCACCTCCGCAGGAGAAGAACAACAACGGGCGAAAGCTGGCACAGGTCTCAATGTCTCTGTGTCTCAATTCCTCGTCTCGTCTCTCTCGTCCCGCACCCCTGCTCGTCATTCACGCACCCCTGCTCGTCATTCACGCACCCCTGCTCGTCATTCCCGCACCCCTGCTCGTCATTCCCGTGAAAACGGGAATCTTAAAGACCCATCACTATAAGAATATTTAAGATCCCCGATCGAGTCGGCGATGACGTTAAAAAAGGAAAACCATTGCGTCATCACCGTTTTCACGGGAATGACGAGATTGATCTAATCGGGAATAACAAGAGAAGAGAAAGGAAAAAGAAAAAACCGAAAATCCTAACAATTTGGATTAACGCAATATTATTCATAACTTTGGAGGCCTATACAAGCTAATCCTAATACTATAAGTATATGATAACGTTTTTAATCTGTCTTGCCATACTCGTTGGAGCCTACTTCACCTATG
Source organism: Rikenellaceae bacterium (assembly GCA_047173105.1). GTDB lineage: Bacteria > Bacteroidota > Bacteroidia > Bacteroidales > Rikenellaceae > Alistipes. Next base: position 9,884 of record JBCQVM010000022.1, read on the forward strand.
GCAAATATCTCGAGAAGGTGTGCGGAATTGACCCTGCTGCCATCGTGCCATCACGTAAATCGTTTGATGGTGTTGACTTTATGCCGCTTCCTCGATGGAAAACATTCTTGATTCAGCTGCTCAATATTGCGGGCTTGGGGCCCATCTTTGGTGCGGTGTTGGGTGCTGCCTATGGGCCTGTTGCCTTTTTGTGGATCACCTTGGGAGGTGTTTTCTTTGGGGCGATGCACGACTTTGTTGCGGCGGCGATGTCGCTTAAGCGCAATGGAGAGTCTCTGCCCGAGATCATTGGCCACTATTTGGGCAATGGTACTCGCCAATTTATGCGTATCTTCACCGTGTTGTTGATGGTGTTGGTGGGAGCAGTATTTATGTCGCAACCAGCGGTTCTGATCGCCTCGCATGTCGAGATCCCTGTCGAGGGCATCGCCTTTGGTACCTCTACATGGGAACTTGTTATCATCTTGGGCGTGATCTTGCTCTACTATATCTTCGCAACGGTCTTGCCTATCGACAAGATTATCGGCCGCATCTACCCTCTTTTCGGCTCAGCGCTGCTTATTATGGCTTTGGGCATCTTAGGTGTGTTGCTCTTCAAGAGCGATGTGTACCACATCCCCGAGCTCACCTCGCTTAGAAACCAGATCGCCTCGCCCGATAAATTCCCAATCATGCCGATGCTCTTCACCACTATCGCCTGCGGTGCAATTTCGGGTTTCCATGCCACTCAGTCGCCAATGATGGCTCGTTGCGTGGAGTCGGAGAGCGAGACCCGCTTCGTATTCTACGGCGCGATGATCACCGAGAGCATTATCGCGCTTATCTGGGCTGCTATCGCAATGGCATTCTGGGGAAATGTCGAGGGGCTTAACTTGGCAATCGCCGAGAATGGCGGTTCGGCCGCTAAGCTAATCGACATCATCACCTCGCAGACCTTGGGCACTGTGGTGGCTACTATCGTGGTGGGAGGCGTTATCGCATGTGCTATCACCTCGGGCGACACGGCATTCCGCTCGGCTCGCTTGATTATCGCCGATATGTTGGGCATTAGTCAAGAGAAGCTTCCCTCACGCCTTTTTGTGTCGTTGCCACTCTTTATTGGTGCGATGATTATCATCTTCGGACTCCCCTTTGGAGCTATCTGGAGCTACTTCGCGTGGACAAATCAGACCTTGGCCACAATCACCCTTTGGGCAATTGTAGCATATCTCTCGCAGCGCAATAAGCCGCTCATCATCGCACTACTGCCCGCCATTGTAATGACCTACGTTTGCATCAGCTATATCTTTATATCGCCAATTATGGTGGGCATGAGCTCACGACTTTTGGCCTATGGCATAGCTGGCACAATAACGCTAATTATCACTTTATACACCCTCTACACAATTAAACGAAATGGCAAAGGGCTATCTTAACCCCACTAAAGATCAAACATTCGAGGTGGTTGCTGCGGGCAACCCCTCATACAATTTTTCAAATATCTTGCGCCGCTCGCAGGAGCTGCAAGCCAATGGAGAGATCTCCGAGGCGTGCAACATGCGCTTTCGGGCTATCCAAGATCTACAAGACCTCCTCCCTGAGGGGGAGGAGGTGGCTTTGGAGTGGGGCGACTCTAATACGCAAGCTGCGATCGAATTGGTCAACCTCTCGGCCGTAGATCACTTCTTGATAGGCGACTATGAGATGGCCGCAGCGTTGTTGGAGCTCTCGTTAGAGCTCGATGGAGAGGATCACCTCGAGTCGACCAACCTATTGGCATACTGCTACTTGGCGAGCGACGAGTTCGAACTCTTCGACGAAGTTATCAACGATATCTCCGACAAGAACGCTTCGCGCGTGGTGCTGCTACTATGGTCGTCACAGCTTCGCGAGGGTAAGCTCCCCGAGGGCGAGGTGCGCAATTTCAAGAACCGCTTTGCCCCCTACTATACCGAGTTTATCGCCGAGGAGCATATCGCAGACCATGAGTTCCTAAGCGACATCAATAGTGCCCGCCCATCGCTCGCAGCTCAAGCACGCGAACTGTGGCTCAAAACCGAGAGCCTCTGGGAGCAACACCCCGACTTTATCGAAGCACTCCGCCGAGCCTAACTCTCGGTGGTTGTGTCGTCGTCGTCATCATCGTCGTCGGTAGTGGTATCGTCGTCATCGTCGTCATCGTCGTCATCGTCATCGTCATCAGTCGTATCGTCGTCGACCTCAACAAATGTGCGATAGATATAACCAGTATACGAAATAATCAGCGTATTGGAGTCGGCATCGCTACCCACCAATCGCAAGTCGTAGTAGTTACTTGATCGACGAATAAGCACCGTACCCGAACTTATATCGACGAAATCGGCATCGCCCGAGGTGTAATTAACATAGGTATCGTAAGAGGCCGAGTAGCTATCATCGCTCAGATCGAAGGTCTGCTCCAAGAGGGTGGTATTGTCGTCAGTGTTAGGGAGTGTGAACTTCACCACGGCACCTGTGCCAAGGAACTCAGCATCTCCATCGACATAGGCCGAGTTGCCCATCAAGTAGAGCTCCTGCTCTGTGTCGGTCGAAAAGAGCACCATGCGATAGAGGTAGACCGGAGAGTCATAGTCGACCACGATCGCACCCTCGCCACTTGTCGAGATGTAGATCCTATCATCATCGTTGGAGCACCCAACGATCACTAATGTTAAAAGAGCGAAGAAAGCTAAAGTAAAAAATTTTCTCATAATTATATTTTTTAATGTGTAAATAACTACTCCGCACAGTTGCAACTTTTGTGCAAAATATAGTAGCACATTTCACATCGAAGCAAAAAATTCCACAAAACTCATTAATATTCAAATTATTATTCCTATCTTTGTCCCGCACATCCCACGCGATGGGAGAGGCATAACAAGGAGGGTCGCGAACTCTCTCATTATTAACTATTAAATTTTAAAGCAAATGGCTGTTAAAATTCGTTTGGCTCGTCACGGTAAAAAGGGCTACGCATTCTACCACATCGTTGCTGCTGATGCTCGCGCACCACGTGACGGACGTTTCATTGAGAAATTGGGTACTTACAACCCAAACACAAACCCTGCAACAATTGACCTTAACTTCGACGCTGCTCTAAGTTGGTTAAACAAGGGTGCTCAACCTACCGACACTGCACGTGCAATCCTTTCGTACAAGGGCGTACTCTACATGAAGCACCTCCAAGGTGGTGTTAAGAAGGGTGCATTCTCTGAGAGCGATGCTGAGGCTAAGTTCAACCAGTGGTTGGAGGCTAAGAGTGGTATTATCTCTACAAAAACTAACAAATTGGCTGCTGATGCAGTTGCTGAGGCTAAGGCTCGTAAGAGCGCTGAGACCAAGGTTAACGAGGATCGCGCTAAGGCAATCGCTGACAAAAAAGCTGAGGAGGCTGCTGCTGCCGCTGCTGAGCTTGCTGCCGCTGCTGCTGCTACCGAGGAAGTTGCTTCTGAGGAGGTTGCCGAGGAGACCGCAGAGGTTGCTGCTGAGTAGTTTTAAGAGGATCTATATCCAAACTTCTTAGGAAATTAAAGAGGGATAACTACCAAGTCTTGACTTGATAGTTACCCTTTTTTAGTTGGGAGTTGGGAGTTTTTTTAACGTCATTCCCTCCCTATCTACGTCATCCTCGCCCTCTCTACGTCATCCTCGCGAACGCGGGGATCTTAATGAGTCAGCTTGCGTTTGTATAAGATTCCCGTTTTCACGGGAATGACGTGCAGGAGACGAGCAGTAATGAGAGAAGGAGAGCAATGACAAGAGAAGAAGAGAAGAAGGCAATGACAAGAGAAGAAGAAAAGAGAAGAAGAGAAGAAGGCAGTAACAAGAGAAGGAGAAGAATAACGATAGGTTAGAGAAGTAAGTAAGAAACAAAAAAAATGGAAAAAGTAGCCAAAATAAGCAAGTTATATGGTTCGGATGGTCAAGCGGTGATTAACCTCACCCCAGCTTTCCCCGAGGATTTTTCGCTCAGCGACCCTGTTTTCATCAAGGTCGATTCGCTCAGCGTGCCGCTCTACTTCGACTCTTTCGAGCGTCGTGGGCGCACGGGTGCCGTTGTGAAATTTGCCGATCTCGACTCCGAGAGACGCATTGCGGAGTTTATCGGCTCAGATCTGTTGCTACCCGAGAGTGAGGCAGAGGATATCGACGACGAGTTCTTTATGGAGGATTTGATCGGCTTTGCAGTGGAGATCATCGAGCAGGACGAGGAGCCATTACGTGGCACCCTCTCGGACTATATCCATTCGGAGGCAAACCCACTCTTCGAGGTTACAATTGAGGAGAGGAGCATTCTTATTCCCGCAGCCGAGGAGTTCATCCACTCGATCGACTTCGATGGCCGCATCATTCGTTTTATCCTGCCCGAAGGGCTTTTAGACCTATAAATATGGCACGTGTAGTAGTTGGAATTTCGGGCGGTGTCGACTCGTCGGTTGCCGCTTATCTGCTCAAGAAACAGGGGCACGAGGTGATCGGCCTATTTATGATAAATTGGCACGACACCACTGGCACCTTGGAGGGTGATTGCGCATGGCACGACGACAGAGTCTTTGCCGAGCTTGTTGCCAAGAAGTTAGATATCGAGCTGCATGTGGTCGATCTCTCGAAGCACTACAAAAGCCGTGTTGTGGATTATATGTTCGCCGAATATGAGCGTGGACGCACTCCCAACCCCGATGTGTTGTGCAATCGTGAGATCAAATTCGATATCTTCCTCAAGGAGGCACTTAAGTTGGGTGCCGACTATGTTGCCACCGGACACTACTGCCGAAGAGATGAAGAGATGAAAGGTGGCAAGATGATCTACAAACTTTTGGCAGGCAGCGACCCCAACAAAGACCAGAGCTACTTCCTGTGTCAACTCTCGCAAGAGCAGCTCTCGAAGGCACTCTTCCCCATTGGTCACCTGCTAAAGCCCGAGGTGCGCGAGATCGCCGACCGCGAGGGATTGGCTACCGCCAAACGCAAGGACTCGCAAGGAATCTGCTTTGTGGGCAAGGTCAATCTGCCGGTATTCCTCCAGCAAAAGCTCTCAAAAAAAGAGGGTAACATCCACGAGATCAAGGCCGACTGGCCTAAGTTCGACCTCCCAATTGCCGAGGACGACCTCGCAGCACTCAGCTCACCGCACCACTACACGGTGCGCGACGGCAAGAAGATCGGCACCCACAACGGTGCCCACTTCTACACTATTGGCCAACGCAAGGGGTTGGGCATCGGCGGACGCAAGGAGTCGCTATTTATCATCGGAACCGATGTCCAGACCAATGTAATATATGTGGGTGAGGGCGATGCACACCGCGGTCTCTACCGCTCGGCGCTCCACATCAAGCAGAACGAGTGCCACTGGGTTAACCCAATGCTCGAGATAGAGATAGGCGAGCAGCGCGAACTCAGCGTAAGGATCCGCTACCGCCAACCACTCCAATCTGCCACCCTCATTCGCCGCGAGGAGGGCTACTACATCCTATTCGAGGAGCCACAGCGAGGCATTGCCGCAGGACAATTCGCCGCATGGTATTCGGGCGAGGAGCTTGTGGGTTCGGGTGTAATCGACCAATAGCAATGCGGCGCCACCTTTTACTATTTGTCATCTTATTTTGCTACGTCCAACTCTCGGCACAGGTGGTAGGCATTGGCTACTACGACCTCGATGGACTCTACGACACCCGCGAAGCACTCTTCTACAACGATTCCGCCTACACTCCCGAGGGCTCTAAAAGGTGGAGCGAGGAGCGATATGAGCGCAAAGTGAAGAACACTGCAGCTGTAATCGACTCGATGGCGCTGCCTATAATCGGGCTTTTTGGCCTCGAGACCGACGAGGTGTTGCGCGATATTGTTCGCAGCTCATCACTCGACTACTGCTCAGTGCACCGTACGCGCAACTCCTTCGATGGGCTCGACTTCGCACTGCTCTACTTTGGTGACCAGCTCTTCGTAGAGAGAGTCGAGGCGCAACGCGATATGCTTATCATCGTAGCATCGCTCGCCGACAACTCCCCTTTTACGATTATCCTTACGCGCAATGGCGACGACACGGTCGATTACTTAGCTCACTCGTCCCACGAAGAGATGGTCGTGGTGATGGGTATGATCTATCAGAACCATATCAACAAGTTAGGCTACACCAATCTCTTGGCTCAGTACGAGAGTCGTAGTCTGGGCAACTACAGCATAGATCGTGGCTATGTGATGCACGACCGCATAGCGACCAATCGAAAAGAAAAATTCTTAAAAAGCGGTGTTTTCATAACTCCGTGGCTACTAACGCCAAACCACGAGGCACCGCTTCCAACATTCGACAAAAACACCTACAAAGGGGGTTATAGTAAATTTTTACCAATCTTCTCATATATCTGCCTCTAAAATTTTGGTTTTCTCAAAAAAATTGCTATATTCGTTGACTAAACTGAAACGATTTAAACAAAATTTTAAAAACGAGAACTATGCCAAATCAAAAAAGAGTCTATACCTTTGGTAATAAAATGGCCGAGGGTAATGGCAAAATGAAAGAACTATTGGGTGGTAAGGGTGCTAACCTTGCCGAGATGAATCTTATCGGAATCCCCGTCCCTCCCGGTTTCACTATAACATCTGACGTCTGCGCAGAGTACTACACACATGGTCAAGAGAGAGTCATCGAGTTGCTTCGTCCCGAGGTGGAGCGCGCGATCGCCAATATCGAGAGCCTCACAGGCCGCCGTTTTGCCGACAAGGAGCTGCCTTTATTGGTTTCGGTTCGTTCGGGAGCTCGCGCTTCGATGCCCGGTATGATGGATACAATCCTCAACTTGGGTATGAACGACGAGACAGTCGAGACTATCGCACGTCTAACGGGCAACGCTCGCTTTGCGTGGGACTCGTACCGCCGCTTCGTACAGATGTATGGCGATGTGGTTTTGGGCATGAAGCCCGAATCTAAGGAGGATGAAGATCCATTCGAGGTAATCATCGAGGAGAAGAAAAAGGAGCGCGGCGTAGAGTTAGACAACGACCTCTCGACCGACGACCTCAAGGAGTTAGTCGCAGAGTTCAAGGCTGCCGTTAAGGCGCAGACTGGTTCGGATTTCCCTGTTTCGGCTTGGGAGCAGTTGTGGGGTGCAGTATGCGCAGTGTTCGGTTCTTGGATGAACGAGCGTGCTATACTCTACCGCAAACTCCATGCGATCCCCGTAGAGTGGGGAACAGCTGTCAACGTTCAGGCAATGGTATTCGGAAATATGGGCGACAACTCAGCTACGGGCGTTGCATTCTCACGCGATGCAGGCACGGGCGAGAATATCTTCAATGGTGAGTACCTTATCAATGCTCAAGGCGAGGATGTAGTAGCCGGCATTCGCACACCTCAACAGATCACCCTCGAGGGTTCACGACGTTGGGCTGAGGCTCAGAAGGTATCGGAGACTGATCGCGCCACTAAATTCCCATCGCTCGAGGAGGTTATGCCAACAGTCTACAAAGAGCTATTCGATATCCAACACCACTTGGAGACCTACTTTACAGATATGCAAGACATTGAGTTCACCATCCAAGATGGTAAGCTATGGATGTTGCAGTGCCGCAGCGGAAAGCGCACAGGTGCCGCAATGGTCAAGATCGCTATAGATATGCTCTCCGAGGGTCTTATCGACGAGAAGACCGCTGTGTTGCGTTGCGAGCCCGAGAAGCTCGATGAGTTGTTGCACCCCGTATTCGACAAAGCTGCGATGAAAGTGGCTAAGGTCTTGGTGAAGGGCTTGCCCGCATCTCCCGGTGCTGCAACAGGCCCGGTAGTATTCTTCGCCGAGGATGCCGAGAAGATCCTCAACGAGAGTGGTCAACGCGCTATCTTAGTGCGTACTGAGACCTCACCCGAGGATCTTAAAGGTATGCTCGACGCTGGTGGTATCCTCACAGCGCGTGGCGGTATGACCTCTCACGCTGCCGTAGTTGCACGTGGTATGGGTAAGTGCTGCGTGTCGGGTGCTGGCGAGGTGAAGATCGACGCTAAGGCTCGCCAATTTGTGATTGGAGATGTTACTGTTAAAGAGGGCGATTGGATCTCGCTCAACGGCTCAACAGGCGAGGTTTACTTAGGTCAGGTAGCTACTCAGGCTGCCGATATGACTGGCGATTTCGCACAGCTTATGGATCTTGCTGGCAAGTATGCTGTGCTCAAGGTTCGCTCAAATGCCGACACTCCTAAGGATGCTGCTCAAGCATTCTCGTTCGGAGCGGAGGGTATCGGTCTCTGCCGCACGGAGCACATGTTCTTCGAGGGCGACCGCATCAAACTATTCCGCGAGATGATCCTTTCGGACGATGAGGCTGGCCGCCGTGTGGCACTCGCTAAGTTGCTTCCTATCCAGCGCAGCGACTTCGAGGGACTCTTCAAAGTGATGAAGGGATACCCAGTGACTGTCCGCCTACTCGATCCACCACTCCACGAGTTCGTACCACACGAGGAGAAGGATCAACGCCTCATGGCATCGGAGATGGGTGTAAGCTACGAGAAGATCGTATCGAAAGTCGAGGAGCTCGTAGAGTTCAATCCAATGCTTGGCCACCGCGGTTGCCGCTTGGGTAATACATACCCCGAGATCACCGAGATGCAGGCTCGCGCAATTATCGAGGCTGCGATGAACGTTCGCTCACAAGGCGTGCCCGTCAAGGTGGAGATCATGGTTCCATTGGTGGGTAACCACAAGGAGCTTCGCTACCAGAAAAGCATCATCGAAGAGGTTGCCGAGACCGTATTTGCGGAGCGCAACGACAAGATCGACTATATGGTTGGAACAATGATCGAGGTGCCTCGCGCCGCCGTGACTGCCGACCAAGTGGCCGAAGTTGCTGAGTTCTTCTCGTTCGGTACTAACGACCTTACGCAGATGACCCTCGGTTTCTCTCGCGACGATATTTCTAAGTTCCTACCAGTCTATCTCGACAAAGGAATCCTCAAGAATGACCCATTCCAGATCCTCGATCGCAATGGCGTTGGTCAGCTTATTCGTGAGGCAGTCTTCAAAGGTCGCAAGACCCGCGAGAAGATCAAGTGCGGTATCTGTGGCGAGCATGGTGGCGAGCCATCATCGGTAGAGTTCTGCCACTTCGCTGGACTAAACTACGTGTCGTGCTCACCATTCCGCGTACCTATCGCTCGCTTGGCTGCTGCACACGCTGCGCTTAAGTCGTAAATACTACTCTTTGAGCTGTGGGCTTTGAGCCTATCAGCCCAAAAATAAAATATCGTTATCTCTTTAGCAAGTGAGCTTGCCTTAAGAGATAACGATATTTTTTTATATCTACGTCACTCCCGACCCATGCTCGTCATTCCCGACCCGACCCATGCTCGTCATTCCCGACTTGATCGGGAATCTTAAATTTCTTATAACATTGCACCTGCATAAAATTCCCGTTTTCACGGGAATGACAGAAAAGAGATATGCGATGTGGCGAGGCTGTACACCCAGCTGCCGGAGGCAATCACAAAACCCTAAGGCAGTGGATCATACCCACTACCGCCCCAAGGGTGACAGCGGATGATACGTCGCAGGGCGAGCCACGACCCTTTCAGAGCTCCATGCTTGCGCAGCGCTTGCAGGGCATACTCGGAGCAGGTTGGCGTAAACCGGCACGAGGGTGGAGTAAAGGGTGAGATGCAGCGGCGATAGAATAGCACGACGAGCAGCAGGGGCTGCACGACAAGCCAGCGGAGTGCTCTATAGCTCTTGAGCAATAGAGTCGAGAATCTTGCGCACTGCATTGTTGATAGTTTTGTATGTTTGCACCTCCTTTGTAGAGTAGACGATAGCAAGGTCGATCGAGTAGCTCTTGGCACCGGAGGAGATGACAATCTCCTTATTTAGGCGGTATGCCTCCTTAATGCGGCGGCGCAGTAAGTTGCGTCTATTTGCGCGCTTATGGAAACGTTTGGGCACAGTGAAGAGCACCTCGGCTGAAGTGCTCTGACACTCGGTGGACACCTCATCGGCGATCCACATATATCGTAGTGGGTAGACGAACCCGCTCTTACCAGCCTCGAAGAGGCGGCGAATTGAACCACGAGAGCGTAGGCGTTCGTGGTGAGCAAGTGCGTTTACGGCCTCCATGATTACTCCTTTGTGGTGCGTTTACGCGTGGTAGGCGCCTCGGCAATAGCAGCTGAGGTGCGACGTGCACGAGGTTTCTTGGCCAACTTGGTCTGCTGGTTGCGGATAAACTCCTCTTGCTTGGCATCGGTCACAGGCGTAAAATCGGCGATCTCCTCGCCAGCGTTACACTGCGAGATAAAGATGTCGAGCGCTTTGACCATCGAGGGAGCCTCGGGACGTGGCGCCATAGCCTTGACTTTGAGGCCTGCTTCGCAAGCTGCTTGGAGCGTGCTGTGACCAAATGTCGCCACTATAGGGTGCTGATCTGCTGGGCAGTTCTCCACTACAGCCTTGACGTCGGATGGAGAGTAGAGCGCAGTGATGTCGAAGTCCGAGAACTTGACGCCATCCATATCTGCCGAGATGGTACGCGCAAGGATCACGGGGCTGAAATTCATCTTAAGTTTCTCGAGAGTATCGTGCAGCTCGGGCTTGTGGGGCTCGGTGAGCGCGAGCAGGAACTTCTCGGCTTTATTCTTAACGATAAGCTCCACGAACGATGTGAACGAACCATCGGAAAACGAGATCTTGCGCTTGCGATAGACGATATATTTCTGAAGATAGAGAGCTACAGCCTCGGTCTGACAGATATATTTCATACCCTCGGGAACACTCATTCGAGCCTCTTCGCAGATATGGAAGAAGCTATCGACAGTTGTACGCGAAGTGAAGATCACAGCGGTGTGATCAAGGATTTCGGTGCGTTGCGCGCGGAACTCTTTGAGCGAAACGCCAACAACTTTGATTAGAGGTTTGAACTCTACGTCTACCTTCTGCCTCACTGAGAATTCGTGAAATGGCGACTTCTCGATAATTGCAGGACGTGGCTGAGAGACTAATACTTTAGTTACTTTCAAATCTGTTTAATCTAAAAATTTATTAACTTTACCTATAGAAAAATCCCCAGATCAGTGTGAATGGGAATATTTCGACGGTGCAAAGGTACAAAATTGTATGCAAAACAGAAACTTTTTTGCGAATAAAGAGTAGAAAAGTCTCATAAATAAGAATTAATGCCACTATGGAGACTCCTAAAATGGTCAGATACATAAGCGGAAGCTGACTCGCGGAGCTACTAATCGCATAGCAAAGAATGATAGGCGTAACGACAATTGTCAATATTGCATAACAAATTCTCTTGACGTATAGGAGCATTGCAGCCATCTTCGACTCGCCGGCGATATGACCAATAATATTAATTATCAACATCTGGTAGGCAAGCACAGAGGCCGAGAGCGCCAAGGTAAAGAGGCAAAAGTAGTGGTTCGAGAGCTGCTCGGACTCCAACAATGAGACCGCCGCGATGGTTTGAGCCACCACACCCAACAGGATTGTAGAGTTGAGATAGCCCTTCATCGAGGGGGTGATATATTGCAGCTTGGCCTCGACATCGCCACGGTGATAGCCCAAGAATTTGAATATTGAGCGGTGGTTGTCGCTCCTCATACTCCAGTAGTTGAGCCACAGAATGTAGAGGGCAAGCAGCGCAAAGATCGTGACATTGAACCACAGCGGGCTCCCCTCAAGCTGCTCGACCACCGCTGCGGGAGCTTCGTGGAGGGCAATGCGAGATTGCTCGCCAAAGATATAGGCGGGAATATCGGGGATACAATTATGCGGCGCGCTCATTACTCGTCACTTCGTTTAAGGGTTACGCGAATGGTAGTGCCTTTGCCAATCTCTGAGCTCACTACGGCGATCTTGCCGTGGTGGTACTCCTCGACAATACGGCGCGAGAGCGAGAGCCCCAAGCCCCAACCGCGGGTCTTGGTGGTGAATCCGGGCTCGAAGATCCGCTTCCAGTTGCTCTTGGCGATACCCTTGCCCGTGTCGCTCACCTCGATAAAGACCGACTTATCGTCCGATGAGATCATCACCTTGATCGCACCATGACCCTGCAAGGCATCGAGCGAATTCTTCATCATATTCTCCACGACCCACTCCAAGAGTGCCACATTGACCGATGCCACGACGGGCGCCATCGCCAAACCATTGTAGTCGAGAGTGACATTGCGCGGAATGCGCTTGCGGAAGTACATCACCGTCTCGCCCACCGTCTCGTTGATATTTGCCGGAGTGAGTGGAGTCTCGGAGCCGATCTTCGAGAAGCGATCGACGATCTTCATTAGGTGTGCCAAATCTTTGGACATCTCCTCCACGGTGCTCTGGTCGATAGGCTGAGAACGCAGATATTCGATCCATCCCAACAGCGACGAGGTGGGTGTTCCCAACTGGTGGGCAGTCTCCTTAGCCAGTCCAATCCAGACCCGATTCTGCTCATCCTGCTTCGAGGAACTGAATGCCACAACACACATAAAGGCAAAGGCTACGATCAGCAGCACCTGAATATATGGGAAGTAGTAGAGCGCAATAAGCAGCGAGGAGTTGCCATAGAAGAGCAGGTGGCGGTGGTTGTCCCAACGTAGCTGCACCACCATCGGTTGGTTGAGCTCGGTGAGTTCGTCAATCTTGGCTCGCAGCTTGGTGGGATGCTCAATGATATCGGGATCGATCAGGTGGGAGGCTATCACGTTGAGATCCTCATCGGTGAGGATAAAGGGGATATTCTGGCTCTTGCTGAGCATATCGGTGAGGAATGGGTCGTGACGCATAAAACGCTCTTGGGAGATGTACTCCATAGTGTGTGCCCACAACTCGACATCCAACTGCTCTTTCTCGCGCAGCTTCGAGGCCATGTTATTGGTGTAAAGCAGAGACAAAAGTACTAAAACGCCTCCCGCGGCGATCATAATAATCCTATTGCGATAGGTCAATATTTTTGTTATCCACTTTAGCATAAGTCACTTATTTTTCGGGGTTTAAGATTGAGTTATAGCGCTGCTCGTCGAGCAATATCTCCACTGCACGTGCAACCTCCTTGTCGCGCACAAGCGAGTTGCGGATCACTCCCGCTTGGTATGCGTAACGCAGAATGATGTTGGCATTGATGCTCTCGATAATCTCGTCGCGGTAGCTCTCCAAATTCGAGGCAGTATCGTCCTTTATCTCTGCCTCGATCTCCTCGATCTTGGCGCTAAGGTCGGCGTAAAGATCCGACGAGGCAGCCTCTTTGAGCGCCTTGAGCACTCCGCGCGATGCTGATTCGTACTTGATATCCTGCATGCCGATCATCGTGCAGAAATCCTCGTAATCTTGCTCCGTGATCGTGAAGTTCTCCACATCGATCGTGCTCTCGAAGTTACGGCGGAAGTAGTCGTCGCCATAGTTATCGATATGACCCAAGGCGTAGAGCGTCGCTGCAAAGCGGCTGATATACTCCGCCTCGATACTCTCATCGGGGCTAATGCCGCCACCGTCGAAGACCTCGCGACCACCCTTAGTATAAAAGGCATGGCGCAAAGAGTCGGCCACCTTAACAGCCTTGCCCGAGCTGCTGTGATCCGAGTAGTCTAACTCTTGGATACAACGCCCCGAGGGGATGTAATATTTGGAGGTTGTCATTTTGACATAGGAGTTATAGCCCACTGGACGAGGCGATTGCACCAACCCCTTGCCGAAGCTCTTGGCTCCGACGAGCACTGCGCGGTCTAAATCTTGGAGCGATCCAGCAACGATCTCGGAGGCCGAAGCGGAGTTCTCATTGATAAGCACAGCGAGTGGCAGATGCTCGAAAGCGGGGCGCTTAGTGGTGCTATACACTGCCGAATCGCGGCGCCCTTTGAGAGTCACCACCTCCGTGCCACGTGGGGTGAAGAGCGAGACCACGTCGACAGCCTCCTGCATAATTCCGCCACCATTGTTGCGATAGTCCAAGATCAGCGCCTTGAGCCCCTGCGCCTGCATCTCTTCGATCGCCGCACGCATATCTTGAGCCACTCCCACCGTGAAGTCGGAGTGCTGAACGTAACCAACTCCATCGGCCGGGTCGCCCACAAAGCCATAGTAAGGTATACCCGGAATCGCGATCTTCTCGCGAACAATTCGCAGGGTCTCATCCTCGCCCGAGACAAGGCGACGCACGGTTACCTCAACTGCGCTCGAGGGGGTGCCCTTTAGATGGGCGCTCACCTGCTCAGTGTCCCATCCTGCGGCATCCTCGCCATCGATTGCCACGATCCTATCGCCGATGATAAGACCTGCACGATCGGCGGGTGACCCCTCGTAGGGCTGTGCAATCTTCACATAGTCACTATCCTTGCGAATTAGCGATCCGATACCGCCATACTTGCCCGTTGTAAGCACCTCGAACGATGACATCTCCTTCTCTGGAAGATACTCCGTGTAGGGGTCTAAGCGGCGCGAGATACCCTCGGCAGCATACTCCAAGAGCAGGTCGGTGTCGACCTGATCGACATAATTCTCCGAAATTTCGCGCATAAGGTTGATCATAATTTCGATATTGCGAGTCAGCGCAAAGTCGTCATTACGAACAGCATATATCGAAACGGTGGCTGCCACAGCTGCCACGGCGATATAGATTTTGTGTTTGATTTTGTGTTTCATCCCAAAACTTGTTTTTCTTTATTGTTATTCCCATCCTCTCGTCATTCCCGTGAAAACGGGAATCTTAACATTTCCAATCTATGTATTTTAAGATCCCCGTTTTCACGGGGATGACGTGGGGTTACTCCCCTTTCTTGTTTTGTGCATCGCGAGGCTACTCTTGCTCCCCACGTTTGCTATTTGCAATAAATCCTTCGAGGCGAAATGCAGCATAAACTACACCACGACGAATCCCCTCGATATAGATCTTTTCGCCGCGCTGCTCAACTACTATCACATCCTCGAATAAAAACGCTACACGGCGAAGAATAGTATTTGCGCGGAAGTATAACTTGCCATCCCTTTTCTCTTTGAGCGAGAATCCGGCGCTCTCCATCGCCACTGTGATCTGCCCCTCGTGCTGCTCAACATCGCCCTCAACCTCGCGCTTCACATATCCAAAAAGCGGATAGAGTGCCGCAAGAAGCACAAAGAAGATAAGTCGAGTGGTGCCACCATTAGCCATCATCAGGGCGATCTTCTCGCCGAGCGTAAGATGGATCTCACCATTGTTTACGAAGTGTGTGATGGCCAAAAGAACCACCAAAAGCATTAGCAGATATTTCACCGCACGAATAAAGTATCTCATATCTATGTTTTTTTTAAAATTTACAACTCTTTAATAGCCTGTGCAACGCTCTCCATCAACCACGAGGGGGTCGAGGTAGCACCACAAATGCCTACCGATTCCACCCCATTGAACCACGCGGGGTCGATCTCCGAGGCCTCCTCTATATTATATGTATGCTCATTTGCCGCGTGGCACACCTCGAAAAGCACTTTGCCATTGCTCGACTTGCGACCACAAACGAAAACAACCACATCGAAGCGGCTCACAAATGCCCGCAGATGATCCTCACGCGAGGAGACCTGCCTACAAATCGTATCGCGCACCACGAGCTGCTGGGGGTCGCTTATTCGCTCGCGCATCTGCTCTGCGAGCGACTCAAACAGCGCGACGCTCTGCGTAGTCTGCGAGAGAAAATAGATTGGCCGGGCGAAATCAACGGCATCTAAATCGGACTCGTGCTCGATCACCACCACATCGTCACAAACCTGACCGGTGAGTCCAACCACCTCGGCATGACCTCGCTTGCCCAATAACACCACCTGCCCACGGCACTCCTGCATCTGCTCGTATGCCCTCTTGACGTGGCGCTGGAGCGTAGCCACAACCGGGCACGTAGCGTCGATAATCTCAAAGCCCAATGCCTGAGCTTGAGCATAGGTCGCAGGGGGCTCGCCATGGGCACGTATCAACACACGCGACCAGTTCGAGGAGGGCAACTCCTCCCGCTCGATGCTTCGCAGCCCAAGCGAGGATAGGCGCGTCACCTCCAACCGATTGTGCACAATATCGCCCAAGGAGTAGACCTCTCCTCCCGAGCTCAGCGCACGCTCTGCCTCGCCAATGGCTCGCACCACCCCGAAGCAGAAACCCGATTTTAGATCTATCTCGATTGTCATACTCTCTCTATTTTTATTTCGTTCGCTCCTTGTAGAGCTCCACAAACCACTCCATCTGCTCCTCAACACTCATTGTGCTGTTGTCAAGCTCGATGGCATCCACAGCTCGGCGCAGTGGCGAGATTGCACGGCTCACGTCGGCTGCATCACGCTCACGAATATTGCGCTCGATCTCCTCGAGCGACACCTCCACCCCTTTTGCCGTAAGCTCGGCGAAGCGACGCTCAGCACGGATTGCGGGATCGGCAGTCATATAGAGCTTGATCTGAGCATCGGGCAAAACCACCGTGCCAATATCGCGCCCATCCATCACCACGCCGCCACTCTTACCCATCTGCTGTTGCAGACTCACAAGCATCGTGCGCACCTGCTCGATGCAGCTCACCGAGCTTACGGTGTTACTCACCTCGATCGAGCGGATCTGCTCCTCGACCCTCTCGCCATTGACGTAGATATCGCTTGCGCCACGCTCGGCATTGAAGCTAAAGCTAATACGAATGGATGGCAGCAGTGCCACCACTCGCTCGGGGTCGACCACCCCACTCTCCACTGCACCACTGCGCAGGGCGTAAAGCGTCACGGCGCGATACATAGCGCCAGTGTCGATAAAGATATAACCCAAGCGGGCAGCGATAGCCTTGGCAAAGGTGCTCTTGCCACACGACGAGAAGCCATCTACGGCAATAGTGATTTTATGGTCTATGTTATCCAAGCAGTTCATGGGGAAGTAGGTGAAAAAAAGTTGATAAAATTGTATAGCAACCCAAAAGTGCAATTATCGCCCCGGCGATGTGATTAATCACGACAAGGTGGCGAGGTCGAAACTTACGACGAAAGAGGTTGATCATATAAGCCAAAGAGCTCCACCACGAGCATGCTCCAAGGAAGAATCCAGTGATAACCACCCCTGCCGAGATCAGCCCACCGATGCTCGAAGAGTCGAACGAGGGAATCTTAAAGACCGCGAAAAAAGCCAAGATATAGGGGATGACCATAATAAAATTGGTCAGCGTAAGCCCAAAGATCGAGGCGAAATCTTGCCACGGAGTCTCCTTGCCCGAGTGGTTGCGACGCATCTGCACTGCGGGGTTCTGCAAAAAGATGTAGGCACCGACGATAATAACCAAGATACCGCCCCCGATACGTAAGATCATATTGTATTGCTCGAT
Source organism: Rikenellaceae bacterium (assembly GCA_047173105.1). GTDB lineage: Bacteria > Bacteroidota > Bacteroidia > Bacteroidales > Rikenellaceae > Alistipes. The sequence goes on from JBCQVM010000022.1 coordinate 27,156, forward strand.
CTCGCTGCGCAGCATCGAGTAGCAGATATAGGAGAGCAGCGCAAGTAAAGTGTCGGCCGCAGCCACGCCCAACCCCGAGATAACACCCGAGCGGCGGCTCTTGCTGAGCGTACGCTGAATGCATAGGATCGCCACAGGCCCCACAGTCACAGAGGCGGCAATGCCCACCAATACAGCACGAATAAATATATCTAAAATTAGTAGTGTCATCTTTCTGCTTTTTTGTTGTTACAAAGATATAATTTTTTTTCGGGTTGTTGCTCTTTTTTTAATGATTAATGATTAACTCCGATATTGATTAATGAAATATTTATTACGTCATCCTCGCCCACTCTACGTCATCCCCGCGCAGGCGGGGATCTTAAACAAACGCAGGAGGATTTAAGATTCCCGCCTTCGCGGGAATGACGTGGTGGGGCGCAGTAATGACGTGGTGGGGCGCAGTAATGACGTGGTGGGCGCAGTAATGACGTGGTGGGGCGCAGTAATGAGAGAGAGGGAGAGGAAATAACGGAGTAAAAAAAGAAAAAAACACTATATAACACAATGTTAACACCAAAAAGTTTTTATATTCGAAATATATTTCATAATTTTGCAACGTGAAACAAAAAATCACAAATATGTCCAGATTAGCTTATACGCATAATAGATACCGAGACTCCTTGAAAAACCAAGGTGTTAGACGCTTAACCCTTTTTTTTAAACCGATTTACTGACCTATTTCGCATCTTAACGCAAGATGAGGAGTAAGTCTTTTTTTTTTACATTTTTTAGGATTTACACAAAACAAATAACTTTTTTAATAACTAATTCAATTTCTATGAAGAAAATTTTCCTATTAATGGTAGCGATGATTGTTTCAGTTGCAGCTTTTGCTCAGGTGACAACATCGGGAATTTCTGGTCAAGTGACCGACGCTTCGGGTGCTCCACTTATTGGTGCAACTGTTTACGCTGTTCACACTCCATCGGGAACTCAGTATGGTGCCGTTTCGAACAACAACGGTAACTACTACATCAATGGTTCTCGTCCGGGTGGTCCTTACACCATCGAGATCTCTTACGTGGGTTACCAATCTCAAATGTTTGAGGGTATCACACTTCCACTTGGTGAGACTCACGCTCAGAACGCTAAGCTTAGCGAGGGTGAGGATATCGAGGCTGTAATCATCTCAAGCACTGCTTCAGATCGTTTCGACAGCAACAAGACTGGTGCTGCGATCAACATCACAGCAGATCAGATTGCTAACATGCCAACTACCTCACGTAGCATCTCTGACATCACACGTCTTTCGCCTTACGCTAACGGCACAAGTTTCGCTGGTGGTGACGGTCGTTCGACTAACGTAACTGTGGATGGTGCTAACTTCAACAACAACTTCGGTCTTAGCTCTGCTCTTCCCGGTGGTGGTAACCCAATTTCGATCGACGCTCTCGACGAGATTCAAGTTGTAGTAGCTCCTTACGATGTTCGTCAAACTAACTTTATCGGTGGTGGTATCAATGCCGTAACTAAGTCTGGTACAAACGAGCTTAAGGGTTCTGCTTACACATACCAATACAACGAGAACATGCGTGGTAACACTGTAGATGGTGATGATCTTGGCGAGCGTACAGTTGATGGCAAGCAGATCTACGGTTTCACTTTGGGTGGCCCAATCATCAAAGACAAGTTGTTCTTCTTCACCAACTTCGAGTATCAGGTTTGTCCTACTACTGTTGTTGACTGGAGCGTTTCACAGGATGGTGTTTCAGATCCAGACAACTACATCTCTGAGACCTCTGCAGCTCAAATGCAGGCAGTTAAGGATTACCTTATGGAGAACTACGGCTACGACACTGGTTCGTACACCGATTACCCAGCTGACGAGACTAACGTTAAGTTCCTTGCTCGTATCGACTGGAATATCAACGACAACCACAACTTAGCTCTTCGTTACAACTACACTAAGAACCAAGCTTGGAACGAGACTAACGGCTCTTCAACTGCTGCAAGCTACCGTATGTCTAACTACGACCGTATCGGTTATGAGTCAATGGCTTTTGCTAACACTCTTTACTCTATGGACAATGTGGTTAGCTCTTTCGCCCTTGACCTTAACAGCCGTTTCGGTGACAAGATCTCTAACCAATTCTTGGTAACTTACACCGATATCATGGATATGCGTGGTAGCGACTCTGACGCTTTCCCATTCATCGAGATCATGGACGGTTACGATGCAACAACTGGCGTTCAAACTTTGGAGCCAATGATGTCTGCTGGTTATGAGCTTTTCACATGGAACAACGGTGTTAACAACACTATCCTTAACATCAAAGACGACGTAACTTACTACGCAGGTGCTCACAAGCTCACAGCTGGTATCAGCTTCGAGTCTCAGATGGCAAACAACTCTTACATGCGTTATGGTACAGGTTTCTACCGCTATAGCAGCCTCGAGGATTTCCTTACTGGCGCAGCTCCTGAGACCGTAGGTTTGACTATCGGTTACGATGGTGAGTTGAACCCAACTGCACAGGTTCGTTTCAACCAAGCTGGTATCTACCTCCAAGATGATTGGTCTGTATCTGACAAACTCAAGATGAACATTGGTGTTCGTTTCGACAACATCTACTTCAACGAGGATGATATCATGACTAACAACGCAGTTTTGGCATACGACTTCAACGGCAAATCAATCGACACTGGTGTGTGGCCAACAGCTAACCTCCAGATCTCTCCACGTGTAGGTTTCTCTTACGACGTCAAAGGCGATGGTACAGTTAAACTTCGCGGAGGTAGCGGTATCTTCACTGGCCGTCTTCCACTTGTGTTCTTCACAAACATGCCTACTAACTCTAACATGGTTCAGAACCTCCAGACTTATAGTACTACTTACAACTCTGACGGTACTGTTGCTGATCGTAGCGATATCCTTGACAACTTCGCTGGTGGCTTGGTAACCGACGTTAACGAGATGGCTGAGCTTATGGGTATGTCAACTACAATCTCTGCGGATACTGCTACAGCATCTTCGACTATCGTAGGTATCGACCCAGACTTCAAGATGCCACAGGTTTGGAAATCATCACTTGCTCTTGATTACAAGTTCCCAACATCTTTCCCATTCTCGGCTACTGCAGAGTTTATGTACACTAAGACTATCTACGCTACAACTATCGTTAACTACGACATCAAAGATATCGATGATTCATGGGAGACTTTCAGCGGCGCAGACAACCGTTACATCTACCCAGACGACTACTCTTACTATGGTCTTTCGGGTGGTGCATGTGTTCTTACTAACACAACTGAGGGTTATGGCTACACAGCTAACATCTCTTTAAATGCTTCTCCAATTGAGAACCTTAGCTTGATGGCATCTTATACTCGCACAGAGTCACAAGAGATCAGCGGTATGCCGGGTTCACAGGCTCTCTCTTCATGGCAGAACCTCTACTCTATCAACGGTGCTAACAACGCAACTCTTCAACGTTCACAGTATGTAATTCCAGATCGCGTTATCGCTTCTGCTTCTTACACACTTCCTTACAAGTCTTCGTTCACTGCTACTCACCTTAGCCTCTTCTACTCTGGCTACTCTCCATATGGTAACACATACGTTTACTCAAACGATATGAATGGTGACGGTGTATCTTACGACCTTATGTACATCCCTGCAAGCAAGGACGAGATCCGTTTCGTTTCTGAGGCTGACGAGACTGCTTACTGGTCATTCGCTGCACAGGATAGCTACCTTACAAAGCACGCAGGTGAGTACGCTGAGGCTTACGCAGCTCGCGCTCCATGGGTTCACATCTTCGACTTGCGCGTTGCTCAAGACTTCTACGTAGGTAAGGGTCGTAACTCTAACAAGTTCCAAGTAGAGGCAAGCTTCTCTAACATTGGTAACATGTTGAACTCTTCATGGGGTGTGACTCAAACCAACGCTGGTGCAAACTACGGCGCAGTATTGAAGTATGAGGGTCAAGACTCAGAGGGTTACCCAACATTCTCAACTAACGTTGACGCAGACGCTACAACTTACTCATACAACAAAGCATACTATGAGTGTTGGTCAGTTCAACTTGGTCTTCGTTTCTACTTCAACTAATTTGAAGCGCCCGCAAGGGTGACGACTCTATAAAAAAGATGCCTCAAGCGATTGGGGCATCTTTTTTATTTCCGATTTTTTGCGTACCTTTGCCCCGCAAGTCCGCTCTATCGCTGCCGCCTACGGGCGGGGGAGGAAAGTCCGAGCAACGCAGAGTGCTGTGCAAGTTAACGGCTTGATGCTCGAGAGGGTGTAGTAGCGTAACAGAAAATAACCGCCACTTATGGCTTCTTAAAGGCTCTTTTTGCACTTCGATCCTTTTGCAGAATGCTCACATACGTTATGTATGCTCCGCTTCTGCAAAAACGCCGAAGCCAAAAAATAACTCTTTAATAAACCATAAGTCGGTAAGGGTGAAAAGGCGGGGTAAGAGCCCACCGCAGTGGTAGCAATATTCACTGGTCAGTACGTCTCACAGGTTGCAAGACCATGTATACCGACATTTAAGGGTTACTCGCCCGTTGTCGGGGGGTAGGTTGCTGGAGGCGGCAGGTGACTGTCGTCGTAGATAAATGATAGAGGCT
>JBCQVM010000067.1:0-6133 GCA_047173105.1 Rikenellaceae bacterium
TACTTGATCGAATGATATTGACCCCATAGATAATAATGTGTGTGTGAATACACAAAGATAATACATCGTTGGGCATTTTCATCATTCTGGGTGACTGAAGGTCATGTGGGTTTCATAATAAGTGTTTTGCACATGTAAAGATAATTATAAAATTTCAATTATTATGTATAATGCGAATTAAGGTTTGAAAAATTTAATTCGTAACCTCTAAGGAGAGGGGCTTTACCGATCGATAAAGCCCCTTACTCTTAGTGAATTGGTTCGGGGGTGGGGCAGTATATAACAATAGTAGAATTTGGTTTGGTGGAGCTCAAACCTTAATTCGCAGATAATTCAACATTTGTTACTTAAAATTTGTGGTAAAACAAAAATATATGTATATTTGTGCGATGTCTGACGAATCCAAATAATTTGTGTAGATTATTTGGATACATAACTATTTAAAGAAGCACTAATAACTACTTAAAAAATAAAACGTATGTCTATTCTAAATGAAACTGTTGCAGCGAAAATCGCCGAGTCGAAAGTTATCGCTGTATTGGAGATTAATGATCCAAAGGATGCAATTCCTTGTGTAAGAGCATTGCAACGTGGTGGCGTTGATACAATCGAACTTGCACTACGCACCCCTGGCGCACTTGAAGCTATCAAGATTGTTAAGGAGCAGGCTCCCGAAATAATCTTGGGTGTTGGAACTGTGATAACCAAAGAGCAAGTTGAATCAATTGCCAACATTGGCGTAGATTTCGCAGTGGCACCTGGCTGCAACGCCGACGTGATGGCTGCTTGTTTAGAGGCTGGTGTTCCATTTGCACCCGGTATTGCAACTCCATCAGATATAGAGATGGCTCTTAAATTTGGCTGCCGTGTGATGAAGTATTTTCCTGCCGATACCTTGGGAGGAATGAAGCACCTTAACAATATGGTTGCTCCATATCGCTACTTGGGTCTCAAATTTATCCCACTTGGAGGCGTAAGTCAAGATAATGCTGCGGAGTATCTTCGCTCAGATCTTATCACTGCAATCGGTGGTTCGTGGATCGCAAAGCGCCACTTGATCGAGAACCACGATTGGCAAACAATCGAGGAGAATGCACGCAAAGTTAGAGAGCTAATCAACAACCTTTAATAATTACGAATATGAAAAAAGTAATAACATTTGGCGAGATAATGGGACGCATCTGCCCCGACAACAATCTACGCTTCAGCCAATCTATGCCTGGCAAACAAAATTTAACCTTTGCAGGAGCCGAGGCAAACGTTGCCGCTTCGATCGCAATGCTCGGTGGTGATGCAACTTTTGTCACATCGCTTCCCGACAATGACATTACTGATGCTTGTATCACCACGCTTCGTGGATTGAAGGTTAATGTAGAGCACATTAACAAATCAAAAATTGGTCGCATGGGTCTCTACTTTGTCGAGAAGGGTGCTAACCAACGTCCAAGCCGAGTAGTATACGACCGTGAATACTCTTCTGTTTCGATGGTCGATGGCACAACGTATGACTGGAATACGATCTTCGATGGTGCCGACTGGTTCCACTTCACAGGTATCACACCATCGCTCTCAAAGGTGGCAGCCGAGGCATCGCTCATAGCAGCTAAAGCGGCTAAGGCTGCAGGGTTAACTGTTTCATGCGATCTTAACTTTCGCAAAAAGTTGTGGCAATGGGGAGAGGATAAAAGTGCTACCGAACTTGCTGGTGAGGTGATGAGCTCTTTATTGCCATATATCGACGTGGTAATTGCCAACGAGGAGGATATGGCCGATGTACTCAGTATCGAGGGTAGTGATGTTCACGGTGGTGTGATCGATGCCAACCGCTATGTGGAGGTTGCTCGTGAAGCGGTAAAACTCTTCCCTAATATCTCAAAAGTAGCCATCACTCTTCGAGAGTCACTCTCTGCCACACACAACAATTGGGGCGCAATGCTCTACGATGTGGCTTCTGATGCGCCTCACTTTGCTCCACTAAACGACAGCGGAGAGTACACCCCATACGAGATTAAAAATATCATCGACCGTGTAGGTGGTGGAGATTCATTTGGTGCTGGTTTGGTATATGCTCTCAATAGCGATACTCTAAGTGAGCCAAGTGTAGCAATTCGTTTTGCGGTAGCATCATCATGTTTGTGTCACTCAATCGAAGGTGATTTCAACTACGTTTCGCTCGACGAGGTTCTTTCGCTTATGGGAGGTTCCACCTCTGGCCGAGTTGTTCGATAGCAGATATTTAGATTTACTTTAACAAAAAGAGGATGACCCACAAAGGCCATCCTCTATTTTTTTGCAAGAAGTCGAATAACAAGGTTAGTTTTGGGGCTTCGTGAGCATTTTAAACCGCAGCGTACTTTGGGTACGTGAAGATTAAAAAGCGGAAGGAAGTGCCGAAAATGACCTTGTTAGTCGGCTTCTTTTAAATCAACTCCAACCAGTATATAGGTAGTTGTCACCCTCGTTCCAACCCTCGTTCTGGATCATCACACCATTCGAGAGTTCGATCTCGCAGTTTGGAATCATTGTAAATCCACGAGTTGCTTTGTAGCGAGTAGAGTATCCACCACCAATATCTGATGGCATCACTGCATCGGCACCACGATTGACAACTGCAATACCAATCTGATTATCCAACAACTCCTCGGCGATACCCCAACGGCGAATATCATTCCAACGAACACCCTCAAACGATAGCTCCCAACGACGCTCCTTTTGAAGTGCATCCAACGAGTAACTTGCGATTGGATCGAGACCAGCACGCGTACGAACTTGGTTGATTCCATCGACCGATTGGGTAATCTCGGAGTGCATCAAGAGAATATCGGCAAAACGCATAAGTGGGAAATCTGTAATTTGACCCGATAGGTAGTTATTGTTGGCTCCATATTGAAGATAGGTAAATGTCTGATATAGAGTCGACCCATCGCTGCTATAAGATGTAATAGGCATAAACTTCTTAGCTCGATACATAGTCTCCTCCCATGAGTCGAAACCTGCATAGCCATCCGAGTAAGCTGGAATCTCGTCGGCAATTGATATAATACTACCATCACGACGAATATCATTTGGCTCCTCACGCTCCCAAGTCTCTACGATGTCGGGACATACGCTACCCATTGCCCAACCGTGACCATATGGATAGAGGTAGCTGATTCCAAGTAGCGTTGGGAAACCTTGCCAAATTGTGAAGAAGTTACGATACGAGGTTGAACTACCACCCTTGATTCCGAACTTATAGGTATAGATAATCTCCTTGTTGTTGTCACCCTCCCACTTGAGGTCATTCTCTTTGCTATAGTCCCAATAAGCTCCCGTATACTCATTTGAGTAGGCCCAAAGGTTGCGGAAATCAGAGACCAAACCGTGACCACTATTGTTGATACAATCGGTTAGATAGTCACCCATCTGTGAGCTTGTCAACGATCCACCATCGTTAAGCGGCATCGACGACTTGCCATAGAATCCAGTATAGAATAGGAATACACGAGCCAAATAGCCTTCGGCAGCCCACACTGTAGCCATTTCCGAGTAGTTCACATCGAACTGCTTACGCTCCAAAAGCTCGATTGCATTGACAAAGTCGGTACCGATCTGAGCATATAGCTCATCAACTGATACTTGTGTTAGGTCATAGTCTGTGGTGTAGGTAGGCATTGGGATATTCTCGAAGAGTTGCGCAAGCTCCCAATAGAAGAGTGCTCTAAGGAAATATGCCTCACCCAACATATGGTTCTTCTCAGCCTCGTCGGTAAATCCTGTACAATCGTCGATTGACTCGATAACCATATTGGCACGATATACACCTTTGTAGCGGTTCGACCAAAATGCGCTGTGATCATCAACGGTAGAGATCATTAGCTTGTCGAGACACTGTGTACTCCAATCAGATACACCCGCTCCACCTAAACGCTCATCTGAAGCAGTCTCTGCAACAAAATATGGGTGCGATTTGATAGTATTGTTGATATAGGAGGTCTGCGCAGAGTAGGCTCCTGTTATAAGGTCTTGAACATCATCTGCTGTTGCAGGGAAGTTTCCTGAGTTGAGTGTGGTATAGCTCTCGGTCTCGAGGAACTCATTACAGCTCGAGAGGCAGAATGCCACGGATAAAATTAAAAATATTTTTTTCATAACCCTATTTTTTAAAGATATTTTTAGAATGTAATATTAGCACCAAAGACCATTGACTTTGCACTTGGATAGTATCCCAAATCGATACCCGATGACCAACCATCGGTACCACCGTAACCAACCTCTGGATCAAGTCCATTGTACTCGGTAAACGTAAACCAATTTTGTAGTGAACCATAGATACGGATCTTCTTTAGCGGTGCATTTTTCCACACTCTCTTCAAGTCGTAACCCAACGTAATGTTTTGGATTTTAAGATAATCTGCATCGTGGATGTAGTAGTCCGAGATATACAAGAAGTTGTTTTGACCACCGATACGTGGATATGTGTCCGATGTACCCTCGCCAGTCCAACGATTATCGTACTGCCATTGAGTCCAGTTATAATATGTTCTATTTGTCTCAAGGCGGTAAGCTTGTGCAATTTGGTGACCCAAAGCATACTTTCCAACAACCGAGAAGTCCCAACCCTTATAGGCTACCGAGATATTGAAACCACCAGTGAAATCTGGGAATGGGTTACCAATCTCGGTCTTATCGTCGTCGGTTATCGCACCATCGCCATTCTTGTCGACAAATTTAAAGTCACCTGGCTCACTACCATCCAACGATGGGTAGTTGTCGATCTCATCTTGATTTTGGAAGATACCATCGGTCTCAAAGCCATAGAAGTAACCAATTGGCATACCCTCCTCTGCAACGTAGAGATAGGTGGTGTTTTGGTCCAAGATATCGCTATTACCATAGATAATACCTGAATCATTGGCAATACGAAGAACCTTGTTTTGGTTGTACGATGTATTTGCACTAATATCATATGTAAACTCACCAACTCTATCTCTCCAGCTCAAACCCAACTCGAGACCTCTATTTTGGATATCTCCACCATTGATATATGACTCACTAATACCGTAAGATCCTGGGATTGGAGCCTCAACCAACCAATCTTTGGTTATCTTGTTATAAGCATCAAATGTGACTGAGAAGCGAGAGTCGAAGAGTGTAGCATCGAAACCTAAGTCGAGCTGCTCCGAGGTCTCCCAAGTTACATCGACATTGGCCATTGAGGTTGCATAGGCTCCCTGCTCGGTTGTATTCTTGTCGGTTCCATAGTAGTAGTAAGCATCTGATTTATAGCCAATTAGTGCAAGGTATTGGAAGTTGTCGATATTACAGTTACCGTTTTGACCCCAACTTGCGCGAAGTTTAAAGAAGTCCAACCATCCTTGAGTACCCTCCATAAAATCCTCGCTCGAAACTACCCAACCTCCAGATACTGATGGGAAGTAACCCCAACGATTACCTTCAGCAAACTTAGAACTACCATCGGCACGCATCATCGCTGTCAATAGGTACTTCTCTTTGTAGTCGTAGATAGCACGCGCAAATACCGATGCCAACATATTGTCGACGTATGGATAACCTGTTGTACTTGTAATCGATGAATCAACACCCGATGTATTGCTTAACCACGCATAATCAAAAGATTGCTCTAATGTCATGTTAGTATTTGTAGCAGAGAGATACTCACCCATTCCGCTCTTCTCGAGCGATTGACCAAGGACAACATCGAAAGAGTGAATATTATTGATCTCAAAGTTGTAGTTTAGAGTATTCTCCCAAGTCCAAGCATAGGTTTGGTATTGGGTCTGTGTCACATACTCGCTTGTGTTGGTTGTGTTGGCACCCAAATCATACGAAGGAAGGAACTTACGATAAGATTGGGTATTGAATTTATAACCCAACGAGCTCTTGAAGTTCAACCCCTCGATAGGACTAACGTTGATACCAGCGTTACCCATTAGGCGATTTAGCTTGTAGACAGCTTGAGATTTGTAATCCATAAGCGCAATTGGGTTGTAGGTATAGTCATTGAATAACCAACCTGACTTGTCCTGAAATAGCTTTACACATTTTTAAACAATTAAATTATGTGAAGTTATGAGAAATGTAAGAAATTATGGCAAGTATTCGGATAGCCTTCGAATGCAAATCGTGCACC
>JBCQVM010000068.1:0-5988 GCA_047173105.1 Rikenellaceae bacterium
CTGTAACCAAAGAGAATAGGAATCCGCTACATGCTGCGAGGATATCGTATGCAAAAGCATTCTTACATCCCGCCTCGTCGGCAATGATATTTGCCGTAGATGGGAAAAGCATATCGGGGGTCACCGTTGCACAGATCACCAAGTCGATATCCAGAGGGTTTGTGTTAGTCTTCTTGAGAAGATTATTTACAGCGCGAGCCCCCATATATGAGGTACCCAGACCCTCGCCCTTGAGGATGTGACGTGTTTTAATTCCAATACGTGTCATGATCCACTCGTCGGTGGTATCAACCATGCGGCTCAACTCGTCGTTGGTCAACAAATAATCTGGCAGGTATGAACCCACGCCAGTTATTGCAGCTATCTTTTTTTTCATTACTTAATTTTCAATATTAAATGCAGCTTGGATGTTTTTGGTCACTCCACTGCTAATACAACGCTCGGTAGCGAGAATCATACTCTTAATTGCCTCGGCTGTAGAACAACCATGGCCAATAATCACTGGCGCATTAATTCCCAACACTGGGGTGCCACCAATTCCCTCGTAGTTCATCATCTCCCAGAATGGGTGATCGATGCCTCCGATCGCCTTATTAATACGGTAAAGTCCCTCGGCCATCTTGAGAAGTGTGTTACCCACGAAGCCATCACACACGATTACGTCAGCTACCGTGCCACTCATCAAGTGCGATCCCTCGACGTTACCCACAAAGTTGTAACGTCCATCCTCCTTCATAAGTTCGTAGGCAGCCTTGGCCTGTACATTACCCTTAGACTCCTCCTCGCCGATATTAACTATCGCTACGCGGGGAGTATCGATTCCCAAAACGCTCTGAGCATAGATTGAGCCAAGAAGGCCATACTGCGCCAAAACTTCGGGTTTACAGTCGACATTAAGACCCACATCCAAGAGCAACGCAGGGCGCCCAGCGACGGTAGGAATCAATGACGAGATTGTTGGACGGATAACCCCCTCGATAGGTTTCACTGCATACATCGAGCCCACCATCATTGCTCCGGTATTGCCGGCACTGGCGAAGCCATCGATAAGGCCTTTGGCAAGATAGCCAAAGCCCACAGTGATGCTCGAATCGGGCTTACCCTGAAATGCTTTCGCTGGGTGGTCACCCATCTCGATCACTTCGGTTGTTGCTACAATATCGAATGCAGAGGCATCACAGCCCTGCTCGGAGAGTATCTCCGTAATGCGCGTCTGATCTCCAAAGAGCACAATGCGAGAATCAGCGCCAAGTAGAGGAAGTGCTGCAATAGCACCTTTCACTGCCGCCTCGGGGGCAAAATCGCCACCCATCGCATCTAAACCAACTTTCAACATATTTTTCGGATTTGGTTAATAGTCAAGGCACTACGCCAACTTCGATTGGGCGTGCCTTTTACAAAAAGAGTGCGGAATAGCTTAGGGCTGATTCCACACTCTAAAAATTACTCAGCTCTCTTCTCGATTGCTAATTTGCCGCGATAGAAACCGCATTCTGGGCAAACTCGGTGATATAGAACCGATGCGCCGCAATTTGAACATGCAACTACTGTAGGTACAACTGCCTTGTAGTGAGTTCTTCTCTTATCTCTTCGTGTTGACGAGATTTTGTGTTTAGGATGTGCCATTTTACAAAATTAATTAATTTATGTTTAAATTTATCTTTTAGTTCAATTCGTCTACTCCTCCTTCTCCATCATCGCTTTCAACGCTTGTAGCTTCGCTAAGCTTGTCGCATCCAGCCCATGGGTCTCTTCCGCTTCCTCTTCCGCTTCCTCTTCCATATCGTCACCCTCTGCCTCGCTCTGTGCCTTTGCTTCCAATGCTGCGAGCTCCTCGCCCGAGATTGTTGCAAATTTGCGGATCATCTCCTCGTTGCACTCGCCCTCGGCATGTACGCGTTGGTATGGCAATGAGAGCACTATACTCTCGTAGATGTATTGGCCAAGGTCAACCTCGCTCTCGGCAGGCGAAAGCCAAAGGATCTCTCCATCGTACTCATTCACCTCGTTGGAGAACTTAACGATCAGCCTACCGTCGTAGTCAATGGCCACAGGGCAGGGCTCCAAACATCTGTCGCAGGCTACCACTACTTCGCCCTCGATAGTGATATCGAGCTCGAGCATCGCTTCGCCACGTTGCATTTGCACCTCTACACTGCAATTACCGGCGGTAATCTCAGAGGTCTCAAAGCGACTAAAGAACTCATTATCAATAGCAAAGCTATAGTCAAACGAACCTGCGCCAAGTGATTTGTAGGATATAATATAATTCGTCATACTTCCCATATCAGTGCATTTAGTTCGCAAAGTTACTAATTTTTCATGGAATAACAAAATTTACTTAAAAATAAGTTTACTATTTGTGCGAATTAAATCATAGGTGTAAGAGATATTATAAAATTGGTGAAAATATTTTCGCAATATTATTTGGAAATTGGGATCTTTTTTCATTATCTTTGCAGACCGAAAAACAGTTGCTGTTGTAGCTCAGTGGTAGAGCACTTCCTTGGTAAGGAAGAGGTCGTGAGTTCAATCCTCATCAACAGCTCAAAAAGCAACCAATAAATCATGCCTCGAAGCAGATCTATTGGTTGTTTTTTGTGAGTTAGCCCCTTTCCGACCCATATTATAGGATAATCGACAATTCCGGCGAGCAATAATATATAGCCATCATCCCCGCCCCATCCACGTCATTCCCGTGAAAACATTGCACGTCATTCCCGTGAAAACATTCCACGTCATTCCCGTGAAAACATTCCACGTCATTCCCGTGAAAACATTGCACGTCATTCCCGACTCGATCGGGAATCTTATACAAACGCAATGCTAACAATGAATTAAGATTCCCGATCAAGTCGGGAATGACGCGTAGGGAAAGAGGCAAGAATGACGGTCTGATACTCCTCCTCCAGAGTTAAATAGTGAACTACTCTAACCATTAATAGCTACTCATCCACAATATTTTACCTAAATATAGCTATTGCTCAGCACCAAATAACCCCCTATCTTTGTAATGTGAAAGAAGATTAATTCATTAGTGTGAATTTTATTTGTTTGTATTTAGTGACCAATTCTAAATATTAGCCACATTTAGAGAGGTTTATATTGGTTAAGGAGAGCCCGATTAACATATCGTTAATCGGGCTCAATTGTCTTTGGTTAGTACCAGAGGTCGAAGAATACGCCTGTCATGTAGGATACACCATCATCTGTCCAGTCGGTTACCTTTATAAGTCCATACCTATTGTCATCCCCGCCCTCGTACGTCATTCCCGTGAAAACGGGAATCTTAATTTCGTATAAGATTCCTGCCTGCGCGGGAATGACGGAGTGGGAACGAATAGATAATTTCTTGAACTGCGACACCAGAAGTTACACCTCATGCTAAATAGCGAGCAAGAAACGAAGATAATAAGATATATAAAAATAAGGTTGCCAGACAATATGTCTAACAACCTCTTTTAAACTAAGCTTCGGCAGATCAACCACCAACAATACCTGAGCAGTTTGCGCAGAACTCACAACCAATGTTGCAAATATCACTCTCCACTCTTGCAATTGCCTCTTGATTACTCTTCACAAGCATCTCTGCTTGTTCCAATAAATTTACATTTAACATAGCAATAAGAATTAAATTAATTAGGCTTGTAATTTACTTTACTTTTAGAACACAAGCCATATAGATCCTAAAAGTATATCTTATTTATTTAGATTTACTTTAAATACGTCCAGCTATCCTTACCACAATTGTTACAGTGATAAAGTATCATATTACCATCTCTTTTTGTCACCTTTACATTATCACTTTCACACTCGTTACACCAAATTCGATACCTTCCGCCATCTGTGCTATTTACCACAGTATTAGTCATTTTTTCAATAATCGCCATTAGAATGCTAAATGCAATGAGGCCTGCCCACCACGCGCTACTTAAGATCCATATTCCAATACCAACAATCAATGGAATAATAACTTTAAGGCTTGGGAATCTATAACACAAAGCCACTGTAATAAATGTAAGTAGAAATAAAACTACAAGTAATCCGATAAGTTGCATAAAATTAAAATTTAGGTTAAAAATCATTTTTCAATATATTACAGCTATAAATCTACATTGATTATATGCTGATAACACTTTACCGCTGATTTGAGAGATAATAGATCATAGTCGTTAAGAGTATCCCTATTTCGCATAAAATATTCTATCTGAAAAGCACTAATTACCTGCGCCTCGACTAATCTAAGTCTACACATACCCATATCCCGCTTTTCGACTGCACCTCTTTGGATATAATTGTAACCGTAGCATGTAGTACATACTTTCACTGCTTGACATAACCTACATTTAGGATCAATTAACAATTCTTTTTTGGTAAAATCAATATGCTTAACATCATCTAATACCGCCTCATTCCCATGTACCATTGGTAGGAATAAGTGACATGGATAGAGTTTACCATCAACATCATACATACCAATAGTAGTTCCTGCTCCACATTTCTTCTCAGGCACAATAGTACTAATTCTCGAATCTAAATATTCAGTAAATATCTTGTTTAGTGGGTGTTCTAAAGGTTTATCTGGATTATTTAAGAAATAATTACAAATTGTTGTTAATTCTTGACGATAAAGACGATCTGCATTTTCCTCCCATTGCTGTCCTTCAGCCAAAGAAAATGCAATTTTATATCCTGCATCATATAGAGCAATAACTCCCTGCGCAAGATTATGCAACGATTCCGGAGATATAGTTAGTTTGAAATAGGAATTAGGCCATACTTCTTTAACAAACTGCATAGGCAAGCTACCTAAATCACAGCCGCGATTTTCCTGCTGCATCGTTTCTGTACCATCAACAGATAATACGATACGAATCTTATCCTTTCGCTCAACAAGCCATTGTTTTATATGGGGACTAAACAATGTTCCATTTGTAGTTATCTGAAATATATATTCAAACTTAGGGCTTATCTCTTCGACCCAGTTATACACCATTTGTATTAAATCAAAGTTCATCAAAGGCTCCCCTCCAAACAACTCAATAGCAAGTCGTTTACCCGTGGTGTATGATTTCTCATACTCATGAAACTCTGAAATTAAAATCTTCTTAGCTGTCTCAAAGGTCATCATTCGATTTGATTTAAACCTTTCAAAGCAATAAATACAGTTTAAGTTACAAGAGTGTGTAACCATTAACGTGCAGACTCGATCCGTAATAGACTTGCGCCTATCTTGCTGAATATCATTCATAATAAATAAATTAGGTTCGTAATAGCACAAAAAAAACGTGCATCTACACCTGCACGCTATCAAGGGCTACCACACCCTACCATCTTTGCAGAGTAGATGCACATAGCACACTACTCCGCCTAAACAAGATGGTTTTATAAGCCCTTTCTGAATCAATGTGGTAGTTCGATAGCGATTAGGCAATATATATATTACAAATATAAATCATTAAATTATATAATCCAAATAAATTATATAATTTCTTGTCAAAAAATATAATCAACATGAAAAGTCAGTTGGAAATAATGGATCACACTAAAGTTCCGGTGATATATGTATAAGTCGCCATTCCTGCCACCACCACGTCACTCCTGCCACCACCACGTCATTCCTGCGAAGGCAGGAATCTCATCAAACTCACTAAAACAAAACAGATTACTCAAAAGCATGCGGTGAGATCCCTGCCTTCGCAGGGATGACGCAGAGGGGATGAGTCGTCATTCGCCCCACCACGTCATTCCTGCCTTCGCAGGGATGACGCAGAGGGGATAAGTTGGTAATATCTTAAACCCCTCCACCGAACTTTTTCTGGTGACCCCCGACTTCACCTGTTAGAGTTCGCCCATGTTAGGCGAACATCGGGTAGGAGCAGTGGGATTATTTCCCACTGCGACCTCCCACACCACCACGCATGCCGTTCGGCACGTGGCGGTTCCTCGCTTTGACATCATTACTGACGTGTTTGTTGTTGTTTTCAG
>JBCQVM010000069.1:0-5925 GCA_047173105.1 Rikenellaceae bacterium
CACTTCGAGTAATTGCACCATTTCGCCACCTGTAGGGATTCCCGCTTTGGCGATACTGCCACAAGTTACATACCATGTGTCGTACTCAGCAGTATTATCCACAGTAACATCTTGCAAGGTTACTGTGGCACCCTCAACATCCTCCTCCGTATTGTCATTGATTAAGGTTAGATCGTTGAAATCGACCAAAGTTGTCACCACTTGATTTGCCGCATAGGTTAATGATAAATCCTCAGAAGTATATATATAACTATATGTTGCACCTTTAGCCATCGTAAGGGTTATGGTACACTCATTTGTTGAAGCAATACTCTGAGGAAGTATTGTAGCATAGGCTGTAGTAGCACTTTCGCTAACAGCCACTTCGAGTGATACAGTCTCGGTCTGAGTGGTGAGGGTCGTAAGCTCACCTGTTGAGATGTTAAGCGAAGCTGTGGTGGCAAACATTTCAGACGCTGAGATTTCGGCACTCGATAGAGCGTTATTGGTTGGCATATTAGCAAAGATAAATTCGTGAGTCGACATCATAGTGTTTAAAGTCACTTCGGCTGCAGTATTCTCTGTCGAGAGCCCCTTGGTACCTACTCCATAAAGTGCCTCACTGCTTGAGCTCTGCGAAATAGAGTAGAGAATATCGCCATTATCATCTCTCGAAAAGTTCCACACAGAACCATTTGTGGGATCGTACACAGCATAAATATCGGCACTTTTGGCCAAAATCATCTCACCCGTGAATGTCGCAAGCGTCTCTTCGAACTCTGTGCCAATAGCGAACTGCTCGTTACAGCCATATACATATAGGCAATCTCCCGAAGCCCAACTTTTGCCCGTTGCGTCGATCTGAGCCGTGAGTGTGATATCGGTAGTGGCTGTTAAATTGTCCCAAGGGTAGGTGTATGAATCATCGACGATCTCCTCTTGAGTGCAGGCCGTCATTAGTGAAGCGAGGAAGAGCAATGCTATCCCCAAAATTGATTTTGATTTAAAGTCTAAAAGTCTCATTTTTGTTTTATGTATTTTAGGTTATTTTTATTAGGTCTGGTTTACAATAACAAAAATATATATAAAAAGGTGGTGTATTGTATGCGACAATAATATTTTAGTCTTTTGCGGTAAATAAAAGATATTAATATAATTTTTTAGGCTAAAAATTAATATTAAGTAGGGCAAAATAATTATTGGTGTGTTTTTAAGAGTGCTTCTAAAAATATGGCAATAATTGTTTTGCACTACTTATACGCTAAACTTTGAAACAAAGATATTATATTCTTAACTTGCAAATATAGTCACCAATATATTAATTGTATTCACTAATAAATAAATTACAGCATACGTATTACTTACGCATAAATACATAAATAAGGTATATATGGGTTAACTTTGCAATAGTGAAAAATAACCTAAAATTATAACAAATGAAAAAAAACAAGCCAGCGACAATTGGCAACCTCTCAATTTACAGCGTTGCAGCCATTCCGCTGTTGGTCAGCTGCTCGGCAGGCGAGGCTAAGCCACAAATGCCAAACGTTATCGTGATCTTAGCCGACGATATGGGCGTGGGCGATATGAGCGTCTATGGCGCTACTGCTATCTCAACCCCTAACCTCGATAAATTGGCCAACGGAGGTGTGCGCTTCAACCAAGGCTACGCCACCTCGGCTACCTCAACCCCAAGTCGTTATGCGCTTATGACGGGCGAGTACCCTTGGAAGAACCCCGATGCTAAGATACTCCCTGGCGATGCTCCACTGCTTATCGACGTCGACCAATATACCCTGCCCAGGATGATGCAAGAGGCAGGCTACGCTACAGCGGCTATCGGCAAATGGCACTTGGGAATGGGCGCAGGCAATGTCAATTGGAATGAGCAGATATACCCCGCAGCAAACGATATCGGATTCGACTACTCGTGCCTTATCGCCGCTACCAACGACCGAGTGCCGACCGTATTTGTCGAGGATGGCCGCGTTGTAGGACTCGAGGCAAACGATCCTCTATATGTCAACTACAAAGAGAACTTCGAGGGCGAGCCCACAGCGATCTCGCACCCCGAGCTAATGAAGATGGAGTGGGATCACGGTCATAACCAATCCATTATGAACGGCATTCCCCGCATCGGCTACCAAACTGGCGGCAAGGCTGCAATGTGGGTCGATGAGGATATGGCCGACTACTTCGTAGATAAAGTGAAAAATTATGTGTCACAGAATAGCGACAAGCCTTTCTTCCTATATTATGGGCTACACCAACCACACGTGCCACGCGCTCCACACTCTCGCTTCGTGGGTTCGACCGATTTGGGTCCTCGTGGCGATGCTGTTGTCGAGGCCGATTGGTGTGTGGGTGAGCTTATTGCGCACCTCGAAAAAGAGGGACTGTTAGAGAATACGATTATCTTCTACTCGTCAGATAATGGCCCAGTGCTAAACGATGGCTACAAGGATATGGCTATCGAAAATGCCTCGAAGCACGATCAGTTAGCTGGTCTTCGTGGTGGAAAATATAGCCTCTTTGAGGGTGGTACTCGTGTTCCATTTATGGTTTATTGGAAAGGCACGATCGAGCCTTTAGTCTCGGATGCTATGGTTTGTCAAATCGACATTATGCCCTCGATCGCTGCGCTTTTGGGCTTGGAGATCCCCGCAATGGATGGCGAGGATATGCTCGCAGCATTCACTGGCGAGAGCCAAGAGGGTCGCTCATCGCTGATCCACGAGGCTAACAGCAAACTTTCGTATCGCAGTGGCAAATGGGGCTTGATTCCTCCATACAAAGGTGCCGCAGTGAATGTCAAAAGCATCGAGATGGGAACCGACTCGCAGATCACCCTTTGGGATTTGGAGGCTGACCCCTCACAACAGAACAACGTAGCCGAGCAGCACCCCGAGGTGGTTGAGGCTCTTCTGGCAGACTTCACCGAGATAACTAAAGGGTATTACAACCCTAAGGCTGCTGATTTTGTGTTTGGAACAACTAAATAAAAAAGATAATGAAACAAAATAAATTTTTAGTAGCTCTCTTGGCTACCTCAACAATACTATCTGCTTCGGCCAAAAGTGTCCCCACGCAGAATAATTCAATTCGTTATACTGCCGTAGCCAATGTTGCTGGCGCCGAGATGCTCTATATCTCGGAGGAGCGCGGCATAGTTTCGCTCAATGGTCTCGATGGCTCGCAGGCGTGGCGCATAGAGTGCGACGATCCTGCTGTGATGTTCGAGCTTTTGGCGGTGGATATCGATGCCGATGGCTCGGACGATGTGGTCGCGGTGAGCGGTAATGGTTCGGTGTATGCCATCAATAGCACTGGTAAGATGATGTGGAAATACTCCACCCCCGAGATCTCACGCCTATCGGAGGTAGCTGCGATTGGCAAGGGAGAGTCGCTTCGCATCTTCGCTGGCGGAAACGACTTTAAGCTCTATGAGCTCAACGCTAATGGTGAGCTGATCGCCATCTCGCCTATCGAGGGTTGTGTTCGCTCGCTCGCTTCGGGTCGATTTACCTCGGCCGATCGCGAAGTGTTGTATCTCCACACATACGCTCACGACAAGTTCAATTCGCACTTCTTCGGACTTATCGACCCCGACACCAAGGAGGTGATCGTGGAGAGTGATATTAAGAAACTGATCGGCAACAGCCAGATGGTCAACGATATGGAGGTCTCCGACGTCAATGGCGATGGCCTGGACGATATATTGATCTTTGCCTCGTTTAATTCGGGTACTACCCTTGCGCTCGACGGCAACCTCAAGACGATATTTAAGTACACAGGCTTCAAGGATCTGCAACGCTATGCAGCTGCCAAGGGTGCTTCGCTGCTTCCCGAGCGCCAAGAGATTGCTATGCAGTTTGGTGGTATGATCTACCTTATCTCGCCCACTGGTGAGTTAATCTCTCGCACTGGCGAGCCTCACAAAGGTATCATCTACAACGATATCTTGTGGCTCCCCAAGAGTCAACAGATAGTTGGCGCAGGTCGCACTGGTGGTGACAACACATTATATTTCTACGATGCAACAAAGAACAGTTGGCCCACGCAGAGCCAAAAGTTAGATGGTTTGGCACTCGAGGTCAAGGAGAATGTCGAGACCTTGTATCAACAATCGCTCGACTTCAAAATGCCCAAATATCAATCCAAGAGCGAGAAGCCTTTCGTGGTCATAGGACTCAAGAAGGGTGCTTTGGCTAAAGAGGTTGCAGCGCTCGATGGTGGCGAGATCATCATGGTATACGAGGTCGAAGGCTTTGGCGAGAATACTCCCCGCACCGAGATGGTCGAGGCATTTGGCAAATCAGCCGAGAAGCGAGACCGCCGCAAGACCTATGATGATAGCTCCGATGAGATCGTAGCGTGGGCTGCCGAGCGAGAGAAGCAAGGCACTCCATTCCAACTGTGGGTGGGTCACGGAACAGATCCATTTATCATTCAGATCGCAACTTTAGAGCGTATTATTGCTGCTGCTCCCACCACATGCTTCGGATTTATATATGCCGAAATGCACGACTCAACCGACCCCAGCATTCAGCACTTTATCACGGAGTATATGCCACGCTTAGCCGCAGCTATTCGCAACAATAAGGCCAACACCAAACTCTACTTCCGCTACAAGAATATGTTCTGGGCGGCAGATGCTCATGAGCCGCTTTGGAAGACAATCTTCCTCTCGGGCGACTATCACGATGTTGTCGTTCCATCGGCCGAAGATACCAACAACCGCTTACAGGATCTTAACTTTGCGGGGCGCGTAGGTATGTTTATGAGTGGTGCAATCGACAACTTCGCAATGCGTTTGGTCGACGACAACCCCACCTCGTGGCGCCCACTCTCGCAGGGAGGACAGCGCAGCATCTCGCAATATCTTCGCAATGGCGTCTTGACGGCAGCCTATGGTAGCAGCCACGGTGTGTTGTTTCCAAGTAAATATTTCGAGGCGCCGGGCTACAACGCTCTCTTTGCACTGATTGCATCGGGCGTGGTGCCTATGATCGAGGATCCTCGCGATATTCTCTCGGTGGGCTCATGGCACCTTGTCAAAGATGTTGACCAAGAGTACGTTGCTCAAACTAATGATACTGGCCACAACCTACTTACTCACACTATCGATGACGATAAGGCGGTAATCGGAAAGGCTGGCGTGCAGTGGTGTGGCTCGACTATTACTCCTTATGATTTTTCGCGTGTGTCGCTTGGTTTGGAGTACCGTTGGCTCAACTTTATGCCTCCAATGCCCTACGGAATGGTGCCTATCGCTGCATCAGAATATGCTCCGCAGCTCGATAAGGAGGGCGTAGATTACGTTACAAGCGACATCAAGAGTGGATATATCAACGGAGTGAAAAGTGACGATTACGAGCGTTTTGGCGAGATTATGACCTCGACAGTCGAGGCTGGTGCCGAGAAGATGCTAATGCGAGTAGATGGCGCCTCTTGGGCACTTATCCGAGTTGGCGAGAAGCAAGCTCGATTGATCGTAATCGACAATGGCTACGTCTCGCCATCGAAAAAGGTGGCTACAGTCTCGCTGCAGAATATGACTCCAACTTCAGTTACCGATATCCTAACGGGTGAAAAGATCAAAGTGTCCAACACTATCGAGATCGAGGTTCCTGCGGGCTCTATGCGTTTTATCGACTTTGAATACAGCAAAAAGATCTAACGATGAACTACAGCTCTTTATTTAAATACTCAGCTCTCTGTGCCCCACTGTTCACCGCTTGCGGCACAGAGCAGCCTAAAGAAGGTGATACCGAGCACCCCAATATCATTCTCTTCGTTGCCGATGACCATGGTCGTGATGCTTTGGGCTGCTATGGTAATCCCGTGGTGAGCACCCCCAATCTCGACCGCTTGGCAGCTGAGGGAGTGCGATTCGAGAATGCCTACTGCACCTCGGCAAGTTCTGCGGCGAGCCGTTCGGTTCTG
>JBCQVM010000070.1:0-5865 GCA_047173105.1 Rikenellaceae bacterium
CTTTACCTCGCGTGCTTTCATTGACTCTTTTGCCATAGCTTATTCTGACTTTTTAGCGTTTTTAAACGGAAGACCAAATCCTTTGAGTAGAGCGTAGCCCTCCTCGTCGGTTTTAGCTGTTGTTACGAAGGTGATCTCCATACCAAAGATCTTCGAAATCTTGTCGATATCGATCTCTGGGAAGATGATCTGCTCAGTTACACCGAGTGTGTAGTTACCCTGACCATCAAACTTATCGTTGATACCCTTGAAGTCACGGATACGTGGCAATGCTACTGCTACAAGACGCTCGAGGAACTCATACATCTTATTAGCGCGAAGAGTTACACGCACACCGATAGGCATGCCTTTACGGAGTTTGAAGTTCGAGATATCCTTGCGAGATTTGGTTTGTACCGCCTTCTGACCAGTGATTGTTGTAAGCTCAGCTTGAGCTACATCGATCATCTTTTTGTCGGCGATAGCTTGACCCATACCTTGGTTGATAACGATCTTCTCGAGTCTTGGGCACTGCATAATGCTTGAGTACCCGAACTCCTTCATAAGGTCAGATACGATCTGCTCCTTATACTGTGTTTTGAGTGTTGGAACGTATGCCATTACTTGATATCCTCCCCTGATTTTTTAGAGTAACGAACTAATTTACCATTTTCGCCTGCGCGACGACCGATGCGAGTAGCAGTGCCACTCTTAGCGTCGATCACCTGCAAGTTTGAGATGTGTATCGCAGCCTCTTGCTCAACGATACCACCTTGGGGATTATCTGCGTTTGGCTTTTGAGCCTTTTTGCAAAGGTTCACGCCCTCTACGATCGCGCGTTGCTTCTCGACGTTAACCGAAAGGACTTTACCTTGCTGTCCACGGCTATCACCTGCATTGACGATGACCATATCCCCCTTTTTAATATGCAATTTTGCTGACATATCTGAGATTGTTTTTATTAAATTACAATACTTCAGGTGCAAGCGAAATGATCTTCATATGCTGGTCGCGTAGCTCACGAGCTACAGGGCCGAAAATACGAGTACCACGCATCTCACCTTGATTATTTAGGAGAACTACGGCATTGTCGTCGAAACGAATATACGAACCGTTAGCACGTCTAACCTCCTTTGATGTTCTTACTATAACTGCCTTTGAGACAGTTCCCTTCTTTACGTCACCCGATGGTGATGCGCTCTTTACAGTGACAACAATTTTGTCACCGATCGAAGCGTAACGACGTTTTGTACCGCCAAGCACTCGGATACAAAGAACCTCCTTTGCACCGCTGTTGTCAGCAACTACGAGTCTACTTTCTTGTTGTATCATAACTACTTAGCTCTTTCAATAATTTGTACTAGTCTCCAACGTTTTGTTTTGCTCAAGGGGCGAGTCTCCATGATGCGTACTGTATCGCCCTCCTTGATAGTCTCGTCCAAACACTCCGCTACGAAGCGAGTTGTTTTGTTGACGAACTTACCATAAATAGGATGCTTAACTTTACGCGCTACCGCAACTACGATGGTTTTCTCCATCTTGTTGCTTACTACTACCCCGATACGCTCTTTTCTAAGATTTCTTTCCATAGTGGTATTAACAATTAGCGTTCTTCTCACGCAACACTGTCTCCATACGGGCAATATCTCTGCGAGATTTTTTAATGATTGAGGGGTTTTCAACTGGCGAAACTGCGTGTTGCACCTTAAGCTGCGAAAGCTGTGCCTTCGATGCTGCGATGCGCTCCTGCAAGTCTGCTACTGAAAGTTCCTTTAATTCTACACTTTTCATCTTTGTACTCTTAGATTGTTGTTTCAACGTAATCACGTCTTACTATAAACTTCGTGGTAATAGGCAATTTCTGAGCACCAAGGCGAAGTGCCTCCTGTGCGATCTCTAAGGGCACGCCCTCTGCCTCAAATAGGATACGTCCGGGGGTAACGGGCGCTACGAATCCTTCTGGATTACCCTTACCCTTACCCATACGTACTTCGGCTGGTTTCTTCGTGATTGGTTTGTCTGGGAAGATGCGAATCCAGAGTTGTCCCTCACGCTTCATGTAACGAGTGATTGCCTGACGAGCAGCTTCGATCTGGCGGCCTGTGATCCACGATGACTCGAGTGCTTTGATGGCGAATGAACCGTATGCAAGTTGGTTACCTCTTTGAGCTAAACCCTTCATACGACCCTTTTGCATTCTTCTAAACTTGGTCTTTCTTGGCTGTAACATTTTGTTTTGCTTTTAAAAGGTCCTTACTTACTGTTATTATTACGTCTTCTGCGGTTTTGTCCGTCGCGCTTTGGGCCACGACGATCGTTACCTGCCGAAGCCGGTCCTCCTTGTGCCGAAGCACCTTGGATCTCGAATAGGTCACGCTTGCCATAAACTGTTCCTTGGCAGATCCATACCTTAACACCGAGGATACCTACCTTAGTAAGTGCTTCGGTGAGGCAGTAGTCTACATCTGCACGGAAAGTGTGCAATGGAATACGTCCCTCTTTCATAGTCTCGGAGCGAGCCATCTCGGCACCACCCACACGACCAGAGATTTGAACTTTGATACCCTCAGCACCCATACGCATTGTAGAGGCGATAGCCATCTTCACTGCGCGGCGATAAGATACACGTCCCTCCAATTGGCGAGCAATATTCTGAGCTACGATTACAGCATCAACCTCTGGACGCTTGATCTCAAAAATATTGATTTGGATCTCTTTACCTGTGAGCTTCTTGAGCTCCTCTTTTAGTTTGTCAACCTCTTGACCACCTTTACCGATAATGATACCGGGACGAGCTGTCGAGATGGTTACTGTAACCAACTTGAGCGTACGCTCGATGATAATCTTAGAGATACTTGCTTTGGCCAAACGGACATTCAAGTATTTACGAATCTTAGCGTCCTCTACCAACTTCTCTGAGAAGTCACGACCGCCGAACCAGTTAGAGTCCCAACCTTTGACGATACCAAGACGATTTGCTATTGGATTAACTTTTTGTCCCATGATCTACTTTTTTTCTGCGATTACCAATTTGTCAACTACGATAGTCACGTGGTTAGAACGCTTGCGGATACGGTGTGCGCGACCTTGTGGCGCTGGCTGTATACGCTTCAACATTCTACCTCCGTCTACGAAGATCTCTTTTACACAGAGTGTAGTATCCTCCAAACGCTCAGATGGATTCTTAGCCTCCCAGTTAGCGATAGCTGACTTGAGGAGCTTCTCCAATCTGATAGATGCCTCCTTCTTCGAAAAGCGAAGGATTCCCAATGCCTTGTTGATCTCAACACCACGGATGATGTCAGCCACCAAACGCATCTTGCGAGGAGATGTAGGGCAGTCACGCAGAATAGCGATAGCTTTCTGCTTCTTTTCGGCCTTGTATTTCTCGGCCATTACTGATTTTCTTGCACCCATTTTATTTGCTATTTTTTCTTATTACCACCATGACCACGGAAGTTGCGTGTTGGAGCAAACTCACCGAGTTTGTGTCCTACCATATTCTCAGTAACATATACCGGAATAAACTTGTTTCCGTTATGAACTGCGATTGTCTGACCTACAAAGTCAGGCGAAATCATACTTGCACGTGACCAAGTCTTGATTACAGACTTCTTATTGCCCTCTACTTGAGCCATTACTCTGGCGTCGAGTTTGGGGTCAATGAATGGTCCTTTTTTTAATGAACGGCTCATTGTACTCTATTTAATTATTTTTTCTTCTTTGAAATAATAAACTTAGAGGTTGTCTTCTTAGGGTTACGTGTCTTGTATCCCTTAGCCAACAATCCCTTACGTGAACGAGGGTGACCTCCTGATGAACGACCCTCACCACCACCCATCGGGTGATCTACTGGGTTCATCACAACACCACGGTTGCGTGGACGACGTCCTCTCCAACGCTCACGACCTGCTTTACCAGAACTCTCGAGGTTGTGGTCGATGTTCGACACAACTCCAATTGTTGCACGGCAAGTAACGAGTACCATACGAGTCTCACCTGAAGGCAACTTGATAATTGCATACTTGCCTTCGCGAGCCAATAGCTGAGCATAAGAACCAGCCGAACGAGCCATTGCAGCTCCCTGACCGGGGTAGAGCTCGATATTGTGGATCACAGTACCGAGTGGAATCTCTGAAAGGAAGAGCGTGTTACCAAGATCTGGCGATACACCTGCTCCACTCATTACAGTCTGACCAACTTTCAATCCATTAGGTGCCAAGATATAGCTCTTAGTACCATCTGTGTAGACGATAAGTGCGATACGTGCTGTACGATTTGGATCGTACTCGATGCTCTTTACAGTAGCAGCGATGCTATCCTTAGTGCGCTTAAAGTCAACGTTACGATACATCTGTTTGTGACCACCACCAATGTAGCGAACTGTCATCTTACCAGTGTTGTTACGACCACCCGAGCTCTTCTTTGCTGAAAGCAACGACTTCTCTGGTGTCGAGGTAGTTATTTCACTAAATGTACCAATAACCTTATGTCTTGTACCGGGAGTTACCGGTTTAAACTTTCTTACTGCCATCTTCTTTAGATATTACTGTAAAAATCAATCATATCGCCATCCTTCAATGTGACGATCGCCTTCTTGAAGTTGTTTGAGCGACCTACAAGAAGACCAGCCTTTGTGAAACGGCTCTTGATCTTACCCATGTAGTTACATGTGTTAACATCTGTAACTACTACGTTGTACATCTGCTCTACGGCATTACGGATTTGCAATTTGTTAGCTCTTACGTCTACGATGAATCCGTAACGATTCAACTTCTCGCCCTGTAGGGTCATCTTCTCGGTTAAAACCGGCTTAATAATAATTTCCATTTCTCCTACCTCCTTAAGCTAACATTACATTTAAGATATTCTCTGCACCCTCTACCATTACCAATGCTGAGCAGTTCATAACCTCGTATGTGTTAAGGTTACATGCCAAGATGGTCTTTACGTAAGGTAGGTTGCGAACCGAAAGCTGAAGATTTACGTTTGTCTCTGGGAGAACCAACAATACCTTCATGTCCGATACCTTCAAAGCATCAACCATTGCGATTGCAGCCTTTGTCTTTGGAGCCTCCAATGAGAGTGACTCTACAACAGAGATTACGCCTGCCTGTGCCTTGTAAGTAAGTGCACTACGGCGAGCCAACTGCTTAAGCTTCTTGTTGAGCTTGAAGTGATAGTTGCGTGGCATTGGGCCAAATACGCGACCACCACCTACGAAGAGTGGAGATTTGATGCTACCACAACGTGCGCCACCAGTACCCTTTTGCTTCTTGAGCTTGCGAGTTGAACCAGCTACCTCGTTACGTTGCTTTGATTTGTGAGTTCCTTGACGTTGGTCAGCAAGAAATTGCTTAACGTCGAGGTAAATAGCGTGGTCATTAGCCTCCACGCCGAACACAGCGTCAGAAAGTACTACTTTGCGACCTGTCTCTGCTCCTTGTGTGTTTAATACTGCTAATTCCATACTACTTCTCAATTGTTAAATAAGCACCTTTTGCTCCCGGAATTGAGCCCTTAACCAAAATAAGGTTGCTCTCGGGAATAACTTTTAATACTTTCAAGTTAAGAACCTTAACCTGATCTCCACCATATTGACCGGGCAAACGCTTGCCTTTGAATACACGTGAAGGATACGATGAAGCACCAAGCGAACCCGGTTTACGTTGGCGGTTGTGCTGACCGTGGGTTGCTCCACCCACACCGGCAAATCCGTGACGTTTAACTACACCCTGAAAACCACGTCCCTTTGAGATTCCAGTCACGTCTACCCAATCCTCTTCTGTGAAGATGTCTACTGTGATTTGGTCTCCAAGGTTTACCTCTGATACACCCTTAAACTCAGCCAATTTACGCTTTGGGGTTGTACCAGCCTTCTTGAAG
>JBCQVM010000071.1:0-5712 GCA_047173105.1 Rikenellaceae bacterium
GATAACAAGTGGGGTAACTTCTTCAGTGTTGGTGCTTCATGGCGTTTGGAGCAAGAGGATTTCATTCGTGATCTCGGCTTGTTCAACTCATTGAAACTTCGTACCAGCTACGGTACATCTGGTAACAATGCAGGTGTTGACGAGTACCAATCTTTGGGTCTTTGGAATGTAGATTCTAACTACCTTTACGGTGCTAACTCTGGTGCTGCTCACTTACAGTTTGCTAACACTGAGCTTGGATGGGAGAAACAAGCGATGTTCAACATCGGTGTTGACTACGCAATCCTTGGTGGACGTGTATATGGATCGTTGGAGTACTACAACAAAACTTCTGATGACCTACTCTTCGATTGGACTTTGCCAGCGTCTCACGGTCTTACATCTGTAATGATGAATGCTGCTAAGACTAAGAACAGTGGTGTTGAGTTCTCAATCGGTGCTGACGTTATCTCTAACAGTGATTTCCAATGGTCTGTTGATTTCAACATCACATCTTCATCTGATAAGATTCTTGACCTTGCAGGATCTGACGATATTCAAAAAAGTTCTTACGCTAAGATCTGGTCTGTTGGTGGTAGCCAATACGAGTTCTATATGCCAACTTGGGTAGGTGTTGATCCTTCAAATGGTGATCCACTTTGGAGCGATGGTAACGGTGGTACAACCAACGTTTACTCTTCAGCAGTTTATGAGAAACAAGGTAAGTCTACACCAGATGCTTATGGTGGTTTTACCAATACACTTAGCTACAAAGATTTCACATTCTCATTTATGTTCTACTATAGCATTGGTGGTTTGACCTACGATGGTGTATATGCAACAGTAATGCACGATGGTAACAACGCAGGTACTAACCTTCACGTTAATGCTCTTGATGCTTGGACTGAGAGTAACACAGATTCTGATATTCCTAAGTACACTAACTCTAACACTAACTCTTCAAATGCACTTTCATCACGTTTCTTATATGATGCAACTTATTTGAAGTTGAAGAATGTTAATCTTTCATACAATGTACCAAGCAAATATCTAAAGCAATCAGATGTAATTAGCTCAGCTAAACTTTATATCAATGCTGACAACCTATTCACTATCTTTGGTGATGATTGGAATGGTTACGATGATATGGATATCTATGGTGTTCAAGGTTATAGCAACTACCCATCTATTCCACTCTCAAGAACAATTACAGTTGGCGTAAACTTAACATTTTAATTAAAGACGATTTATGAAAACAAGAATATATTTAAGCCTTATTTGCGGCCTTGTGTTTGGTTTCACCTCGTGTGTAACCGACTTGAATCCCGAGCCAGCTACCTCTGTTTCAGATGCTGAGATGTTCTCATCTTTGGATTATGCCGAGACAGTATTGAATGGTGCTCACGCTTTGGCGGGTGAGTATACTAACCACACTTTGGCCTTTATTATGGCCGACTTAATGGGTGAGGATGCTCTATGTACTACTGGTAACCGTGGATTTTCTACTTATAACTGGCAAATGTACTCATATATGTATGAGCAAATTGCAACAACTGCCGCTGGTTGGTGGGCTGGTTACTCTAACTACATTTGGAAGTATCAATATGCAGCTTTGGATAGTGTAAACTCTATTATCACTTACTGTCCAGAGAATCTTCCAGAGTCAGATGACCTAACTGAGCTTCTTGCTCAATCTCGTGGTCTTAGAGGTTACCTATTCCTTCAATTGACTCGTTTGTTTGCTCCTGCTTACAACTACTCACCTGACGCTCAAGCTATCGTACTTCGTACAACTCCAGCTGATGCAACAGCAGAGCACTTGGGTCGTTGTACTGTTGCTGAGGCTTACGCACAGATCATCGATGATCTTACTTACGCGGTTGAGAATATCACAAATACTTCTAAGGATTATATGACCTCAAAGGGTTGCGCGCTTCTTTTGGCTCGTGCTTACCTCGATATGAGCGACTATACTAACGCTGCGAAGTATGCTGACATCGCTGCAAGTAGCACTTATGATGGTTCTAACCTTATGAGCCAAGAGCAATATCGTGCAGGTTTCCTTGTTACAGGTACTTACGATGAGACTCTTTGGTATCAAAACTACACATCTACTACTTCTAACATCTACGCATCTATCCCATCATTCTACTACTTGGCTAAGGAAGATACAGCTATCACCTATGGTGAGAAGTCAGATATTACTAAGTATACAGCGGGTTCTGATGATTATGTAGATGAGTTGCAAGGTTACTCAACACTTCGTTTTTCGTTTGACTTCGTAAGCAAGTTCGAGGCGACTGACTGCCGTATGTTGTTCCCATTCTACTTCTACGAGGATGATGGTTACTTCACAGCTAAACTTGCTCACGATATGGATTCTGGTACACTTGGTGTTTGCCAATTCCCAATGGCTCGTATTGCTGAGGCTTACCTAATCAAAGCAGAGTGTGAGTTGCTTGGTAGTGGCGACGCTACAGCAGCTGCAGCAACACTTAACGCGCTTCAAACAACACGTGGTGCAACTGCAACTGAGGCTACAGCCGAGACAATCGACCTTGAGCGTCGTAAGGAGCTCTACTGCGAGGGACACCGTCTATATGACATCAAACGTCAAGGTCTTGAGCTTAACCGTGTAGGTGATGAGCACTGGGCATCGGTGACATACCTTCCAGCTAACAGCAACCGTTTTATGCTTCCAATTCCTGAGAATGAGATCAACTACAATGATGCAATTTCTCAATCGGATCAAAACGAATATTGGAGATAATCATGAAAAGCAATAGCAAATATTTGCTACTAATAGGAGTGTTGGTTTCAACACTCCTATCTGCTTGTACGCAGGCAACAAGTAGCTACGGCACAGTCGAATTTTACGACCGCGAGATTGACATTAAGTCATTCTTCACAGCTTTCCCATACTCACCATACAGCATTACTATGAGCGAGGATGGTTCGAAGGTATTCTACACCCGCACGGGCGAAACCACCGACCTTGTGATGTTGGATTTGACCGAGGATCAAAACTTGGACAACGGAGTGAAGATTTGCGACGAGAACTTCGCCGTGAAGAATCTTTGGGGTAAACAGTACAACAGCAAGGATAACTGTCTCTATTGGATTGGTGACGAGAAAAACGACGAGATTATCAATATCTACCGTTTGAACTTGGAGACCAAGGAGCTTAAGCGTCTAACCGATGTTCCATACATCTACGGTTGGGATATCAACGAAGAGGGCACTAAGATCGCTTATGTAGCGCGTATGGCTCAAAACGAGAATCGTTTGGATAACCTCCACATATTGGATCTCGAAACCTTAGAGGATAAGATCGTCTACACCGACAAGCCAGACTATCGCATGACGTGGTCATCAATCTCGGTGCAACCCGACGGTAAAGGGGCGATTCTTGATGTGTTGAAGGATGCTGACCGCACCTACACCAATGTTGCTTATATCGACTTCGAGAGCTCATCGCTTAAGATCGTTACCAACCCCGCAAAGGCTGGTAGCTATGCAGGAACTGTGGTTCTTTCGCCTTGGTACAACGCCTCTACGGCATACTTCACTTCGGATCAAAGTGGATTTGCAAACCTCTACAGCTACAATACAGCCACAAAAAAGACAACACAGATCACCGACTTTAAGTTTGATATCGAGGCAGAGTGGATCGAGAGCGAGGGCAAAAAGTATATTGCTGCAATCTCGAACAGCCCTCTTGGCTCTAAGCTTATGATCCTCGATCCTGTGAGTGGTAAGGAGATAGCTGCAGCAGAGTACACCGCGGCAATCTCGTTGATGACAACACACAACAACGAGATATTTATGTCGGCAGGTGCTGTGGATATTATCTACGAGGTTTGGCGCGTGAAATTCGAGGGTGGCGCACTCTCTCAAGAGGTAATTTTGGATCTACCATCTGAGATGAACGATAAGTTGGTGCGCTCGACAGTCGAGAGATTATCGATCCCAACATTCGACACCGACCCTGCAACGGGCGAGACTCGTGAGATCCACGCATACCTTATGACCCCTAAGAATCCTCTTCCCGAGGGTAAGCGCATGGTGATGATCCAATCGTTCTATGGTGGTAGCAATGCCTACGACCTCGAGCACCAGATCTTTGCCGATGCAGGTATCTATGTACTTAGCCCATCGCCTCGTGGAACTGCTGGCTTTGGTCGCGACTTCGCAGCTCTCAACGATGGTGACTTGGGTGGTGACGAGATTATCGACATTATCGAGTGTGCTAAGTATGTGAGCGAGAAACTCAATATCCCTGCCGAGAGAATCGGTGTGTTCGGTATGAGTCATGGTGGTTACGCTACGATGCGTCTTATGACATTCCCCGGTGAGATTAATGGCAACACAGCAAGTTTCCCATTTGGTTTTGGTGTGGCTGCTGCAGGTTTTGCCGATATCATCTACCAACACTACCACTCTAATATTCCCGATTGGACTCAATTGGAGGCGGGAGATCCTAAGGTTGACAGCGTGAGAATTGCAGATCGCTCACCAATCTACCACGTTGATAAGATCACTGGACCACTATTGTTGATCCACGGTACGAACGATGATCGCGTGAACATCTATGGATCACAAGTGATCTAC
Organism: Rikenellaceae bacterium; assembly: GCA_047173105.1. Classification (GTDB taxonomy): domain Bacteria; phylum Bacteroidota; class Bacteroidia; order Bacteroidales; family Rikenellaceae; genus Alistipes. The sequence continues at coordinate 4,591 of JBCQVM010000071.1, forward strand.
GACGCTCTTAGCGAGATTGGTAAGCCCGTTGAGTTCCTCAAGGTCGAGGGTCAAGGTCACGGATTTAAGGGTGTCGAAAATAATGTACTTTACTATAGTACCGTTTTTGACTTCTTAGAGAAGATTTAGTCTTTAGGTTATACATAGAGAGTCCGACTAACTTTTGGTATTAGTCGGACTCTTTTTTCGTATATAATCGGAGGTTTACTTCTGAGCTACATAAAACAGGTCGAAGGCAGTGTCGCAGCAGCTCTCTATGCGGTAGTTTTCCATTGTGATGGATGCTGTGAGGCTGTTGTTTTCTTTGAGTAGTTTGCGACGATTTAGGCGGTTGAGGATGTCGTAGGGGAGTTGGAGCATCCAGCGGGGGAGTCGATATTGGAGGTTGAAGATGTCGAATCGGGTGATGCGCTCCACACCTTCTCTGTTTTTGTGGTAGTACTCCATAATCTTTTCGTCGCCCGTAACGCCGAGTGCCTCTACGCGCGTAAATTCCTCTCCGAGTAGCGCGCTGAACTCCGTTGGAGTGTATTCGCGCACGTGCCAAGGGTTGCGAGTTAGAGACATGATTTTGTTGGGTGTCGAGACGATAAAGCGGCCTTCGGGGCGCAGTACGCGCTTAACCTCGGCAACAAATGCTTTGTCGCGGGTGATGTGCTCGATCACTTGGAATGAGATCACGCAGTCAAACGAGTTGTCGGCAAAGGGTAGTGGGGGCACAGTGGCCTCGCGGAACTCTACCTTTTCGCCCGTGATAACTCCTGCGGGGGGTCTGTGTTTGTCGATGGTGGTAAATCGGGTAGCTTTGGGGGCTATAATTTCGACACCATAGCCCGATCCTGTTCCTATCTCGAGCACATCTCCCTTTACTCTCTGAGCAGCCTCGTGGTATGCCAAGCGCGAACGTTGGAACACGAAGTTGTCGGAGAGCTCTGTCGAGACTCTTTCGGCTGTTGGCAACTTGCCCATTACTTGTTTATTATGCGGATTCCACCTTCGGTCGCCTCGACCTCGCCACGTTTGAGTAGTACGCCCAACGAGCGTTTGAAGAGTTTCTTGCTCATCTCGGTGTATTGGGTAACTACCTTAGGGTCGCTATTGTCACCGATGGGTAGCTCGCCG
>JBCQVM010000072.1:0-5605 GCA_047173105.1 Rikenellaceae bacterium
GTTGCTTTGGTGACTGGTACTAACAATGGCACTATGATTGATTTAGAGGCTAATACTTGGACGGTAGGTGATAATGTATATAGTGGCTTCAAATCAATTAATGGCACTGAATTCGATGGTGCTGAAGATGAAGAAGATGATGATGAGGTTGTGACTGCAACTAATGTAACCTTACAAGATGTTACTGTGGATAATACTGCTGAGTACGACACATGGTATGTAACTTGTGGCAGTATCGCCAAAGCGGGAATCCCTACAGGTGGCGAAATGGTGCAATTACTCGAAGTGTTGAAGGCTGCGGTCGAGAGTGGTCGTGATATCACACTTATATTTAGTGATATAACTTCAGTTTCAGGTAGTTTATTCTATGAAGGTGACGCTGCTGCATATGCTCAGTATCTCACCGATGTTCAGTTCCCTGCTGTTACGAATTGTAGTAATTCTCATGTATTTAGAGATTGCACTAACTTGCGTCGCTTCTCGGCTCCACTTATGAGTAGCAGTAATAAGATTGGTAACTATTACTTTGCTGGCTGTACTTCGCTTGTGGCGGTTAATGCTCCTGATGGTGAAGAGGGTGTTTATATTCCTGATGCTATTACTGCTATTAGTAACTTTGTATTCCAAAATTGCTCGTCTATTCCAAGTTTCTATGGCGCAGCAATCGAAGTGTTGGGTAACTCTGATTTCGCAGGTTGTACTTCGCTTACTTCGCTTGAGGTGGCTACAACATCGACTTCGCTTACTACTGGCACAACTCTATTTGGTTCGGATGGCACTCTTATCGACCTCAATAAGGTTGCTTTGGTGACTGGTACTAACAATGGCACTATGATTGATTTAGAGGCTAATACTTGGACGGTAGGTGATAATGTATATAGTGGCTTCAAATCAATTAATGGCACTGAATTCGATGGTACTGAAGATGAAGAAGATGATGATGATGAGGTTGTGACTGCAACTAATGTAACCTTACAAGATGTTACTGTGGATAATACAGCTGAGTTTAACACATGGTATGTAGCTTGTGGTAGCATTACTTCGACTGGCAAGCCTATTGCTGATGAAATGATACAATTATTCACAGTATTGGCTGCAGCTGTTGAGAGTGGCCGTGATATCACGCTTATCTTTACTGATATGACTGCAACAACTTCTCTATTTACTGGCAATACAGATATTACCGTTCTTGAGTTCCCTGCCGTTACCACCATGGCTTCGGCTTCGACATTCGAGGGCTGTACAAATCTTCGAAGTGTTTCGGCTGACATCTGTACCAAGTTCCACAATAAGTGTTTCAATTCGTGCCCTGCGTTGGAATATGTATATGGTCCAAAGATCGAGACTTTGGGTACCAACCTAATGTTAAACTGCACTTCGCTCAAAACTATCGAGGTTGCTACAACTTCGACAACACTTTCGACGAATGCTGCAACGCTTTTTGCTGCTGATAACGATGCAGATCTTTCTGGAATTGATCTTATCACAGGTGCCAACAATGGTTCGATAGTAGACACGACTGACGGCATTAATTCATGGACGATAGGAGACTACACATTCACAGGTTTCAAATCTATAACTATTAAATAACAATGAACAAGAGACTAATTTTATTAGCAGTATCATCACTTTGGGCGGCAGGAGCTGCTGCCCAAGGAGGTGCCTACGTCGAGAGTGGCGAGAATTCTGTAGCCGCTGTGCGTGGCGTAGAGATGGGTTCGGTAGAGTGGTCGGGAGATTTCTGGAAGAGCCGCTTTGACCTCTGCTTGAGCGATATTGTTCCTGCGCAGTGGGATTACTTTATGGGCTTTACCGAGGATAATTTCAAGATTGTTGGCGATGGTATGACCTCCCAGATTGGTTATCGTGGTACTAACTGGCAGGATGGCGACTATTATAAGTGGCTCGAGGCGCAGATCTCGGTCTACTCGGTGACTAAGGATTCGGCACTTTTGGAGTCGATCAATGAGCGTGCCGAGCGTATCGTGCGCTCGATAGCCGACGATGGTTACATCACCCTCCATACCCAAATTGGCTATGGAGCAAAGGGCAATGAGGATGATAAATTGATACCATTCGAAAATTCGGAACGTTGGATTCGTCCTCAGCTCCACGAGACCTACAACATGGGTCACTTCTTGGTGATGGCCATGACGCACCACCGTGTGACGGGTTCTGACCTGCTGCTCGATGCTGCGGTGCGCGTGGGCGACTATCTCGATAGCTATTTCGATGTGGTTACTCCCGAGAAGGCTCACCTCGACTACAATTCGGTGCATGTGATGGGGCTTATGGAGCTCTATCGTACAACTGGCGAGGAGCGCTACTTGGAGTGTGTCAACCGAGTGATCTCGGGTCGCGGACAGAAAAAAGGCTTGACTCAGAACCAAAATGACACCCCTCTACGCAAGGAGGATCGCGCGGTGGGTCACGCCGTGTTGGCGCCTGTGCTATATATCGGTGCTGCGGATTATTGTGCCGAGAGTGGCGACGAGCAGCTCACGGAGGCTCTCGAGGCAATTTGGGAGGATATCTACCACCGCAAGGCTTCGCTCACGGGTGGAATCGGTAACGTGCATAATGGCGGCTCGGAGAAGAATCGCGAGGAGGCTGTACACGAGGCGTTTGGTTTGCCTTATAGTATCGATAGCTCAACGGCCTATAACGAGACTTGTGCTACGTTCTACGGTGCTTTCTTCTCGTGGAGATTGTTCCTGCTTACGGGCGATGTGAAGTATCTTGATGTTATGGAGCGTGCATTTTACAACAACCTTTCGTCGATGGCGCTCGATGGTCGTAGCTATTTCTATACCAATGTTTTGCGTTGGCATGGTGAGGATCACGACTGCCTCTCGCTCGACTTCCACGATCGTTGGACTACGCAGTGTACTTGTGTCTGCTGTCCAACGAGTGTGGCTCGCTTTGCGGCTCAAACTAAGGAGTATGCCTATGCTAAGGATGATAATTCACTCTATGTGATTCTATATGGTAGCAACAATATCGAGACTTCGGTTGCTGGTCATGATGTTAAATTCGAGCAGCAGAGTAGCTACCCTTGGAGTGGCGATGTCGTTATGACCTATGCGGGCGATCGTAACGCCGAGTTCGATCTTAAGCTCCGTATCCCCGAGTGGGCTCAGGGTGCTTCGCTCAAAGTCAATGGTGAGGTTGTTGAGACCTCGGCAAGTTCATTTGCTTCGGTTAGCCGCAAGTGGCGCAAGGGCGACAAGGTTGAGTTGGTGTTGCCTATGACACCCCAACTTATCGAGGCTGATCCTCGCGTGGAGCAGCTTCGCAATCAGGTTGCTGTGAGCTGTGGCCCATTGGTGTACTGCCTTGAGGGTCATGACCTGCCCGAGGGCGTTGCCATCGAGGATGTTATCTTGCCAGTCGATGCGTCGATCGAGGTTAAGTTCGAGGAGGAATTATTGGGTGGCGTGAATTCGCTATCTGTCGAGGCTCTTTCTCGCTCTAAGGGATATGAGCAGGGCTCTCTCTATGCTCCAATCAAGGGCGGATACGAGACAGTTGCCTTGAAGATGATTCCATACTACGCTTGGGCTAATCGTGGCGAGAGCGAGATGACTGTATTTGTACCTTTAAAATGGTAAGATAATCATGTTCGAGAGAATCTCAATACTATGTGCATTTTCGGCAGTTGCTATTCCTGGAATAGCAACTGCCGAAAATTTGCCCCAAGAGGCTAAGAAGAAAAATGTAATTTTCATCCTTACCGACGATATGCGCCTCGATATGACCGCTTATGGTGGAGGTAAGCTTCGCACGCCCAATATCGATATGTTGCGCTCCGAGTCGGTCGATTTCGCCAATGCATGCACTACCACGGGGCTCTCGTCGCCCTCGCGCACAGCTCTCTTTACGGGGCGTTATGGACACCGCACCAATATCGACGACAACCTCCACCTTTGGCACTGCGAGAACTTGACCCTCGCCGCGGAGCACACCACGATCTATGAGTGGGCTGCGGCAGCAGGGTATAATGTAGCCTACTTCGGCAAGTGGCACTTAGGCCATATCACCCCTGCGGATCGAGGTGCCGAGCAGTGTCAGATCTCAGCAGGGGAGCTGTCGATCAAGAAGCCTTCGCGTCCCGACTACTCGGCGATGGATCGCTACTATCCCGATGCTGAGGGTAATCTCACCCATTTCGACGAGAAGCCCGAGTATTATATGACCCAAAAGATAAGCTACGAAAAGAGCGAGGCTAAGCGCCAAGTCGATTTAGGTGTAGAGTTTGTCGAGACGCTCGACAAGCAGGATGATCGTCCGATATTCCTCACCGTCAGCTTCCATACTCCCCATCCGTCGTATAAGGTGTCCGAGCCGTGGAACAAGATGTATGATTATCGCGATGTGGAGCTCCCCGAGTCGCTGCATAGTGGCAATCGCGAGGGGCTTGAATTTCAATACGATGTGCTCTGGCCATGGATGAATGTAGGCCACATGAGCGACGATGATTGGCGTAAGACAATCTCCTACTCGATGGGTCTATGCACAATGTTCGACCAGGCTCTTGGTGAGCTCTTCGACACACTCAAGCAGCATGGATTGTGGGATGATTCGCTTATCGTCTTTACCTCCGACCAGGGAACAATGCTTGCCGAACATGGGCTCTACGATAAGGGGCCTTATGCCTACGATGGGCTTATGCGTATCCCGATGCTTGTGAAAATGCCATCGGGCGAGGGATCTCAGGTCGAGCACCAAGTCTCGCTGATTGATCTCAATGAGACCTTGGTGGAGTATATGGGCTTGGATCCAATTGACGAGCCTCTTGATAGTCGATCGCTTATGCCGCTTTTGGAGTATGGCGATGATGCGTGGGCTGATGTTCCCGACCAGGCGTTCTATCGCTACGAGAGGTATAATGGTCGGTGGTTTGGCGTGCGGACTATTCGTACTCCCGAGTTTAAATACTCTTTTAATCCAAATGGAAGCGACCAGCTCTACAATTTGGTCGACGATCCGCACGAGATCAACAATCTTGTGGATATGCCGCAGTATGCCGAGGTGCTCCGCGAGCTTCGAGTAAGGTTGTTGGAACACCTTAGGGAGTGCGAAGATAATCATGCTTATAGTATGATGTCGGGATATACTGGTGTCGAGCTGTAGCGGGAGACACTCTCTTGCCTCCTTTTTTTAGAAGAGACCACGGAACTGTATCTTTCTGCAGGAAGTCGGGTGGAAAGTCATTCGTAAGTGGCGAGGCACCAAGAGGTCATTTGTGATTATGTCGGCAGCGGCTGTGGTTTTGATCGTGGCTTGTTTGATCCTTACCTTTAAGGATAGTCTACCTGTGTTATTCTAACTCAAGTTTCGCAAGTATCTCAAGCAGCTTTAGAATCGTAAGCGAGCAGCACATTTAGGTCGAATGATACAGTTGCCGATAATCCCTCAAATACCTCTTCGTCGGTCAGTCCAAACATCTCGGCCATCAGTGCTATCGACGTAGCGCTTTGGGATTTGAAGGGTAAGATCCTCAAACAACCTGTGTCGACCCTTTTGGGCGGTCGCTTCCGCGAGAAGGTCGAGGTTTATGCCACAGGCTTCTACTTCACCGATGCAATGGAGGGTCGTATGGAGG
>JBCQVM010000023.1:0-29250 GCA_047173105.1 Rikenellaceae bacterium
AATTTTCGCCCCCTTTAATTTTATGTGGCGCAAATGTGGCGCAAAACACTTAAAAGAGAAAGCCAAGTAGTTGATTATTAACTACTTGGCTTTCTACTTGGTACCCAGAGCCGGGATCGAACCGGCACGGATTGCTCCACTGGTGTTTGAGACCAGCGCGTCTACCGATTCCGCCATCTGGGCATGTTTGGTGTTTATCGGTGTGCAAAGATAGGTATATTTTGGTTACTTGCAAACTTTTTGGGGGATTTTATTTATATTTGTCTATTAATATTGGATGTGGATGATTTGCTGCGAGGGCGAATTATTCTGCAATTGTTTGTAAGTTAGAGGGATATATGACTGGTGATATAAATACAGCGGCTCAACGTGCAGCCGTTAATAATGGTGCAGCTGCACAGATGTGGGATGGTATGCCGATGCCGTCGCGCGTGTGGGCGGTTGTGGCGGCGATGTTGGCTGTGGGGATGGCGGTGCTCGATGGGGTGATCGTGAATATTGCACTGCCGACGATTTGCGATGGATTGGCCATCTCGGCATCGGAATCGATTTGGATTATCAATGCCTACCAGATTGCGGTGATTCTCTCGCTGCTGCCTCTCTCGGCGTTGGGCGATTCGATTGGCTATCGCAAGGTGTATCTCGCAGGTTTGTCGCTGTTTACGTTAATGTCGGTGGGGTGTGCCCTCTCGTGGGACTTCACCTCGCTCGTGGTTTGTCGTATTTTGCAGGGGCTTGGTGCGAGCGCCGTGATGAGTATTAATGCCTCGATCGTGAGGCTTATTTACCCTCGTCGCATGTTGGGGCGAGGCATGGGTTTCAACTCAACCATTGTCTCGGTCTCCTCGGTTGCGGGCCCTACTTTGGCCGCAGCGCTGCTCTCCGTTGCGCAGTGGCCTATACTCTTTGCGGTGAATATTCCCTTGGGGCTTCTTGCGATCCTCTTGGGCTATCTTTATATTCCACATAATCCCGTGTTGCAGCGCGCTGCCAAGGTTTTTCCCTTTGATCTGCTGCGCATACCGATCTTTCGACTCTCGGTTGCCACCTCGATCTTTTCGTTTATCGCCCAGATGTCGGTCATGGTTGCCATGCCCTTTATTCTTCAGCGGCAATATGGATATACCCCGCTTGAGGTGGGGGCGATGATCACCGCATGGCCTGTGGTGAACCTCTTCTCGACACCCATCGCGGGTTTCTTGGTTGACCGACTGCGTCCGGCGCTGTTGGGCTGTTTTGGAATTGTGGTGCTCTTCGTCGGGATGACTCTGCTCGCTCTGCTTCCCGATGACCCTGAGGCGTGGGATGTGATGCTGCGTTTGGCTATCTGCGGCTTCGGTTTTGGATTCTTCCAAGCGCCCAACAATAATATTATTATCACCTCTGTGCCACTCGAGCGCAGTGGTGCGGCGAGTGGCATGATGGCCGCAGCGCGCATCACCGGTCAGATTCTCGGTGCAGCCTCGGTGGCTCTTATCTTCTTGGTGATCCCCGAGCAGAGCCTCAGTTCGATTCTATATCTCAGTATGGTTGCCTCTTTGGTGGCAGCTGTGCTCTCCTTCTCGCGCCTCTCGGCGAGGCCTATCTATCGTCCGAAGTATTGATCGAGCAGCTCTTTGGCGGCGACGAATGAACTTATTTTGGTCTCCAAGACTCGCTGCTCGTAGTCGCCGATTATCTTTTCGATCTTCTCGTTGAGGTAGAAGTCGCTTTTTAGGGTGTCGTTTATTGTTTCGTACATCCAATATTTGAGTTGGCGGTGGCGATTCTCGAGGAAGTATCCGTTGGCCTTGGTGGTCTCGATGAATGTCTCGACCCCTTTCCACACCTCCTCGAGTCCGGTTTTCTCGACCGAGGAGCAGGTGTATGCCTCGGGGCGGCACTGTGAGTCGGGCATGGGGAAGAGTCGCATCGCACCCTGATATTGGCTGCGGGCAACCTCGGCGCGTGTGGTGTTCTCGCCATCGGCCTTGGTCACAACCATCATGTCGGCCATCTCCATTATTCCGCGCTTGATGCCTTGGAGCTCATCGCCGGCACCCGAAATTTGGAGCATCATAAACATATCTACCATCGAGTGCACGGCGGTCTCGGATTGTCCAACGCCGACAGTCTCGATAAAGATCACATCGAAGCCGGCCGCCTCGCACAACACTATTGTCTCGCGGGTCTTGCGCGCCACGCCGCCCAACGATCCTGCCGAGGGGGAGGGGCGAATAAAGACATCGGGGTTGGCGGAGATGCTCTCCATGCGGGTCTTGTCGCCGAGAATCGAACCGCCGCTACGCTCCGAGGAGGGGTCGATAGCCAAGACTGCCAAGCGGTGGCGCATGGAGGTGATCATATTGCCCACAGCCTCGATAAACGACGATTTGCCGGCACCCGGCACCCCTGTGATACCTATACGCGTAGAGTTGCCCGAGTGAGGTAGACACCCCTCGATGATCTCTTGCGCTTGGGCATAGTGAGCAGGATTGGAACTCTCCACGAGGGTTATCGCTTGCGCCAAGATGGTGATGTTGCCACACAAGATTCCATCGATGTACTCTTGTGTGGTGCGACGTCGGGCGGGTCGTCGCACGAAGTATGGATTGACGATTGGTTGATCGGCAACTCCCTCACTAACAGCTAATGCGCTGTGGTGGTGGTCGTCGATATACTCTTTTTCGAAGTGCTTAATCTTGGTGTGAGCCATTGTTGCGAGCGTTTTGGTTTCAATTTTGATACGAAGATATACATTATATATTTAAATGTGAAATTTTTTTAATGATTAACGCTGATAATGATTAATAACCACACCCGTCATCCCCGCGAAGGCGGGGATCTTAAATAAGCAACATCGCGTTTGCATAAGATTCCCGCCTTCGCGGGAATGACGTGGAGGGGCGGAAATGACGTGGAGGGGCGGAAATGACGTGGAGGGAATTTTGCTCAAAACCCCTCAGCGCAATAAAAATGAGGCAAACTAATTAATTTTGTGACAAATAATAAAAAAAAATAATTAATCCATTGTTATTTGTTTTTTAATTTCTACCTTTGTTTGCTAAATAACAATAAACAAAATAGCTAACTTAAATAACAAGATTTATGAAAGTAACACACATCGAACACCTCGGTATTGCAGTAAAGAGTCTCGACGAGGCTATTCCATACTGGGAGAATGTAATTGGTTTAAAATGTTATGCCATCGAAGAGGTTGCAGACCAAAAGGTTCGCACCGCTTTCTTTATGTTGGGGCAGACCAAGATAGAGCTTTTGGAGCCAATGTCTGAGGATTCAACCGTCGCAAAATTCATCGAGAACAAGGGCGTAGGTTTCCACCACATGGCTCTCGCTTGCGAGGGCATCGAGGAGCAAATGGCCGACGCCGAGGCGCAGGGTATTCGCCTAATCGACAAGACTCCACGCGGTGGCGCTGAGGGTCTCACGATCGCATTCCTTCACCCAAAATCAACTCAGGGCATCCTTACGGAGCTTTGCGAAAAGAAATAATCGAATACTATATATATTATGAGCGAAATTCAAAAAAAGATTTCAGACTTAGTAGAGCGTCGCGAGATTGCCCGCCAAGGTGGTGGCCAGAAGCGTATCGACGCTCAACATGCAAAAGGTAAATATACTGCTCGTGAGCGCATCGCAATGTTGCTCGACGAGGGTAGCTTCGAGGAGTTCGATATGTTCGTTACTCACCGTTGCCACGACTTCGGTATGGAGAAGAGCCACACATTTGGTGATGGTATCGTAACTGGTTATGGTACCATTGATGGCCGTTTGGTATACCTCTTTGCTCAAGATTTCACTGTTTCGGCGGGTTCACTCTCACTCTCTATGGCTGAGAAGATCTGCAAGGTTCAGGATATGGCACTTCGCAATGGCGCGCCATGTATCGGTATCAATGACTCGGGTGGTGCTCGTATCCAAGAGGGTATCAACGCACTTGCTGGTTATGCTAATATCTTCCAACGCAACGTGATGTCGTCGGGAGTTATTCCACAGATCTCGGCTATCTTTGGCCCATGTGCTGGTGGTGCGGTATATTCGCCTGCGCTCACCGACTTTATCATTATGAAGAGCCAAACTTCCAACATGTTCCTCACAGGCCCTAAGGTTGTGAAGACCGTAACCGGAGAGGATGTGACTCAAGAGCAGTTGGGTGGCGCATTTATGCACACAACCAAGTCGGGTGTATCGCAGTTCGCTGTCGAGACAGAGGAGGATGGTATCGCACTTATTCGCGATTTGCTCTCGTACATTCCACAAAACAATATGGAGGAGGCTCCACTTATGGTTTGTAACGATAAGATCACTCGTTTGGAGGATTCTCTCAACGAGATCGTTCCTGACAATCCAAACAAGCCTTACGATATGACCGATGTTATTCGTGCTGTCGTCGACAATGGCGAGTTCTTGGAGTCAGCTTCGGGCTTTGCTAAGAATATCATCACTTGTTTCGCTCGTTTCAACGGCCAGAGTGTGGGTATCATCGCTAACCAGCCTAAGTTTATGGCGGGTGTGCTCGATAGCAACGCTTCGCGTAAGGCGGCTCGTTTCGTTCGTTTCTGCGATGCATTCAATATTCCACTTGTAACTTTGGTTGACGTTCCCGGATTCCTTCCCGGAACATCGCAGGAGTATGGTGGTGTGATTACTCACGGTGCTAAGTTGCTCTTCGCTTATTGCGAGGCTACAGTGCCTAAGGTTACCGTAACTTTGCGCAAGGCTTATGGTGGTGCTTATATCGTGATGTCCTCTAAGCACATCCGTGGTGATATCAACTACGCTTGGCCATCGGCTGAGATCGCAGTGATGGGCGCAAGTGGTGCTGTCGAGGTGCTCCAAGCTAAGGCTTTGGCAGCATTCGAGAATGCTGAGGAGAAGGCTGCATTCGTAGCTGAGAAAGAGAAGGAGTACAACGACAAGTTCTCGAACCCTTACAACGCAGCTCGCTACGGTTATATCGACGATGTGATCGAGCCACGCAACACTCGTTTCCGTGTGATTCGCGCTTTGCAGTCGCTTGCATCTAAGCGTTTGCAGAACCCTGCGAAGAAGCACTCTAATATTCCATTGTAAAGATTACCGCTATGATAATGTTATTAAATTCAACATGGACGTGGACGGAGATCTTGTGGGTGGCTCTGATCGGCTTCTCGTTGGTGGTTGGAATGCTTTTGTTATTGGTGCTGATTATGCGACTCTTTGGTCGTGTGTCGGTTGCCGTATCGAAGTCACCAACTATCAAAGTAGAGCTTCAACCACAGCTTTCGGGCGAGGAGGTTGCAGCGATCGCCACTGCATTGCGTATGCACATGGGTGAGCGCCACGACCGCGAGTCGGCAATTTTGACAATTATGAATATCAAACGTGCATACTCGCCTTGGAGTTCAAAGATTCACGGATTAACTCAACAACCAATACGTAAATAGACAAAAAATAATGAAAGATTATTCACTTAAAATAAACGGCCACAAGTATAGCGTTCAGATCAACGATCTTAACGAGCAGTCGAAGATGGCAAAAGTCGTTCTTAATGGCGTTGCATACGATGTTGAGATCGACGGAATCAGCACTGTGCAGCCTACGGTTAAGCCTCAGGTTGCTCGCTCAACTCAAAATGCAACTAACGTCACCCCAAGCCTCTTGGAGTCTACTCCAGTGGTTAAGGCTCACACCGGTGCCGGTCAAGCTGTTCGCAGCCCACTTCCCGGAACTATCGTTAGTGTAAATGTATCGGTAGGCGCTAAGGTTGCAGCAGGCGATACACTACTTATCCTCGAGGCGATGAAGATGGAGAACAACATCGACGCCGACTGCGCAGGAACTGTCAAAGAGATCTCGGCAAAAGCGGGAGCTACTGTAATGGAAGGTGAAATTTTAGTCGTAATCGAATAAGACCATGTTAAATCTATTAACCTCAGAGTCTAACTTTGTAATGGATAGCTTGGCGAATTTTGCTTCGTCTACTGGCATTGCGAAGATTATCGAGTTGGCGGGAGGTGTCAGCAGCATCGGAATGATCTGCGTGGCTCTATTCCTGATCTACTTGGCTATTCGTCATAAGTTTGAGCCATTGTTGCTCCTTACCATCGCTTTTGGTATGTTGCTTACTAACTTGCCCGGTGCCAATATGTACCACGCTGAACTCTTCGAGGGTGGCCACGTGCATTGGGATATCTTTGTTAATGATGCAGGATTGTTGGACTACCTCTACTTGGGCGTTAAGTTGGGAATCTACCCATGCCTTATCTTTATTGGTGTTGGTGCTATGACCGACTTCGGGCCACTTATCGCTAACCCTAAGAGTTTTGTGTTGGGTGCAGCAGCTCAGGTAGGAATCTTCCTCACCTTTATCGGTGCTTATGCATTGGGATTTGCTCCTAACGAGGCAGGTGCAATTGGTATCATCGGTGGTGCTGATGGCCCTACGTCGATCCTTCTTTCGTCGATCTTGGCGCCTGAGCTTTTGGGCCCAATCGCTGTTGCTGCATACTCTTATATGGCGTTGGTTCCCGTGATTCAACCTCCTATCATGCGTGCCCTCACAACCGAGAAAGAGCGTAAGATCAAGATGCGTCAATTGCGTCCAGTGTCGAAGGTCGAGAAGATCATCTTCCCAATCTTGATCGCTGTAGTAATCTCGCTTCTTCTTCCAAGCGCTGCGCCACTTGTGGGCTGCCTTATGTTTGGTAACCTTATGAAGGAGTCGGGTGTAGTGGATCGTTTGAGCAAAACTGTTCAGAACGAGTTGATGAATATCGTGGTGATCTTCTTAGGTCTTACTGTGGGTGCTACTGCTACGGCTGAGGCGTTTATCAACTTCCGTACCTTGGGAATCATGGTGTTGGGTATCCTTGCATTCTGTGTGGGTACTGCGGGTGGTATCCTCTTCACTAAGCTACTCAACCTATTTGCTAAAGAGGAGAATAAGATGAATCCACTTATCGGTTCGGCAGGTGTGTCGGCAGTACCTATGGCTGCCCGCGTATCGCAAACCGAGGGTCAGAAAGCCGACCCAAGTAACTTCCTGTTGATGCATGCTATGGGGCCAAATGTGGCAGGCGTAGTGGGCTCAGCCGTTGCTGCTGGTATCTTCTTGGCGTTCTTGAATTAGACCGGATTATTTTTGACATATTATTTGGGCGAGACCTTTTTTTTGGGGTCTTGCCCTTTTTATGTCTTGCGCTTTTTTTGTACGTCATTCCCGACTTGATCGGGAATCTTATACAAGTGCACGCAATATTATATATAAATTAAGATTCCCGATCGAGTCGGGAATGACGGTTTTTTAAAGTCGGTTTTTTAAAGTTGGTTTTTTTATCACGTCATTCATTCATTCATTCATTTAATTCATTCATTTCACTCACTCACTCACTCACTCACTCACTCACTCACTCACTCACTCACCCTAAGGCGCAAAAAAAAGTGAGAGACCCAAATTAATGGATCTCTCACGAATATTGAGAATCGAAAATTGATTATCGGATAAATAGCAACTCGCGGTACTTTGGTAGAGGCCAGATTTGGTTGTCTACGATCTCCTCGAGGCGGTCGATGTGCTTGCGGATAAGGTCGAACTTCGAAGCCACTGTGTCGTGGTAAGCGATAGCTTTCTCTCTCTCGCACTCGATCTTGTTGGCTGCCTTACGTGCGTCGATCATCTCGATAGTGAGTGATTGGATCGAAGCAGTGTGGTCTTGGATCTTCTTGATAAGAGCGATATCAGCCGAAGCATCAAGTCCGGGGATCTGCGACATGCGGTAAACCTTGTCGAGGATCATTGACTCATATTTCGATGCGATAGGCACGATGTGGTTCATTGCGAGGTCACCAAGTACGCGACCCTCAATTTGGATCTTCTTGGTGTAGGTCTCCCACTTGATCTCGGTGCGAGCCTCAACCTCGACCTTCGAAAGGACACCAGTCGACTCGAACATTGCGATCGAAGCCTCGTCGAGGTAGCGATCGAGGATAAGTGGAGTCGAAGTCTCGCAATCAAGACCACGTGCAGCAGCCTCAACCTTCCACTCGTCAGAGTAGCCGTTGCCGTTGAAGCGGATAGACTTACACTCTACGATCATCTCTTTGAGTACCTCGTAGATAGCTTTGTCTTTCTTCTTGCCACCGTCGATCTTAGCATCTACGCGAGCTTTGAACTTGATAAGACCCTCAGCTACAGCTGTGTTGAGGATGATCATAGCGTCAGCACAGTTGTCCGACGAACCTACTGCGCGGAACTCGAAGCGGTTACCCGTAAATGCGAATGGTGAAGTACGGTTACGGTCGGTGTTGTCGAGAAGTAGGGTAGGGATGTGTGCGATACCGCTCATGCGGAATACAGCCTTAGCATCCAAACGGATATCGTCGTTCTCTACGCTTGCCTCCATCTTGTCGAGTACCGCCGAGATCTGTGAACCCAAGAATGTTGAGATGATCGCTGGAGGTGCCTCGTTAGCGCCCAAACGGTGAGCGTTAGTTGCGCTCATGATTGATGCCTTAACCAATCCATTGTGAGTGTATAGCGCGTGAATAGTATTAACAAGGAATGTGATGAACTGGAGGTTCTCGCTTGCGCTCTTGCCGGGGCCAAAGAGGTTTACACCTGTGTTTGTACCAAGCGACCAGTTGTTGTGCTTACCCGAACCGTTGATGCCCTTGAATGGCTTCTCGTGGAAGAGTACGCGGAAGTTGTGATGACGTGAAACCTTGTCCATAACTGTAAGAAGGAGTTGGTTGTGGTCGTTAGCGATATTTGCTTGCTCGAAAACTGGAGCCAACTCAAATTGGTTTGGAGCAACCTCATTGTGGCGAGTCTTAACAGGAATACCCAATTTTAGGCACTCATACTCCAAATCCTTCATAAACTCCATAACGCGCTCTGGAATAGCACCGAAGTAGTGATCCTCGAGCTGTTGGTTCTTAGCTGAGTCGTGACCCATAAGTGTGCGACCGGTGAGCATAAGGTCTGGACGAGCACCCCAAAGTGACTCATCTACCAAGAAATACTCCTGCTCCCAACCGAGGTATGAGTAAACCTTCGATACGCTCTTGTCGAAGTAGCGACATACGTCAACCGCTGCTTTGTCTACAGCCGAGATAGCGCGCAAAAGTGGGGTCTTGTAGTCGAGAGCCTCACCAGTGTAAGAGATAAATACAGTTGGGATACAAAGAGTTGTGCCAACGATAAATGCTGGAGATGTAGGATCCCAAGCTGAGTAACCACGAGCCTCGAATGTGCTACGGATACCACCATTAGGGAATGACGAAGCGTCGGGCTCCTGTTGAACAAGTAGCTTACCTGAGAACTCCTCGAGCACGCCGCCGTTGCCATCTGGCTCAGCGAATGAGTCGTGCTTCTCGGCAGTACCACCCGTTAGAGGCTGGAACCAGTGAGTATAGTGGTCAGCACCATGCTCCAACGCCCATTGGCGCATTCCAGCAGCTACTGAGTCAGCAACCTCGCGAGTGAGTGAAGTGCCATTCTCCATTGTGTCTACCATTGACAGGAAGTTCTGCTTGTTGAGATACTTGCGCATTGCTTCTTTGTTGAATACCTTCTCGCCGAAGTAATCCGATGGATTGCTCGATGGAGCCTTTACCTCTACTGCCTTGTGATTGATAGCCGCTTCGACCATCTTAAATCTAAGTTGTGACATAAGCCTGTATTTTAAAATTAAATTAGTAATTGCCAATAAAGTGGGTGGTAACCCTCCGCTGCAAAGGTAGGAATTATTTCTTTAAGTTGTAGCTCGAGAAATATAATTTTTTCAAAATTAACGAATTTTTAATGCGGAAATGGGTGATTTAGCTCAAATTTATGGTGTGATTGGATGAAATTTGGTGGATATTTCGTAAAAAAGTGTAAAAAATGAAGTGTTATTGAGATAACAGTAAATTGGGATTGATGGGGGTATTGGTGCTCTGTCACCCTTGATTTGATTCGTTGCCCGCCATTCCCGTGAAAACATGAATCTTAAACCTTGTATTGTATTTGTATAAGATTCCCGATCGAGTCGGGAATGACGTGAAGAGAGCCTAATATCGGGAAAAACAGACAAATTTAAAAATATACTATATTTATATGTGAAAAGAATAACAACGTATTATTTTTTTTTATACCTTTACACGCTGAAACAAAATTAAGACAATCACTAATTACTATTTATAAGTTATGACAAAGACCAATCAAGAGAGATTGTTTGCGGAATTCCCCGAGGTGTCGACCTCGACGTGGGAGGAGGTAATCAACAAGGATCTCAAAGGAGCAGATTATGCACGCAAGTTGGTTTGGCGAACTGCCGAGGGCTTTAACGTTCGTCCATACTATCGTGCTGAGGATCTTGCAGGTATCGATTTTTTGGGTTCTAAGGCGGGTGAGTATCCATTCGTTCGTGGAATCGGTAAGAAAAACAACTGGAGAGTTCACCAGACTGTTCGCGTTGAGTGCGTAGCTGCGGCTGCTGCCGAGGCGCAAGACATCCTCAAAAAGGGTGTCGATTCAGTAGGCTTCTGCCTTAGCGGCCTTAAGGAGCCAATGACAGCCGAGCAGCTCGATACTCTTCTCGAGGGCATCGACCTAAGCAAAGTTGAGGTAGTTTTCAATGGCAAGAACTTAGTTAAAACAGCTAACCTCTTGCTCGATAAGCTCGACGCAATCGAGGGCTTGGACAAGAAGCACATTCGTGCATCGTTCGGAATCGACCCAATCGTTAAGGATCTATCTGTGGCGGGAGCCTTCTGCTGTGGTGGCGATGGGCAAGGATGCTACGATAGCATTGCGGCACTTATCGCTCGCGCTGCTGAGTACAAACATATGAAGCTCGTTACAGTCAATGCACACCACTTCGGTAACTCGGGCGCTACGATCGTCGAGGAGCTTTCGTTCGCACTTGCTGCCGGTCATGACTACTTGGTGAAATTCACCGAGATGGGTCTACCAATCGAGGCTGTGGCTCGCACGATCCGCTTCTCGTTGTCGGTTTCGGCTAACTACTTTATGGAGATCGCTAAGATTCGCGCAGCGCGTCTACTTTGGTCTAATATCGTTATGGCATACAGCCCTAAGGGCACATGTCCAGCGAAGATGTATATCCACGCGGTAACATCTAAGTGGAACCAAACAGCTTATGACCCCTATGTAAATATGTTGCGCGGAACAACCGAGGCTATGTCGGCAGCTATCGCTGGCGTTCAGTCGCTCGAGGTGCTTCCATTCAACGCTTCGTTCGAGACTCCCGACGAGTTCTCTAAGCGTATTGCTCGTAATGCGGAGTTGCTTCTAAAGCATGAGTCGCACTTCGATCAGGTGGTCGACCCAGCGGGTGGATCGTACTATATCGAGAACCTTACTCAGAGCATCGCAACTGAGGCTTGGGCTAAGTTCAACGCAGTCGAGCAGAAGGGCGGCTACGTAGCAGCATTCAACGAGGGCTATGTTGTCCAGACCGTTAAGGCTTCGGCAGCAGCTAAGGATAAGAATATCGCTACACGTCGCGAGATTCTACTTGGTGCTAACCAATATCCTAACTTTACGGAGGTTGCTGCAGCCGACATGTGTTCATGTGCAGTGACTCGTGAGTGCTCCGAGGAGAACCGCCTCACTCCATATCGTGGAGCGATGGCATTTGAGGCGATGCGTTTGGGCGTCGATCGCTCAGAGCGTGAGCCACAGGCATTTATGCTCACTTGTGGTAACCTTAGCATGGCTCGTGCACGTTCGCAGTTTGCTTGTAACTTCTTCGCATGCGCAGGTATCCGAGTGGTGGATAACACATACTTCGCTTCGGTCGAAGAGGGTGCTAAGGCGGCTTTGGCTGTTGGTGCTGAGATCGTTGTGATCTGCGCTGCGGATGATGACTACGCTACTTTGGCTCCCGAGGCTAAAGCACTTCTTGGCGACAAGGCGATCCTTGTTGTGGCGGGTGCTCCTGCTTGTGCTCCGGAGTTGGAGGCGCAGGGCATCACCAACTTTATCTCAGTTAAGAGCAATGTGCTCGAGACATTGAAGTCGTACCTTAAAGCAATGAACATCTAAGAACAATGAGAGCAAAATTTTCAGAACTAAAATACGAAGCTGTTGCATCGACTTGCGGCTGCGCTTCGAAGAAGAATGGAGGCAAATGCGACACCGAGGCAGATTGGTTAACTCCAGAGCAAATCCCAGTTAAGGGAGCCTACACTGCCGAGGATCTTGCAGGCATGGAGCACCTCAACTACGCTGCGGGTATCGCCCCATTCCTCCGCGGGCCATACTCTACTATGTATGTTATGCGCCCTTGGACAATCCGTCAATATGCAGGTTTCTCGACTGCCGACGAGTCTAATGCATTCTATCGCCGTAACTTGGCGGCAGGTCAGAAGGGTTTGTCGGTAGCCTTCGACCTTGCTACACACCGTGGATACGATGCTGACCACCCACGTGTGGTTGGTGACGTGGGTAAGGCGGGTGTGTCGATCTGCTCGGTAGAGGATATGAAGGTTCTCTTCAATGGTATTCCTCTCGACAAGATGTCTGTGTCGATGACGATGAATGGTGCGGTACTTCCAATCCTTGCGTTCTATATCGTTACTGGTTTGGAGCAGGGTTGTACCCTCGATCAATTGGCTGGTACTATCCAGAATGATATTCTTAAGGAGTTTATGGTGCGTAATACCTATATATATCCTCCTAAGTTCTCGATGAAGGTTATCGCGGATATCTTTGAGTATACTTCGCAGAATATGCCTAAGTTCAACTCAATTTCAATCTCGGGATACCACATGCAGGAGGCTGGTGCCACTGCCGATATCGAGTTGGCTTATACTTTGGCCGATGGTTTGGAGTATCTTCGTGCGGGTGTCAATGCCGGCATGTCGATCGATGCTTTCGCACCACGTCTTTCGTTCTTCTGGGCGATCGGTATGAACCACTTTATGGAGATCGCTAAGATGCGCGCAGCTCGTATGTTGTGGGCTAAGATCGTCAAGACTTTCGATCCTAAGAATCCTAAGTCGCTTGCGCTTCGTACCCACTCTCAAACTTCGGGATGGTCACTCACGGAGCAAGATCCATTCAACAACGTTGCTCGTACAGCGATCGAGGCGATGGGTGCAGCACTTGGTCACACACAGTCTTTGCACACCAATGCTCTCGACGAGGCTATCGCGCTTCCTACCGACTTCTCGGCACGTATCGCGCGTAATACTCAGATCTATATTCAGGAGGAGACTAACATCTGCCGCGAGGTTGACCCATGGGCTGGTTCTTACTACGTAGAGAGCCTCACCAAGGAGATCGCCGACAAGGCTTGGGCTCGCATCCAAGAGGTCGAGGAGTTGGGCGGTATGGCCGCAGCAATCGAGACCGGTATTCCAAAGATGCGTATCGAGGAGGCTTCGGCTCGCAAGCAGGCTCGTATCGACTCTGGTAGCGAGAAGATCATCGGTATCAACGAGTACCGCCTCGAGAAGGAGGCTCCAATCGACATCTTGGCAGTGGACAACACAGCGGTTCGTCTCAGCCAGATCGAGCGCCTTAACGAGTTGCGTGCAAATCGCGATGAGGTGGCTGTCAAAGCAGCTCTCGAAGCAATCACCGAGTGTGTTAAGGGTAATGGCGGCAACTTGCTCGCATTGGCTGTTGAGGCAGCTAAGGTTCGTGCATCTCTTGGTGAGATCTCGGACGCTTGCGAGGTTGTAGTTGGTCGCTACCAAGCAGTTATTCGTTCAATTTCAGGAGTATATAGTTCAGAGGTGAAAGAGGATTCTCAATTCCAAACAGCTAAGGAGATGGCCGCAGATTTCGCTAAGCGCGAAGGCCGCCAACCACGTATTATGATCGCCAAACTTGGCCAAGATGGTCACGACCGCGGCGCGAAGGTAGTAGCAACAGGTTATGCCGATATCGGCTTCGATGTGGATATGGGACCTTTGTTCCAAACACCCGAGGAGGCTGCTAAGCAGGCCGTAGAGAATGATGTTCACGTAGTGGGCGTATCTTCGTTGGCTGCGGGTCACCTCACCTTGGTGCCTCAGATCATAGGCGAACTTGCCAAGTTAGGCCGTGAGGATATCATCGTTATCGTGGGTGGTGTGATCCCAGCCCAAGATTACGACCAGCTCTACAAAGATGGCGCTGCAGCAATCTTCGGCCCCGGAACCCCAATCGCAACCGCAGCGGTTAAGATGCTCGAGATTCTTAACCAGTAACAAATTGCGTGACCCTTATGCAGGGTATACAACTGAGTGGCAGCCTTATATTGGGGCTGCCACTTGATTTTATATAATTGCCACGAAAAAAATCTCCACTTTTCTTTGGAATTAAACAAAAAACCATTACCTTTGCAATCGCAAAAAGAAACAATGGCGGGTTAGCTCAGCTGGTTAGAGCGCATGATTCATAATCATGAGGTCCCGAGTTCAAGTCTCGGACCCGCTACACGGAATCACAATCACTTAGGTTGTGATTTTTTTGTGTCAATGCGTGAACGTTAATAGTCGACCCTTAAATATCATATAATACATTAATGTATTATATATCAACGTATTATGTGATATTTAAGGGTCGACTAATTATAGTGCAAAGGAAGAGCGTTTACTGGGTCAAGTGAAATTTACAGTGGAGAGACAAAACCTTAAAAAAACTCTACGTCATCCTCGCGAAGGCGGGGATCTTAAAGTGAGAAGTTTAACTTAGTTTTAAGATTCCCGCCTTCGCGGGAATGACGGATTGCATATTATTGCCCACCGAAATTTTGGATTGATCCCGTTTACTCCTCGTTGTCATTATTGTGTTGTGCAAATGTTGTGCAAGGTGTACTAATGAAAAAGCTAACCACTTCGTTTCGAAGTGGTTAGCAATGTAAATTGTACTTGGAGTGTGAGCGAATTATTGGGGTGATGGAGATTAATAGCACTAAATTTGGAATATCGACCGTCATTCATCAGCTTTGTAGTACGGTTAATCTGTATCTGCCTTTTATAGATTTTTGTAATTGTCGGTGCGCCTCTCCTTTTCGGGGGAGGTGCATTTTTTTCGTCTGATATGGTGGTGATTGTGAAATTTTTGCTACCTTTGTTAAATGATGGGGAGAAATCCATCGACATAATTTATAGCATTTTGCTATTATTGTGAATTGAGAAAATCGCCAAATTTAATCAATATTCCACTAATAATAGGTAAGATGCTCACGTTGTACGTGGGCTTTACTTATTTGGAATATAGGCGTTTGGCGATGCCTCTCAATTGATAAGTATCGCTCACGTGTCTGTTTTTATTAGTTTCGTTGGGTGGATGTAAGATTGAAACACTAATGTTTAACTTAATAAAAACAAATTATGAAAAGAAGAATCACGTTATTCTTAGCATTGCTTATGGCAAGTGCTTTTACATCTTGTTCAACAAGAATCTACTCAATTAGTAGCGGTTATCAACCAGTGCTGAATAATAGTGTAGAGACCAACAAGACAAAAGGTGAGGTAATTACACAAGTATTAGCATTTCTCACCGAAAATGGTAGCTCGATTGGATTGGTTGATAGAGAGAGTGGTATTATAACAACTAACGAAGAGTCGTTCTTGGGTAAGGATACTCAAATTAAGAATGGAACTTTAATAGATGCAGATGCATACGTTGTTAGCGGAGTCCCACCAAAGAGTCTTGGCAACACAAATATGATGGGCGATAGAATAGACCCATATGAAATATCAGGTTATTGGAGTGTTCGTATATCAGAAGAAGGTTCTATTACAAAAGTTAATATAATAGCATCAAACTTAAAATGCAAATATCGAAAAGTCGTTTTAGGAATGGCATCTTCAACCTATGTAGATGTGTCAGTTGAAAGCACAGGTGTGTTTGAGAATAAGTTGATTAATTATATTAAGTAAATCATAATAAGCCGACCAGAGGAATGAGCATATAAGACCTCAACAAATATTATGAGAACAAAATTATTTTTTACCGTAGTGCTAATTATTATGGCTATCTCTACAAGCTATGCTCAAAGTGTTGGTTATGAAAAGTCTATTGAGATTAACGGAGGTGTTGGACTTGATAACAATAGCAAGTATGGGTTTGGTATTTCAATGGTAAATGGCTATCGTTTTAGTGATTATTTCTACTTAGGAGCTGGTGTAGGGTATAAAAGTCAGAATAGCCTATATTTCACCTCTACAATAAACTATAATTATTACGAAAGTTTTGATAGTAGAAACTTGGTTCAGTTTTATGCTCGTGCAAAAGCTAATTTGTCTAATGCTAAAATCGCCCCATTTTTACAGCTCGATTTAGGTAGCTCCATAGATATAAACTCAAATAAGGAGGCTGGCACATCTAATGGGTTGGTTGTAGAGCCTGCGTTTGGTGTTGATTTCAAAACCAATGACCCCAAAACAGCAATATATTTCTCTATTGGTTACAATATACAGAGTATGAGTTATGCTATTATAAGCGATAACACTGTAGAGGATAGTTCGGCGGGGCAGTTAGTATTTAGAGTTGGGTTCAAATTCTAATAATCATAACTATAATCAATATAAGATTAACTAACAAAATTATGAAAACAAAATTTTTCACATTATCGACATTGCTATTACCTCTTGCTCTAAAGATGAAACTGAGCATCCGATTATGAGATCAATGGTACTAAATGGATTGCAGATTACACAAATGGCTATTTTGTGATTGAGTTTAACAATGGCACTGCAACAGGCTATCTTACAGATGATAACTTGGTCTCAACGGATTATCCATTATCTGCATGCTACTCTATAAGTGGTAATAATATTACGTTGAACAATCTTATTATTGATATGTGAACTTGGGAATATAAGTTTACAACAGGGTCTATAGACAACTTTACTATGATTATTAAAACAACAGATAGGCTTACACTTACATGGAATGAGGTTTATAACACTACATTAAAAAACAATAGTCTAAACAGATAGCTAAATACTATGACCATACTACTATAGCTAATATTAACCCTCAACACTATAAAGCGTTATACCAAGCATATCGAAAATATTAGCAACAAAATTGGGCGAGATTTGGTAGTGCACACCACTTGAAAAACAGAGAAAAAATTTATCTCAATCTGCCATTCCCTGCGATATAAAGCAAAAAGGGGGTCGGGCAGTATTTGGGTTCACCAGAGAGAGTACACGTTTATATGGCGTGTATTCTTTTTTGTTACATAGTACACTTTTAGTACACCCCAAGAAATAATAAACCCCTCAAAATCAAGCGATTAAGAGGGGTTTTTCGTACTCGGAGCGGGAATCGAACCCGCACGGGCGCAATGCCCACAGGATTTTAAGTCCGGCGTGTCTACCTATTCCACCATCCGAGCAACATCCTTATGTTTGTGTAAGGTTCGACAAAAGTAGCTAAATATTCGTAATTTGCAAAATTATTGCTGTTAAAATTTGGTATTATTCACTTTTGGGGCTATCTTGCGGTGGGTGCGATATTGCGTCGGACGAAAAAAATGAGATTATGAAACAGACACCTTTATATATTAAGATACTCTTTGGCATGGCTTTGGGCGTTGTGGCGGGCTTTATTGCGCTCCATTTGGGGGCGGCGCGTGTGGTCACTAACTTTGTTGCTCCCGTGGGGACGATCTTTATTTCGATGCTCAAGATGGTGGCTGTGCCCCTTGTGCTGCTCTCGCTCACCAAGGGTGTTTTGGGGTTGGGCGATATTCGTAACCTCTCGTCGCTGGGCATCCGTACGCTGCTGATCTATGTTGCTACCACTGTGGTGGCGATTTCGATTGGGGTGGCGGCGGTGACTCTGGTGCGTCCCGGGGCGATCTTTCCTGCCGATAAGGCCTCCGAGCTGCGGGAGCTATATAGCGACGATGTGGCTGCACGCAATATGGCTGCCGAGAGTGTGGCGGAGGGATCGCCGCTCGATCTAATCACCGGAATTGTGCCCGATAATGTGATGGCAGCGCTATCGAGTAATGGCAATATGTTGCAGGTGATCTTCCTTGCACTGCTGCTCGGTATCGCGATCTTAGTGCTTGGTTCTCAGCGTACTGCATCCATCACCAAGCTCCTCGATGAGCTGAGTGGGGTAGTGATGCTCATAATAGATTGGATAATGCTCTTTGCCCCCTTTGGCGTCTTTGCGCTGATGGCCTCTTTGGCGGTCGACACTGCCGGTGATGCGTCGATCTTCGCCGCCTTGGGGCTCTATGCGCTGACCACTGTGGCGGCGCTGCTGATCCTCATGCTGCTATTCTATCCGCTGCTCATAGGGCTCTTTACCCCCATCAAGGTGCGCGACTTTATGCGTGTTGCAGCTCCCGTACAGCTCTTGGGTTTCTCCACCAGCTCGAGCGCTGCGACCCTGCCGATGACTATGGAGCAGAGCCAAAAGGGATTGGGTATCTCCCACGCTGTGAGCTCCTTTGTGCTGCCCGTGGGTGTGACGATTAATATGGATGGCACAAGCTGCTACCAAGCCGTGGCGGCGATCTTCATTGCTCAGGTGATGGGCATAGAGCTCTCTTTGGTGCAGATCCTCACGATCGTTGGCGTTACGACAATCTCGTCGATCGGTACTCCCGGCATCCCCTCGGGCAGTGTGGTGATGCTCATTATGGTGCTCTCGTCGGTGGGGATCCCCAGCGAGGGGTTGGCGCTGATCCTATGTATCGACCGCCCCATAGATATGGTTCGCACGGCGGTAAACGTCACCGGCGATATGACCGTAGCCTCGATCGTGGAGCATGCGCAAAAGCATTGAAATGTTAAAGAAGTGTTAAAATCTTAAAATATTTCATAAAATAGTCGAAAATAATTTATCTTGTAAAATCCTGATAATCAATACTATTTCAAATACAGCTTGAAATTATAGTCTCTTTTATTAAATTTTTTTCATAAAATATTTGCACAGTAATATTATTTGCCCTATCTTTGCAGAGAAGTTTAAGAGAAGTTTTAAAGTTCATTTAGGTTAGTTTTAGGTTGGTTGAGGAGATCGGCAGGTTGTAACAAAGTTACTAAAACGGATGGCTGTGGTGGCCGGAAGTTGAATACCTCCGATTAGCCTCACTTTTTTTTGTGCCCTATTCCTTGTTTCTGCGTTTTTAGCTTTAGTACGTCATTCCCGTGAGCGCCCGTACACGTCATTTCCGTGAGCCCCCCGTACATGTTCATTCCTGTGAGCCCATACACGTCATTCCCGACTCGATCGGGAATCTTAATTGCATAATAGCGCTTGTATAAGATTCCCGATCAAGTCGGGAATGACGGGATGATCAAGTCGGGAATGACGGGATGATCAAGTCGGGAATGACGGGATGATCAAGTCGGGGATGAAGAGATGATCAAGTCGGTAATGACGAGATGATCACCTCGGGAATGATGCAGAGGGGCAGCAAAGATTTTCTGAGCATTTATGCACGAAAGCCATTGCGCAAGATGAACTAATTAAGGTAACTTGTAATAACCGAATTGCGGCTGGTGACGTGAGTTTTGAGCGTCGAGATGGCGCTGTCGAACTGCGAGTCGTAGCTGAGGAACGTATAACCCGAGCGCTCGGCATAGACATAATCCTTGAGCAGGGTGTAGTAGCTCTCGTAGAGTGCTGTCATCTCGTCGGGGATAAAGATATCGTCGATAAACTCTTGCAGGGCACTGTCGAAGATCTCCTTATATTCGTCAATAGCAATCAGATAGCTGATCAGTGGCCATGACGAAGAGACGTAGCGAGTGCTTTGCAGCTGGTCGGGGGTGTATGTGTAGTAGTTGCCCGTAGCGCTTGCCATAGCCTCGTTGTGATCCCATGGGATCCATACTAATTGTCCCGTTGTGATGTCGTTGTAGAGGAAGTAGTTGTGCGCCATATTGCCGTAGGTGTCCCAATTCTGGATGGTAGTAGTCACCGCGAGCCACCTCATAAAGCCCTCGACATCGAAGATCGCCTCTAATCGCTCCTTGTAGCTCTCTGTGTCGGAGGTTCTCACGGAGTTCTGGATCGCATCGTAGAGCTCACGTACGTCGCTATAATCGGCAATGTCGGTGTTGGTTTTGAGGTTGAATTCCGAGGTGTCGTAGGATCCCGATTTGAATTGTGCAGCATCATCCTCGGGCTTGTAGAGGTTGCCCGACTTGTCGCTAAACTGCGTTTTGATAACCGAGTCGTCGATCTCTTCGACCAATGTGTAGAGGCCAAAGTAGCCGTCGTTGATATACAATTCGCAGAAAGAGGTGTTGGCCGCAGCTATTCCGAACTTGCGGAACATATCGGTTACAACCTTCTCGCGAATAAATGATTTGTCGTTGTAGTTGTTGTTGAGGTTCAGCTGTTTGAAGCCGTAGAAGCGCTGGTTCTTAAGCTCGGGGTATTCGTACTCATATTCGTCGAAATCGAGTTTGAACGAATATTTATTGTACGACGAGGTGGAATAGATCGTCGAAAGGCTCGAATTACCCTTGTAGCGGATACCCACCTCATACCAATCTTTGCCATTGTAGCTTAAGGTGCAGGGTACCCAAATTGGGGTGAAGTCAACATCGTTGTTCATATTGCCAAACATATTATTGCTCGAGCTACTTAGGTTGCTCTTGAGGTCAGCCTGCATAGCGCTCAGGTTGGAGGTGCTGATGGTGATATCGATGCGAAGAACGGTGTTCTGGGCAAATACCACATCGAAATTTGGGTCGACGCTATTGCTGTGTGTTGCCTCGCTCCAATCGGGGTAGAGGTCGTAGTTGAGATCCTCATCGTCGGCGGGGGTGGTATCATCATCGTTGGTGTCGACATATTCGAAGTTGTCGGCCTCTATATATTCGTCGTTGCGACAGCCAAATAGAGCAACCGAGGGGAGCAGAAGTGCGAGTAGATATTTGTTCATAATCGTTAAGCGTTAGAAGCTAACCTTGTAGCCGAGGCTAAAGATATGGCGATTTTTATATTTTAGGGCGTAGTAGTCCAACTTGTAGTCCAGACCAATATAGTTATTTTTTTTCACTTTGTAGTCTACTCCTGCCCCAATTCGAGTTCTGTTCAACAGATTTTCGTCCATATCATAGAATAGCTCGGTCGAGAGGTAGGGGGTGATAGGGCATTTGGGGATATCGTAGTTGACCTTAGCGCGATAGCGCATATACTCTGTGTCGTTGACATCCTCATTTGTGTAGTTCGTGTACATCGCTCGCAGCGAGGGGGTGAAGTCGCCGAAAGACTCCTTGGCCGTGAGGCTCAAGAAGTAGCGACCATACTTGTCGGTCTGCATCATTTCGCCGGTTGGCTCCACCGTGAGGCGATAGTTAGCACTCCAATAGAGAAAGCCAAAAGTCTTGTAGCGGACGCCGGTCTCGATGACCATCTGCTCGTAGTCGAAACCCTCGCCATAGCGCAACTGAGGAGCCAAAGAGAACTTAAGCCCCTTGACGTCGAAGAGCTTCCAATCCATCTCCACGCCGATGCGGTAGGCCTCGACATTCTCCACCTCATTGTCGGCACTTGCCGTAGCGATAGAGCCGATGAGCAGCGAGCCGACGAGCAGAAATCTAAGTAGTTTAGTTCTCATCATAATCTTGGCTGTTGTTTTGTTTGCTGGTCACCTGTGAGTAGCCGTTGCAGCCCGCGTGGTAGTATACTGTGATTATTGCCACATCCTTGAGGTAGTCTATCTTCTCGATCTCGAATCGCTCGATCTCGATTCCGGTACGTTGTATAAGCTCTTGGAGTAGCTCCTCGTGGTGGTCGCTGTGGATCATCTCGACGTTGTCGTAGATCACGCGCAAAGAGCCCTCTTGTTTTAACTTGAGGCGACTCTCGAGCAGAGCAATACCTCCCACGATCACAGCATTGGTAAAGAGCAATTCGGCATAGCTCACCTTTTTGTTGGCCAAAGCGTTGATCACCGAGACGCCGATAATTAAGAATAGGTAGGTCATCTCCTTAATAGGAATAGCATCGGTTCGATAGCGAATAATTCCGAAGATGGCGAAAAGACCCAAAGCAAATCCCATCTCGAGTTTGACACTATTGAGCAGACCGCAGAGCAAAAACGTGATAACACCCACCGCCAAGTAGCTGAAGTAGAAATCCTTGCGGCGGCTATTGCGAGCATATATAAATTGAACAATAATCATCAATACCGCGAGGTTGAGCGAGAAACGCAAGAAGAGCTCCAAGAAGTCGCTAATGTTGATAAGTTTAATATCCAAGAAACGCAAGGTCTCGATCCACGGAGTGGGTTTCTTAGTTGCCTTTTCCACTGCATCGGCAGCCTGCATAAACATCTGTGTCATCATATCTGTATGGGTTTAGTTATATTATTTATAGTGTTGTGTATCTCCTTTTCGATTTGTCGGTGCTTGAGCTTGAAGCGTCCGTGGCGCAGTGAGTTGTCGGTTAGGCTGCGTCCCATGCAATATTTGCTGAAGCCCGAGGGCTTGATCCTCCGTGTGCGCATCGCTTCGATTATAGGGCTCTTGGCACGAGCATCACCCTTGACCTCGACCACAACCAACTGCTCCAATCGCACCTCGACACCATGGCTGACAAAGGCCAACTCTTGGTCGATCGTGCAGCGCTCATTCTTGCTCTTGCTCACAAGCATCAGGCGCTTGAAGCCATTTGAAAGCACGGGATGCAGGTCGGAAGTTTGGTAGGGGCTTTTGTCGCCAATGAAGCTTTCGGCCTCCTTGTCGAAGCTTGCTGTTTGGTATTCCGAAGCTATTCGAGTCTTGATTGTACGCCCCTTGTTGGTCTTGAATTTGATTTCGAGGAAGCTGTCGGAAGTGGCTACATATTGACGTCGGCGGATCTTAAAACGATTGAGCTTGCCACGGTGGTGGTTGAGGTACATCGCATCTTCGGGCGTGTCGTAATATGTGGTGGCGTAGGGCTGGTTGCGCTCGCCATCGATCTCGAGAATGTAGTAATCGTCGCGCACACTTCCTCGAGATACTCTGCATTAAACCAATATTTCCGATCTGTGCGGTTCATTAGTTTGACGCAATCCATCTCGGGTAAGGTGATACCCTCGAATGAGTTTATGGCATTAGCGATGCTCATTAGCTTCGTTGTTTTTTGTGGTCAGTACTGCGAAAATTATCTTGGCACAAAGTAGGGTGCCGTTATTATAGACCACAAAGGTAGTAAAAAGTTAAATGAGAATTGCAAAAATTTTAATAATTCTTTAATAAAACTTTAATATGTGTTAACGGATCTGCTGCATTTGTGGACTCCTCGCTTTTTTTTACGTCATTTCCGACTCCCTTCCCGTCACCGACAACCTCCCTGTCACCGACACTCTACACGTCATTCCCGACTTTTACCCTACACGTCATTCCCGCGAAAGCGGGAATCTTATACAAACGCAATTTAAGATTCCCGATCGAGTCGGGAATGACGGGCAGAGTGTCCGCAATGACGTGTATGTATGGTGTCCGCAATGACGTGTATGTATGGCGTCGGGAGTGACGTGTATGTATGGTGTCGGGAATGACGGGCAGAGTGTCGGGAGTGACGTGTAGGTGTGGTGTCCGCAATGACTAAGAGGAGAAGTTGGGAACGACGTGTAAGGTGTCATTGGTTTTATCAACCCAACTTGCAATTTTTTGTCGCTTTGGGCAGGTTGTGAGACTTATTTTTTTTAGCTTTAAAATACAGATAGATAGATAGATAGATAGATAGATAGATAGATAGATAGATGCCGCTCAAAATGTTTGTTTTTTTGATTTTTTTGATTTAATTTTGGGTCAGATAAACGCTTCAATTTAGGAATTGATGGGTTCTTTTTCTAATTTTTGTTGAGAGAAATAGAACTTTGAACTCTCCTAAATATAAGAAAAGGGTAGTACCTTTTGATCAAAATATCGGCTCGATTTATAGGATTTTATGGGCTCCTGCCTTGGATCGAGAAAGCAAAATTGGAACCCGCCAGACAAAAAATGAAAAAACTATTTACTTTGCTTGCGACTCTTTGCGTTGCATTTGCTGCGCAGGCGCAAACTCCTCTCTTCTCGGAGGGTGATGAAATCGTCTCACTTGGTCTCGGCGTAGGTGGTAATTATGGTACCCCTATTGCTGTATCTTATGAGATGGGTTACAAGGATCTTGACAGTAAGTCGTCGATCGGTATTGGTGGTAGCCTTGCTTACCAGCACAAGAACCTTAACTACACTGGTTCGAACCTCGACAAGTACGCTTACACAGGTACTGCAATCGCAGTTACAGGTTCGTATCACTACGCTCTTGTTGAGGGCTTCGACCTCTTCGGTACTGTTGCTCTTGGTTACTCGATGGGTCAGATTACCGCTAAATGCAACGATGTTAAGGGTAGTTTGGGCGACAACTTCTTCTACTATGGTATCAGCGTAGGTGGTCGTTACTACTTCACCGAAGAGCTTGCTGCATTCGTAAAGCTTGGTGCTACTGCAACTTCATCGGTTGAGGTCGGTGTATCTTACAGATTTTCTGTTAAATCTTTGCTCGGCAAATAATCAATTTTGACAATTAATAAAAAACAATAAAATGAAAAAGGTATTATTCTTTATATTGGCTGTAGCTACAGTTGGATTGGTAGCTTGTGGTGGTGATGGTCTCACCGAGGTATTCTTGGAGGCTGGCACAAGTGGTGGTTCGAGCTCGGGTAGTTCAAGCTCAGGCTCAAGCTCAAGCGGCTGTACTTGTTATGCTTCAAATGGTACAACAAGCACATTCTCGGCAACAGAGGTTGGTAGCATGTCTTGTAGTGAGCTTGCTGATTATATCAATAGCATGGACTGGGGGTATACTGTAACGTGTGAGTAGTCTATACTTTCGATAAGTATTAAAAGAACGCGTCTATTGGTGCGTTCTTTTTTTTAATAAGCTCATTGAGCATACCTTCCTCTCGTCATATTCTTCCCCTCTCGTCATATTCTTCCCCCCCCCTCTCTCGTCATTCCCGTGAAAACGGGAATCTTATACAAACGATACACTAAATTAAGATTCCCGATCGAGTCGGGAATGACGTGCGGAGGAGTGTCGGCAATGACATGTGTGGTGTGATTAGGTGAGTGATTAACCCCTAACTCCTAACTCCTAACTCCTAACTCCTAACTTTTAACCTTGTGAAAAAACTCCAACCATACA
This sequence comes from Rikenellaceae bacterium, assembly GCA_047173105.1. Lineage (GTDB taxonomy): Bacteria > Bacteroidota > Bacteroidia > Bacteroidales > Rikenellaceae > Alistipes. Next base: position 25,088 of record JBCQVM010000023.1, read on the forward strand.
TTGCTCTTGCAGCAACGCTTGCAGTCGGTGTGGCATTTGTCGCATCGGCTCTGCTCAAGGTGCAGTCGATCGATTCGTTCGAGCTCTATATCTTTAGTTTCGAGATCTTTAGCCTCAATCTCTCGGCGCTGCTTGCTCGCGTGGTGATTGGAGCGGAGTTAGCTGTGGGTGTTGGATATCTTTGCAATATTTGCCATAAACAGCTCTATTACATTATCCTTACGGCCTTGGCGGGCTTCACCCTTTTTCTGCTCTATTTGGTGGTGGTGGGGCGCACTGACAACTGCCACTGCTTTGGTTCGTTAGTTGATATTTCGCCTGCGGAGTCGATCCTCAAGAATGTGGCGCTTGTAGCCTTGCTGCTTCTTTCGCGTAAGTTGCCACAGTGGAAATTTCCGCCGATCAAGGATCTCAACACATATTTCGTGCTTGGGCTCGTGGCAATCGCCCTCTACCCATTTATGAAACATCCTCACCGCGCGATGTTCGACCTGCTCTATGGCAAGGGGGGCAGTGGTGCGGTCGATGTCGAGCTCTTCGAGGAGTTCATCGCTGCCAACGACCATTTGGCTTGGGGCGAACAGACCGAGGTGCTACTCTTTTATGGTACGTCGTGCAAATATTGCGGCTACTCGGCGCAGCAAATCTCGCAGATCGTTCGTCGCAACAATCTGCCCACCGACCGAATCAAAGTTGTCTTTATGGGTGCTAAGCAGGAGCAGATCGAGGAGTTCTTTGCCAAGAATAATAGCGTGGAGTTCGATTATATCGTGATGTATCCCAAGCCGATGTTGGAGCTAATTAATGGTCACCTCCCCACACTTATATTCTATGACGCCACCGCAAAGCATGGCTTCACGACCCGCAATATGCGCAGCATTAGTGAGCATGAGCTTGCGGGTTTACTTTGATCATGCGTCACTCCATTTCTCGTTACTCTCTCCTCCCCGTCATTCCCGTGAAAGCGGGAATCTTATACAAACGATACAATAATTTAAGATTCCCGATCGAGTCGGGAATGACGTGTAGGTGTGGTGTCGGGAGTGACGTGTAGGTGTGGTGTCGGGAATGACGAGGAGGGGTATTGGGACTGGCGAGGGAGCAAAAAACTACCGATAGACAGTCACTTTTCCCCAGTAGACATACTCCGGGTCGAGGCGCATGCTGATGCTCTCGATGATGTTCATCTCGTCGCGGGTGACCATCGAGTTAAATGCCTCGCGGCCATTGAAAACGATTCTTACCGGCTGCTCGAGGTTCACCATAAAGTCGTCGAGCCATACGGTCACTTCGTTGTAGTGGTCTGATGTGAGGTAGATTGTATTGTTCTCGGAGTCAATGACTTGCTCGAGTCGATATCCCTGTTTGGGTTCGCTTACCTCGAGGTTGTATTTGCGTGTGTGGAGCACATCGTCTTGAATCCACACAACTCGATATGGAATGCTAATGCGTTGGTAGGAGGCTAACCAGTCGATTGCGGCGCCATCCATTCCATCCATCCAGTGTCCTTTGTCGGCAAAAATATTTATATTGTAGTCATAGCCCCCTTGATCGTTTTTGCGCAAAATCTCGTATAGCTTAAGCCACTCTACCGCCCAAAAAGATCGGTCGTAGTCGGTGTCGTTCTCTCCAACGTAGATCGCAAAGGGAAGGTTACGCAGGTTCTCGATCTCGGCATCGCCGGGGTGTCCTGCCATCATTGCTGCAGCTGCGAAGCGATCGCTCAGGCGGGTAGCTAAGTTGTAGACGCCATCGCCACCGGCCGAGTAGCCCAAGAGGTAGACCCTGCGAGGGTTGACGTCGAGTCGTGCCACGGCATAGGAGACAACCTGCAATAGGAAGCTATCCATATACTCTTGGTGCCACATATTCCACGTGTTGGTCGGGGCGCGGGGCACGAAATAGACTCCGTTGACAGTGCCATATAGCGTTTTCTGGTTCTCCCACTGCTCGTCGTTGGTCTCGGCGGGAGCGCCTCCACCGCCATGCAGCGAGATGTAGAGCGGGTAACCTTCATCGGGCATTTCTCCATTGATGTAATATTCAAAAGGCATCTGGTAGTCGCCATTCTTGAGTACTCCACTCTGCCAGTCGTTCTCGATGATATCGGCATAACCGTTGATCGCGCGGCGGTAGTGGTCGCCCGATAGCCCCTGAGCCTGCTCCAAACTGAGGTTGGTCATTGTGGTTGTCTGCCCCCAAAGAAGAGCTGGGAGCGTTATGAGCATTATTAGTATAATTCGTTTCATCGTCTATTAAGATTTAGGTAGCATAAAGCCTGACTAACAGGGTGTCGTTAGTCAGGCTTTATTGTATTCATTTACAGTGCGTTGAGTTGCTAAAAATTAATACCAAACTCAGCAAGCTTAGCCGCAGCAGCCTCTTGATACTTTTCCAAAGCCTCGTCTACGCTCTTGCCCAAAGATACCTCGTCACCAGCCTCAGCTGCAATCTTATCCATCTCATCTTGGAGAGTGAGAGCGATCTGAACAACCTGCTCTGGTGATTCAGCAGCCATCGTTTGCTCGGTAGCGTCAATAACCAATTGGTTGATTTTGTTAACCTCGGCATTGCCGCATGATACCATAAGGCCTGCACACATCACAACAAATGAAAGTAGAATCTTCTTCATAATTAGAATTTTTAAGTTTTAAATATTTACAAATATATTGATAAATATTGAATTATGCAAATTTTTTTAGCTGAATATCAGGGCAAACAGGGGTTTAAACACGTTACTCACGCCTCGCTCTACTCGTTTCTTGTCATCCCTGCATTCGCGAGGATGACGATGGAGGTGCCCGACCAAAGGGATGAATAGACCATTTTGGGGGATAGAAACCATCGCGCTTGTTTTGAGGAGATATGTTTTAGTTGTATCTTTGCATTATATTTTACCTGTTAGAGGCAATATTATAGCACGCCCGAACGTAGAGTCAAACACAATACATTATAATATGAATACTACCAAAATCTTAACAGCAGGGCTTTTTGTAGCAGTTAGCCTTAGTGCCAATGCTCAGAACTACACGATTGTAGATACGGAGCAGAGTAAATTTTTCGACGACAAAGAGGTGATCGCAGCCCCCGCAAAGGGCGAGCCTTTTTATGGTCAGGATGCCCACCACATGGGTAATGCAGCATCATACACCGACAATGGCGATGGTACCATCACCGACAATGTTACGGGGCTTATGTGGCAAAAGGGGTTCGATGTAATGAGCTACCCCGAGGCGATGAAAGTCATAGAGGAGTTTAAATTGGCCGGTCACAACGATTGGCGCATCCCTACCATCAAGGAGGCCTATTCACTAATTTTGTTTAGTGGAAGCGATGTCAACCCCCAACTTAATGCGGGTAGCGATTCTCCGGGGAGCCCATTTATCAATACCAACTTTTTTGAGTTTGAGTATGGCGCAAATGGTAACCGTCCCATTGACTCGCAGCTGTTAACATCTTCGTTGTATGTAGGTTCTACCGAGCAAAACAATTTGCTCTTTGGAGTGAACTTCGCCGATGGACGTATCAAGGGCTATGGCCTTAAATTTGGAAATGGCGACAAACCATTTATGGTGCGCTTTGTACGTGGCGAGCAGTACGGTATCAACGATTTTGGCGACAATGGCGATGGTACGATCACCGACAACGCAACCAAGTTGGTATGGAGTAAAGAGGATAGTCAGCGAGCGATGAATTGGGGCGAGGCGTTGGCCTATGCTGAGCAGATGAATGCCCAAGGTTATCTCGGCCACTCAGATTGGAGAGTGCCCAATGCTAAGGAGTTGCAGAGTATTGTCGACTACTCTCGTTCGCCACTTTCGAGTGCTTCGGCAGCTATCGACCCAATCTTCGCGGTGAGCGAGATCGTGGACGAGGCGGGCGAAAAGGACTTCCCATTCTATTGGAGTTCGACCACACACGAAAATTCGGGTACCACGGCTGGTAGCGCAGGTATCTATGTCGCTTTTGGCCGCAGCTTAGGTAATATGTCGAATATGCAGATGATGCCAACGCCCCAAGGTGAAGGTGGCAACGGCCCTCAAATGGGCAACCGCCCACCACAGGAAGCAGGTCAAGGTCGTCCAGAAGGTGGTCGTCCCGAAGGTGGTCGTCCCGAGGGTGGTCGTCCTGAAGGAGATCGTCCCGAGGGTGGTAGGATCGGA
>JBCQVM010000024.1:0-29220 GCA_047173105.1 Rikenellaceae bacterium
GTCATCCTCGCCCCTTCTCGTCATCCTCGCCCCTTCTCGTCATCCTCGCCCCTTCTCGTCATTCCCGTGAAAACGGGAATCTTAATCTTTCTATCACGTTGCGTTTGTATAAGATTCCCGTTTTCACGGGAATGACGGGGGCTATAGACCAAACGACATTCACAACCAAATAGCTACAAACCAAACGACATTCACAACCAAATAGCTACAAACCAAACGACATTCACAACCAAATAGCCACAAAAAAAAGACTCCCCTACATCTTGCGATGTAGGGGAGTCCGATTATAGAAGTCTCGGGAGACTATTTCATAAGTGGTGCCATAACACCCTCAGTTCTAACTGTTGCTTTCTCCTTAGCTGTGGTTACAGAAGAAGTTTTAGATGCAGTTGACTTGTTAACTGGAGCCAATAGCTTCTTAGTAGCTGGAGCACTGCTTGCCTCTACATACTCGTTAATAGCTGTACCTGCCTCGATAACTGCGTCATAGCCTGAGATGTATGTTTTGGTGCTTGTGTAGAATACTCCCAAACGAGCCTCAGTTGCGAATGTAGTCATTACATAAGCATCACCTGCTTCGTTAAGCTCGATGTTGATCTCCCATGGATCGTAACCATCTGCGCCACCTCCGATATAAGCGTAGTAGTATGTTGTAGAGTACGACTCAGCATAGTATGTAGGCTCATAGAAATCGATCTCGAAACCTTCGCAATCAGTTGGAGTTACATACATCTTCATCGCTGTTGGATCCAATACCCATGAGTAAGTAATATTGTATGAGCTGCTATCAAATCCAAAGAAGTCAGTCGAAGTATAGTCGTAATCTGTTACAGCCGAACGAGTCAACTCAAAACCAACATCCTCGTAAGTCGTACCATACCAGTCATCAACTACTTCAGCAACAGTATATGAACCTGATGCAACGCCTGTAGCGATATTGTCGCTAATGCGGAACTCAGCAACACAAGTCGAAGCATCGAACTTACCAGCGTCACCATCAACACCGTAAGGAACTGCAACCAATGCATAAGTACCCTGCACGTCTGTAGAGATTGTAGTACCTGTGCTAAACGATGGAGAGAGAACTGTTTTTGAGTCAGTTGTACCCGCTTTGATACCAGCTGCAACTGTTTCATAGCTTTCGCCTGTCGCGTCGTAATCAACGATTGCATACTTAAGACAAGTTGCAAGCTCGTTAGCCTCGAATACTACCTTAGCAGTACAATCATCAACGCTGATATCAGAGATAGTGACGCTTGTGAGCTTAGACCAAGATTTAACACCGGGAAGGAAGATATAATGGCTCTCAGTATTAATCCACGCACCGTAAAGGGTCAACTCAACATAAATACTCTCTTTAGGGAATGAGATAACACCATCCTCCATCTTACCGTAAGTCGATGGGTAGCTCGATGACGAAAGATCAAAGATTAGGTCACATAAAGATGCGAAGTACAAGCCACCATATGTTGTTGTATCATACCAGAAACCTGAACCCTGATATGGGAAGTAAACGTTGTCTGGATCTGTTGCGTTGATATATGTGTAGACTGTATCAACTGAAACAGCGTCGTCACCCAACAAAACATAAGAAGCGATCTCAGTAGATGTTACACCCATAAGAGTTGCTGTGAAATCAGCATCATAAACATTAGCGATACGGTAGTATCCCGGAACCTCAGCTGCCTCGTAGATCTCAACCTCTTTCTCTGCCTCAGGAACATCCATGAATACAGTAGAGAAGATACCATCAATCCAAAGACCTGTAGTGTCAGTACCATCTTCGCTCACAAGAAGAGTCCATGTGTAATCAAAAGAGATTGTGAAAGCGAAAGTAGTTGTCTTAAAGAGTGCTGCATAGTCTGAGTTTGTGATAGATACAGCTCCCTCGTAGCTATAGCCCTGTGGTGCGCTGCTACTAAGGTAACCTGTGATATATGCCTCAGTCTCGCCCGCTTCGAAAGAGATCTCACCCGCAGAGTTATAAACGATGTAGCCGCCGCCATCTAAATCAATATCATACTCATAAGTGGCAGCAGAAGTGCCATTACTACGAGTAACAGGGATTTCGAAGGTCTTGTCTGAGTCCGACACGGGGAAAGTCGTCGAAAGGCCATCGTCGAAATAGAGCTCAAGATCACTTGAAGAAGAGTCTGGGTCTTCGCTTCCAGCGTCGGTTGCATCCTCAGTACAGCCTACTAACGCAATTGCAAAAATTGCGAATAAAAAATACTTAATTTTTTTCATGATAAATTTTATAATAAATTGTTGTTTTTCTCTCTATTACTCAGTCCAAACTGTCACCTTGCTCGATGGATCTGGGTTCTGGACAAGCGCTGTATTTTGGTATATCTCCGAATTAGGAAGACAGAGGTTCCATGATGGCATAATTCCATCAACATTAAAACGGTAGTCGCTACATACGTTTGTGCCGCTGTAACCAGTTTTGACTCCATAACCCAAACGCTTAAGGTCGTATAATATTATGCCCTCGCCCCAAAATTCCATACGCTTTTGGAAAATGATCTCCTCGATAGCATCTTCCACGCCGGTAGTACTATAGCCAGAATCGCGACTCGCCATAACCTGCGCGAGGATCGCCAAACCTGCCGCAGCATCGGTGTGAGCAGTAGCCTCAGCCTTGATAAAGTACATCTCCTCGACACGCATAATTACGATATCGGATGGGTTACCCGAAGTATAGTCGCTGGTCTCGCCACCTACTGGGCGGAACTTGAGGTTGGTGTAGGCATAGAGGTTAGAGAAATCATCCTCTTCGAGCGAAGTGACACTGCTATATTGGCTATAATCGACATCCGAACCAATGATGACACTCTTACGGATATCGTTAGATCCCATACGGTCGTAGTCGCTACTACGAGCTCCAAAGCAGATCAAGTTGTCGTAACCCCAAGTACCCTCGGGTGCTACCCATGCCACGTAGTTGATAAGGTTGCTGATCGAATCCGAAGATTGTGTAAGGTACCACATCCACGAACCGATAGCTGAGTTGAAGCCGCTCGAAGTGCTTGTCCACTGCTCCTCGGTAGTGATAGTAGCTTTTGAACTCGCGATTGCCAAGTCGGCGTACTCAATTGCTGTAGCGTAGTAAGACGAATCAAAACCACCCAACCAAAGGTATGCACGAGCGTAGAGACCATAGACAACTGCCAAGTTGGGGCTGGTGCCCGCCGATGGATTAACATTTTCTTGAGTAAAAATTTCCTCGGCTGCTGCAAGATCCTCGAAGATCTTCTCGAACATATCGTCACGGGGCAAACGTGGGTTGTCGCGAGCATCAGCCTCGGTAGTAGTCTCCGAGACGTAAGGAACTGTCAAACCTATGATATCTGCGCCAACAGATGTGTAATCATTCTCGAATGGATCGTAAAGACGAGCCATATCGAGGTAGAAGCTGGCACGATATGCCTTAGCTGCAGCCAAATAAACCTGCTTTTCGGTGCTCAACTCCTCGTCGGTCGAAAGAACCGAGATAACATCGTTGGCAGCCTTGATAAAGGTGTAGTAGCAGCTCCAGAAGAAATATGGCGCATAGTAGAGCGGCCCTAAATATTGGTGGGTACTCCATGCCGAGAAGTGGTCGTAACCTACATTACCATCGGTAGATGTAACAACAAACTCACCTGCAAGAGCATCGGTAGCCAACAACAAAGCTGGGTACGAGAAGTCGTAGTGAACGGCACCATCGAAGACCGAACCAACCTCGATCATCGAAGTTTTGACCGCTCCAACCATACCCTCGAGAGCAATCTCCGACGAAGAGGCTTGGTCGCTGGTGACAAGATAGGTAGGCTCAACATCCTTCATACACGAAGTAAAAGTGAAGAGAGTTGCCACCGCTAATATCGATATTTTTACAATTTTATTCATAATAATCTCCTTTTAAAAATTAGAAAACAACATTAATACCACCCGAGATTGTACGAATAGGTGCGTAATTAGAGTTCGTTGTCGTACCCGTGAATGAGTAGCGTGGGTCAAGACCTTGACGCTGTGACCAGTAAGCCACGTTGTCGCAAGCCAAGTAGATACGGAAAGTGTTGATGCCGTAGCTGCGAGTCACGCTCTGTGGGAATGTATAACCAACGTTGATATTCGAGATGTTAAGGTAGCTTGCATCGGTCAAGAAACGCGACGAAGATGGGGTGTCATCCGTATAGTAGAAACGTGGGATATCAGAATCTGGATTGTCGGGAGTCCATGCATCCAAAAGGTCTACGTGGTAGTTGTTACCAAGCGACGACGATGTTGGAGAGGACATATAGCTCTGGTATGCCGAGTCGTAAACCAAACCACCGATCTGGTAGGTGAAGGCGATCGAAGCATCGAAGCCAAAAGCGGCAATCGAAGTCGAGAAACCTCCATAGAGGTCGGGCATTGCTGTGTCGATGATATAGCGATCAGCCTCCGAATACTCGGTAGTTGTAGAGCGAACGGTTTTGATTAGCTCGCCACTTGCGTCGTAGATCTCCTCGTCGTAGTAGTATAGAGCTTGACCGGTCGACTTATCAACTCCCGCGTAGTCATACATATAGAATGTATAGAGTGGAAGACCCTCAGCGTAGAAGTAGTTGCCGCTTACGTAACCCTCGTATCCGTCGATCGAGTAAGTCTTGTTGGCATCGGCGATACGAGTGATCTTATTGTTGATGAACGACATATTGATGTCGAACGACCAACGGAAGTTCTGAGTGCGGATGATGTCGGTGTAGAGCTCGATCTCGATACCTTGGTTCATCATATCACCCACGTTGTCGTAGTAACCCGTGTAACCGAGCGACACAGGCACAGTGAAGTAGGTGAGCATATCGCTTGTAACACGGTTGAAGTAGTCGATGCTACCACCGAAACGACCTTGTTTTAGTGAGAACTCAAAACCGGTGTTGAAGTTGGCGTTGGTCTCCCATGTGATATCCTCGTTACCCTTTGAGTTAAAGACGATTGCGATCTGGCCATCGTTGTTAGCCAATGAGTAGGTGTCGGTGTAAAGGTAGTCACCAATTCCGTCGTTACCCTGCGAACCGTAGCTGATCTTGTACTTAAGCATATCTAACCACGACTGAGTACCTGCGAACATATCCTCCTTAGAGAGAATCCAAGCACCTCCGACTGACCAGAAGTTACCCCAACGGTGATCGGGGTGGAAGCGCGACGATGCATCGCGACGGAACGAAGCCGACGCGTAGTATTTCGAAGAGTTCTCGAACTGCAAACGTGCGAAGTAACCCTCGGTGTTGTAAGATGTAGTGTACGAAGTAGCGCTCTGAGCATCAACTACTGCACCAGCCAACTCGAGGTTGTCGTAAGAGAACATAACTGACTTACCTGCTTGGAGGTAGTAGAGATCCGAAGTGTTGTACTCGTGACCCGCCATAACGTCGAATGCTGAATCACCGATGTGGAAATTGTAGCTTAGAAGTTGTTGGAGGTTGCTCTCGTGGTTACGAGAGTGCGACACATATATGCTACCGCCCGACGATGCGAACTGACCGTAGAACTGGTTGTAGCTATAAGTGTAACGAGCCTCGTCGACTGAGGTGCTACCACTAAGGGTCAACTTCAAAGCCTTCGAGAGGTAGAAATCTGCAAAACCGCTTGCCGACATCGCGTTACCCTCGTAGAGGTTCTTGTTGAGCCATGCAGTCTGGAGTGCATTAGAGTCGGTGAACACGGGGCGCATTACGCCGAGGTCGTCACCATTACCATAGTCGTACATATCCCAACCGTAAGAGTCTTGGAGGATATTGCCATCAGCATCACGAAGGTATACTGGATAGATCGGAGCGATGTTCGATGCAAAAGCAAAGATATTGGCAGTAGACGAATCATCACCCTCCGAAGAGTTACCGCTACTTGAGCTGTAGTTAGTGTATGACATATTACCACCCACTTTCAACCACTCTTTAGCTTGGTAGTCAGCCTTAAGACGTCCTGTGAGACGCTCGTAGGTCGACTCCTTGATGATACCACCATTGTCGAGGTAACCGAGCGACGCGAAGAATGAGCTGCGCTCGTTCGATGCCGACACACTCACGTTGTACTCCTGACGAATACCGGTCTGGTATGCCTCATCCATCCAATCGTCGGCTGTGAGGTAGTAGGTCTCTCCATCCGAGTTAACGATTGTTGTACCCAAAGTTGCATCGGGGTTCAACGAACCAGTAGTACCAATAAGGGTCTCGCCTGTTGGAACTGTATAGATGCAATAACCAAGACCACCATTACCCGAACCAGTGAGATACGACACGGCGTTGTTGTGCGCCAAAGAGGTGCTTCCGGTTTGATCCAACTGATAGTTGTATAGTGCTTTGTAGTGAGCCTCGTAGTAGTCGCCGGGATCTGAGATCACGTCGTAGTTCTTGGTAGCTTTGGAGTTAACACCGATCTTAGCATCGAAGTTGATAACCGCCTCGCCGTGCTTTGCCTTCTTGGTTGTGACCATGATCACACCATTGGCACCACGCGAACCATAAAGAGCATTCGATGCAGCATCTTTCAATACTGTCATCGTCTCTACATCGGCCATATTCAGAGTGTTAAGGTCGCCCGTGAAAGGCACACCATCGACAACCCACAATGGATCCTGACTTGCATTGATCGAGCTAAATCCACGAACACGGATCGTCGGAGACGAATCAAGGCTACCCGAAGAGCTGGTAGTTTGAACACCCGAAACACGACCAACCAAGGCTCCAGCGACATTTGTCGACTGAACCTTAGAGAGTTCATCGGACTCGATAACCTTTGCCGAACCGGTAAACGCCTCTTTCTTAGCGGTACCGAACGCAACGACGATCACATCGTCCATAGCGGTAGCATCTGGCTGGAGAGTAAATATAAATTCTGTTGTGCCCTCAACAGGCTTAGTTTGTGTCTGGTATCCTATGTATGAAACCGAAATTACACCAGTTGCTGGGACAGAGAGAGAAAAAGCACCATCTCCATCGGTGACTGTACCGGTAGTTGTATGCTCGACGATAACGGTCGCACCATAAACAGGCACTCCATCCTCATCAAATACTCTACCAACGATTTGTTTATTTTGAGCCACTGCGCTGAGCGACACCGTCAAAACAATAATGAACGAAAGTATAACCTTTCTTACCATAAGCGTTAATGTTTAATTAATAAAAATCTACGGGACAAAGATAGACATTTGTAAAATAATTTACAAAGATTTATAACATTATATTTAACACTCTTATAATTTTATCGAATTTTGCAATTTTTATATTACAGTTTGTAATCATTATTGCCCAAATATCATATAAATCGTAACTGATATTTCGCCCGAAATACGTATCACAAGGATGAAATTGTCTATAAAATTCGATAACATCTACTCTTTACGGCAAATTAATTATAGTTACAGATTGAAAGTTTTATAAATCATTTTCAAAAAGACATTTAGTAAATACGGATGATTTTATAAAAAATCCCCACCAACCAAAGGTTGATGGGGAGTATCGTAAAAGAGCTAAAATCTCTTACTTGCGGATCACTTTCTTGTAACCATAGATAGCGCGCTCGCCAAGCTCCTCCTCGATACGAAGAAGTTGGTTGTATTTAGCCATACGGTCAGAGCGGCTCAAAGAACCTGTCTTGATTTGACCAGAGTTTGTAGCAACTGCGATGTCAGCAATTGTAGTATCCTCAGTCTCACCACTACGGTGTGAAGTTACGCTTGTGAAACCTGCGCGGTGTGCCATCTCGATAGCGTCGAGAGTCTCAGTAAGAGAACCGATCTGGTTAACCTTGATAAGGATTGAGTTAGCAGCACCCATCTCGATACCCTTGCTTAGGAAGTCTACGTTAGTTACGAACAAGTCGTCACCAACCAACTGGCAACGGTCGCCGATGCGCTCTGTAAGCATCTTCCAACCATCCCAATCCTCCTCGTTCATACCATCCTCGATAGAGTCGATTGGGTATGCATTGATAAGAGACTCAAGGAAGTCAACTTGCTCAGCTGAAGAGCGCTTAGCACCCTCAGCACCCTCAAACTTAGAGTAGTCATATACGCCATCTTTGTAGAACTCAGACGATGCGCAATCCAAACCGATCGACACATCACCACCATCCTCAACACGGCCGGGCTTGTAGCCAGCAGCCTCGATAGCCTTGATGATGCACTGAAGAGCATCCTCAGTACCCTCAAGAGCTGGAGCGAAACCACCCTCGTCACCTACTGCAGTCGAGAGGTTGCGATCGTGAAGAACCTTCTTAAGTGCGTGGAATACCTCAGCACCCATGCGAAGAGCCTCGCGGAAAGATGGAGCACCAACTGGACGGATCATAAACTCTTGGAACGCGATAGGAGCGTCAGAGTGAGAACCACCATTGATGATGTTCATCATAGGAACTGGAAGAGTCTTAGCGTTAGAACCGCCGATATAACGGTAAAGTGGCATCTCAAGCAACTTAGCAGCAGTAACTGCACAAGCCAAAGATACACCAAGGATAGCGTTAGCACCCAACTTAGACTTGGTAGCAGTGCCATCCAACTCCAACATTGTGCGGTCAACACCAACTTGGTCTGTTACGTCCAAACCGATTACTGCTGGAGCAATAAGGTCGTTAACGTTGTCTACAGCCTTCAAAACACCCTTACCCAAGAAACGGCCTTTGTCACCATCTCTAAGCTCAAGCGCCTCATTAACACCTGTTGAAGCTCCCGATGGAACTGCAGCACGGCCCATTACACCACTAAGGGTTGTTACCTCAACCTCGATAGTTGGGTTACCTCTTGAATCCAAGATCTCTCTTGCGTGTACTTCTACAATCTGACTCATAGTTTTCTGTTTTTTTATGTTTAGTTAAACTTGTGTATCTCTTTTTACTTATATTAATTAGGTGTATCATTTACTGTTATTTCGCAAACAATAATTACCTAAAACGCCACAAAGGTAGAAATAAATAATCGAATAAGCAATAATATTTTACGTAAAAAAGAGTAAAATAATTTTGCTGCACAAAAATTGCGCCAGCTGTATCGACACTTCGTCACCCTGAACCGAAGCGGAACCAAGCCTCCCAAACCCCTTGATCTGACTCAAGGGATCTGGAAGGCTTGGCTCCAACTTCGATCAAGATGTCCTTCTCCGTCATTCCCGTCCTCTCTTTCGTCATTCCCGTCCTCTCTTTCGTCATTCCCGACTCGATCGGGAATCTTAATTTGCAATATTGGGAGGGATGTTAAGATTCCCGTTTTCACGGGAATGACGGATAGGTAACGGGAATGACGGAGAGGTAACGGGAATGGCGGAGAGGATCAGGGAATGGCGGAGAGGATCAGGGAATCTTAACATCCAAAAAAACGCCGACGAGAAGAATCTCGTCGGCGTTTATCAAATATAGTTAGCTACTAGAACTCCTGCTTTGCAAGACGAGTGTAGCCATTATAGCGCCATTTAGCGTTCTCCTCGGCTGCTTGGAAGAGCTCATCAGCCTCAGCTGGAAGTGCTTTCTTGAGCGATGTGTAACGCACCTCGCGCATCAAGAAGTCTTGGAACTTAGACCAATCTGGCTCCTTAGAGTCGAGAACGAATGGGTTCTTACCGGCAGCTTCCAACTGTGGGTTGTAGCGCCATAGGTGCCAGTAGCCACAAGCTACTGCATCCTTACCGATAGTCTGTGTGCGAGTCATACCGCCCTTGATACCATGGTTGATACATGGTGCGTAAGCGATGATGAGCGATGGGCCGGGATAAGCCTCAGCCTCCTTAAGTACATTGAGGAGTTGAGCTTGCGAAGCACCGATCGCAACTTGAGCAACGTAAACGTAGCCATAAGTCATTGCGATAGCTCCGATATCCTTCTTGCGGATACGCTTACCGCTCGAAGCGAACTTCGCGATAGCGCCCACTGGAGTAGACTTAGACGATTGACCACCAGTGTTAGAGTAAACCTCAGTATCGACGATAAGGATGTTGATATCCATACCCGATGCCAAAGCGTGGTCTACACCACCGAAGCCGATGTCATAACCCCAACCGTCACCACCGATGATCCACTGTGACTTCTTGTTGAGCCACTCTTTCATAGAGAGGATCTTCTCGCAAGCCTCGCATGAGCAAGCCTCAACCAAAGGAAGAAGTTTAGCGGTAGCAGCAGCAGCGCCAGAAGTTGAGTTGCGTGATGCGATCCACTCCTGCATAGCAGCCTTAAGCTCCTCGCCGCAACAGTCGCAAGATGCGATAGCCTCCTCCATTGTGATTTGGAGACGGTCACGAAGTTTCTCAACACCCATGTGCATACCCATACCGAACTCTGCATTATCCTCGAAGAGTGAGTTAGCCCAAGCTGGACCCTCGCCATTCTCGTTGGTGCAATATGGAGTCGATGGAGCTGAACCAGAGTAGATTGAGGTACAACCAGTTGCGTTAGCAACCATCATATGCTCACCGAACAATTGAGTGATAGCCTTGATGTAAGGGGTCTCACCACAACCAGCACAAGCTCCCGAGAACTCGAAGAGTGGCTGAGCGAATTGGAGGTTCTTCACATTCTTAGTCTTGTCGACAACTTTCTTGTAACCAACCTCTGCGAGCATGTAATCCCAATTCTTCTGTTGATCCATTTGAGACTCAAGTGACTTCATAACCAAAGCCTTGTTCTTCGACGGACAAACATCAACACAGTTGTTACAGCCTGTACAATCAAGTGGAGTGAGTTGGATACGGAACTTGTACTCCTTAGTCTCACCCATACCTTGTTTCCACTCTACGCCAGATGCTGCTGCCTCAGCCTCAGTTGCGAGGAATGGGCGGATAGCTGCGTGAGGACAAACATAAGCACATTGGTTACACTGGATACAGTTCTCAGCGATCCACTCAGGAACCTTAACTGCGATACCGCGCTTCTCGAAGGCTGCTGTACCGTTATCCCAAGTACCATCCTCGCGGCCGTTGAATGCCGAAACTGGAAGGTCATCACCCTTAAGACCGTTGATAGGATCAACGATATTGCGAACGAATGCTGGACGAGACTCGTCAACAGTAGCCTCGCAAGAGCAAGCGCAACCAAGTGAGATCGAAGCCCACTCAGCGGGAACCTCAACGGTAACCACAGCGTCGCCACCAGCGTCAACCGCAGCGTAGTTCATATTTACGATCTCCTCGCCCTTGTTGCCGTAAGACTTCAAGATAGCCTTCTTCATCTCCTCTTGAGCCTTGTCGAAAGGAATCACATCTGCGATTTTGAAGAATGCCGACTGCATGATGGTGTTGGTGCGTGAGCCCAATCCCAACTCAACGGCGATCTTAGTAGCGTTGATGATATAGAATTTAATGTTGTTCTTAGCCAAGTAAACCTTCATGTGGTCTGGCAAAGTTGCGCAAGTAGTCTCAGCGTCGTGTACAGAGTTCAAAAGGAATGAACCGCCGGGCTTAAGACCCTTCAATACGTCGTACTTGTCTACATAAGATGGAACGTGACACGCCACAAAGTCGGGAGTAGTCACCAAGTAAGGCGAAGTGATTGGGTTGTCACCAAAACGAAGGTGAGATGCAGTGTAACCTCCCGACTTCTTAGAGTCGTAGAAGAAGTATGCTTGACAATATTTGTCGGTAGAACCACCGATGATCTTGATCGAGTTCTTGTTAGCACCTACGGTACCATCAGCACCCAAACCGAAGAATAGACCCTCGAAAGTACCAGCCTTAGCTACTGGGATCTCCTCGCCAACTGGCAATGAGAGGCAAGTAACGTCGTCGTTGATACCTACAGTGAAGCCGTTGCGTGGCTCAGCTGCTGCAAGGTTCTCATATACTGCGATGATCTGAGCAGGGGTAGTATCTTTTGAAGAAAGACCATAGCGACCACCAACAACCATTGGTTGGTGCTCCTTGCCGTAGAACATATCCTTAACATCGAGGTACAATGGCTCGCCATTAGCTCCGGGCTCCTTGGTGCGATCCAAAACGCAAACACGCTTTACAGATGCAGGAACTACCTCCAAGAAGTACTTCTCAGAGAATGGGCGGTAGAGGTGAACTGTGATAAGACCAACCTTCTCGCCTTGAGCTGCTTTGAAGTCGATAACCTCTTTGATAGTGTCGTTAACCGAACCCATCGCAACGATGATGTTCTCAGCGTCTGGTGCTCCATAATAAGTATATGGTTTGTAGGTACGACCTGTCATCTCAGAGATCTGAGCCATAGTCTCAGCAACCATATCAGGGATTGCATCGTAGAACTTGTTAGAAGCCTCGCGAGTCTGGAAGTAGATATCAGGGTTCTGAGCAGTACCACGGGTCACTGGGTGAGCTGGGTTAAGCGCATTGTCGCGGAATGCCTTGAGGCAATCCTTGTCGAAAAGCTCTGCCAAAGAGTCTTGGTCGATAACCTCTACCTTCTGGATCTCGTGCGAAGTGCGGAAACCATCGAAGAAGTGAAGGAATGGCACACGTGATTTGAGTGCTACGATGTGAGCAACACCAGCCAAATCCATGATCTCCTGAACCGAAGATGTAGCCAACATAGCGAAACCTGTCTGACGAGCAGCCATAACGTCTTGGTGGTCACCAAAGATCGAAAGTGACTGAGCCGCCAAAGCACGAGCCGACACGTGGAATACACTTGGAAGCAACTCACCAGCAATCTTGTACATGTTAGGGATCATAAGCAATAGACCCTGCGATGCAGTGAAGGTTGTGGTTAGAGCACCACTCTGCAATGAACCGTGAACAGCACCAGCTGCACCAGCCTCAGATTGCATCTCAACGACTTTAACAGTCTCGCCGAAGATATTGCGGCGATCCTTTGCAGCCCACTCGTCAACGAGCTCGGCCATAGTCGAAGATGGGGTGATAGGATAGATCGCTGCGACCTCCGAGAACATGTAGGCAACGTGAGCAGCGGCATAATTACCATCACAGGTAATAAATTTCTTTTCTGCCATTTTCTTAATTTTTTTTAATTATGTTTGTATTTGTGTTAATAAATCATAAATATACTACACCTTTGATCTTACCAAAGATATAAATTATTTCTTAAAAGCAACTACAAATGTTGAAAAAAAATTTGGAAAAACATTAATAATTGCATGTTAGTTTCTTAACAATGCGCTATAAGTATGTGTATTAGCTAAATAAAAAAATTAAAGAAGTGAATTAAATTTCACAAAACTTTCATTTTTTTATATCAAACCCGCCATTTTTAATATTTTTGGGCGCCCAATTTTTTAGCACTTCACTATCGCAAAAAGAAATACTAACTTCTTTGCATTTAGACATTTTCACGATTTTTGATTAAAAATATTGAATAACTACCAATTAGCACAATTTTTTTACGTAAGTTTGCAGCTATGATTACATATCAAAAAAGAGTATTAAACAACGGGTTGACCGTAGTGGTCAACCGCGATAGAGTCTCGAAGTTGGCCGCAGTCAACCTCCTCTACTGTGTCGGCGCCCGCAATGAGGAGCCCTCACGCACCGGCTTTGCCCACCTTTTCGAACACCTGATGTTCCGCGGAACCGAGCAATTTCCCGACTACGACACCGTGGTTCAGATGGCTTCGGGCGAGAACAACGCATTCACCAACAATGACTACACCGATTTCTATATCACTCTGCCTAAGGGCAATATAGAGGTAGCATTGGCATTGGAGGCCGACCGCATGCGTGGTCTTGCTCTGACCGACTCACTGCTCGAGATCGAGAAAAAAGTGGTGATCGAGGAGTTCAAACAACGATACCTCAACCAGCCATACGGCGATCAAAACATGTTGCTGCGCGACCTATGTTATAAGGTACACCCCTACCGCTGGTCGACGATCGGAATCTCGCCCGACCACATCGCAGCTGCCACCATGGAGCAGGTAAAGAGCTTCTACGACACATTCTACCGCCCATCGAACTGCATCCTCTCGATCTCGGCCGACATCCCCGAAGAGCAACTATTCGAGCTCGCCGAGCACTACTTCGCAGCGATCGAGGATAACTGCCCCACTGAGCAGCCCATCGCCCGCGAACCCGAGCAACTCGAAGCACGTCGCGATGAGGTGGAGCGCGATGTGCCTGCTACCACCATCACCATAGCTTTCCACATCTCGGGGCGCTTCACTCCGGATTACTTCACCGCCGATATGATCTCCGACCTGTTGGCCGGTGGTGATTC
Source organism: Rikenellaceae bacterium (assembly GCA_047173105.1). Lineage (GTDB taxonomy): Bacteria > Bacteroidota > Bacteroidia > Bacteroidales > Rikenellaceae > Alistipes. The sequence goes on from JBCQVM010000024.1 coordinate 14,143, forward strand.
GGGGCGCATGAACCAGCACCTCGTCAAGGAGCAGCGACTCTTTGCCTCGGTGAATTGCTATATCACCGGCGACATCGACCCGGGTATGTTGATCTTCACAGCACAGCTACTCCCCACCACCACCGAGGCCGAAGCCGAGGCGGCGATATGGGCTGAAATAGAGCTACTTAAAACCACCCCTGCGAGCGACTACGAGATCGAAAAGGTCAAAAACAAGTTCGAGGCAAACACCCTCTTTGGTGAGATCAACGTGATGAACAAAGCGATGAATTTGGGCTTCTACCACTTCGCCGGCGATCTGGAGCTAATCAACGAGGAGGTGGGCATATACCGCTCGATAGATGCTGCGCGCATCGCCGAATTTAGCTCGCGCATTCTGCTGCCCCACAACAGCTCGACACTTATTTACCGCAAAAAGAAGTAGCCACAATGGAAATCTCACTACAAAATGCCACCGTGCACAGCTGCCCCAATGGCATAAAGATATATATCCTCCACAGCGAGGAGTTCGAGGTATTGCGCCTAAGCTTCGTCTTTGGCGCCGGCACCGTACACCAGAACAAACCCTTCGTCGCCTCGGCAACTGTAAACCTCCTCTGCGAGGGCAGCGAGAGCCACACATCGCAGCAGATCGCCGAGCAGCTTGACTACTACGGATCGTACTACGATGTAAATATCGACCGCGACTATACCTATATTAATTTCTGCTCGCTCACAAAATTTGTGAGCCCCACCCTCGAGGTAGCCGAGCAGATTATCCTCCACCCTGCCTTCCCCGCAGCCGAGGTCGAGAGCTACGCCGCAAAGCGCAAGCAGCGCCTCGAGATCGAGCGCCAAAGGATCGAAACAAAGGCACGCGAGGAGTTCGCCAAGTCGCTCTTCGGAGAGTCGCACCCATACGGAATCAGCTCTCCCACCGACGCTTACGACACCCTCGACAGGCAGAGTGTAGTCGATTTCTACCACTCGCACTACTGCGCCCAGAACTGCTTTGTGGTGTGTAGCGGCAAGGTCACCGACCACGAAATCGAACTTATCGAGCGCGTGGTGAGCGCCATTCCCCGAGGCCAAAACCCTCCCGCAGTCGACTTCCCAGCAACCACACAGCGCACTATGCACCGCATCGTGGAGAGTTCCGCCGTGCAATCCTCGATCCGCATCGGTCGCCGCCTATTCACCCGCTCACACCCCGACTTCGTGGGGATGCAGGTGGTAGCTACCATCTTGGGTGGATACTTCGGCTCGCGCCTGATGCAGAGCCTACGCGAGGAGCGCGGATATACCTATGGGGTTGTCTCGGCACTGGTCAACTTCGCCGCCGAGGGCTATATCGCCATCGCCACACAAGTGGGCTGCGAGGTGGCCGAAGATGCCCTCGAGTTAATATATAGCGAGATTGAGCGTCTACGCACCGAGATCGTGAGCGACGACGAGTTGACGATGGTCAAACACATCATGGCAGGCGAAGTAATGCGCATCCTCGATGGCCCATTCGGAATCGCCGACGTCACAATCGAAAATATTCTCTGCAAGGCCGACAACTCGATTATCGAACAAAACCTCCAGAGGATCGAAGCGATAACCCCCACCGAGATCCAACGCCTCGCCGTGAAATACCTCGCCCGTGAGGATCTGGTGACTGTTGTTGCTGGGGCTTAGGAGTTAGGAGTTCATAATTACCACTTGTCATTCCCGTGAAAACGGGAATCTTAAATTAATAATAATGTATTTGTTTAAGATTCCCGTTTTCACGGGAATGACGTGCAAGGAGGGGGAATGACGTGCAAGGTAAGGGAATGACGTGCAAGGAGGGGAGTGACGCATATAAATGTAAATAAGAGTTCAAAACCCAAAACTGCAATAAAAACAGGGCAAACCGCAACAAAAACACCAAACACATCGAAATTCCCAAAAATAATACTATCTTTGCGATGAAATGGCTTAAATTCACACTTAATAATTAAAACAGGCGTATGTTACGAAAGGTTAGAGTCTGGCTTGCGGGGATCTGCTTCGCGCTACTCACTCTTCTATTTTTGGATTTTACGGGCACTATTCACACCTACTTTGGTTGGCTTACCAAGGTACAGTTCCTGCCCGCATTATTGGCTCTACACATCGGTGTAGTCCTTATTTTGGTTGTTGCAACCCTCATCTTTGGGCGACTCTACTGCTCTATAATCTGCCCTCTTGGAGTATTCCAAGATGTTGCATCTCGCTTTGGGGCGATGCCCAAGGGTAAGAAAAATCGCTTTAGATACTCCAAGGAGCTCAGGTGGTTACGCCTTGCGGTGTTAGCACTCTTTATTATTGCGTTAGTTGCGGGCGTTGGCTCGGTGGTGGCGCTGTTGGCACCTTACAGCTCGTATGGGCGTATTGCCTCGAACCTCTTTGCGCCTATTTGGGCTGCGGGCAACAACGTTTTGGCATACTTTGCCGAGCGTCGCGAGAGCTATATGTTCTACGAGCATGCTATTTGGATCCGCTCGCTTTCGACCTTTGTTATAGCTGCCGTGAGCTTCGTTGTGATCGGAGTGTTAGCATGGCGCTCGGGTCGCACCTATTGTAATACTATCTGCCCCGTGGGTACTATTTTGGGATACCTCGCTAAGTTCTCGCTTTTGAAGCCCTACTTCGATATGGAGAAGTGTAATAGCTGTACCCTTTGCGAGCGTAATTGTAAGGCTTCGTGCATCGACTCCAAAGCGGGGGTGATCGACTACACACGTTGTGTGACCTGCTTCAACTGCATCGAGACCTGTAAAAAGGGAGCAATGAAATATGGCCGCCCTGCAAAGGTAGCTGCCAAAGCGACCGGGGGTGAATCGTGCGACACAAGTAAGCGCAAGGCATTCCTCGCCACAGCGGCGGTGATGGCCACAGCGGCAGCCAAGGCATCGGCGCCAAAGGTCGATGGTGGTTTCGCAATCTTGATCGACAAGGAGGCTCCCCAACGCGATATGCACCTCGTGCCCGCAGGAGCTAAGAGCGCCAAGAACTTCGCCTCAAAATGTACGGGGTGTCAGCTCTGCGTCTCAGTGTGCCCAAATGGGGTTTTGCGCCCCTCGATGGCGCTCGATAGAGTGATGCAGCCCGAGATGTCGTATGAGCGCGGCTATTGTCGCCCCGAGTGTACAAAGTGTTCGGAGGTATGCCCTGCTGGAGCGATCTCACGCATCACGCGCGAGGAGAAGAGCTCCGTGCAGATTGGCCATGCGGTATGGGTCAAGAAGAACTGCGTGGTGCTCACCGACGATGTGGATTGCGGCAACTGCGCCGTGCATTGCCCCGTGGGAGCTATCAAAATGGTTCGCCTCGATGCTGATGATCCCACCTCACGCAGAATCCCTGCGGTCAACACGGAGCGTTGCATCGGTTGTGGAGCGTGCGAAAACCTCTGCCCAGCAGCTCCCTTTAGCGCAATCTACGTCGAGGGAAATAACCGTCATATAACTATCTAAAAGAGCTGAACATGAGTAATAATAGCAGAAAGATGGATCGCTTAGAGTTCCTAAAGATAATGGGTGCCGCAGCAGCTGTAACCGCCTCGGCAACAAGTTGTGCTGGTACCTCAAACAAGAAAAAAGCCGAGGATAACGAGGCTAATCAGATGACCTATCGCACCTCGACTAAGGGTGACAAACTCAGCATGTTGGGCTACGGATGTCTCCGCTGGCCACTTGTAGAGAATGCTCCCGCAGGTACCAACGTTATAGATCAAGATGCGATGGATGAGTTGGTGGACTACGCTATCGAGCATGGTGTAAACTACTTCGATACAGCTCCCCCATACCTCCAAGGATGGTCGGAGGAGTCTATCGGGCGCTCGCTGAGCCGCTATCCTCGCGATAAATTCTATATCGGCACCAAACTTTCGACGCAAAAAATCACCGATCGCGATGAGTCGATTGAGATGTACCACCGCTCCTTCGAGCGACTAAGAGTCGACTATATCGACTACTATATGCTTCACAGCGTGGGTCGTACGATGTCGAGTTTCAACGAGCGTTTTTTGGATAATGGTGTCTTGGACTTCCTTATCGAGGAGCGCAAGGCGGGACGCATCCGCAACTTAGGATGGTCGTTCCACGGCAACCAAGAGACCTTCGATCAGATCGTGGCTCTCCACGAGACTGTGCACTGGGACTTCGTGCTGATTCAGCTCAACTACTCCGACTGGCGCAATGCGCGTGGTGCGAATGTCAACGCTGAGTATCTCAATGCCGAGTTAGAGAAGCGCGGTATACAGGTGATTGTGATGGAGCCCCTCTTGGCCGGTCGCCTCTCGAAGCTCCCGCCATATATCGTCGAGCGACTCCAAGAGCGCGAGCCCGAAAAGAGCGTGGCATCGTGGGCATTCCGATTCTCGGCGACCCACCCCAACGTCCTCTGCGTGCTTAGCGGCATGACCTATATGGAGCACCTCAAAGAGAACCTTGCTACATATTCGCCATTGGTGCCGCTGGACGAGAACGAAATCGAGTTCTTGAACCAGACAGCTGAGTTGATTCTCGAATACCCCACCATCGACTGCAACGACTGCGACTACTGTATGCCATGCCCTTATGGGCTCGATATCCCCGGCATCTTCGTGCACTACAACAAGTGTGTGAACGAGGGTAATGTGGTGAGCAGTACCGCCGACGAGAAGTACCGCAAGGCGCGCCGTGCATTCCTCGTGGGTTACGACCGCGCAATACCCACACGTCGCCAAGCAGACCACTGCATCGGCTGCCAGAAGTGTGTCGAGCACTGCCCGCAAGCGATTAATATCCCGCAGGAGATCAGACGCATTAGCCGTTATGTCGAGAAGCTTCGCCGCGACACTTTGGGGGAGTAGTATATATATTGTCCTTAAACCCCTCCATGCCGTTGCAGCAAAAGCCAAAATGATGTGGAGGGGAAAAAATAGCACAATCGACCCAAAGATATCTACAATAAGATAACAAAAATCAAAATATTATTCGTACCTTTGCGTGCAACAAAAAATCTAATGGTCAATATGTCATTTATAGAGGAAAAGGTGCAAAAGGAGGGACTCACGTTTGATGATGTCCTATTGGTTCCAGCCTATTCAGAAGTGGTTCCACGCGATGTCTCAGTCGAGAGTCGCTTTTCACGCAATATCAAACTCAGTGTGCCGGTAGTTTCGGCTGCGATGGACACAGTTACCGAGGCTCCCTTGGCAATCGCAATCGCTCGCGAGGGTGGTATTGGTGTAATTCACAAAAATATGTCGATCGAGCAGCAGGCCGCTCAGGTGCGCAAAGTGAAGCGCGCGCAGAATGGTATGATCAACGATCCTATCACAATCTCCAAACAAAATAGCGTGGGCGATGCCTTGGCTTTGATGAAAGAGAATAAGATCGGTGGCATCCCCGTAGTCGACACTGTTGGCATGCTAATCGGTATTGTTACCAACCGCGACCTTCGTTTCCAGACAGATATGGAGCGCAAGATCGAGGATGTGATGACCAAAGATAATTTGATCACCACACGCAGCTCCGACGTTAAGGAGGCTGCAGAGGTATTGCTCAAGAACAAAATCGAGAAGCTTCCAGTGGTTGATGCCAACGGCAAACTAATGGGTCTTATCACCTACAAGGATATCACCAAGGTCAAGGACAACCCTTTGGCATGTAAAGATGAATTGGGTCGTTTGCGCGTAGCAGCGGGTATCGGAGTCACTGCCGACACCATGGTTCGCGTGGCAGCTCTTGTGGAGGCTGATGTCGATGCAGTGGTGCTCGACTCGGCTCACGGACACTCGGCAAATATCGTTAAGCTCCTCAAAGAGATCAAGGCTGCATACCCCTCTCTCGACGTTGTGGTGGGAAATATCGCCACTGGTGAGGCTGCCAAATATCTTATCGAGGCGGGTGCCGACGGTGTGAAAGTTGGTATTGGCCCCGGTTCGATCTGCACCACACGTATCGTGGCGGGTGTGGGCGTGCCTCAGCTCACTGCGATCTTCGATGCTGCTAAGGCGGCACATGCTCTGGGCGTGCCAGTTATTGCCGATGGTGGACTTCGTTACTCGGGTGACGTGGTTAAGGCGTTGGCCGCTGGTGGCGACTGCGTTATGATCGGCTCGATGTTGGCAGGTGTAGAGGAGTCTCCCGGTGAGACTATCATCTACAACGGACGTAAGTTCAAGAGCTACCGCGGAATGGGCTCGATCGAGGCGATGAACAACGGCTCGAAAGATCGCTACTTCCAAGGCGACGAGAAGAACTCAAGCAAATTCGTGCCCGAGGGAATCGTGGCTCGCGTACCATACAAAGGCACCTTAGCCGAGACTGTATATCAGTTAGTTGGCGGATTGAAGTCGGGCATGGGCTACTGTGGCGCTTCGACAATCCCCGCACTCCAGCAGGCTAAGTTTATTCGTATCACCTCGTCGGGTGTGACTGAGAATCACCCTCACGATGTTACTATCACTCAAGAGGCGCCTAACTACTCAAGAGGATAAAACAAGACCGGCTAACAAGGCGATTTTCGGCACTTCCCTCCGCTTTTTAATCCTCACGTACATAAAGTATGCTGCGGTTAAAAATGCTCGCGAAGCCCCAAAACTCATCCTTGTTAGCCAGCCTTCAAAAAAAAGGATAGCTTTTTAGCTATCCTTTTTTTTATTTGGTTTCTCTATTAGCGATTACCTTTAGCATATCTTCGGTCATTGAGCTCAGATCCCACTTGGGCTGCCATCCCCACTCTTGGCGGGCGCAGCTATCGTCGAGCGAGTTTGGCCAACTTGCAGCTATATCGCGCTTCACGGGGTCGACATCGTAGCTCATCTCGAACGAGGGGATGTGGCGGCGGATCTCCGCGGCGATGATCTCGGGCGAGAAGCTCATCGAGGCGATATTGAAGCTATTGCGGTGGATGAGTATGGCGGGGTCGGCCTCCATCAGCTCCACGCAAGCATGCAGCGCATCGGGCATATAGATCATATCCATAAAGGTGTCATGAGGGATTGGACAGCAGAATTTACCGCTACGGATCGCCTCATAGTAGATATCCACAGCATAGTCGGTGGTACCACCGCCCGGCATAGTGACATTGGAGATGATGCCCGGAAAACGGATCGAACGCGCATCGAGCCCAAAGCGCGAGTGGTAGTAGTCGCCCAACAATTCGCCGGTTACCTTGCAGACGCCATAGATCGTCGAGGGGCGCATCACAGTATCCTGCGGGGTGAGATCCTTGGGCGAGGAGTCGCCAAAGGCACCGATCGAACTGGGTGTAAAGATTTGGCAATGGTGCTGTCGAGCCACCTCCAAAGTGTTCATCAAAGCTCCCATATTCACCCCCCACGCCATCTGAGGGTTACGCTCGCCCACGGCCGAGAGAAGCGCCACGAGATTGAAGATTGCATCGACCTTGTAGCGTGCCACAGTCGAGGCTATAGAGGTGGCATCCAAGGCATTGACAATCTCGAAGGGGCCCGTCTGAGCAAGCTCCTTGCAGTCGCGCACATCGGTTGCCACAACGTGTGATTCGCCATATATCGAGCGAAGATAGGTCGTAAGTTCGGAGCCAAGCTGCCCGCCAGCTCCTACGATAAGAATGTTTTTCATCCTGAGTAAGTTTTATTTTGGAGTGTAAATATATGTAAAAAATGTATAATTCTTGCATTTGCCTCTATGCTATTTTTCATATCATAATTTATTTTTGTATTTTTGTAGCAGAAAATAGGCAAACAAACTAAAAATAAACAATATCATGGCAGAATTTATCTATCAAGAGCCTCTACCACTTGGCGAGGACAAAACGCAGTACAGACTACTTACCACCGACTATGTAAAGGTCGTGGAGTGCGACGGACGCAAAATCCTAAAGGTTGATCCCAAAGGATTGGAACTCCTCTCGAAGGCGGCTTACAGCGATGTGTCGTTCTACTTGCGCTCATCACACCTCGAGAAGCTTAGCGCGATCCTCCAAGACGATGAGGCTACCGACAACGATAAGTTCGTAGCTTACACCATGCTACTCAACCAATGTGTATCGGCTGAGGGCGAGCTACCTACATGTCAAGACACTGGTACCGCTATCTGTATGGCAAAAAAGGGTGAGGATGTATACACCGGTGCCGACGATGCCGAGCATATCTCGCGCGGAGTGTACGAGACCTACCTCGAGCGCAACTTGCGCTACTCACAGGTGGTTCCTTTCACCATGGAAGATGAGAAGAACTCAGGCTCGAACCTCCCTGCACAGATCGATATTTATGCCACTAAGGGCAACCACTACAAATTCCTTTTCATGACTAAGGGCGGTGGCTCGGCCAACAAAACATTCCTTTATCAGCAGACCAAGGCGTTGCTCAACGAGGCATCGCTCACTGCATTTATCAAGGAGAAAATCAAGGACTTAGGTACTTCGGCATGTCCTCCATACCACTTGGCCATCTGCATCGGTGGCACCTCGGCCGAGATGTGTTTAGCTACAGTTAAGAAGGCTTCGGCAGGTTACCTCGATGCACTTCCCACCTCGGGCAACGAGGGTGGTCAATGTTTCCGCGATTTGGAGTGGGAGGAGAAGATCCTCAAGATTTGCCAAGAGTCGGGTGTTGGCGCACAGTTTGGTGGCAAATATTTGGTTCACGACGTTCGCGTCATTCGCGCACCTCGCCACGCTGCTTCTTGCCCCGTAGCTATCGGCGTAAGCTGCTCGGCAGATCGCAATATCAAGGCTAAGATCACCGAGGATGGTATCTTCCTCGAGCAATTGGAGATGAACCCCGCACGCTTCCTCCCCGCTGAGGCACCCGCAATGTCGCCCGCAGTTGATATCGACCTTGACCAAGGAATGGACAAAGTGCGCGAGATCTTGACTCAATACCCTATTAAGACTCGTCTGAACCTACGCGGAACACTTATCGTGGCACGCGATATAGCTCACGCCCGCATCAAGCAGATGTTGGACGAGGGCAAGGAGATGCCCGAATACTTCAAGAAGCACCCTGTATACTACGCAGGCCCCGCTAAGACCCCATCGGGAATGGCATCGGGCAGCTTCGGCCCCACAACAGCTGGTCGCATGGATAGCTACGTGGATCTCTTCCAGAAGCAAGGCGGATCTATGGTGATGGTAGCTAAGGGCAACCGCTCACTACAGGTAACCAACGCTTGTCGCGACAATGGTGGTTTCTACCTCGGATCTATCGGAGGCCCTGCGGCGATCTTGGCTAAGAATGCTATCAAGTCAGTTGAGCTCGTCGACTTCGAGGAGTTGGGCATGGAGGCTGTGCGTAAGATTTATGTCGAGGATTTCCCCGCCTTTATCATCGTCGATGATAAGGGAAATGATTTCTTCGCCTCCTTCCAACATTAGAAAGTTCGACTAACAAGGATGAGTTTTGGCACTTCCTTGCGCTTTTTAATCCTCACGCACCTTTGTGCGCTGCGGTTAAAAATGCTCTTGAAGCCCCAAAACTCATCCTTGTTAGTCAAACTTTGGGATCAAGGGATTTGGCGGTGTTCCTATTTTTTACGATTCAATAATAAAAAATATACTTTTTACGTTTTACTCTTTGATGAAAAGATTAGGTATAAATATTTTGCTCTCGGTAGCCTGCCTTGTGGTGACTCTCACCGCTTTTGCGCAGGGCTCGACCACCTTTACCACCAATGCTCCGATGAAGGTTGCCGTTGGTGAGACTTTCCGCATCGAATTCGCCCTTAACGCCAAACCCGATAAGGACGATAACTTCGTAGCTCCCGCATTCAATGGCTTCGATGTCATTGCGGGCCCTGCTATCTCGCGTGGTTCGTCGGTACAGATCATAAATGGCTCGATGACAAAGAGCGTCAACTACACATTCACCTATGTGGTGGTGGCAAGCGCTGCGGGAACCAACACCATTGGTGCAGCCTCGGCTATAGTCGACGGCAAAAAGGTGAGCACCAAGCCTCTACCCATCGAGGTGATCTCCGAAGAGGCCTCAGCCGCACAGAGCTCAACGCAGAGTAGTAGTGCGGATCAAGGCGATAGAATTGCCGAGGATGATGTCCTGCTGCGCACGGTTGTTTCGCGCACCTCGCTCTTCAAGGGCGAGCCGCTTCATGTCACCATCAAACTCTACTCGAGGGTGGCGATAGCGGGTGCCGAGAACGAGAAGATGCCATCGTTCAATGGCTTCTGGTCGCAAGATATCAAATCTAACAGCCGCGATGTGCAGCGCGAGACGCTCAACGGCAAGGTCTACGACACACAAGTTTTGTACGACTATCTGCTCTACCCCCAACAGTCGGGCAAGCTCACCATCGATCCCGCATCTATGACCGTAGTGGCGCAGCTACGCATACGTAGCCGCAACAACGACCCATTCTTTGGCGGTGGCTATGAGATAGTTAACGTGCGTCGCAATATCGCCTCGAAGCAGATCACGGTCGACGTGAAGGAGCTCCCTGCGGGTGCCCCCGCGTCGTTTAGTGGTGCTGTAGGACAATTCTCGATGGAGAGTTCATTGAGCGCAGAGTCGATTTCGGCCAACTCCTCGCTATCGTATGTAGCTCGCATTGCCGGAACAGGAAACCTATCGCTGATCCAATCGCCAACTCTCACACTCCCATCGACATTCGAGCAGTACAACGTCAAGACCACCGAGTCGATCACAACCAACAAGAGTGGTGCGACAGGATATAAGCAGTTCGAATACCCCATTATCCCCCGCTCGGAGGGTGACTTCGAGGTGCAACCAACCAAATTCACATTCTTCAATACACGTAGCATGACATATGAGACCCTCGAGGCTCCGGTCTACAACATTGAGATCTTGGCCGATAGCACCTCATCGTCGACGGCTACAGTTCGCCGATCGCTCTCGCGCGAGGATGTTCGATTGTTGGGCGAGGATATTCGCTTCATCAAGATCGAGAAGGCTAACTTACGTCGCGAGGATTCTCCCTATATCCTTTCGAAGGGTTACTACGCTGTTTTAGCTTCGGTCTTTGCTCTATTTGCAGCGCTATACATTATGCTACGTCGCCACATCAAGGAGTCGCAGAACTCAACGTTGGTGCGTGGAAAGCGAGCTAATAAGGTGGCTGTACAACGCTTCAAGGCGGCTGCAACATTTATGAAGATGAGCAACGAACGCGCATTCTACACCGAGGTGCTCAGCGCATTGTGGGGCTATATGAGCGACAAATTCAACATCCCCGTGGCCAACCTCACCAAGGAGAGCGTTCGCAAGGAGTTGGCACGCCGCTCGGTGCAGCAGGAGCTGATCGAGGAGTTTGCCCAAATCATAACCCTCTGCGACGAGGCTCAATATTCGCCTATGGCATCGGCTCAGATGAACGAGGTATACCTTGGCGCCATCAAGCTAATTTCACAAATCGAAACCGAGATTAAACGATAACAGCTATGAAATATATTTTAGTTCTCTTCTCACTCCTCGCTTCCATCTTCTCGGTCGTGGCTGCCCCCATAGACTCTTTGGAGGTTGCGCCATCGCCCCAAATAGAGGAGGCGACAGACGCTACACAAGCTCCAATCAAGCCCGACACACTGTGGGACAGCGCCAATACCGCCTACATCAATGGTGATTATAGTGCTGCCGTGGCGCTCTACGGCACCATCGAGCAGCAGGGTCTGGTCTCCGCCAAGCTCTTCTACAATATGGGTAATGCACACTACAAGCTCGACGATATGGCGCGCGCAATATTATACTATCAGCGCGCACTTCTCCTCTCGCCCAACGACGAGGATACGCTCTACAACCTCGGCATAGCACAGTCGCAGATCAAGGATCAGATCGAAGTGATCCCCGAATTCTTCGTGCGCAAATGGAGCCGCTCGGTGGCGCGCATGCTCGACTGCACAGGATGGACTATTCTCTCGCTCGTAGCACTCGTAGCACTGCTTGCCGCGCTACTTGCCTTCTTCCTAAGTGGCTCGATTGCTATGCGCAAATGGAGCTTTGGAGTGGGTCTATTAGCGGCTGTGATTGGCTGTGCAGCAACCCTTTATGCCCTCGACGATCGTCGCGAGCTATTAGATCACAACAGCGCTGTGGTGATGAGCCAAAGCATCTCCATAAAGAGCTCTCCCGACCGCTCGGCGACCGACCTATTTATGCTTCATAGCGGCACCACTGTGCAGATAATTCGCTCACTCGACGATTGGCACGAGATCGTTATTGCCGATGGCAAAAAGGGGTGGATCGAGAGTCGCAGGGTCGAAAAGATCTAACAGAGAAAGGAGAAATCACACGTGTCAAAGCTCTTGGAAAATGCAGTGGGCGAGCTAAGTAAGCTCCCCGGAATTGGTCGTCGCACTGCGATGCGCTTAGCGCTTCACATCCTCAAGATGGAGAGCAGCTCCGTGGCCGAGCTCACCGAGGGCATCGACGCATTCCGCAACAAGATCAAGTCGTGCGAGCAGTGCAACAACCTCTCCGATGAGGCTCTCTGCCCAATCTGCTCGAACAGCGAGCGCGACCGCTCCACACTCTGCGTGGTGGAACAAGTCTCCGACCTACTCTCGATCGAGAAGACAAACCAATATCGCGGCCTCTACCACGTCTTAGGCGGAGTAATCTCGCCCATGCAGGGCATTGGCCCCTCCGACCTAAAGATCGACCTACTCACCGAAAGAGTGGCACGCGGCGAGGTCAAAGAGGTGATATTAGCGATCTCAACCTCGATCGAGGGCGAGACAACGCACTTCTACATCATGAGCCGCCTCAAGGCATTCCCCTCGCTGAAAGTATCGACAATCGCCCGCGGCATCGGCTTCGGCGACGAATTGGAATATGTCGACGAGCTCACCATCACCCACGCCCTGCTTAATCGCCGTAGCGCGCTTTAGGCTTCGTTTCGGTTGTCTCTTACTGCACTTACGCCGCACGGGCGCGAGTTATTTCTTAGTGGTCTCCAATCCTTGATCAGGAGTGGAACCAATAGTTCTATATCCCTTGATCCGGCTCACACGCGAGATCCGGCAACACCTCCACGTCATTCCCGACTCGATCGGGAATCTTAAATTGTAATATTGGAGACGTTAAGATTCCCGTTTTCACGGGAATGACGTGAAAGGGTGGGAATGACGTGAAAGGGTGGGAATGACGTGAAAGGGTGGGAATGACGTGAAAGGGTGGGAATGACGTGAAAGGGAGGAAATGACGTAAAAGGGAGGGAATGACGAAAAGAGATAACAAAAAGAAAGAAATTTAGGGGTCTCTCTACAAAAGAGATAATTTCCGACTGCTAAGTTAAGAAAAATATCGTAATACAATCAAAAATATGTCAAAAAAGTTTTCAGAGCAACTGTCTGACCCCTAATCTGTTTAGCTATTTTATAAGCAAATACACTTCTCAATATGCTGCAGGCTTATTTTTATATAAATATTATCTCTTTTATAGAAATCTTTGCTCTATCAATTCTCTCTCCACAGCCCGATTATATACAGCCCTAAGTATCCGCATATAGAACGAGATAGAGTTGTTCGTGATTCCCTCGGCTTTCAAATACGCCTCATAATCCAACATCATATCTGACGAAATATCGGTGAGTAATAGATCCTCGCCACCTCTGAACCGCATAAAACTATTGAGTGTTGTTTTGTAGGTCTCCGAAGTACGATACTTTCGTAGCCCCATCAATCGAGCAATCGTACTCTGCATAAAATCGAAGAGTGTCACTCCCTTTAGCTGCTTTTCAAATGTCCGCACAACATCATCAGCAGAGTAGTTACCCCTATGATTTAACGATTTTACAATCTGCGCCAACCTATTCAAATCTACCTTAATCCGCTCCTTAATAGCTGAAATATGAGCGATATGATTGTCGCTATACTTAGGCGCAACAATTTCAGAGGAGTGGTCGTCCCACTCCTCCGAATATATTTTATAGGAGGTTTTAATCTGCCGAATAGCCCTCTCGTGGATCACTTGATAATAGATTACACCCTCCTTGTCCTCGACTTGCGAGGCTCTAAACTTAACTTTTACACTTGCCATTTTTACATCAAAATTACTACATTCTTCGTCCACGCTTTTTCTTCTGTTGCTGCTGCATCCGCTTGCGGAACGCTGTCTCGTCGGGGTCGTCTCCGCCATCATCAGGTGGTAGGTCTAATAACCCTAAACCTCCCCTTACGAAAGAGCCTGACTGGTTGTGATCCTGTTCCTGCGACTGGGGTTGGGGTTGTTGTTGCACCTGTTGTTGCGCTGGTTCATCGGGGTTGCTGCGATAGAATGAACATCCTTGCTTCTCGTCTATCTTTTTCCACTCAGCCTCGATCGCCTTGAACATAATTTGCATACCTTTATAGCTAAAATTTCGGTCAATTTGAGAGCCTTTGAACGTGCAATTATCCTTAGCAAATGATAACCCTTGCACCTCCATAGACCCTCTGCGGAACTTGTATTGCATCTCTACACCTCGATTTTGTAGGCGTTCACGCAGCTCTGCCATCGTTCTACACTTCACAATCTCCTCACGAACTGCGTGGTAAATGTCGTGTTTCACACGCTCTGAGCCTCGCAATTTCTCTCGCTTAACTCTAAATTTATTCTCTACGTAAGTGAGTTTATATTTGTCTTTCGGCTTTGGTGAGCAAATTCACGTAGTCCATCTCTGAGAGTTTCAGATTGATGGAGCGTGTTAATTTGCCTATAACTTTGGGCGGTCTGCACGTCTTGTCTTTCTTTCTCTGCATTAACTTTAGTTTAGAATTTTCACACTGTATTGCAACTATCAGGAGCGATACAGCCCCAAATCACCTCAGTGTTTGGGCGAGGTTTTGACTGCGTCTTCCACCTCCTTGCAGGGCATAGTGAGCAAGCTCTCTCTACTCCTGCTGCGTTCGGTGGTTGAGAGTAACTCAAAACGTTTCGGGTCTCCCGAAACATTACCTCGCCTATTAAAACATTAATATTAGTTTCGAGACACCAAAAAAGGCGTCTCCACAACTTCGTTTCATTGACGGCTACATCTTGCGCCAACGCTCAATATCATCTCCGTACATCTCCAAGTGGTATTGCAGAACATTCTGCGCAAACCCTGATACACTCAGCTTCCGATCTCCAATTTGTCGCACAATCCTATCTATACGATCACGTAGCT
>JBCQVM010000073.1:0-5497 GCA_047173105.1 Rikenellaceae bacterium
CGAAGCCTTCATTGTAGTCGGTGTGCTCACCAATAAGGTTAATACGACCCGATGAGGCGTACTGTGTGCCTTGCCCCTCAAAGCGTGAGGCGAAAGCTGCTTTAACTTTTGTTTGCATTACTATTAGTTTTAGATTGGATATTAATCTTTTATTTATTCTCTACATTTGGATATAACAATCTTAATTAACGTGAGGTAGAAAATAGCCCCACCTCCAAACTCGTTGAAAATTTTTAACTTGTGTGGTGGGGCTATTGTCGACCACATGTTAAGTGTTGTTTAAAAACAACACCGAATATTTAAAACCTCCCCCAACCCCCCTCTTTGTAAAGAGTGGGCTTTGTCGCAATTTTACAAATTGCTCCGTGATAGGAGGTTGGCGAGTTCGATAATTATCTACCTCACGTTAATTAGAAACTTCAGATTGATGAATCAAATTAATAACACCTTAACTCAAACATTTTGATACTGTTTGCGCCATGTGTCTCTTGCAGGTTGATGCGCAGTGCACTTGCCTCAACTTGGTCGATATCGACTGCTAAATAGCGCCTGATGTTATCCTCTACGACAGCTACCGTTTGCCACTCTTTGCCTACTTTAGCTTCGATGGTTAGAGTTTTAACCAACTCGGGGGGGATGCTCTGTAATTGCTTTGCATTGCGCTCCTCATCCTTGTGCATCATAATGCTACGCTTAAGATCTGTGTCGAACTTAAATTCTACTGACGAGAGCGTTACAGGACGCTTCCACTCTACGTTAAGCGTTGCTTGAGTCCCCTCAGACTCCCAGTGCGACTCAACACCATCAACGGGGCGTGACACGCCATCAAACAGATTCATTACATCTCCCGATGCGGTCGACGATGCCGTAAATTTAGAAGCTCTTTTCACCAAGTTATCGGGATCATCGGCAGGTCGGTTCGGGATAAAGTAATCCTCACGAAGCATGCGCTCCTGCAACTCGTCTATGTGCGACTCGTAGATTCCACGAGGGGAAGTCGAATACTCGCTACACATCGCCGCTGCAACGCCCGTAGCCATACCCATCGTAGCACAAGTTCCTATAATACGTGTCGACGACTGCGCCACGTGCGATACACTTGCGCAACGACCCGCCATAAACAAGTTCTCGATATTGCGTGAGTAGAGACAACGATAAGGAACCTCGTAATACTTCTCGAAGCGGGCGTGGAAGTAGCTCGCAGGCTTGTGAAGCGACAATATTCCACCCTCACAGTGCTCATCAAGAGACCAGCCACCATAAGCCACGGCATCGTCGAAATGAGCGTGCGAGAGTTGATCTACATCGGTCAACATATAGTCACCAACCAAGCGACGCGACTCACGCTTGCCGGGCAAAGAACCAACCCAATCGAGGGCAATATTAGCAGCCTCGGGGTGGTTTCCCGAATTTTTTACATAATCCCACACGCCATAGAAGCGAGCCATAAGGTCGTGTACTTTTTGATCGCGCTCTTGGATAATATCGTAGTTACTTCCAAGCTCGACCCACCAATAACCCTCTTTCACCTGCTTGATCTTGCGGTGCTTATCGTCGCTGCCATGGTATGGGATAGCATAGTCGGGCGCAATAAATGGCACTGGACGCCCCATATCTTTTGTGATCATCATGATAGTTTCGCCCATCACCCAGCCATCGGGCTGATCGGGTGCGAACTTCTCGCCGAACTCCTCTTTGCCCTCACGACCTGTGCGATACTCCGCACCCGCCTTGGCGCCGATAAATCCATCGCCGGTAGTGTCGATAAAGACTGGCGCCGAAATTCGGATCTTGCTTTCGGTGGGAGCTTGATAGCAGTTGATCGCAACGATGCGGTTGCCATCCATCTCCAAATCCTGCGCCGAGGTGTTGAGCAAAAGTTTGATATTGGGCTCTGCCACAACATAATTATATAGGATATGGTCCCATACATGGTGAGAGTGCTGAGGGTTGTGCAAAAGGTTTGCGATCAAAAGCTCCTCAACAACTCCCGTTTCACGCTCGAACGGGGCACCATTGACAGTCATACGAATCTCGCTCGAAGCGTTACCTCCCAACACGGGGCGATCCTGCACAAGAACAACCGCTGCACCCTGACGTGCCGCCGCCACAGCAGCACTAATTCCCGACATACCGCCGCCAACTACGACCACCTCGGTGCTTAGTTCGACATTACGGATAGGTTGAGGGTTGGAGCCATCGCCCAAGTATAGCCAATTCTCTTTATGATCACTCGCCCACATCCTCACTGTGTCGGTTTGTGCAAAAAGTGTTATCGAGGTTAGTAGTAGCCAAGCGGCCAAAAATATCTTCTTCATTGTGTAATTATTGCGTTACTTTAACAAACTATTTAACGGTGATCGAATTGAATCCGGTAAAGGTATAACCATTTACAGTCCATGAGTTAACACCATCGGTAGTATCCACCGTCGAGCCATTGTTGGCTCCCGTAATTAGGTCGATACCCGAAAGATCTGAGTCAAAGGTATTTGTATTACTTGCCGTTATACTTGATACTGTTGTAGCTATCTCGAGAGTAGCAAGAGCCGCGCAACCAATAAATAGGTTTGTTCCCATCGTTTCTACCGCTGGCCCAGAAACATACTCCAAATTAGCACAATTATAGAAACACTTATTGTGGAACTTGGTACATACCTCAGCCGGAACGCTTCTCAAATTTGTACAACCTTCGAATGTTGACGCTGAACCCATAATTGTAACCGAGGGAAACTCAAGAACAGTAACATCTTCATTTCCATAAAAAACCGTAGTGGTTTTGAGCATGTCAGTAAATACAAGAGTAATATCACGACCAGACTCTACAGCGACAGCCAACACACTAAATAAATTCGCCATTTCATCTGCATCAGGCGAACCTGTAGTGGCAATATCACCACAAGCCACATTCCAAATATCACTATCAGCTGTATTGTCGACTGTTACATTTTGAAGTGTAACACTTACACTCTCGTCAACCACTGGATCATCAACCACTGGATCGTCAACCACTGGATCGTCAACCACTGGATCATCTTCCTCAACATCTTCGTAGAATACAGTACCATTGATAGACTTGAAACCCTCGTATACATTGTCACCCACAGTCCAAGTATTAGCCTCGAGGTCAATTGTGCCATTAGCAGTCACGAGTGCAATCTTCGAAAGCTCTACATTGTTAAATAAGGTGGTACCTGTTGTGAGCGAAGACGATGTTGTAGCCACCTCAAACGAAGTAAGCGAAGTACAACCTGCAAAATCAGAGTTACCCAACGTTTCGATTGTCGCACCATAGAAACTTGGGATTGACGAACAATTTTGGAATACGAAGTTACCCAACGTCGTAATAACGTCTGGAAGATAAACACCCTCCTCGCCATCGGGAGCATTAACCGCCACGAGCGAAGTACAGCCACTAAAGAAGTAGTTACCAATCTTATTATTATTACTCATAAGCGGAGCAGAGAAACGACGCAAGTTAACGCAATCTCTAAACGATGAAGCATTGCTACAAGTAGTAACCGCGGGGAACTGAACATCGGTGAGATACTGAGCATAAGCAGCAGCATCACCATCATAGAATAGGCTACTAACGATAGATGTCATATCACTAAATATAAGTGAAATATCGCGACCCGACTCAACAGCAGTCTTCAACACCTCAAGCAGCTGTACAAATTCGCTCGCTGTAGGTATTCCCGTTTTTGAAATGCTACCACACTCCACACTCCATGTGTCATAGTCGGCAGTATTCTCGTCAGTAACATCTTGCAGTGTCACATATGCCGTTGGCACCACGACCTCCTCCTCTTCTTCGGTATTATCATCACCGTTGTTCTCCTCATCGTCGTCGGTATTATTCTCGACAACTATTAGGTCATCGAAGTTGACGAGAGTTGTCATAACTTGGTTCGACACATAGATATATGAATCCTCATCCGAAACATAGATATAGTAATACTGCTCACCATCAGACATAGTGAGGGTCACATAACATTGATTTTCTGAATCGATACTCTGTGGAAGCACTGTCGCATAGGCCGTTGTAGCGCTATCACCAACGGTCACCTCGAGCGAAATAGTCTCGGTCTCGGATGTAAGTGTAGTGAACTCACCAGTCGAGATATTGAGCGATGCGGTCGTTGCAAAATACTCCGATGCTGCTATCTCGGCACTCGCCAAATAGCTATCGTCAGGCATATTGGCAAATATAAATTCGTGAGCCGACATCACACCACCCAAAGTCACCTCGGCAGTGGTGTTCTCTGTCGAGAGCTCCTTTGTGCCCACTCCATAAAGTGTCTGAGAACTCGAACTTTGAGATAATGGATAGAAAACATCGCCATCATCATCCTTCGAGAAGTTCCAAGTCGAGCCACTCGTAGGATCATACATAGCGTAAATAGTGGTGCTCTTAGCCAAAACCATCGCGCCAGTGAATGAGGCCTGAGTATCGTCGAACTCATCACCGATCTCAAAATAGTCGTTACAACCATATATATATAGGCAATCTCCCGCAGCCCAAACCTTGTCCGAACCGTCGATCTGAGCCGAAAGCTCTATGTCTGTAGTTACCGTTAGATCATCCCAAGGATAGGTGTAGGTATCCTCGGCAACCTCCGACTCGGTGCAGGCGGTGAATAGTGTAGCAATCGAGAGTAGCGCCACTCCCCAGATTGATCTTGATTTAAAGTCTAAAATTCTCATTTCGGTTAATTATTTAAAGTTTTTTTGGTTTACGTTTATTTTGGTATAACAAATATATACATTTGTAAACATAGCAATGTATGCGACAATAATAATTTAGTCTTTTGCGGTAAAAAAATCTCTTGCTGCCCCTCGTCATTGCCCGCCCCTCGTCATCCTCGCGAACGCGGGGATCTTATACAAACGCAGGGGTGTTAAGATTCCCGTTTTCACGGGAATGACGCAGAGGGGACGGGAATGACGCGGAGGGGGCGGGAATGACGCGGAGGGGGCGAAAATGAACCGTAAAAAAAGGCCTGTAGCGCAATGCTACAGACCCTATCATTAAGTTTGTTTGACGTTTATTGTTTAGAAGCGACCTGTTGACTCTAATAGATCCGTTGCTGAGAATCCATACTCAGTGCTACCGTCACCCGAACCCGAAAGGACAACGTCCTCAATCTCGATCTCAATAACCTCCACTTGAGGTGCTACATATATATTATTATTTGTTTTCATGACTATTATTTTTCTAAATTTTTAAAACTTATTATTCTACGATTGTGATTGATTTGAAGCCTGTGAAAGTGTTGCTATCATCAGCAATCCAATCCCATGTAACACCATCTTCGTTTTGTGATTTGCTACCTATACCTGTCGTTAGATCAACATCCGATAGATCAGCATTTAGGAATGGAATTACCTATCCCAGATGCAGACAAAGTTAAGCAACTTTTTTGTTAATACAAAATATATCGTTCCAAAATTCTGTTATCGTCTGATTGCCTAGTGCAGAATGCCTTCTGGAGCGGTT
>JBCQVM010000025.1:0-28394 GCA_047173105.1 Rikenellaceae bacterium
CGACGGTTGGCTAAGGATTATGAGCGTACCTGTTCTGCTTCTGAAAGTATGATTTATCTCGCATTCATTGCACTGATGCTTAAACAATTATAAATGGAAAACTTAAACAGTTTCTAAGAAGATATTCTATCGCCTTTTGATATTTATGCCAATCATCGCAACTAAAAGCGAGATAAGCGGGCTGGCAATATTGAATATACAATAGGGTAGGTAGGTAAATGTCGCAACACCCAACACGGTCGACTGAGCCATACCGCAAGTGTTCCACGGAATAAGCACCGAGGTCACCGTGGCGGAGTCCTCGACCGAGCGACTTAGGAGGCGATCTTCCAACCCCTGCTGCTCGTAGAAGCGCTTGAAGAGGCGGCCTGTGAGGATGATCGAGATATATTGATCGCCAGTGCAGAGATTAAAAAAGATGCCCGAGCAGAGCGTCGAAGCAACTGTCGAGGTGCGCCCCCTCACCATCGAGATAAAAGAGCGGGTGATAGACTCCAACATGTTACTGCCAGCCATAGCGCCGCCGAAGCACATTGCGCAGATAATCAACCAGATAGTATTGAGCATGCCCGACATGCCGCGCGTCGAGATCAGATCGGTCACCGCCTCTACTGGTGTCTGGATTGAGGTGGAGCCGTAGCAGCCCATCAGTGCCGCCTTAAACCTGTCGATACTCTCTATCTGCACCACTCCTACGATCTCGCCGACAATCTGCGGCTGCGCAAAGAGCATCACCACGGCAGCGAGCATCGTCGAGGCGAAGAGAGTGATGATAGCCGGTAGCTTGAAGGCGATCAACACCGCCGTTAGCACAGGCACCACAAAGAGCCATGGCGAGATGTTGAAAGTCGAGGCGATGGTAGTTTTGTAGAGCTCCACATCGGTCGCCTGAGAGCCATGCGAGGTTGTAATCCCTACGATTGTAAAGACAATTAATGCGACGATAAATGCTGGCAGTGAGGTGTATAACATATATTGAATATGCTTGAATATCGGTACCCCCACAGTCGACGATGCCAATACAGTGGTGTCGGACAACACCGAGATCTTATCTCCAAAATATGCTCCCGAGATAATCGCACCAGCGATCCATCCCTCGCTAAATCCCAAAGCCGAGCCGATGCCCATAAATGCTACTCCGATGGTTGCCACAGTTGTCCACGAGCTACCCGTAAGCAGCGACACCAAGGCGCAGATGGCACACGTAGCACCTAAAAAGATCTTGGGGTGAAGCATATCCAGACCATAGTAGATCATCGTGGGCACCACGCCGCTAAGCATCCATGCGCCCGAAATTGCACCGATAAGTAGCAAAATTACGATCGCCGTGCCCGAGGCGCGAATATTATCGATGATAGCCCCCTCGATCTTCTCCCACTTACCCGAGCAGAAGAAAATCGAAATCGCAGCACACACCGCCGTGGCCGTAAGCAGCGCAATCTGGCTACCGCCATCAATCGAGTCGGCTCCAAAAGCCCTTATTACCAAATATAATAGTAGAGTCAGCACAACCAATGGCGTAAGCGAAGCCAATAGCGAAGGTATGCATTGTGAATTATCGTGTTTCATCGTTGTCAAATTAAACATTTTGAGAAAATTCTCAAGCAGCAAAGTTACAACAAATTATTAAGTATCAGATAGGATCTGCGTCCATAAAAGCAAAAACCACCAATAATCAGAGATTATTAGTGGTTTATTGCGCTTTGCTCTCTCGAGCAGTGATCCCGCTGGGGCTCGAACCCAGGACCCCAACATTAAAAGTGTTGTGCTCTACCAGCTGAGCTACGGAATCATCATGCCATTTTCGGAGGCGGGTTGCCCTGCTGCTCTTACTTTTGGTGGTGCAAATGTAGAGGTTTTTTTTGTAATACCAAAATATTTGGGTAAATTTGTCACAATTATTTACATTTGTGAAATTTAATATTGAGATAAAATATGTGTAAAGCTCTGATTATAGGCGCAGGAGGTGTTGGAACCGTCGTTGCGCAGAAGGTTGCTGCAAATCCAATCTTCACCGAAATTATGTTGGCAAGTCGCACCAAGTCAAAGTGTGATGCTATCGCTGCTGCCATTGGTGGCGGTCGTGTGGCTACTGCCGAGGTGGATGCCGACTGTGTGCCTGCGCTCTGCGAACTATTTAACGCTTTTAAGCCCGACATCGTTATCAATGTCGCCCTACCATACCAAGACCTCACTATCATGGATGCCTGCCTTGAGTGTGGTTGTAACTACCTCGACACGGCCAACTACGAGCCTAAAGATGAGGCGAAGTTCGAATATTCGTGGCAGTGGGCATACCAAGATCGCTTCAAGGCCAAAGGGCTCACTGCGATCCTTGGCTGTGGCTTCGATCCCGGTGTAACGGCGATCTTCACCGCTTATGCCGCTAAGCACCACTTCGATGAGATTCACTACCTCGATATCGTTGATTGCAACGCAGGTAATCATGGAATGGCATTTGCCACCAACTTCAACCCCGAGATCAACATCCGCGAGGTGACTCAAAAAGGGCGCTACTTCGAGAATGGAGAGTGGGTTACTACCGAGCCCCACGCGATCCACATGCCACTCAACTACCCCGAGATCGGCGAGCGTGAGTCGTACCTGATCTACCACGAGGAGCTCGAGTCGCTCGTTAAGAACTACCCAACGCTCAAGCGTGCGCGCTTCTGGATGACCTTTGGTCAGGAGTATTTGACGCACCTTCGCGTGATCCAAAATATCGGCATGGCGCGTATCGACCCCATCATCTACAACGGTGTGGAGATCGTTCCCATCCAGTTCCTCAAGGCGGTTCTTCCTGACCCTAAGTCGCTCGGCTCGAACTACCACGGACAGACCTCGATCGGTTGCCGCATCAAGGGTATCAAGGATGGTAAGGAACTCACCTACTACATCTACAATAATTGCGACCATGAGGCAGCCTTCACCGAGACTGGTACACAGGCCGTTAGCTATACCACAGGCGTTCCTGCAGCGCTCGGTGCAACGATGTTTGCACGAGGTCTCTGGAAGGGAGCAGGTGTCTATAATGTCGAGGAGTTCGATCCCGATCCATTCTTGGCCGAGTTAGGTGAGCAGGGCTTGCCATGGCACGAGGTGTTCGGTGGCGACTTGGAGTTGTAGGTGTTTGAAATTTAAAGAGAGTCTATTTTTTCTGCCAAGCTTGCTTGAAGCAGAAAAAATAGACTCTCTTTAAACTTTGAGCAAAGCGATCAAAGCCCAAAAACTGCAAACCGAAGTACGCACCCGCGGGGGTGCAATCCCCGCCCGCCGGAGGCAGTCCCCAACGCAAGAAAGCGGAAAGACTACTCCTCTAAAACATCAATGTCGTAGAACTCAGCAGTGAATTCGCCCACGGTGAGCGTATCGCCATACGACACATAGTCGGCATTTGCGGCGCTGAGTGTGAGAATAGTGTAGTCGATATAAGCGCCATAGAATGCTTGCACGTCGATGTAGTCGAGGGCAACGCCGGGGGCGGTGGCAATCGAGAGGTCGGTGATGCTGTCGCAGTTGTATAGCGATTTTGACTCGAGCGTGGTGAGGTATGGCGCCGAGAGTGTCTCGAGAATCTGGCAGTCGAATAGCGCTTGTGCCTCGAATGTCGTAGCGATGTCGAATGTAGCCGTGATGAGCGCCTCGCAGAATGCGAAAGCACCGTATGGGATGATCTCGACTGCGGGCACCTCGATCGAGGTCACTTGGTAGCAGTTATATAGAGCTCTATCGCGTATGGTTACAAGAGTTGTGGGGAATACGATATCGCCCGAGATTACGCTCTGCAACGCCAAGATAAGCTCGCTTTGTGCGGCATCGTAGAGCATTCCATCCTCGAATAGGTAGAGGTCGTTATCCTCCATTGTGATCTGGGTGATGTTATCGCACGAGTTGAAAATTCCGTTGCCTATTGTCGCTACGCTCTCGGTTATGGTGTAGCTCTCAAGTGAAGCACACGCGATAAAGGCGTATGAGCCAATCTCCTCGAGCAGGGGCGTTGAGATCGTGGTGAGCAAGACAGCCTCGCAGAGGGCATAGTCGCCAAGTGAAATAAGCTGTGGCGCATCGAGCGAAGTGAGTGCAGTGCAGTAGGATAGCGCACCTGCGCCCATCTTAATCAGCTCGGGGAACGAGAGCTCCTCTACCGAAGAGCAGAGGCGGAATGCCTGCTCACCGAGGCTCTCGACAAGCGGAAGGTCGATTGTTTGCATCGAGTTACAGTTGTTGAATGCCGAAGCGCCGATCGAGGTTGCATACTCCATTTCGAGAGATTGGAGCGAGGTACAGCCATTAAAAGCATATTTGTCGACGCTCTCCGCAAGTGGCATATAAATCGAGCTGAGTGACGAGCAAGAGTCAAATGCATAGGCGCCAACGCTCACAGCGTATGGTGCTTCGAGCGCACCAAGTGCGGTGAAGCTGCGCGAAGCATCGCTAAGTGCGGTGCCATAGATTGCATACGAAGGAATCGCAGTGAGTGCCGTGAATTCGAGCGCAATGGAGCGCTCAGAATCGCTTGCCGAGATATACTCGATAGCTGCGCTAAGTCCCTCGAAGTCGTCGGTGGTAGCGCTATCGTCGGTGATAACCCAACTATCGGTAGCGGGAAAGGTGTGCGCACCAAACTCCGAGAGGCTGAATGAGCTTCCCTCGAGTGTTGTTATAACTACCTCTTCAACCTCGCTGGTATCATTGCAGGCTACAACTGCCAAGAGTGCCAAGGCAAAAACAAATAATTTCTTCATATGATATCTTTTTATCTCAAACGTGGTTTACGGCAAAATATTTTGTACCCTCCCGGTTTTAATCTCTTGTGACTTCTCTTCTACGAACTATAAACCAAGTGACTTCTTTATAGATTTAGGCAATGCATTCTTGTTGACCATAATCGAGATTGTCTTGTACTCGGCAAATGGGCGTGAGAAGTAGTAGTATCCATCGTATGGAGGGATCACATCCCATGAATTCTTCACCTTATAGAATGGATTACCCTCTTGGTCGACTGCCGTACCCTCGATCACCATTCCGTGGTCGTCGGTTGTCTCGTAGTTGTCGTAGCCTTTTTGGCGCATCTCCTGTGTGATTGACTTCTCCTTGATTGGTGAGTCGAATGCATATAGAGCCTGAGCCTTCTCCTCTTTGGTCATTGCGCCCCAGCGCTCTGCCTCGGTGCCGCTAAGGTTGTCCAAATCATCCTCGGGAACGATCGCCAAAGCCTTGGTGCGGCTGAAGCCCTGCTCGCTCACGTCGGTTGCCCAACCCACCGAGTAACCCGCCTCGAGAGCTGAGTCGATGACTGCCATCATCTCGTCGAGTGGCAAGTTGTACGATGGCATCCACATCCAGTTATCGGGAACCTCCACTACGAATTGCTCGTAGAATGGGTGGTGAGTGAACGATGTGATGCCGATATAGTCGTCGATGTCGATTGGTAACGATTTGGCATAGCTCATTGGAGTGTACTCCACGCCATCGACCTCGAATGTCTGAGGAAGCTCACCGAAGTAGCTATCCATGATTGCGTTGAGTCCTGTGAGCCAAGCTGTTGTTAGTGTGCGGTTTGGAGCCTTGATGATAGCGTCCATATATGCTTTGACCACCTCGTCGATCTCGTTGAAAACAGGTAGATCGGTGCCGTAGTTAAGACCCTCGTATACCTCCTGAGGCACGATACCATACTTCTTGATCATCTCCGTTACATCGTGGAAAGCACCACCTACGGCCAAATTAAGGCTGCCGTGTAGACGAGCATACTTAACCGCCTTGTCGACGTATGCGTGGCGTACCACCCACATCTCCGATAGATCCAACTCGCTGCCGCCAGCCTTGATAATCTCATTCTCCAAGAGTGA
This sequence comes from Rikenellaceae bacterium, assembly GCA_047173105.1. Lineage (GTDB taxonomy): Bacteria > Bacteroidota > Bacteroidia > Bacteroidales > Rikenellaceae > Alistipes. The sequence continues at coordinate 5,853 of JBCQVM010000025.1, forward strand.
AATGCCACTGTAACACCAACATGTACCGCTACGATATTGATTCTTGACAGATGTGCCGGGGATCACCTTGATGTCGGTGAACTCATAACCTTTTGACTCCTCTGCTGCTTGCTCCTCTTGTGCCTGTGCGCTAACTCCTACGCTCAGTAGAAGTACTGCTAAAAATATATTCTTCATAGTTTTATCTTTTTTGCGGTTAATTATTTCTTGCTCTTTGCGATAATCTCGCGACACTCCTCCAGCGTAAGCTCTTCGGCTACACGTCCTTTGGGGATGCGATAATTCTTCTTGCCCGAGGCGATATATGCTCCATAGCGACCATTCTTGATCACCACGTCGGCATCCTCCTCAAAGCTCTTGATGGGGGTGTTTGCCGCCGCCTTTGTCTCGCGCGTTGTGACGATCAATTCCATTGCGCGCTCCAAGGTGATCGTGTATGGATCGTCGCTCTTAGCGAGCGAAGTAAACGACTTATCTTGACGCACATAGGGGCCAAAACGACCGATGCCAACAACCAACTCATGACCCTCGAATTCGCCCAATGAGCGAGGAAGGTCAAAGAGCGTTAGTGCCTCCTCGAGGGTGATCGACTCAATGAGTTGACCAGCCTTAAGACCTGCGTAGCGAGGTTTCTCACCCTCCGGCGCAACGATCTCGACCATAGCGCCATAGCGCCCAATACGAGCTTTGATCTCACGGCCGCTCTTAGGGTCAACACCCAAGATGCGCTCGTGCGATGCACGCGATGCTTGTTCGCCGATAGCTACATCAACGAGCGAGTGGAATGGTTTGTAGAAGTCGTCGATCATCGTGTTCCACTCGATCTCGCCCTCGGCCACTCTATCGAACTCCTTCTCGACATTTGCCGTGAAGTTATAATCTATAATCGACGAGAATTGATCCTCGAGGTAGTCATTAACTAACATTCCTATATCGGTGGGTGCCAAGCGGTTCTTCTCCTTGCCGACGTTCTCCGAGAGTACCTTGCGATCAATTGTACCCTCTTTGAGGGTTAGCAGCTGGTAGTCGCGTTTGATGCCATCGCGGTTCTGTTTAACGACATATCCGCGGTTGATCACAGTGGTGATCGTGGGGGCGTAGGTCGAAGGACGTCCAATGCCAAGCTCCTCGAGGCGCTTTACGAGCGATGGCTCGATATAGCGTGCAGGGCTCTGCGTGTAGCGCTCGGTCGCTGCGATCTCGTTTGCTGTGAGAGAGTCGGCAACTTTGAGCTTGGGTAGGCGTGTTAGGTCGGCCTCGTCGCTGTGTGCATCCTCGTCAACCGATTCGGTGTAGAGGCGCATAAATCCGTCGAAACGAACCACCTCACCTGTCGAGGTGAAGGTTGCGGGCTTGCCACCGCGCTCGATAGCGACCACTGTGCGGTCGAGCTCTGCTGCGACCATCTGCGAGGCTACCGTGCGCTTCCAGATAAGGTCGTAGAGGCGTTTCTCGGCCGAGGCTCCCTCGATATGTTGGCGCTCGATGTACGATGGACGGATCGCCTCGTGAGCCTCTTGGGCACCCTTACTCTTTGTTTTGTAGTTCTTCGGCGACGAGTACTCTGCGCCATAGTTCTTGGTGATCTCCTCCTTGCACTGCGCCAAGGCTTGTGCCGAGAGGTTCGCCGAGTCGGTACGCATATAGGTGATAAGTCCCTGCTCGTAGAGGCGCTGCGCCACCGACATAATTTGTGATACGGACATACCCAACTTGCGACCCGCCTCCTGTTGGAGAGTCGAGGTGGTGAATGGCGGTGCGGGGTAGCGCTTAAGTGGTTTCTCCTCGACCTTCGCAACGCTAAACGACGCTCCTACTGAGTCCGCCAAGAACTCCTCGACCTCGGCCAAGGTGTCGAAGCGACGATTGAGCTCCGCCTTGAAGAGGCTCTTAGCGCCCTCCTTAGAGAATTGCGCTACCACTCTGAAATATTGCTTAGGCTCGAAAGCGATAATCTCGCGTTCGCGCTCCACAATAAGGCGTACGGCAACACTCTGCACACGTCCCGCCGAGAGCTGTGGTCGCACCTTGCGCCAAAGAACTGGAGATAGCTCAAAACCCACCAAGCGGTCTAAAACTCGACGCGCCTGCTGGGCATTTACTAAATTCATATTTACAGTGCGTGGAGCCTCGATCGCCTCCAATATCGCACGCTTAGTGATTTCGTGAAAAACTATTCGTTTGGTCTCCGCTACGGGTAGGTCGAGCACTTGAGTCAGGTGCCAAGCGATCGCCTCTCCCTCGCGGTCCTCATCGGATGCCAACCAGACTCTCTTTGCCGAGGCTGCCAAACGTTTGAGCTCATCGACCACTTTTTTCTTATCGCTCGAGACCTCGTAAACGGGGTTATAGCTATTTGAGATATCTACTCCGAGATCCTTTTTCGCTAAGTCTCGGATGTGACCGAAGCTTGATTTTACAATAAAGTCCTTGCCCAAAAACTTCTCTATGGTTTTCGCTTTGGCAGGGGACTCGACTATAACTAAATTATCCTGCATATTTTTTTTCTACTTTATCAATGTGTAAGTTAACTCTATTTTCATAGGTGCACTATTCATATCTGCGTCTCCAGCCTGCAACGATGCATATTGCTGTGAGAATAGGTTTGTCGCTATCGGTGCCAAATAGATCGTGCGCTCTGTGAGTGAGTCCCAGTCGATCTCTGTGCCATTCTCCTCGGCCTCCTCTTTGGCCTCGAGGTATTCGTTCCAGATAACTTGGATCTGGCCGGGGATGTTCATCACATAACAACACCACGTGCGGTTGAGCGATCCTCCGAAGTCCAACGTGTAGCTCGACTCATAAGCATAGAGGTAATCGGCAACGCCGGTAAGGGATGTATAGGTCACATCGTCCTCATCGTAGTAGTAGTTCGAATAGTCGGAGTAGAGACCCAATTTTGTTGGCATATAGTTAAGCCATGGCGTAACTGAGTAGGGGTTGATAGTTGTGTAGTCGTAACCATCGATGCCCTCCAAATAGATCATAAGCTTAGCCTGATTGAAGAAAAGGCTCTCGTAGGTCTCGCCACTCTCGGCCTCCTCAGCATCTAAGATTGTATCGAGCTCGTAGAGGAATTCGGGGGTGATGGTGATTTCACTCACGATACCTGCCATACCCTCGACTCTGAGTGTCGAGGTGAGCTGCTCATCGGTTGCCGCCTCACCGCGTTTGCGAACCTTGTCGTAGTCTATGAGCGAACCATCGAAGTTGTAGTCTACGACGTTGATCGAGATGTTGCCATAATCAGCATACGATGAGTAGAAGTAGTACGACATACCGATAGTATCCTTAATTAGGGTGATATCATCCTCCTCGCGGCTACGGCCATAGAAACCGAACCCGGTGCTCGAAAGGGTAGTCTCGTAGATCGCGCCGGGGTTACCCGCCGTGATTGGCTCCAATGGTGCTATGGGGCGAATGTAGAGTCCCAAGAATGTGCTAACCCACTCCTCGTCATCCTCGTAGATATCCTCGTCGTAGTCGCCGGTGATCTCCTCCAACATAAGGCGCGCGATAAAATCGGCAGTCTTGTCGGTATCCTCCAACTTGACATACGAGGTGCTGACGTAGACTTGGTTAAGTACATCGGGGAAGGTGAAGGTAAAGATAGGATCGTCGTCCAAATAATCGGTCACATCGAAACTGCAAAAGAAGATCGAGTCAGCCGACTCAGTGATAAAGCTATTGTCGATAATCTCGTAGATCTCGAACTGCTGCGAGATAGTCGTATCACCGCCATAGCTATTGATCGAGAGGTAAAGAACCGCCGAGTCGTAGATCGGCATATATCCGAAGATATCGTCATCTAACGTGTTAGCGACGATATATTGCGTGAAGAACTCCGCACGGCGCGTACCGAAGGTGTCGTTACCGGAAGCTCCGAAATAACCATACGTGATACCGCCTGTGTTGATCGAGTCGGTAATATGTAGGCGCGATTCGAAGTAGTTGCCATCCGTACTATTGATGTTCATTTGCCCCAATTTGATGGATTGGTTGTCGAGCGTAAGGTCGCTACCAAGCGAGGTATCAACCTGTGTACAACCACTAAATGTGATGATCGCAACTATTGCGATTACCGAAACCCCACCAATAAGGCGGCGCAAAAGATTAGAGTGACTCATAGAATTTGTCATAATTTTCGTATAATTCTTTAGCTTCTGCGGTCTGCTCGAGATCAACTTCTTTGTACTCCAAGATTTTTTTGCCATTTGCACGAGCAAACTCAACAACCTCTTGATTTGCATTTTTCGAAGCAATTACAACACCGTCAGCATAAGAGATAACGAATTTATAGAGATTTTCGTATGATGGATCATTTAAAATATCAATATTATCGTCCGAAAGTCCCTCTGCTACGATCTTCTCTTTGAAGTCGGCGTTGAGCGAATCAGCAAATTGATCGTCGTATAACGACACTACAACCTTGATATCTTGGAAGATAGGATCGTCGGCAAAGGTGTGCTTCAAATATAATGGCACGATTGCCGAGAACCAACCGTGGCAATGGACAATCGAGGGAGCCCAACGCAACTTCTTGACGGTCTCCAACACGCCACGCGCAAAGAAGATCGCACGCTCATCGTTGTCGGCGAACTCCTTACCCTCGTTGTCGCAGAGCACTGCCTTGCGCGAGAAGAAATCCTCATTGTCGATAAAATAGACCTGAAGACGAGCCTGAGGGATTGAGGCCACTTTGATGATGAGCTGGTTGTCGTTGTTGTTGATTATGAGGTTCATACCCGACAGTCGGATCACCTCATGGAGCTGATTGCGACGCTCGTTGATAACGCCATAGCGAGGGGTGAACGAGCGAATTTCATTACCGCATTCCTGCACACCTTGCAAAAGTGCGCGACAGAAAGTAGCGTTAGCAGAGTCCGCGATATATGGCTCTATCTCCTGACAAACGTATAATATCTTTTTTGATGACATCTATCTCTTAAGTTTAGATTTTTACAAAGGTAATAAAATTTCGTCGCTTTTCAAAAAAAGCGAACAGCAGAGCATAATATATAGGTATATTTGCCTATAAAATCAGCATTGCATCGCCATAAGTGCCAAAACGATACCCCTCCTGCTTAGCTACGCGATAAGCCTCGGCGATGATATCATAGCCACCATAAGCCGAAACCAACATCAGTTGTGTGGAGTAGGGCAGGTGGAAGTTGGTCACAAGCGACGAAGCAACCGTGAAGTCGTATGGAGCAAAGATAAATTTGTTTGTCCAACCGTTCATCTCCTTGATCATTCCATTGGTCGAAACGGCGCTCTCCAATGCCTTCATCACAGTGGTGCCTACCGAGAGAATCTTACGACCCTCGCGACGTGCTGCGTTAACCTGCTCGACACACTCCGCCGAGACGATATATTGCTCCGAGTCAACCTTGTGTTTCGAGAGATCCTCGACATCGACCTTGCGGAAGTTGCCCAAGCCCACGTGAAGTGTCAAGAAAGCGCTCTCTACACCTTTGATCTCCATGCGTTTAATTAGGTGCTTGGAGAAGTGCATGCCTGCAGTCGGAGCAGCCACGGCGCCCTCATGCTGGGCATAAATTGTTTGGTAGCGCTCGGCATCCTCGGGCTCCACCTTTTCGCGGATCCAGTGTGGCAGTGGGGTCTCGCCCAACTTGTAGAGTGCCTCTTTGAACTCCTCGTGGGTTCCATCGAAGAGGAATCGCAAAGTGCGACCGCGCGAGGTGGTGTTGTCGATCACCTCGGCAACCAATAGGTCGTCATCACCAAAATAGAGCTTATTGCCGATACGTATTTTGCGCGCAGGGTCGACAAGCACATCCCACAAGCGCAACTCATGGTTGAGCTCGCGAAGCAAGAAGATCTCAATCTCGGCACCAGTTTTCTCTTTGTTGCCATAGAGGCGTGCGGGGAAGACCTTGGTGTCGTTCATCACAAAGAGATCATCCTCGTCGAAGTAGTCGAGGATATCCTTAAATGTGCGATGTTCAATGGTTTTTGTTTTGCGATCGATCACCATTAGTCGTGACTCGTCACGAACTTCTGCAGGGTGCTCAGCCAACATTTCGGCCGAGAAATCGTAGCCATAACGCGATAATTTCATATTTTTCTATGCTCTAATTTTTGTTAACAAAAAAAGTGTCAATAAAGTTTATACGCAAAATATTCTATTTTGTTTCAATCTCTTCTAACTTTTCCATAAATTCTTCTAACTGCCATCCATCCTCCACTCTATAGCCTCCACTAAGCGTGCGTCTGAGTGCCGAGAGGTGCGCCCCACTCTGGAGCGCCTCGCCGATTTCCATGGCCAGCGAGCGGATGTAGGTGCCCTTGCTACACCTAACGCGCAGAGTTAGGCGGGGCATCTCGAACTCCACGACCTCGATGGAGTAGATATTGATAAGTGCCTGTCGCACCTCGACCGCCTCGCCTGCGCGAGCCAATTCGTAGGCGCGTACACCCTCGACCTTTTTTGCCGAGTAGATGGGCGGAGTCTGCAATCGCTCACCGCTGAGGCTCTCCAATGCTGTGTCGATCATCTCGCGCGTGATATGGTCGGTGGGGTAGCGCTTGTCGATCTCGTGCTCCAAGTCGTAGCTGGGAGTGGTGGCGCCCAAGGTAACTTCGGCGATATACTCTTTGGTCTCGGCCTGAAGCTCGTTTACACGCTTGGTGGCCTTGCCGATGCAGATCAGTAGAACGCCCGTGGCCAATGGGTCGAGCGTGCCGGCGTGTCCCACCTTGATTTTGCGAAAGCCCTTGTGGCGCAGCGCGTAGTTGATTTTGCGAACAACGTCGGTCGAAGTCCATCGCAAGGGTTTATCAATGAGCGCAATATACCCCTCGGGGAAATTTATCTGAGTTAAATCCTCCATTGTGCGTTTAGTTAAAGAAGTAGAGTGCAAACGAGAAAATTGCTGCAATCAAACAGTAATATGCGAACCAGACGAGGCGACCGCGCTTAATAATATCAATCATAAATTTGCAAGCCAGCACGCCCACCACGAATGATGAAAGGAAGCCAGCAGCCATAGGCACAACCCCAACGCTATCCCACACAGCATCGCCTCCGATCAGCGACAAGAGCGACTTGCCCAATATCGGCACCAAGACCATCAAGAACGAGAATTGCGCCACGCTCTCCTTTTTGTTGCCCAAAATAAGGCCTGTGGCGATGGTCGCACCCGAGCGCGAGATGCCGGGCATCACCGCCACAGCTTGCGCTATACCTATAATAAATGAGTCGCGGTAAGATATCGACTCCCTCTCTCGTGGCTTGGCATAAGTTGCAAAGGCAAGCAGCAGGGCGGTGAGCAGCAACATGCACCCCACCACAATTAGGATCCCATTGCTCGAGAGCATCACATTGAGCTTATCCTCGAGGGTGAAGCCCACGATAGCCACAGGGATCATCGAGAGGGCGATCTTGAGCACATAGGCCTGATCCTCGTTGATAAAGTTGCGCGTTGTGAATACGCCACGCACGATCTTTGAGATCTGGTGCCACAACACCAAGATTGTGCTACACACCGTGCCGGCATGCAGCGCCAAGTCGAAGGCGATATTCTCCTCCAATTCGACCCCCATCAACGCCTTGACGATCTGGAGGTGCCCGCTACTCGAGACGGGCAAAAATTCTGTTATACCTTGGACAATGCCCAAGATAATTGCTTCGATAATATTCATAGTTTGAGGTGTAATAAGCTACTTTTTAAGGATTGCGTAGATCTCCACGACAAATCCCGCTACCACCACGATGGGTGCCAAGGTGATTCTGCGGAACGAGAACATCGAATAGTCGAAATAGCTCTCGGTAGTTGCCCCGCCTCCCGACATTAGCACGAAGCCTAAGAGGATAATGAGGAAGCCTGCTAAAAGGAGCTTGTAGTTTTTGAGCGCCAAAGGCATCTGCTGCTCTTGGTCGGGCTCTTGTATCTGAGTTTTTTTCGCCATTTTTTAGTATAAATATATCTTGTTCGACTTCATGTTAACAAATTTATTGGCTGCAAAGATCGTAAAAATTAATGAAATAACGATACCACTGAGGATAATTGCCCCAACAATCACGCCCAAAAGCTCTAAATCACCAACCGCCATCAACTCGGGCAGCGTCGAGCCAAGAGCCCAAACCGACCCCAAGAATAGCAGCGAGGCGATAAAGCCCGCACCAAAGCCACTCTTAATGCCGCTCCAAATAAGTGGGCGCATTATAAACCAACGTGTTGCACCCACCAACTTCATCGTGTTGATGATATATCGGCGCGAGTAGATCGCAAGGCGGATCGTGTTGTTGAGTAGCACCAGCGAGATAAAGAGTAGCGTAGCGCCAAATAGTAGCAACACAGTCTCGATCATCGAGAGTGTCGAATGCACCCTCTCGACAAGCATTGCGGGGTAGTATACCGCCTCCACACCCGAGATCCGCTCAACCCTCTCCAAGAACGAAGCCAACACCTCGGGCTCCTGCGACGAGGCCAAGAGCTGCACCTCGTAGCTGTCACGCAGCGGGTTGGAGGCCATAATAGCCTCGAAGTCGTCGCCGAAGAGTGTGCGGAACTCCTCGTCCTGCGCCTTGCTCTCTCGCGAGAGGAACGCCACTTCGCCCACCACGGGCGATGCTGCGATCTGAGCGCGGATCCCTTCACGTTGCGCCTCGCCCACACCATCGTAGAGCTCCACGGTTGCCACGATGCTCTGCTCGAGGGTTGAGGTGACCCCAAACACTGTGTAGATCAGGTAGCCCACGGCACCGGCCAAGTAGAGCACAAGCGCGATGCTTATGGTCGAAACGGCGTAGGAGTTGCGAACCTTACGCTTTAATCTTTTGTCGTCTTTCATATATTGTTGCAATTATAAGAGTTAAGATTGATAGTAGAATTAGCAGCGAGAAGACGAGGGTGATGGCGCTAATAAGCGACCAGCGAGGAGCCCTAAAGCGCCATTCGACAGTATGCTGGCCGGCGGGAAGCTCCATTGCGCGCAAAATATAATTGGCTCTAAAGTAGGGAGCCTCCACCCCGTCGATATATGCTCGCCACCCCTTGGGGTAGTAGATCTCCGAGAATACCGCCACACCATCTGCATCGGCCGAATAGCTGTATCGCAAGTAGTTAGGCTCATACTCCACGAGCTCGATCTGACCCTGCCCCAATGTAGCAAGTCGCACCCCGAAGGCGCTATCCACCGCTGCCATATCGCCAAGAGGAATGGCACCAATTGCCTCGATCTCCTCGCGAGCTGAGCCCACCTCGACGATCTGCGAGACGAACCATGCTGCACCCAACGCCTCGTCGTTGACCAAGAGTAGTGGGGTGTAATCCTCGTCGAGATCGATCACGTAGCGAGTGTTGAGCATATCGAGGATCTCGTATTTGATGCTACGTGTGAAGTAGCGGTCGATCACATCTTGGTAGCGCGATAGTTTTGCGCCGTGGTATCCGCCCACCGAGCGGTGGAAGTATGATGTTGTGGCGTCGTTAAATGGGCTCACCGTGAGGTTTAATACTCTGTAGCCAAGGTCGGTATCGCGTAGAATCTCTGTGTCGATTGCCGTGGGATAGATCTTCGCCTCACGTGCCGAGACGAAGTCGTCGCCATTGAGATAGCGGTGGTTCACCGGCACCAAGTCCAAGATCACCAACAATCCAGCAGCACCAAGTAGCACCCCGCGCTTAATTTTGCCGGCAGTCAAAAGCCATATCGCCGCCGCCGAGCATGCCACCAATAGGAGCGATCGCAGAGCATCGGCACGCATCACCGCAGCGCGCTCCGAGGCCATCGCCTGAGCAACCTGCGAGGCTAATTGCTCGGGAAATTGATTATTAATCAGTAGTCTGAAGCCCTCGTCATAGCCAAATTCAAAGAGCGCCGTACCAGCTACTACGAGCAGTAGTAGTACTCCTCCGACCACCCCCGCGGCGATCTTGAGCTTGCGCTTTAGCTCCGCGCCACCAACCTCACCGCTCCAGATCTTCCAGAGCGCCATGGTAGCCAAGAGTGGCAGTGTCCACTGCACCACAACCAATGTCATCGAGACTGTGCGGAACTTATTGTAGCCGGGAAGTATCTTGAAGAATAGCTCCGAGAACCACCCGAAGTGGCGTCCCCAAGCCAAAAGAATCATTATCAAGGTGATGGCCACTATCCACCATCTCTCACGCGGGCGAGCCATGAGCAGCGCTAAAAGAGCAAGGAAGATCACCACAGCCCCAATATATGTAGGCCCACCAGTAAACCCTTGCGGGCCCCAATAGAGCGGCAGTTGTGAGGCGATATGCGACGCGTTGTATGGTGCAAGAGCCGTGGCAACAGCGCCATCTTGTGCAAAACTATCAAATGAGGAGCCTCCCACAAAGTTTGGGATGAGCATATTAAGGCTCTCAGTGCGGCCATAGCTCCACGCCAAGGCGTAGTCCATATCCAAGCCCGATTCGCCATGCCCCTCAGTGATCAACTCCGAGCCCCCGCGCATAGTCTCGGGGGTGTGCTCCATAGTGTACCAGAGTGGCGAGAGGTTCGACCCAACGGCCAAAATTGCCGCCACGGCGAGGGCTGCCGTGCGCTTGCCAAACTCCCCCAAGCGCGAGCTGCGGTAGGCGAAGTAGAGCTCCGAGAGCCAAAAGGCGGCGATAGCCATTGCGAAGTAGTAGGTGATTTGCGGATGGTTAGCCCCAATCTCGAGCGAGGCGAAGAGTGCCGCCAAGGCTGCGCCCCACAACCACTTGCCACGCAGTGCCATATAGACTCCGCCAAACATCATAGGAGCGTAGACCAGAGCCCACATCTTGGTGACGTGCCCCGCCTCGATAATCAAAAAGAGGTAGGTCGATAGGCCATACATCAATCCTCCCACGATCGAGACCCAACCTCCAAAGCCCATCATAACGAGCATCAAATACATCGCGAGCATCGCAAAGAAGATAAAGGCGGCGGGAGTGCCAAAGCTATTTGTTAGGTGCGAAAAGCTGCTCTTGATGATCTGCGTGGGGTGTGCAACGTTGATCAGGTAGGCTGGCATGCCGCCAAACATCGAACCCGTCCACTGCGGGTCAATGCCCGTGGCCTCGCGACTCTCCAAGATATCTTGGGTCATACCCTCGTACTGCTGCACATCGTGTTGGTAGAGCACCTCGCCCCGCAGTTGAGGCGCAAAGTAGCCATACGAAAGCAGCGCATAGAGCGCCACCGCAACTATTGTAGGAAGCGCCAAGCGCCATTCAATCTTAATTCTCATAACAAAAATATACTTCTCAACTTACAAAGGTACTAAAAACTTCTTGGAAAGGTGTGTTGATTAACAAAAAATCATTACTTTTGTCTTTGATTAACTACACCCAACATCTAATGGCTACACTAAACGATATAAAAGCGCCCATAGCAAGCGACTTAGCGGGGTTCGACAATTTCATTGCCGAGCAGTTCAAGGCCGAAAGCCCGCTGCTGAGCCAGATGCTTACCTACGCACTTTCGTCGCGCGGTAAGGGAGTCCGCCCACTTGTGGTTATGCTCTCGGCAGCGCTCAACTCACCCGCCCATATTGTGAGTCGTCGTGCGTGGGTTGCGGCAACGATGGTCGAGATGATCCACCTCTCGTCGCTTATCCACGACGATGTGATCGACAACTCCGATTCGCGCCGCGGCAAGCCCTCGCTCAATGCTATGTGGCAGTCGCGCAAGTCGATCTTGGTGGGTGACTATATCCTTGGGCGCACCTTGACACTCGGTATGTCGAGTGGTCAATACGATATCGTGGCACATATCGCCAAGAGTATCTCGATCCTCTGTGAGGGCGAGGTGATTCAAGATGATTTCGCCGCGAAACACACCATGACGCGCGAGGCGTATATCGATATAATCCACAAGAAAACAGCCTCGTTAATCTCAATAAGCGCCTCGGCAGGTGCTCTCTCGGCAGGTGCATCACCCTCGGCAGTGGACAAGATGCGCCGCTTTGGTGAGGCCATCGGAATGGCGTTCCAGATTCAAGACGATATCCTCGATTATAGCCCCGAGGCCAAAACGGGCAAGCCCTCGAATGGTGATCTGCGTGAGGGTAAAGTGACCCTACCTCTGCTCTACATTATCGAGAACTCCACCGAGGAGCAGGTGGCACAAATCACACAGTTACTATCCGCCTGCAAGGAGGATGCAGCAGCAATCGACACCCTCCAAAAGATGGTCGAGCAGGGTGGCGGCATCGAGTTCGCAACATCCGTGATGAGAGCATATATTGACAAAGCAACCGCGATCCTCGCCCAATACGAGGAGTCGGAGTACCGCACAGCACTAATGAACCTCTGCGCCTTCATTTGCGAGAGGGAGGCATAAGATTTTAACTTTTAAGCTCTATTACGTCATCCTCGCGAAAGCGGGGATCTTAAAGGGGAGTTTTTGTACTTGTTTTTAAGATTCCCGCTTTCGCGGGAATGACGGTAAAAATGCGGGAATGACGGCAAGAGTGCGGGAGTGACGGCAAGAGTGTGGGAATGACGGCAAGAGTGCGGGAGTGACGGTAAAATAAGGGAATAACCAGCCTAATAGAAGAAAACCATAAAAACATTTACAGGTATGATAGCTACTCAAATAAATGAATTTTTCTGCACCGTAAACAACTATTTATGGGGTGTTCCGATGATTGTTCTGCTCTTCGGAACGCATATTTTTCTCACTTTCCGCCTGCGCGTTCCGCAGCGCAAAATCGGCATGGCGATCCGCCTCTCGTTCAAACGGGAGAAGGGAGCTAAGGGCGATATCTCTCCCTTGGCAGCACTCTTCTCGTCGCTTGCTGCAACTATCGGCACGGGTAATATCATCGGAGTGGCTACGGCGATCGCTTTGGGCGGGCCCGGCGCAATTTTTTGGTGCTGGCTCACGGGAGTCTTTGGCTTTGCCACCAAGTATAGTGAGGGCATCTTGGCGATAAAATATCGTCGCAAAGGAGCCGATGGGCAGATGTTGGGAGGGCCCATGTGTGCCTTGGATAGTGGCTTGGGATTAAAGTGGTTAGCGGTGCTCTTTGCTATCTTTACCGCCTTGGCAACTTTCGGAATCGGCAACACGGTGCAGTCGAATACCATCACTACGATTTTGCAGGAGACAACAGGAATTTCGCCATACATCAGTGGCGCAGTGGTGACTATCGGCATGGGGCTTGTGATCTGCTTCGGAATTAAGGGCGTGGCTAAGGTGTCGCTGGTGCTGCTGCCAACTATGGCTATCTTCTATATCTTGGGCTGCACGACGATACTTATTATCAACCGCCAATTCTTGGGCGAAGCGCTCTCGATAATTATGCATAATGCATTCGATTTCAAAGCCATTGGCGGAGGCATGGCGGGTGCTGCTGCGATGATGGCGATGCGCTATGGCGTTGCGCGAGGTCTCTTCAGCAATGAGGCAGGTATGGGTTCGGCTCCTATTGTGGCTGCCGCAGCTAAGAGCAATAATGCAGTGCATCAGGCGCTTATCTCGGGCTCGGGGACATTTTGGGATACCGTAGTTATCTGCGCCCTCACGGGAATGACAATCATGAGTAGCGTTGTGGCAAACCCCAATATTTCGCTTGCCAATGGTGCGATGCTCACCAAGGAGGCCTTTGCGCAGATCCCTTATGTGGGCACCACGATCCTCACCGTGGGTCTTATAACATTCTGCTTTTCAACGATTATCGCATGGTATATCTATGGCGAGAAAGCTGTTATGTATCTCACCAACAGCAATCGCTGCATCGTGGGTTATCGCATAGTTAATATCTTGGTCTGCTACATCGGTTCCGTGACGCAGTTGGCGTTGGTGTGGAACGCTGCCGACACCATGAATGCCCTAATGGCAATCCCAAATGTTGTCTCGCTGCTCCTGCTCCACAAGGTTATCGCACGCGAGACCGATCGCAATCTTTGGGGGCGCTAAGTTTGTATAAGATTCCCGCCTTCGCGGGAATGACGTGCGAGGGTAACTCCTAACTCCTAATTCCCTTACGAACCAAATAGATAACCTCATCAGTTAAGGCATACTCCTCCCTTTCGGCGGGGGTCAACTCCTCGAAATATCTAATCTCCTCCACCTCGAATCCAGCCTCGCGCAGGCGGTCGGCGTAGTCGAGGCCATATATTCGGCGATGGTCATATTGACCAAAGATCTTGGTGCGCTCCTTGGGGTCGGTGATCGAATCATCCTCAAATGTCTCGTGGCGGTCGTACTCCACGGGTGATAGCATAACTCCCCAGCCTCCCGGTTGCATCACACGATGCAGCTCACGCATAGCTAATCGATCGTCGGCGACATGCTCCAAGAGGTGGTTGCAGAGGATCACCTCGGCGTAGTTGTCGTCGAGGGGTATTTGCTGTACATCGAAGTGGAGGTATGCCAAGGGGCTCTCTAAATCGGCGGTGAGGTATCTTTTCGGGAAACTCTTATAAACCGCTTTGAGCTTGCGCATTATCGATACTTCGGGGGCTATATGGAGCAGTGTAGGGCGGCTCTTGGTGAGCGATGTTTCGCGCTCGAGATAGAGCCACAATAGTCGGTGACGCTCGAGCGAGAGGCACGAGGGGCAGAGTGCGTTTTCGCGTGAGGTGACATAGCCATAGGGTAGGAACTTGCGGCGCTTACACCCGCAAATTGGGCAGCGTCGACCTTCGCCAAGGTATACCAAGCCTAAGATGGGTACACTCCACGAGGCCATGCGCTGCATCAGCGGACGTGGCACAAGGTTGAGCAGCGTGCGGATAAGGCGCTTCATCGTTACTCCATTACCTTTTTGAGATCCTCTTCGGCTTTGTGGAGGCGCTCCTTGCAGTGTGCAATTAGCTCGGTTGCCTTTTTCACCTCTGCTGCGAGTTGGTCTACCGACATCTCGCCGCTGCGGAACTTGGTCATAATTGCTTCGATCTGCGCTATTGCCTCGTCGTAGCTCAATGTTAACTTTGCCATGGTTATTTATCTCTTTTGTATTTTTATTATCTGTGCCGTGATCTCGGCCTCGGCTAATTCTACTGTGATCTGCTCGCCTACGGAGGCCTGTGTAGCTGAGCTAAGTGCCTTACCTCCAAGTCTTGCCACGGCGTAGCCTAATTTAAGTAGGTGCGCGGGCGAGTGGAGCTCAACAGCTGCCGAGAGCCCATCGAGCTTGGAGCGATGGAGTGCCATAAGAGCTTGTGTGCGCTCGGGAAGTGAGGTTGCAAATCCCTCGAGTCGTGTGCGTTGAGCCTCCATAAGCTGCTCAGCACGAGCCTGAATAGATGTGGAGTAGCTCTCCAAAGTAGCAAGGTGCGTGCGCGTAATAGCCACAGCACCATCGTGCAGCGCAAGGGCAGCACTCTCTAACCACGCCTCGAGCGATGCCATGCGCTCGGTGAGCATCGTTGCCACCGCCGTGGGGGTCTTAAGCGACTGTGCTGCAACCATATCCACTACGCTCACATCCTTGTCGTGGCCAATTCCAGCTAAGATTGGCAGTGGGAATTGTGCTACATGCGAGGCGAGGCGATAGCCATTAAAGCATTGAAGATCGTTTGCCGATCCGCCTCCGCGAATTATCACCACCACGTCGAACTCCTTGCCGGATGTGGCGATAGCTTCGAGCGATGAGATGATCGACTCCTCGGCACCCGCCCCCTGCATAAATGCATCGAATAAAGTTAGGCGAAAGTGGTAGCTGCTGCGGTGAAGCTCCTCGCAGAAATCTTGATACCCGGCGGCATTTGCACTCGAGACAATAGCGATATTTTGGAGTAATCGGGGCAGTGGCTGCTCGTGGTTCATATCCCACACGCCATCCTTTTGCAGTTGAGCTATAGTGAGTTGGCGTTGTCTCTCGGCATCGCCAAGGGTGTAGGACGGGTCGATATCGGTGATCTGAAGCGAGAGCCCATAGAGCTCGTGGTAGTTAACCAAAACCTTGATCAAGACCTTGAGTCCCGAGGCCAACTCCTGCCCGGTTTGTGCACGAAAGTATGATGAGATCACAGCGTAGCTGCTGCGCCATATCACCGCTCGCGACTGCGCCTTGGCCAATGAGTCGCGCTCGCCCTTCTCGACCAATTCGAGATAGCAGTGACCCGAGTAGTTGACCTTGATCTCGGCGATCTCGGCACTAACCCAGATAGCGAGAGGAAATCTCTCGCTAAGTGCCCCCTTTATAGAGAGCTGTAGTTGGCTCAGTGTAAGTGTTTTAGACACTGTGCGATGGTGATCTAAAGTTCGCTCTCCTTGAGGCGCTCAGCATTCTCCGCTACGATCAGCTCGTCGATCACGCCCTGAATATCGCCATCCATAAATGCCGAGAGGTTGTAGATCGTGAAGTTGATGCGGTGGTCGGTGATACGACCCTGTGGGTAGTTATATGTACGGATCTTTGCCGAGCGGTCGCCGGTCGAAACCAGCGTCTTGCGCTTCGACGAAATCTCGTCGAGATACTTAGAGTATTCGAGGTTAAATACACGCGTACGAAGCTCCTCGAATGCCTTGTCGAAGTTCTTGAGCTGCGACTTCTGGTCTTGGCACTGCACCACGATTCCCGTTGGGATGTGCGTAAGGCGGATAGCCGAGTAGGTTGTATTAACCGACTGACCACCGGGGCCCGATGCGCAGAAGATATCCTTGCGGATGTCGTTCATCGAGATCTCGATGTCGAACTCTTCGGCCTCGGGAAGTACCGCCACCGAAGCTGCCGAAGTGTGGACACGACCCTGAGTCTCGGTCTGAGGCACACGCTGCACGCGGTGTACACCCGACTCATATTTGAGTGTGCCATAAACTCCCGCACCGCTCACCTTGAGCACAACCTCCTTGAAGCCACCCGAGGTGCCATCCGAGAATGAGGTCATCTCATACTTCCAGCCCTTGGTCTCGATATATTTGGTGTACATGCGCAACAAGTCACCCGCGAAGATCGCAGCCTCGTCGCCTCCCGTACCGCCACGGATCTCGAGGATAGCATTCTTCTCGTCCTGCGGATCCTTGGGGATCAATAGCAACTTGATCTCCTCCTCCATGCGCTCGATGGCGGGCTCCAAAGTGGCAATCTCCTCGCGTGCAATCTCGCGGAAATCCTCGTCCTTTTCGTTGGCAAAGATATCTTTGGCGTCTGCTAAGTCGTTGATAGCCTTGCGGAAGCGCTCCGAAGTCTCGATGATTGGCTCCAACTCCTTGTAGTCCTTGGTGAGCTGGATATATTGCTTAACGTCACCAATTACCTCGGGGTCGGTGAGCTTCTGCCCGATCTCCTCGAACTTGAGTTTGAGGCCGTCGAGGCGAATGAGAATTGAATTATCTGCCATAGCTGTATTTTGTTTTTGTGCACAAAGATACAAAAATTATGGGGAAATCGTATTTTTTATTTCAACATCTTGCTTAATATACTTTTACCTATATATTACGTCATTCCCATTCCCACTTGTCATTCCCGTGCCCACTCGTCATTCCCACACCCACCCGTCATTCCCACACCCACCCGTCATTCCCGTGAAAACGGGAATCTTATACAAATGCAATGCTGCAAATAAATTAAGATTCCCCTTTTCACGGGAATGACGAGGAGAATGCTCGATAATAAAAAAAGTCTCTGATTTTCTGTTCAAACTTGCTTGTTACAGAAAATCAGAGACTTGTTAAAACTTTGAGTGCAAAGCCTATCGACGCTTGCCGCCGAATTTGCCTTTTGGCTTGCCTTTTGAGCGATCTGTGCCCCATGTGTTATTTCCGCCGGTCTCGAATACCGACCAGTCGAAGCTCTCGGTGGACATCAACGATGGTGTTTTGCGCTCGCCTTGGCGCTCAGCTGTGCGCTCGCTATTGTCGCGACGCTCGAAGCTGCGGCGCTCCTCGAATCGGTTGCCACCTGCACGGCGCTCCCCTGAGTCGAATCCTGCGAAACGGTCGCGGCGATCTGAACGATCTGAGCGGTCTGAGCGGTCGCGGTCGCCATACTCGCGGCGGCGTGGGCCACGGTCACGACCACGATCACCACGATCGTTGCGATCACGGCGCTCCGAGCGGTCACCGCCACGGTCGCCACCTGAGCGACGCTCCGAGAAATCACGGCGTGAGCCACGATCACCACGGCGTGATGAACGGTCGCCACCATCCTTGCTATCGTTTGTGATCTCAGCCAAAGGCCTTCCTCGAACCTCACCCAAAGTGTGGACGATCTTCTCGGCCTCGGTAAATGGCACAGTTACAAATGAGTAGCTCTCAAGTACAGCCACGTCGTCGATCTGACGATCGCCCAATCCGCAACGCTCCTTGAGCATATCTACCACCTTGCGGCCGGTGTATCCATCGCGCTTACCAACAGCCAAGAAGAGGCGGGTGGTACCTTTGCGGTCGACCGAGAATGTGCGGATCTCGGGGTAGTTCGACTCGTCGAGCTCGCTGCGATATGCCAAACGGAGTAGTGCTCCCAAAGCCATCTCGGGCGAGTAGAGCTCCAAAAGCTCCTTGACCATATCCGACTGGTCGTGGTAGTTGTCGTTGGTGATGATCTCGCGAAGGTCGTTCTTAATCTTGTTGCGCTTCATCTCTACGATATCTTGAGCCGTAGGTAGCTCCTCACGCTTGATATCCACGTTGATATCGCGCTTCATAAATCCGAAGTGGCGCATCTCGCTCTTGGTGATAAAGGTGATTGCGGTACCTTTGTTACCTGCACGACCTGTGCGGCCGATGCGGTGAACGTAGCTCTCCGAATCTTGAGGCAACGAGTAGTTGATAACGTGTGTAAGGTTGTTGACATCGATACCGCGCGCTGCCACGTCGGTAGCGACCAATATGTTGATGCTCTTGTCGCGGAATTTGCGCAAGATCTTCTCGCGCGAAGCTTGCGACACATCGCCATGGAGTCCATCGGCGCTATAGCCGCGCTCGATAAGGCGGTTGACAGTCTCGTCGACGTTGTTCTTTGTGCGGCAGAATACGATTCCGTAGAAGTCGTTCTCGATGTCGATAATGCGGGTTAGTGCGTCGAACTTGTCGCCCTCGCGAACCTCGAAGTAGATCTGCTCTGTAAGGTCTGTTGTGAGTTGGCGTCCCTCGACCTTGATGATCTCGGTGTTGCGCATATATCTGTCTGATAGCGACACGATGCGCTTAGGCATTGTAGCCGAGAAAAGCATCACGCGACGCTCCTCGGGGGTGTGGCTCATGATCTCCTCGACATCCTCGATAAAGCCCATGTTGAGCATTTCGTCGGCCTCGTCGAGAACCAAGAATTGAATGTCGCCTAACTTAAGTGTTCCGCGGCGAATATGGTCGAGTGTACGACCGGGAGTTCCGACAACAATATCGACACCTTTGGAGAGTCGACGTAGCTGTTCGCTCATTGCTGCACCGCCATAAATTGCGGTGATTGCGAGTCTTTTTTCAGAGTTAAATGATAGGAGCTCTTCGGCAGCTTGAATAGCTAACTCACGAGTGGGCACCAAAATAATAGCCTTTACACCACCCTCGCCGCGCTCTATTTGTTGCATAATCGGCAAGCCAAATGTTGCCGTCTTTCCAGTACCGGTATGCGATTGTGCGATAAGGTCGTTGTCGCCCTCCAAGAGGCGAGGTATTACCAATGATTGAATCTGTGTAGGGGTCTCGAATCCCTTTGCCTTGATAGCATTAAGCATCTGATCGTTCAGACCTAACGCTTCGAATTGATCTTCTAAATTTGTCATTCTCATAATATTTCGGCGGCAAAGATACGACAAATAATTGGATAATCGCACATAAATCAAATAATTAGCATAATACTCTTGGCTTTTATCTACTAAATTATTACTTTTGCGCTATGACATCTCTATTTAATCAAATCATTTTTGGCCCCGTGCGCTCGCGCCGACTTGGGCTCTCGTTGGGAGTAAACCTACTCCCTACGCACTCCAAGCTGTGTAACTTCGACTGCATCTACTGCGAATGTGGATGGAATGAGGAGCGTCGCGGAAGCGGTCGATTTAACCCCGCAGGCGAGGTTCTGCAAGCCCTCGAAGCTAAGCTGCGCGAGATGGTGGCCGAGGGTAATACGCCCGATGTGATCACCTTCGCCGGCAATGGCGAGCCTACGCTACACCCCGACTTCGAGCAGATAATCTACTCCACCATAGCTCTGCGCGATACTATTGTCCCCACGGCCAAGGTCTCGGTACTGAGCAATGCCACACGCATCGGCATAGAGAGCGTGCGTCGCGCACTGAAGAGTGTCGACAACAACATCCTTAAGTTGGATGCCGCAGCCACCCCACTTGCCAAGGCTATCAACCACCCCCAAGGTCAATACTCAATAGAGCAGGTGGTCGAAGATATGCTCCTCTTCGATGGGCAGCTCACCGTGCAGAGCATGTTTCTCAGTGGCGAATGCGATGGTGAGATGGTCGACAACACCACCCCCGAGGCCGTCGCAGCATGGCTCAAGATCATCGCTCAAGTCGCCCCACGCGCCGTAATGGTCTACTCGATCGACCGCGACACCCCTTGCGATACACTCATCAAAGCCCCCCGCGAGCAACTCGAGGCAATTGCCGAGCATGTACGCGCATTGGGTATTGAGTGTTCGGTGGCTTAGGAGTTAGAAGCTCCCCTTCACGTCATTCCCGTTTCCATGGGAATAAAGACTTATATATTATGTCCACCTAATAAAAGGATTGATCCCAAAATAGCGACAAGCATACATTCCACACCCTCAACAAACGAAATAACGCCTCGATAACCTATTGATTATCGAGGCGTTATAACTGTCGGGGTGACAAGATTCGAACTTGCGACCACACGCCCCCCAGACATTGAGTATCAACTTTTATTATTTTGTAACTATCTGCTCTACAGAGCGTATAAAGGCTATTTTGAAAAATAAATAAGCAGATATTTGCCGATATTTTTGGTTTTTTGAGCAAAATGTTTTAGGAAAAACAGTATCTAAAACATTAAAAACGACTACACGCCCTATGGGAAAATATAAGTTCTTGCTCCACGCAGCCAATAAGCGGAAAGATGGCACATACCCCGTCTCATTGCGTATAACGAAGGATCGGAAGTGCAAATATATTAGCACTCAATATTATGCTACACCCGAGCAGTGGAATGAGGAGCAGGAGAGATTTGTGAGCAGCAAGAGGCTTGTTCCTGAATATCGCGCGCTAAATGCGATTATTTCGGAGCTTGAGGTGAGGGTGAACGAGCTTATGCGCAACTATGAGATTGACCGAGTAGATTGGACACTCAATCAATTTGAGGATGCTTTCCTCAATCGTGCATCAAAGGGTAAAGCCAAGGATTATTTCGATAAGCTGATCGCAACACTAAAGGAGACTGGTCACCACGGTAACGCACGATGTTATGCTGCGACCTTGCATCTGTTGGAGTTGTTCGATAGTAAATTTGGGAACAAGATATTTGCGGAGCTTGATATAAAATTTGTCAAGGCGTTCGATGTGTTCTTGCAGAAGCGAGAGTGTTCGGGCAATACACGCAAATATTATTTCAAGGCTCTGCGTGCCTGTATGAACAAAGCGATTCAAGATGGCGAGGCATCGGAGAGCACTTACCCTTTTGGCAAGGGTGGATTCAACATCTCTTCACTCGAAGAGGAGACCGCTAAGCGATATTTGCCGACCGATAGCCTAAGCAAAATCAAAGATACACCGAGCGAAAAGCGATTGTTGGAGCAAGCTCGTAGGGTGTTCCTCTTCTCGTACTACTGCTACGGCATATCATTTATAGATGCAGCGATGCTCACCAAGGAGAATATCGTTCGCCACGATGGAGGTAGCTATATAGTATATAAGCGCAACAAGACTCGTGAAGCGAAGAGGGTGAAGCCCATTCAGATAAAAATCACCGAGACATTGCAGGAGCTTTTGGATTGGTTCAAGGATAACTCTCTTCTTGTTGGGAATTATCTTGTACCGATTGTGTCGAGGGACTATAAAGGCGAGCAACTCTACGAGCATATTCGCAATAGGTTTGTCACGAACAACAAGCAGCTAAAGCAACTTGCAAAAGAACTCGACATCACCGATCTAAAACTTACCTCGTATGTCTCTCGCCACACGATGGCAATGACCTTGCAGAATAATCAGATACCACGTGAGGTGATCTCGCAGATCTTGGGGCACTCCGATTTGACGACTACCAATACCTACTTGGATAGCTTCGGTAGCTCGGTGATTGATGAGGCGGCTAAGGTGTTGTAAATCACATGCGATGACATCAAACAATAGTAACACCACAGCACTAAACAATAGTAAGACCACATCGACACTGATTCACTCTGTAACAAATATACGCTATATTTGTTACAGAGTGGTATTTATCAAAAAATAATGCACTAAATTTGCATTTGTCCGAATTATTGCCTATTTTTCGGACAAAATTAAAGCTAAAAAGCTATGCAATTAATTGTAGATAAGGTAGAAACACGCATTAAAAAATGCGGGAGGGGTAAGCTCTTTTTCGCCACTGATTTTGCGAGTATTGCGGGTAAAGATTCAATCAACAAATCCCTGCAGCGTCTCTCGGAGCGTGGAGTAATCGTGCGCTATGCTCGTGGCATATACTTATATCCTAAGAAGAGTGAATTTTCAG
>JBCQVM010000026.1:0-28226 GCA_047173105.1 Rikenellaceae bacterium
TGGATTGAAAACAAGCTAAATAATCGTCCTCGTAAAAGACTCGGATACCTCACACCAAATGAAAAATTTAAACAAATTATTAATATGAATTCAGTTGCATTTGCAGGTTGAATTCAGCTGATAAATTATTAAGTAAAACACTTGCTATTTAGTTATAAATTCATACCTTTGTGGGTGATATAGATTGGAAATATTGTATAAATATTAAAACAACATAGACAATGGTCGATGTCTTTGTGGTGAATCACCATAAATTGACATTTTAACAAACCTAACTTTTGTATTACTGGTGGCGCAACCTGCTAATACTCAAGGGAATAAGTAATTATTCTTAACGGGTGTTTATTGTCCAAACTCAACGAAATGAACGATTTAGATACAATTGACTGGTTCGTATTAAAGGTTAGATTTCAAAGAGCCTCGATGGCTCAGAAGAGGTTGCATAAGCCTGATATTGAGGTTTATCTGCCGATGGAGGTGCGATCGGTACCGACCAAATGTGGTGGGCAGCGCGTAAAGCCAATGCCGATCTTCTCCGACATGATATTTCTAAAAACCTCATTCAGGAGAGTCAGCGAAATCTGTGCAGCTTACAAAGACATGTACTACAAATCGGAGGTCATTAACGGGTTGAGGAGGGCAATCCGCATACCCGAGGATCAAATGACTACTTTTAGAGAGTTTATCGCAGGCAACTACGATAACATCGACTGCAAAATGACAAAGCTCAAAAGCGGACAAAAGATAGTCGTAAAATCGGGAATGTTCAAAGGAAGTAAAATCGTATTCAAGGAGGAAAAGGGAAACACCAAAAAAGAGTACCAGATCGAGATCAACGGTATCGACTGGAGTTTCTCCGAGGAGTCCCTCTCTGAGAATTTACTAAGCAGAATTTAAAACAATAATATGAAAGGAATCGTACTCGCAGGAGGATCGGGCACACGCCTATACCCTATCACTAAGGGTGTGAGCAAGCAACTTTTGCCGATCTATGATAAGCCGATGGTTTATTACCCGATCTCAGTTTTGATGCTCTCTGGTATCCGTGAAATTTTGATTATTTCGACACCCGACGACCTGCCGGGCTTCAAGCGCTTGCTTGGCGATGGGTCGGATTATGGCGTTGAGTTCACCTATGCTGAGCAGCCCTCGCCGGATGGTCTTGCGCAGGCGTTTATCATTGGCGAGGAGTTTATCGCGGGTGACTCGGCGTGCCTTGTTTTGGGAGATAACATCTTCTATGGCAGCGGCTTCACCGGTTCGCTCAAGGAGTCTGTTCGCGCTGCCGAGGAGGATAATAAAGCCACAGTCTTTGGCTATTGGGTCGCAGACCCTGAGCGTTACGGAGTTGCTGAGTTCGATAAGGCGGGCAACTGCCTCTCAATCGAGGAGAAACCCACAGCGCCGAAGTCAAACTATGCGGTTGTTGGCCTCTACTTCTATCCCAACAAGGTGGTAGAGGTAGCTAAAAACATAAAGCCCTCACCTCGTGGAGAGCTCGAAATCACAACCGTGAACCAAGAGTTCCTGAAAGCGGGCGAGCTAAAAGTTCAAACCTTAGGTCGCGGCTTCACATGGCTCGACACCGGCACTCACGATTCGCTCGCCGAAGCATCGACTCTTGTGAAGGTGATCGAGAAGCGCCAAGGATTGAAGGTAGCGTGCCTCGAGGGCATAGCTTACAGAAATAACTGGATCACAGAGGAGAAGATGCGCTCATTGGCGCAGCCGATGATTAAAAATCAATACGGACAGTACCTCCTAAAGGTTATCGACGAACTAAAAGCAGCGAAATAGATGGAGGTCATCAAGACAGATATTGAGGGGGTAGTAATCATCGAGCCACGCGTTTTTGGCGACGATCGAGGCTACTTCTACGAGTCATTCTCGCAGCGCGAATTCGAGGAGAAAGTTTGCAAAACCACCTTTATTCAAGATAACCAAAGCTACTCTCGCTACGGAGTTTTGCGCGGTCTGCACTTCCAAAAGGCACCCTACGCTCAGAGCAAATTGGTGCGCGTAACCAAGGGCAAAGTGATCGACGTTGCGGTAGATATCCGCAAAGGTTCACCTACTTATGGCAAGCACGTAGCAGTGGAACTCTCAGAGGAGAACCACCGCCAACTCTTTATCCCACGCGGATTTGCGCATGGTTTTGTGGTGCTATCCGAGGAGGTGATCTTCCAATACAAGTGCGACAACTTCTACTCCAAGGAGTCGGAGGGGGCGCTGATGTGGAACGATCCAGACTTAGGCATTGATTGGGGAATAGCAGAGAGCGAAGCTATCCTCTCGGACAAGGACAAGGAGAACTCTTTGCTAAAAGATTTCGACTCGCCATTTAGCTACGACACAAACTACTATGAGTAAAACAATATTGGTCACTGGCGCAAATGGTCAGTTGGGGCACGAGATGCAACGGGTGGCAAAATCGAGCACAGATAAATACATCTTCACCGATGTAGCAGAACTCGACATCACCGACTACGATGCTATATATAATATGGTATCATCGGAAAAAGTAGATGTAATAGTAAACTGCGCAGCCTACACTAACGTCGATAAGGCCGAGGACGACGAAGCATTCGCAAACCTCTTGAACAACACCGCAGCAGGCTACTTGGCTAAGGCGGCGGCAGAGGTTGGAGCAACGCTCATCCACATCTCCACCGACTATGTCTTCGATGGTTCGGCACATGTGCCCTACACCGAGGAGCAGCCCACCAAGCCAATTGGGGTCTACGGAGCGACAAAGTTGGCCGGGGAGCAGTCAGTTGCCGCATCGGGTTGCAACTACATCATTATCCGCACATCGTGGTTGTATTCGCAGTGGGGCGGCAACTTCGTCAAGACGATGCAGCGCTTGACAGCCGAGCGTGACGAGCTCAGCGTGATCTTCGACCAAGTGGGCACACCAACCCATGCGGGCGACTTGGCCGACACAATCGGAGAGATCATCGCAACCGATCAACTCAGCAAGCAGGGTGTTTACCACTTCAGCAACGAGGGGGTCTGCTCATGGTTCGACTTCGCACACGTCATAGCTCAAAAGAGCGGTAACAAGTGCAATATCAAACCAATACACTCCGACGAGTTCCCCGCAAAGGTAACTCGCCCACACTACTCAGTCTTGGACAAAACCAAGATCAAGGAGACCTTCGGCATCGAGATCCCATACTGGACAGCAAGCCTCGATAAGTGCATCAAAGCAATGCATAATTCATAATTGAAATGAAAAATATAATCATCACCGGTGGCGCAGGCTTCATAGGCTCGCACGTGGTTCGGTTGTTTGTTAACAAATATCCTGACTACCACATTATCAACGTCGATAAGTTGACCTACGCGGGCAATCTCGCGAATTTGGTAGATATCGAGAATGCTGAGAACTACACCTTCGTAAAAGCAGACATCTGCGACTTCGAGGCAATGGTAGCACTCTTCGCAAAATATGACGTTGATGGAGTGATCCACCTCGCGGCTGAGAGCCACGTAGACCGCTCGATCAAGGATCCATTCACCTTTGCGCAAACTAACGTAATGGGAACATTGAGCCTTTTGCAAGCGGCTAAAAACCAATGGAATGGCAACTACGAGGGCAAGCGTTTCTACCACATCTCAACAGATGAGGTTTACGGAACATTGGAGTTCGACGGCACCTTCTTCACCGAAGAGACCTCGTACGACCCACACTCGCCATACTCAGCGTCGAAAGCGTCGTCCGATCACTTCGTGCGTGCCTTCGCCGACACCTACTCAATGCCAACGGTAGTAACCAATTGTTCAAACAATTACGGCCCCTACCAATTCCCCGAGAAGCTGATCCCATTGTTCATAAACAACATCCGCCACTCCAAGCCCCTACCAGTCTACGGAGCCGGCGAAAACGTCCGCGATTGGCTCTACGTAGTAGACCACGCAAGAGCGATCGACGTAATCTTCCACGAGGGAAAATTGAGCGACACCTACAACATAGGCGGCTTCAACGAGTGGCGCAACATCGATCTAATCAAGGTAATAATCGCCACAGTAGATAGACTATTAGGCAACCCAGAAGGCCACAGCTTGTCGTTGATAACCTACGTAACCGACCGAGCCGGCCACGACCTCCGCTACGCCATCGACTCCAGCAAGTTAAAAGCCGAATTAGGCTGGGAACCTTCGTTGCAGTTCGAAGAGGGCATCGAAAAAACCGTAGCATGGTACCTCAACAACCAAGAATGGATGGACAACATCACAAGCGGCGAGTACGAGAAGTACTACTCGGAGATGTATCAGGATAGATAAAAGGTTAATAAGTATTGGTCTAATATACAATAATAAAAAGATATTGTTAATAGGTCTCGGGGTTACATTAATAATGTATGCGACTGCTGGCCAGAAATCGACAATATTAAAACCGGTTATTTTATATGGCTTTAATTATATTTTAAAACGGTTTGATTATAAATATATATTCCCGGCGATTGTTGCATTTTGTGGATTAGTTATTTTACTTGTTAGTAATATAGGCTCAAGGTTTGTTTTTTTACTTGGTTCTATATTTTTAATGAGAACATTAGGTGTATCTTCATTACTTGCCTGTTGTTATATTGATGTATTTGATCTTGGCGTTACTCCATATACTTATTACAGCCATGTCGGGATAGTCAATAAATTAACTGGGGCATATCCATTTGCAGGACCTGCTATGGGAAAAGCTGTTTGGGCTCTTTATTCAGGAAAGGGATATGATGAATCAATGAATGCGAATGCCAATTTTTTTATTACAGACGGTATCGCAGCGGGAGGTGTTGTAGGTGTTTGTATTATATCATTAATATTTTATTTTCTATTAAAGCAGTTAAATAAAATATCGCACAGGCATAATAAAAATTTTGTTTTTCTTACATGCCTTGGTATTAGCATGAATTTACTGAATGTATCATTGTTTACAACTTTGGTAAGTGGCGGTTTAATTATTATAATGCTTTTCTTTAGGTATACTACTGTCCCCTCGCAATTATATAAAAAAAATAAGAAATAGCAGGCACGAACTTGGTAAGCATAGCGGCAGGCTCAAATATTAATGCGCAAAAAGCATGTATGCGCTTGCTGCTTATAAATTTAAATATTTTCGAACTAAATAATGACTAAAATTTGTTTAATAAGTGCCGTAGCGGCAAACTATAGATCTGCGATATATTCAAAGATGAGTCGCGAATTTGGCTGTGATTTTGTTTTTGATGATAAGAGTATTGATGTTGGCATCAAAAAGATGAATTATGATCTACTGAGCAGCAATGTAACAGAGACAAAGTTTACCAAGATTGGCCGGATAGTATTACAGCACAAAGCTATCCAACAGCTATTCAAGCCCTATGACAGGTACATAGTATTAGGTAACCCAAGTTATGTCACCACATGGATAATCCTACTATTGGCAAAATTCACCAATAAAAAGATATACCTGTGGACGCATGGTTGGTACGGCAGAGAATCTGCCATTAAAGCAATAGTAAAAAAGGCATTTTTTGGCCTTGCCGACGGCCTATTCATCTATGGCGATTACGCCATAGAACTAATGAAAAAAGAGGGCTTTGACGAGAATAAACTCCACGCCATACATAACTCTTTGGATTATGACAAGCAGGTAGAAATACGCAACAATATATCGCCATCGTCAATATACACCGATCATTTTAGCAATAGCAATCCCAATCTAATATTTATTGGTCGACTCACAAAAGTTAAGCAACTTGACATGATACTTGATCTTCTAAAAAGATCGAATGAGGTTGGGCAGAGGTATAATCTAACCTATATTGGGTCGGGCGAAGATGAAAAGCGATTAAAGGAGATTGCCAAGGAGTATGGCATCGAGAGTCAAGTATGGTTTTATGGCGCATGTTACGAAGAATCAGAGCTTGCTCAGTTAATTTACAATGCGGATCTGTGTATCTCCCCGGGCAATGTTGGGCTTACTTCGATCCACTGCTTGACATACGGTTGTCCGGTAATCACTCATAACGATTTCACTATGCAGATGCCCGAGTTCGAAGTGATTAAATCGGGTATAACAGGTGATTTCTTCGAGTATAACAACCTTGAGTCACTAATAGATACTGTCAATAATTGGTTCTTAGCTTCTCATAATAGAGTTGATATCCGCAAAGCATCATACAAAGTAATTGATGAGAGCTGGAATCCTCATTATCAGATTGAATTACTAGAAACGATTTTAGTAGATAAGTAAGTGCCAAATGGCTAATACACATATTATGATTATTATTGATAACATAGCATTCTATTTGCAAAAATCAGGCGGAGTGTCTGTTGTGTGGCAAGAGCTAATTTCCAGGCTAAATAATGATAACTCTTTTAGGGTTGAATATTTAGAATACAAAAATAAACCAATTAATATTTTCTATCAGTTAATTAATTTTGGAAGCCATAGGATACATCAATGTAAAGATTTATTTAAAGGCCTACAACGGTATTTACCAGTAAAAATTAGTAGTGTTAAAGAAAAACATATTTTCCATTCTTCATATTACCGTTACTCGCGCAATAAAAATGCGATCAACATTACAACTGTTCACGATTTTACATATGAATATTTTGCAAAAGGATTAAAAGCAAAAGTTCACTTCTGGCAGAAGAAGATGGCTATATTACACTCTGAATATATCATATGTATCTCAGAAAATACAAAAAATGATTTGTTGAAGTTTATACCTCAAGCTGATCCATCTAAAATTCACGTTATATATAATGGTGTATCTGATGATTATATATTATTACCTAGTAATAATATATTAAGTATTGATCCACATTTAATATGTAAAGAATATATATTATTTGTAGGAGCAAGAGATGGGTATAAAAATTTTGATTTTGCTGTTTCCGCGATTTCTACAACTCGATATAAATTAGCAATTGTAGGCCCTCAATTGTCACAGGAAGAAACAAATTTATTGAATACAAAATTAGGCGATAACTATTATTATGCAGGTAGATTATCGAATCAAGAACTTAATAAGCTGTACAATAACGCTTTTGCTTTGATCTATCCTTCGTCCTATGAAGGTTTTGGTATCCCAGTAATAGAAGCGCAATGCGCTGGTTGCCCCGTTATAGCATATAATTCATCGTCCATTCCAGAGATAATAGGAAATAAAATGCTGTTGATGAATACATTGAATCAATCAGAATTCAATAGATGCGTTTTGGCTATTGAAGATCCAGAGAAGAATAACGAAATTATTTCTATGGGAGTACAAAACGCTCAAAGGTTTTCTTGGGATGTAATGTATAGACAAGTTTCCGAATTATACAGACATGCATTAAAATAAAAAATGAAAATATCAATAATAACAGCCACCTACAATAGTGGTACAACACTTCGTGATACTATCGAGAGTGTGCTTAACCAAACCTACAAAGATATCGAATATATCATTGTCGATGGCGTTAGTAAAGATAACACGCTTGAGATCGCACGTGAGTATGAGTCACGATTTGAAGGAAGAATGCGAATCATTAGCGAACCTGATAAAGGTATCTATGACGCTATGAATAAAGGTATTGCTGCAGCAACTGGCGATGTTGTTGGTATTCTTAATTCTGATGATTTATACAATGGCGATAATGTGTTAGAGCAGATCGTTAATTCATATAGTCAAAATGCAAATATAGATGGTATATATGCAGACTTATATTATGTTGCCCAAAATGATATAAGTAAAGTTGTCAGACATTGGAAAAGCTGTAAGCAAAAATCGTTTGCAAAAGGTTGGCATCCAGCCCACCCAACATTCTATTTGAACCGAAGTTTATATGAGCAATTTGATACTTTCGACTTATCGTATAGTTTGGCAGCTGATTTCGAACTAATGTTAAGGTATCTTGAAAAATATCATATAAATGTAAAATACATTGAAGCACCTTTAGTTCGAATGAGATTAGGTGGCGCAACAAGCAAAAATATATCAAATATCAAGAAAGGAAATATTGAGTGTATAAGAGCATTTAAGAAGAACGGCATATATGCCCCTTGGTATTATCCTATATATCGTCTTGTGCCAAAACTTAAACAATTCTTTCATAAGCAACATTAGCTATTATGAATCTACTATTCACAGGAGCCACAGGCTTTCTAGGCGGAAATACCATGCCTTTTCTTCAAGATTACAACATTACAACATTGGGTTTTGAGCCATCTAACCTCGTAATAAATCTTGCAAACGAAGTGCCTGTATTGCCAAATAAATATGATATTGTATTGCACGCTGCAGGCAAGGCGCACGTAGCACCCCGAAATGATCAAGAAGAACAGCAGTTTTACGATGTTAATCTCCAAGGAACAATCAATCTAACAAAAGCAATAGAGGAGGTAGGCGTGCCAAATTCATTTGTTTTCATCAGTACTGTGGCTGTGTATGGAATCGACGAGGGTGAGAATATCACCGAAGATCATCCAACAAATCCAACTACTCCATATGGTATCAGCAAATTAAAGGCAGAGCAATATCTGGTCAAATGGTCAGAAAAAAACAACGTTAACCTAACAATCCTGCGTCCATCACTAATTGCAGGATCAAATCCTCCGGGGAACCTCGGAGCAATGATCTCTGGAATATCAAGTGGAAAGTATCTGAGCATCGGTAAAGCGGCAGCGCAAAAGAGTATATTGATGGTGGAAGACATAGCAAACCTCGTGAGATTATGCTATGGTAAGAATGGTATTTATAATGTGTGCTCGCAAACAACTCCAACATTCAAAGAGCTAGAGTTGTCAATATCAAAACAATTAGGCAAAAAGTTACCATTGTCTATTCCATTATGGCTTGCAAAAATGATAGCTAAAGTTGGAGACTTATTAGGTAGCAAAGCACCTATAAATACTCTTAAGCTCAAAAAAATTACTCAATCGCTAACATTCAGCAGCCAAAAGGCACAAACAGAATTGGGCTGGAAGCCATTAGATATTATTCCAAATTTCAAAATTAAATAATTGAAAATATTAAACCAAAGCAGAACATCTGAAACAATATACATTAAAAATGACGAAAACCTACGACATGTTACTCATAAAGCAACTATTCTCTCTTCTGCGGGCGGGGCTATGGGATGATCATACTCCCGATGCGGCACTCTTTGAGGGGGGAGATACAGACTGGATGGCGCTATATAAACTTGCGCAGGAGCAGACCGTAGCGGCAGTTTTATGGGATGGAATTGAGAAACTACCTCCTGAGCTTAAACCGCCAAAGTCTATCTCTTTTAACTGGTATGGCTATGCCGTAAAGGTGGAGCAGATGAACCAGATATTTAGCCATAAGATTGCGAGAGTGTTTGAGCTATACCACGATGCGGGGCTCAAACCGATACTGCTCAAGGGCACGGGCGTGGCGACATACTATCGCAATCCGCTGCGGCGTGGCTGCGGCGATATTGATATCTACGTAGGCAAAGAGGAGGATTATGAAACGGCAAACAGTATCTTGGCCGACGTGCTCGGAGGTGTTGAGGTACACGACAGCCAACAGATGCATCGACATGACTATCACACTACATATACCTTCTCCAAAGGTCTGATAATCGAAAATCACAAGAAGTTTACATCTCACTTCTCCCCCTCGATTGATCGCCGATTCACCGCACAGCTCGAGGCGTGGTATCCCGCAAAGAGTGAGGTGGCAACAATTGGAGAGAGCGAAATCGAGATACCGCCGCTCGCCTTCAACACCCAATATGTTTTTATCCACATGTACCGCCACCTCTTTGCAACAGGCATCGGCCTACGTCAATTATGCGACTGGGCGGTACTGATCAACAAGTTGGATGGAGAGCCCATTTCGCTTGTCGGATACAAACAAGGTTGGCGCGTGATGGCTGGATTCTTAGTTGAGTACTTGGGCGTCGCGCCCGAGAAGATACCACACTTCAAGAGAGTATACACCGCCAAGAACCGCATAGTATTAGATATGATTCTCGATGGAGGCAACTTCGGGAAGAACCTCAGCCACCCTCGCCCCAAGGGATATTGGGCAGGTAAGATATTCTCATTCAAGCGCCAAATATCAAGATGGCCAAAGCAAATGATGATATCTTTTACCGACACAATAAACTACCTCTACTTCTGTGTAATAAAGGAGGTTACAGTATATATTTTAGAACTTATAGAAGATAAATTAACAAATAAAACAAAATGAAAATAGCAATTGTTGGCACAGGCTACGTAGGCCTTGTGTCGGGCACATGTTTTGCCGAGATGGGAGTTGATGTCACCTGTGTGGATGTTGACCAGAAGAAGATTGATAGCCTCCTCAAGGGAGTGATTCCGATCTACGAACCCAACCTCGACACGCTCGTTAAGCGCAATATCGAGGCGGGACGGTTGAAGTTCACCACCGACTTGACTACCGTTCTTGACGATGTTGAGGTGGTATTTTCGGCCGTGGGAACACCTCCCGACGAGGATGGCTCGGCAGACCTTAAATATGTCCTCGAGGTGGCTCGTACCATTGGTGCGAACATGAATCACCACGTGGTAGTTGTTACAAAATCGACCGTCCCCGTGGGCACTGCTAAGAAGGTCAAGGCAGCAATCCAAGCCGAATTAGACAAGCGTGGCAGCGACCTCACCTTCGACGTAGCGAGCAATCCCGAGTTCCTTAAGGAGGGCAACGCTATCGACGACTTTATGAAGCCCGACCGCGTAGTTGTGGGTGTCGAGAGTAAAAAGGCCGAGGAGATTATGACTCGCCTCTATCGCCCAATGCTCTTGAACAACTTCCGCGTGATCTTCATGGATATCCCATCGGCCGAGATGACAAAGTACGCTGCAAACTCAATGCTCGCAACACGCATCTCATTTATGAATGAGATTGCAAATCTATGCGAAATCGTTGGCGCAGACGTAAATATGGTGCGCAAAGGTATCGGAACCGACACCCGCATCGGAGCAAAATTCTTGTACGCAGGCTGCGGCTACGGCGGCTCATGTTTCCCTAAAGATGTGAAAGCGTTAGTAAAAACAGCCTCGCAAAACGGCTACGACATGCAAGTTTTGAACGCAGTTGAGGCGGTCAACGACAAGCAGAAAAACATCCTCTTCGAGAAGTTCACCAAGCACTTTGGCGGTGATATCAAAGGCAAGAAGATCGCACTCTGGGGCTTGGCATTCAAGCCCGAGACCGACGACATGCGCGAGGCGCCAGCCTTAGTTTTGATCGACTCACTCGTAGCAGCGGGCTGCGAAGTGGTAGCCTACGACCCGGTAGCAATGGAGGAGTGCCAGCGCCGAATTGGCAATAAGGTTACATGTGCTAACAACATGTACGACACCGTATTAGATGCCGACGCGGTATTCCACGTCACCGAGTGGAAAGAGTTCCGCATGCCAAGTTGGGAGGCCATCAAGCGCTCGATGAAAGCAAACCCAGTGCTCATCGACGGCCGCAACGTCTTCGACGCCAAGGAGCTTGTAGAGCATGGCTTTGCATACTACTGCATAGGTCGCTAACAGATATTTATTAAACGCTATTGATAAGCTGCACAACCCAAACGCAGCTGCAAGATTAAGAAGAAACAGTATCAATTTAAGTGTCCGATAATACAACGAATAGTAAGCGTATTGCCAAGAATACGCTGATGCTTTATGTCCGTATGCTCCTAATGATGGGCGCAACGCTCTACACCTCACGTGTAGTGTTGGCGGCATTAGGGGTCGAAGACTACGGAATATACAACGTCGTGGGAGGCGTGGTGGCGATGTTCACGATGATCTCGGGCTCACTCTCGGCAGCGATAAGTCGCTTTATCACTTTCGAGTTGGGCAAGGGCAATCAGGAGCGCCTCAACACCATATTCTCCAGCTCGGTGATAATTCAGGTAATTATCGGAGTGATCATAGCAATCTTGGTCGAGACTCTCGGCGTGTGGTTCCTAACCCACAAAATGGTTATCCCGCCCGATAGGCTTGTAGCCGCGAAATGGGTGCTACAATTTTCGCTCATCACACTGATTATAAACCTAATAAGCATCCCCTACAACGCCACAATCATCGCCCACGAACGCATGTCGGCCTTCGCCTACATCAGCATCTTGGAGGCATTCGGCAAGTTAGGAATCGCATATTTCATCACCATCGCACCGATCGACAGACTAATCTTCTACGCCATTCTAATGGCCGCAGTAGCCCTCGTAGTCCGCTTCACCTACAGCGCCTACTGCCGCCGCCACTTCGAAGAAGCAAAGTTTCGATGGGTATTCGACAAAGCTCTCCTCAAAGAGATGTTTGGCTTTGCCGGGTGGAATTTTATTGGCACCACGTCGATGCTCTTGCGTGACCAAGGAGTCAATATCTTGCTCAACCTCTTTGGAGGGCCTGCCGTAAATGCGGCACGTGGCATATCGATGCAGGTGAACAGTGCAGTCACGCAATTCTCAACGAACTTTATGACTGCACTAAACCCGCAGATCACCAAGTCGTATGCGAATAATGATCGAGAATACTTGATGACACTTATTTTTCAGGGTGCAAGACTCTCGTTTTACATGCTGTTGGTTTTATCGCTGCCCATCCTGCTAAACACAGAATATATACTCGCATTATGGCTTAAAGAGGTACCCAATCACACCGTAATCTTTGTGCAGCTATCACTAATATTTGGCATGTCACAAGCACTGCAACAGCCACTTATCACTGCAATATTAGCAACGGGCAACCTGCGCAATGTTCAAATTGTAGTTGGCTTAATACAAGTTATGAATGTGCCAATATCATATGTGATGCTCAAGCAAGGCATGATGCCCGAAACGGTAATGGCAGTAGCCATTGCTCTGTCAATTTGCTGCCTACTTGCACGACTATACATGCTACGTAACATGATTGGCTTGTCAATCCGCAAGTTTCTACGTAAGGTTGTAGCCAACATCACAGTAGTAAGCGCCGTAGCATTCCCCCTACCCTACTTTGCCTCCGAGCAATTAGATGGGAGCCTCAAGACCCTCGTAGTAGTAACTGCACTATCGGTTATCTGCATTGCAATCTCGACCTACTTCCTCGGCTGCAGTAGTGACGAACGGGCATTTATACGAAAAAAAATTACATCTTTATTTTGTAAAATTCATGAAAGAAAATAACCCATTAATCTCTATAATTACACCAATCTACAACGTCGAGGAGTACTTGCCCCGATGTTTGGATTCTATTATAGGGCAAACATATTCTAATATTGAAATCATACTTGTCGATGATGGCTCGCCCGACAATGCAGGTGCGATTTGCGATGAATACGCTACCAAAGATGAGCGCATACAAGTATTTCACACCCCCAATAGCGGAGTTGCTAAAGCTCGCCAATTGGGTGTCGAAAGTTCGACTGGGGACTACATAGTATTCGTTGACCCCGACGACTGGTTGCCATTTGATGCGGTGGAGGTGCTTTACTCAAATATGGCTGATGATGTGGACTTGGTGATTGGATCAACGTCGACAGATGAGAAAAAAGCTAATTTGCCATCTTTTGAAAAAAATATACTCAACCAAGAAGGGCTTATTAATCAGATCTTAAAAAGAAGTATTATGATGTTTGGGGCACCGTGGTGTAAATTATATCGACGATCAATTTTTGATTGTAATAGCTTCCCAAATGTCAGAAGAAGTCAAGATTGGCTAATGAATCTCGAGGTAGCCTTTAGGGTTAGGCGTGCTGTTACTATACCTAACAAAGTTTATAATTACTGTTACTATCACGATTCCAGCTGTCATGCAAATTTCCCTGATAAGCAATATTGGGAGAATTATATTTCGATCGCAGATCAAACAATTCGAAGAAACAATGCTTCATCTCGATTTCAGCGACCTTACAACGAGATGAGTTTAATGATTATATTTGACTGCATTAAGCACAATACATATGTGTCAATGGATGATAAATGGATAAATAACACTTACCAATATATGCACGCAGAGCAGCTTCCGTTGAAATATAAATTAATAATATCTGTATTAAAGAGTGAAGTAAGACAACGCTTCTTATGCCAATTCTCTCGACTCTTTATTGCAACACGTAAATTCTTTATCTCGTAATTCTTATAATGGTAATATTTTTAGAAAATATACTATGCCTTAGTGCATTTTTATTAGCTGCTATATTAATAGTTCTTATAGAACGAAAGTTGTGGCAGACATATGTAACACCTGTCACACTTTCTGTGGTACCGTTAGCTGCAATGCTATCTCTTTCTGTTGTACTGTCAAGCTGTGGCGTACTTACTGAATTCTACCCTAAAACA
Source organism: Rikenellaceae bacterium (assembly GCA_047173105.1). GTDB lineage: Bacteria > Bacteroidota > Bacteroidia > Bacteroidales > Rikenellaceae > Alistipes. Next base: position 14,287 of record JBCQVM010000026.1, read on the forward strand.
ACTCTGTTTTTACTCTATAGCATCATCTTATTTGAACTACCAAGCATTATGTGTAATTCTTTCTACAAGAAACGTAGTAAGAATCATACAACCAATCCCATGCGGACATATTGGTTAGTATTCATTGTCTCGATTATATTTATATTGATATATGGAGTATTTATAAATAGGTCATTGGCATCAGTTAATGCAAATATTGGAACTGATGATTTTGCAGCACAAACAGCAGCTGGAGGATTATTTGCACATGTTAGATCTTTATTGATAGGTATGTTAACTATATGGATATGCCTATACGAAAAGAAAAATAGGATATTTCCAATAATATTTATCTTTGCTATAATTGCCTTTACATTTATAAATCAAGTGAAAGGCTGGATAGTTATGCCTGTGTTGGCCGGCCTGATTCTTAGGGTTATCCTAAATAAAACTAAGTTTAATTTGCCAATAGTACTTACAACTGTTATTTTAGGCATCTTAGTTTTCTACCTTAGCTACTATTTTGCATTGGTCATTGGCAATAATAATAGGATGAATACCGAAATAAATGATTTTATATTAAATCATATTGTGCATTACCTTACAAGTGGTATAATGGGACTAAATCACTATTTGCATTCGAACATAATTGAGCCAATAGATCTCAAGAGGCTGTTTATTCCGTTCGTAAATTTATTTCATGCTTTAACAGGCGGAGAGCTATACGACCCTGAAATGATGGCGGGTAGATCATCTGTATATACTGGTGTTGGTATGTCGAACACCAGAACTTTATATGGCTCTGCATATATTTTCATAGGCGCTTGGTTCTATCCTGTGTATATAATGGCTGTCTCATTTTTAATGTATATTATAAATATTATAGCATTGAACAAACGCAACATATTTATTACGGCAATTTTTGCATGGTTCTGTGCAACTATATTTATGAGTTGGTTTGATAGCTATTATCAGCTGTTTACGACATTTGAGGTGCCGTTTATATTATTTATATTTTACTTTATAGATAAATTTAGGTAAGATGGTAGCAATTATTATATTAAATTGGAATGGATGGCAGGATACATTAGCGTGTCTCGATTCATTGTATAAACAACAAGGTAGTGATTTCTTTATTGTAGTCGTTGATAATAACTCTCAGGATCAATCTGTAAAAGAAATATCAGAATGGCTGTTGATTAATAATAAAAGCTATCAGAATCTCACAGAGGGACAGCTGATTAGTAAACCTATTTCAAAATATGACTGCATCTTATATTCTCTCAATGAGAATTATGGGTTTGCAAAGGGTAACAATCTGGCAATGGAGCTCATTAAGAAGGTTGATGTTGACTACTACTTACTGCTCAATAATGATACTGTTGCCACAGAGCTATTTTTAGCTACACTAATTGATTTTAGCCAACATCATAAAGAGTATCGTGCTTTAACGCCACAAATTAGATATCATAAAGAACCTGACATAATTTGGAATTGTGGAGGCCATCTTTTTGCCGGATTTAGAAAATATCACTATGCAAAATATCACAAATCTACACTTCCACAAAAGTCCCATATCCCAATATCATTTATAACTGGGTGTGCACTATTTATTACAAAAGAATTACATACAGTGGATAAGCTATTTACAGAGAAATTCTTTTTTGGAGAGGAAGATTTTGAATTTTCATTAAGACAACGGCACAATCGGGTTAAGATGGCTTGTGTGCTTGATTCAATCTTATATCATAAAGTTAGCGCAACGCAAACCAAAGATACGCAACTTGGCCGTATCTTTATACATTATCTTAATAGATTTATAAATGTAAGAGATCATTATTGCAGGTTTTATGTTTATTTCTGGGTGAAAGTTAATCTAATATACATTAATCGTGTAGTATTGCGGCATTTACCTAAAAATAAAAGAGTTGAATTTATAAAACTTTTAGCGTTAGAGTATTCCCGAAAGACAACTGTCGACAGAGATACCTTCTTCCACTACAGTAAACTATTCTCGAAATAACTATTTACATAATATGAATATACTAATATTAGCACCGGCTAATAATATTCACACGCAAAGGTGGGTGATATCTTTAGCCAAATATCCATTAAATATATGCCTATTTAGTTTAGAGCAAAATACTACGGAGCAATACGCCGAATATCCAAACATTAGAGTTGAAAGTTCAAACTTTATTGTAACTGGTACCGTTGGAATTAACCGATTGCGATATTTGCGGACACTGCCTCGTTTGAAAAAAATCATAAAAGAGTTCAAGCCTAATATCGTACACGCACACTATGCGAGTAGTTATGGCTTATTGGGAGCATTAGCAAACTCTCATCCGTATATACTATCAGTTTGGGGAAGTGATGTATATGATTTTCCAAAGATATCATTTTTGCATAGATCGGTTTTGAAATATGTTCTCAGGAAAGCAGATAAAATATTATCTACAAGCCATATTATGGCCAAGGAGACGCAGCAGTACACTTCAAAAGAGATTAGTGTAACGCCTTTTGGTGTCGACACATCACTATTTAAGAAACTTCCCAATGCTAAGAAGGATGAATGTTTTGTTGTTGGCAATGTAAAAACGCTATCGGCAAAATATGGCATCGATATTTTAATTAAAGCATTTAATATTTTGGTGCTAAATAATTCTAATAGATCTCTAAGATTAGATATATTAGGGCAAGGTCCTGACAGAAATAAACTTGAAGCGTTAGTTCAGGAATTAGGTCTTACTGCTAAGGTTCGTTTCTTAGGTTTTATTCGCAATAGCGAATTGCCACAATACTATAATAGTTTTTCAGTGGCAGCTTCTCTCTCGGTCTGGAACTCAGAGAGTTTTGGTGTGGTTGCTGTTGAAGCTATGGCATGTGAGTGCCCAGTTATAACATCCGATGCCGATGGCTTTACTGAGGTAGTCGATAATAATGTAACTGGTATTATTGTTCCAAAATACGATGTAGCAGCGGCAGCGGCAGCAATGCAGCGATTCCTTAACAACCCCGATCTTACAGCACATATGGGAGAGGCTGGACGACGTCGTGTAATAAATAATTATGACTGGTCAGACAACGTAAAACTAATGTATAACATCTATCAAAACGTAATAAATAACAATTTCAACCCATGCAACAAGAATTAGTCTCAATAATAATGTCATCACACAACTCCGAGTATATCGCAGGGTCGATTGAGTCGGTGTTGGCGCAGAGCTACCAAAATTGGGAGCTACTCATCACTGATGACTGTTCGACGGACTCGACACGCGATATTGTAGCGACCTATGCCGCCAAGGATCCTCGTGTCAAGTTGTTTAAGCTCGAGCAGAATTTAGGAGCAGGAGCAGCCCGCAACAACTCCATCGAGCAGTCGCAAGGTAGGTACATCGCCTTCTTGGACAGCGACGACAGATGGATCGCCGACAAGCTTGAACAGCAAATTAAATTTATGCAGAATATGAAGATTGAGGTTTGCTACTCCTCCTATATCGAGTTCAACGAGGATAACGACACCAAGACGATGATAGTCGCACCTAAAGTTCTGCGCTTCCACGATATGGTCAAAAATGATTATATGGGCCTCCTTACCGTCATCTACGACACTGCAAGGTTGGGTAAAATGTACATGCCTAATTTGCGTAAACGCCAAGATTGGGCTTTTAAATTATTATTAATGCAGAAAGTCGATAAGGCTATCGGTATGATTGAGCCATTGGCATATTATCGTGTACGCGCAAACTCGCTATCGGGACAAAAAATCGGGCTTGTCAAATACAATGTGAGAGTCTATAACAAGACTCTGGGATACAGTATCATAAAGTCGTGGCTTATGCTATTTATAGTTTTTTTGCCCAACTATTTCTACAAAAAGAGACTCACTCGATTAATTAACAGGTAGGCAAAATGCAATGCATATCTAAAAAACAGATAACTACATGGGCAACAGCAGCCTACATCATCCTACTAACCACGCTCTGCTTAGTTAGGATCTCTGCGCCGACACCCGATCTGAAGATAATTGGCTTCGATAAGCTTGTTCATTTTGGATGCTACTTTGTGCTTAATGTGTTGCTTGTTGCCACCGCCATGGAGCATCGAAATAAGAGTATAAACAGGGACAAGGCGCCCATAATTCAGCTGCTCGGCACAACGATTGCTGCGGTGATTTATGGCGTCGTGATCGAGTTTATTCAAGATCTGGTTGGTCGAAGCTTTGACTTTTTCGATATCGTGGCCAACTCTCTTGGGGCTATCACCGCCGCTATAATGATTCGGTTTTTCACCCCTACGAAGTAACTTTCGTGGGTCGATATTTTGCTTTTCCGAGATGTTTTTTTCCACCTTTATTTTAACGTGAGTTCGGAAATAACTACTTAAACAGCGCAGTGAAAGTGACCCTTTGTGAGGTATTGGCGGCGAGGTTTAGGGAGCCTGAGTGGAGCTGCATTATGCGCTTGGAGACACTTAAGCCGATTCCTTTGCCCCCCTTGCGAGTGGTGAAGAATGGGGTGAAGAGGTTTTCGACCACTTCGGGGACTATTTGGGGGCCGTTGTTGGTCACTTCGAGTAGGATATTTTCGTCCTCGCGGATTACTACCCTTACCTCAATCCTTTTTTCAGCATTATTCTCGACCGCTTGGACTGCGTTTTTGATTAGGTTGACCAACACCTGCAACACTTGGTTTTCGTCGGCAAAGATCATCGTGTCGTCGGGCTCGACGCTCAATGAGTAGTTTACGCCTTCGGGGCACAACAAGCTCAACAGTTTGTCCAATAGCGGTTTAATCTCGAATGGATGCTTCACGGGTTTCTGGATTGTAGTGAAGCTACGATAGTTCTCCACAAACGAAATTAGGCTCTTATTGGTCTGCACGATAGTCTCCAAACCTTGCTGCATCTCAGCGGCGCGGTTCATCGAAAGGAGCGTTTCGCTAAGCGAGGTGATGGGCGAGAGTGAGTTCATTATTTCGTGTGTGAGCACCCGCGTGAGCCTGCTCCACGTCTCTACCTCCTTGCGATCTAATGCGCTATCGAGGCTGCTTACAGCCACGATTTTCAGCTCCTTGTCGCCAATTTGTGCTGCCGAAGCTACCACCGAGAATGCCTTTTCGCCCGACTCCGAGGTTGTCGTAACCTCGCATGACTGGCTCTCCGAGCTGTGCAGGATAGCCTGCGAGAGTGGCTCCGAGATCTTAGCGATATGGTTGATATGAGCCAAAATTTCGATACCCAACAGCTCGCGCATCGCCTGATTGCACTGCACAACATTCCCCCGATCGTCCAAGATCACAACGCCCGTGTTGAGCCTATCGAAGATATATTCGTAATACTTCTCCTGCTCGATTGTGCGCTGCTTTGCGTTGGCCAAAAGCTCCTTAATGCGATTGAGCATTGCGTTGAGCGCCATCTCCGAGATACTTTTCGACTCCTCGTTAAACTTAAAAGCGTAGTCGTCCGACTCCAACGCGTTAAACATAAAGTCTATTTTGTGCTGCGCGTCCTTGTGAAGCGAGAGCGCATGAAAAAATAGCGTCACCGCAAGCAGAAAAAATAATATAGCAAGTATGTAATATTCAAACCACAATAGCGCACCACACGCCACTATTGATAAGCAGAGTGCGACGAGAGCAAGGGGGAAATTTTTTAATGCATAATGCATAATTTATAATTTTTACAACTTGTATTTTTTGATCTTATTGTAAAGCGTTTGTCTTGTTATTCCTAATTCTGCAGCCACCGACGACATATTCCCCTCATTGCGGTTGATCGAGGCCTCGATTGTTTGGCGCTCGATCGACTCCAATGTTATCGCCTCGGCGGTGGTTGCTTGGGGCGCCTCGACCACCTTTAGCAGCAGGTCGCGCGGCTCGATCTGCTCTCTATCGCAGAGAATTACCGCCTTCTCGATGGTGTGTTGCAGCTCACGAATATTGCCTGCCCACGCATGGCTCATAAGCGTTGCAGTAGCCTCGACCGAGAAACCATCGACCCCCTTGCGATACTTGGTGGCGTAGCTCTCGAGGAAGCGTTCGGCAAGTGGCATAATATCGCCCACGCGCTCCCTGAGTGCAGGAATCTTGGTCTGGATGGTATTGATACGGTAAAACAGATCTTCTCTAAATTTACCCTCAGCAACCATCTTTTCGAGGTCTGCATTTGTGGCGCAAATGAGCCTTACATCGACCTCAACGGGGGTGTTGCTACCCACCTTGACTACCTTTTTGCTCTGCAATACGGTGAGCAATTTGGCTTGGAGATGATATGGCAAATTGGCAATTTCGTCCAAAAATATCGTGCCGCCATTTGCCGCCTCGAACTTTCCCGCACGCTCTCCCACTGCACCAGTGAACGATCCTTTAGTGTGACCAAAGAGCTCACTCTCGAAGAGAGTTTCGGCTATGGCGCCCATATCGACCGAGATGAGTGGCGAACTCTTACGGTTCGACATTGCGTGTATCTCTCTTGCTAACACCTCTTTACCTGTTCCATTCTCGCCCGTGATTAAGATATTGGCATCTGTTGCGGCAACTTTCACAATTGTTGATTCAAGCTCTCGCATAGAGGATGTCGAGCCCCAATACATCGTTGTAGGCGGAATATTTTGCCGCTTCTGAGAGGTTGATAAATAGGCCTTTTGGAGCGCCTGAATCAGCTTGGTATTATCCCAAGGCTTCACCACGAAGTCAGCCGCACCACGCTTGATCGCCTCTACGGCAAGCTCAATGTCGGCATAGGCCGTAAAGACCACCACGGGCAGATTTTTGTCAATCTTCTTGATCTCCTCCAACCAATATAGCCCCTCATTACCAGTATTGACCGAGGCAGTGAAGTTCATATCGAGGAGCACCACATCAACCGTTTCGGCTCGCAAAGTTGCGGGCAGAGAGTTGGGATTGGCAAGGGTCATCACACGCTCGAAGTGGGCGGACATCAGCAGTTTAACGGCCGAAAGAATCGCCTTGTTGTCGTCGACAATGAGTAGTGTGCCCTGTTTTTTCATGCGTAATGTGGATTTATTACTCACAAATATACAAATTAAATCGTGAATTATAAATTATACATTATGAATTAAAAATTATAAATTAACCCAAAAGTGTCTAATTTCTTTACAGCAGTGTAAAAAAATTAGACACTTTTGTTTTTGAGCTATTTTACAAAACATTGACACTTAATATATTACAAGTTTGGCACGCACAATGTATCAAAATAGTCAAAACTGATAAATTATGAAGAAAATAGTTCTAATATTACCACTTGTAACCCTTCCGCTCTGCTCTATAGCGCAGACTTCAATGACAGTGGAGCAGGCGCAGCACTACGCTGTGGAACACAATATCGATCTTAAAATTGTCGAGGAATCCAACGCCTCGACCCGCCAAGATCGCACCGAAGCTATGGCGGCACTATTCCCCTCGCTCTCGGCATCGTCGAGCCTCTACAACTCCTACGGACGCTCGATCGACCCCGAGACCAACACCTACACCACCATCGGAAATATCTCCAACTCGTATAGCATCTCAAGCTACCTCACTATTTTTGCGGGGCTCACAAACATCAATTCCCTCAAGGCGAGCCGCCTCAAGATGGAGATGGGTGGCCACTCGATGGATCAGCAACGCGATGCTGTGGAGCTAAATGTTATGCAGCTCTACTTCGACGCACTCTACTATTCCGAGAGTGTAAAGATAGTAACCGAGCAGAAGATCGCTGCCGAAAAGGTGTTAGAGTTGGCCGAAAAGCAAGCGGAGCTCGGCGTCAAAAGCACTGCCGATGTTGCACTCTCGGCCTCGCAAGTGGCGAGCTATGATTTGCTACTCACCCAACAAGAGGGGCTTCACTCGCAAGCATTGTTGAACCTCAAAGAGGCTATGAACTTCCCCTTTGATGAGGAGCTAATCCTAATCAACGAGAGCTCACAAGAGCCCACAATCACCGCCAACAGCTTTAATATTGAGACCAATCCCGAGTATCAAGTGGCACTCTCTCAACTCGATTTGAGCCACACAAATTTGCGCATCGCACAAGGCAGCTACTCCCCCACTTTTGCCGTGGGTGCAGGTTACAACAACTACTATTATGCAAGCATGGGCTACACCGCCACACCATTCAGCGAGCAGATCAAAACCAACTATGGATATTACATAGGTGCAAGCCTCACGATCCCAATCTTCAACAACCTCAGCTATCGCACCGCAGTCGCTCGTTCTCGCTTTGCGCTCCGCACTGCCGAATTGGAACTTCGCAAGACCGAAGTGAAGATCACCAAGGCAGCCCAAGAGGCGATCATCGGCCGTGACAACTCCCTCAAAGAGCAGCTTAGCGCCACAGTAAAGGTCGAAGCGACGGAGATAGCCCACGCAGCAATGCTCCGCAAATTCGAACAGGGTATAGCGAGCATAATCGACCTGCAAACCACTGCCAATGAGCTACTAAAGGCACAAGCTGAGGCGCTGCGAGCGAGGTTTAATTATCTTATTGAGTGCCGAATTGTGGAGTATTATTTTAATGCATAATTAAGAATGCATAATTTATAATTATTTCAGCCTTCAAATCAGACGAATAAATTACAACAATCAATTATGCATTATAAATTAAAAAAACCATGGATATTCTAATCGAACAACCCAAAGGATTAAAGGCCTTATTTAGAGCGAAGAACCTACCTTACCTATTTGGTGCTCTTATTCTCGTTTTCATTGCGTGGCTACTTTTGCGCGACAACTCGGCTACGCTGAGAATCAATGCCAAGACCATCGCCATCGAGAGAGTAAAGCGAGGTGAATTCAACGACTACGTGCGTGTCACGGGTCAGGTGCAACCGATCTCGACCGTGCAACTCAGCCCCTTAGAGGCGGGCGTAGTGGAGCAAATCTTGGTCGAGGAGGGCGCCAAGGTGAAGCGTGGTGATGTGATCGCAGTGCTTAGCAACAACAACCTCAACCTCTCGATCTTGGACAGCGAGGCGCAATTAGCCGAGAAGCAGAACTTCCTGCGCAACACCCAGATCACGATGGAGCAGGAGCGGCTGAGCCTTCGCCAAGAGCGCCTACAATTGGAATTAGATGTAAAGCGCAAGCGCAGAGCCTACGAGCAGCAAGAACAGCTATATCGCAGCGAGCTCTCGGCCAAAGAAGATTGGCTCCTCGCCAAGGAGGATTTGGAGCTTGCCGTAGCAAGGCGAGATTTAATCCTCGAGCGCCAAAAGCAAGATAGCATCTACCGCACGGTGCAGGTCGAGCAGATGGAGGAGAGCTTGGAGAACATGCGCCGCAATATGGAGCTTGTGCGCCTTAGGGTCGAGAATTTGCGGGTGCGATCGCCAATCGATGGCGAGTTGGGGCTCTTAGATGTGGTCTTAGGGCAGTCGATCGCCTCGGGACAGAAGATTGGTCAGGTCAACGACCTCTCGTCGTTCAAGATCGAGGCAAAGATCAACGAGCACTACATCGACCGCGTAAGCAGCGGATTGTCAGCCGCTTTCGAGCGCAGTGGCGAAACTTTCGAGACCGAGCTGCGCAAAGTCTACCCCGAAGTGCGTGAGGGGCAGTTTCGAGCCGACTTCAAATTTATCACAGATCGTCCCGAAAATATTCGCGCAGGTCAAACTTATTACCTAAATTTGCAGTTGGGAGCCCCTGCCGAGGCTATTATCATCCCTCGAGGATCGTTCTACCAATCGACAGGTGGCAACTACATCTTCGTGGTGGACGAGGCAGAGGGCAAAGCCTACAAGCGCCCCATAAAGATAGGTCGCCAAAACCCACAATACTACGAAGTGGTCGAGGGTCTTTCGGAGGGCGAACGGGTGATCGTCTCGAGCTATGAGCAGTATGGTAGCAATGAGGTGCTACTGCTTGATTAATGCATAATTATGAATGCATAATTCATAATTATCAAACCCCTTTAGTCAAAAGCAAACTATTACAAACCAAACAATTATGCATTCTTAATTATAAATTATGCATTCTTAATTATAAATTAATATGAAACAGATACTAAACAACTTCCTCGCAACGCTCCGCCGCTACACGGTGTCGAGCACGCTCAATATTTTGGGCTTGGGTGTTGCCTTTGCTTCGCTCTATTTGATTGGTGTGCAGGTCGACTACGACCTAAACTACAACCGCAATATCCCCGACTACGACCAAGTCTACGAATTGCAGATCCTGAGCGGAATAAGCCAAGGGCTCTACTCGCAACACGTCTCACGCCCGATTGCTCAGATTATTATCGAGACGGTAACGGGAGCCGAAAAGGTGGGAATTTGCGCATCCAATATGGCAAATGACGTCTACAATCAAAATCAGAATAGCGACGATAAACGAGCGATAACTATTAAGAGCTCGGCCATTACAAATGACATGGTCGACATCATGGGGCTCGATGTCATCGAGGGCGACATCGAAGATTTCCGCAGCGACGAGGCTCAGCAGACCGTAATTATAGCCGCCTCAACTGCCAAGGAGTTTGGCCTCAAGGTGGGTGACGACCTATATAGACCTTATATCGAGCAGTTTCAAAAAGTTGTGGCAATATATAGTGACATTAAGGGCAGTGGCGACTTCTGTAAGTTTAAGGCTTTTGGGAATCTTGCCAATCGAAGTATCGATGATTTCTCGCAGTGGTCATACCCCCACTACTTCAAGATGAACGATAAGACAACCGTAGGTACAAGCGAGTCGGTCAAGGCGGGTTTAATCAAATATGTGGTAGATATGGGCGCCCCCAAAGAGCATGCCGAGAAGATGTTTGGCGATGTCGACGTCCGATTTATGCCAATTAGCGAGAGCTACTTTGCCGACGATGTAGCCCACAGAACAGCAAGCGGAAACAAAGCTACGCTCTACACCTTGATCTCGATTGCGGTAGTGGTTCTGCTGATTGCATTTATCAACTTCATAAACTTCTTCTTCGCCTTGGTGCCAATTCGCATCCGTGCCGTTAATGCTCGCAAAATCTTTGGCTGTTCGCGCACGGAGCTTGTAGTGAGCTTTGTGGCTGAGTCGGTGGGGCTTATGCTTTGCGCTTTGGTGGTGGCTCTCTTCTTGGTGTTGGCAGCTCAGGATAGTTTCCTTGTTGGGTTTATCTCGACCTCGATTCTGTTTGTAGATAATATCTCGCTCTTTGTGACCATTGCCACCTCGGCACTTATCGTCACTGCTTTGGTGGCACTCTACCCTGCCTACTATATCACCTCGTTCCCTGCCGCTATGGCCCTCAAGAAGGGCTTCTCGGCATCGAGGGCGGGCAAGGCGTTGCGCTACGCATTAATTGGGGTGCAGTTTATCGCCTCGATGGTGATGCTTACCTACACCATTTTCACCCAGTTGCAGTACAACTACTTCTTGAACTACGATATTGGAGTCAACAAAACAGATGTGCTAACTACCGACCTACCCGGCACTCTCACTGGTGATATTGCCAACCGTGATAACTTCTCGGCAAAGCTCAAAGAGAACAGCTCAATCTTGGACGTCACCTATGGCGATGGCCCTCTCGTGGCAGAGCAGAGCATGAGTTGGGGTCGCAACTTCGGCGATGATGATAACTACGACACATACTACTTCAAGGTCTGCCCCGTGAGCTACGACTTCCTCCGCTTTATGGGCATCGAGATCATCGAAGGTCGTGATTTCCGCCTCGAAGATGAATTCTCCGTCAAAGGCTCCTGCATCTTCAACCGTGCCGCAATGGAGCAGTTCAAGGTCGAGATTGGCGAGACTTTCGAGGGCGCAACAAGCGAAGCTGAGATCATCGGCTTTGCCGAGAACTTCAACCACTCCTCGCTGCGCAACGTCGTCACCCCTATGGCGCTATTCGTCTTTGGTGAAACCAAGTGGAATGCACCCTCGCACCTCTACGTGAGGATCACTCCCGATGCTGCCGTGGGCGAAGTGACCGAATACATCAAGGCACAAACCGAGCTCTACGCCAAAGATTTCGGCAGCCAATATATGGAGTTCCAATACTTCGACGAAGAGTTGGGCGAGAGCTACAACGTTGAGAAGCAGTACAACCGACTTATTATGCTATTTGCTTTAGTTTCAATCATCATATCACTAATGGGGGTATTCGGCTTGGTACTCTTCGAGACGCAATTCCGTCAGCAGGAGATAGTTATCCGCAGGGTGCATGGCGCTACGGTGCCTGAAATTCTGCTTATGATTAATCACAAGTTCCTCGTTATCATTGGTCTATGCTTCGTGGTGGCGGCACCTGTGAGCTACTTCGTAGTGGATCGTTGGCTTTCGACTTTCGCCTACCATATCCCCATTTCGGCGTGGGTCTTTGTGACGGTCTTGGCTGTGGTGACACTCATAGTAACCTCGATCGTCACGGTGCAGAGCCTCAAGGCGGCGAACTCTAACCCGGCGGAATTAATTGGGAAGAATGCATAACTAATGCATAATTATGAATGCATAATTAAGAATGCATAATTCATAATTATCAACCCCCTTTCGTCATTCCCGTGAAAACGGGAATCTTATACAAACTCAACATTACAAATTTAAGATTCCCGATCAAGTCGGGAATGACGGAGTGGAGAGTCAGAAATGACGTAAAACAAACACAAAAATTATAAACAATTAAAAAAATACAATCATGTTAAAGATCAAAAACATCAAGAAAAATTTTTCAACTGAATTGGTTGAGACTATTGCACTTGCGGGTGTATCATTCGAAGTAAAGAGAGGCGAGTTCGTCGCTGTAATGGGTCCTTCGGGCTGTGGTAAATCGACGCTGCTCAACATCTTGGGGCTCCTCGACAACCCCACCGAGGGTGAATATGAGCTCCTTGGCCAAGAGGTCGGGGCACTCAAAGAGCGTGACCGCACCAAGTTCCGCAAGGGCAATATCGGTTTTATCTTCCAGAGCTTCAACCTTATCGACGAGCTTTCGGTATTCGAGAATGTCGAACTTCCGCTAATCTACATGGGCATCAAAGCCAAGGAGCGCAAGGAGCGAGTAACGGCAATACTCCGCCGAATGGCGATCACCCACCGCTCCGACCACTTCCCGCAGCAGCTCTCGGGAGGTCAGCAGCAACGTGTGGCCATCGCTCGAGCACTCGTATCGAACCCCAAGCTAATCTTAGCCGATGAGCCCACCGGAAACCTCGACTCGAAGAATGGCTCGGAGGTGATGCGCCTATTGATGGACTTGCACCGTGAGGGGAGCACCATCATAATGGTTACCCACTCGCAGCATGATGCCGCCTACGCAAGCCGGACTATTAACCTTTTTGATGGTAGAATAGTCGAAGATGTCCAAAACTTCATGTAAAGTAAGCCGCCAAGTAAGGCCATTTTCGGCACTTCCCTCCGCTTTTTAATCCTCACGCACATTTGTGCGCTGCGGTTAAAAATGCTCACGAAGCCCCAAAACTGACCTCACTATGCGACTTCCTACCCCTCATACTTTTATACTCACAACAATGAAAAACATAATTCAAAACCGAGACGGTGCTTTATTGAAAGTAGTTCTGTTAGGTGTTGCGCTCGCAATGTCGCTGGTGATGTTCTCGAAAGTTTGGTTCGAGAATAGCTACGAGGAGTTTGTGCCGCTCCGTGATAGGACATATCGACTGCATCCGCTATTTACACAAGCTGGGGTGCAAATGCTTCCCGAGTGGGCGACTACTCCCGGCGGTATTGCTCCTATGATAAAATCCAATTCGCCACTTTTTGAGTACGCTACTCGCTACAAGGTCTTTCGCAATGATGCCGCCTTTTATGTGGCGAACGATAGTAATAGCGATGATGCTCGCTCGGTGGTGTGTCGTGAAATGATTATAGCCGACAGCTCATTCTTAGAGGTGTTCCCACTATAACACTCCCCATCCCTGCGACCAATAAATCAGCAAGTTAAGTCAAGATAAAATTTATGCTGCTGATGCATATTTGTTTACTTTCTTTCTTTTTTTCACTGTTGGCTTGCTCTTGCCC
>JBCQVM010000074.1:0-5124 GCA_047173105.1 Rikenellaceae bacterium
ACCCAAACAAGCGAGATATTAGCATTAAGCGAAAGCGAAATGTCGGCGGCTGGTCGGATAAACATTTGATTGCTATGATGGGAATGGAGGTTGATTAATTTTTTTCGTGCGTTTGCCCTGTAATTTTAATAATTAATTTATGCTTAAATCTTTTTGTATCTAAAATGCCATTTTTCATATTAGAACGAGATTGTCAGCTAAAGTTAAAAATAAAAAAATATAAAATAAAAATCTCCACTTCTTGGCTCAATTAGGCTTGAATACCAAGAGGTGGAGATTGTTTGAGTATTTAAATCTTCCCTAATAGGAAGTTGTGAGTTCGATAATTATCGAACTGAGGTTTATTTACTCTCGGGGTGCATCATTAGTTTGATCATATTGCCTTGATCTAAAACAGATTGCATCATCTCTTTCACATCGTTCGCTGTGATTGACTCGATGATAGCACGACCCTCGGTAGGGGTGCTGTGGCCATATGTATAGTACGAATGGATGTAGTTGCTCCAAGTGCCATTTTTCTCCAAACTATTGTCGAAATCTTTCAGCATAAATTCGCGACTCTTCGACATCTGCTCCTCCGATGGGCCATTTGCAGCCATATCGGCAAGCTCCAAGAGGATAATCTCGCAAAGCTCGTCGGCCTGCTGCTCATTGGTGTCGAATTGAATTTGAAGAGAGATTATATCGACTGGAAGTGGCGATATACCAGCATTGACGCTAACGCCATAGGTGCCGCCCTTCTCCTCGCGGATCGAAACTAAATAGCGGTTGCTGAGTGCTGCGGAGAGGTATTTAGCGATGTATGTGTTCTTTAGGTTGAACTCATAGTCGCCTTTGAAGGTGTAGAATACGCTCACTTTGGGCTGTGTCATTTCGACTGTGATCGCCTCGTCAAGTTGGCCACTAACGGCGCGAACACCATCGTCGGTAAGCTTGATTGCGTTGCCCTTGGTTGGAAGTGAACCTATGTACTTCTCTACAAGTGGTTTGAGGGTTTCGAGGTCGACGTTACCAGTGATCACGAAGCGGAACGAGTCGGCATCCGAGAAGAGGGCATTGAAGACAGCGGGCATGCGCTCGAACTTGATGTTGTCCAACATCTCTGTCGAGAGAGCCTGCTTGCGTGGGCTATTGTTGTAGACTGTCTCCATCATGAAGTCCGAGAAGATATTATCTGGGTCGTTCTTCATGTTGGCTGCGTAGTCGTAGTATTGCTTAAGTAGTGTGTTGAAGTCATCCTCGTTGTAGCGTGGTGCGGTGAAATTGAGATACAATAGTTGCAACATTGTCTCGATGTCTTTCACTGAGCTGTAGCCATTTAGGCCGTTGCTGTAGTCCGAAGTCCAAAGTCCTACTCTTGCGTTCTTACCCGAAAGTTGTTTCTGTAGATCTATTGATGAGAACTGCGAAACACCTGAGTTAGAGAGGATTACCGAAAGGAATGACGATGTGTCGTAGTCTTGGTCTGAAACAAGCGCGTTACCGCCATAAGCCTTAGCGCTAAGTTGCACCTCATCAGACTTGAAGGTAGATGGGCGAACCACCACCTCGATGCCATTCTTCAATGTCCAAGCTGTTATGCCAAGCTCCTCATTCACTGCAGTTTTGCTAACCTTTGAGCCCTTGAGCTTCACCGATGGGTCGATAAGTGGAACCTTAACTACGTTGTCCTCGTATGCCTCAAGCTCCATCGCGGCAACCTTAGCGATTGTCGCCAAAAGATCCTCCTCGGTTGGATTTACCAACCCCTCGCGCTCGGGTGCGTTAACCACGATTGTCTGGTTGAGTGGCGAGATCGCTTGTTGAACCATTGCGTTAAGATCTTGCACGGTCAACATCTCGATGATCATGCAGTCGAGTTGGTACTCGGTCTCAGCATCTGGAATAGGGGTATTCTTCGAGAAGTTATTGAGGTAGCTCTGTACGTATGCGCCATTGAGTTGATCGTTGCGGTTGTTGTATCCTTGCTCGATCTGCTGCAAAAGGTTTGCTTGTGCACGCTCGAACTCACCCACTGTGTAGCCGTAGCGACGCGCCTTCTCCATCTCGATAGATAGCGCCTCGAAGCCTTCATTGAGCTTGCCATCAGCGGTATATGCGTTGAACATTACACACTCGAGAGTTGGAATGACACCAAACGAACCGATAGACATCGAAGCCGATGTGAATGGCGCATTAGGTTGCATCGCGATCTCGGCGAAACGCTCGTTCTGCATAGAGGAGATAAGGATCTTAGCGATCTCCTGCATCTCGTAGATCTGGAGGTTGTTGTACTCCTTAGGCATTGCCTCACCTTTGATAAAGAGACCGATAGATGAGCGAGTCATCTCAGGGTCGGTGTAGATCGAAACTACTGGCTCCTCGTTGTAAACCACGTTGATAACCTCCTTCTGAGGTGCATCCTCCGCTGGCATTGGTAGGTCGGCCATAAGTGCAAGGATCTTAGCCTCAACTTGGTCAACGTCGATATCTCCAACGATTACAATAGCTTGGTTATCTGGGCGATACCACGACTCATAGAATCGAATTAGTGCATCATGCTCGAATGTCTCCAAATCCTCGAGGTAACCGATAAGGTTGCGGTGCTCATAGCGAGTGCCACGACCGACTGTCTTAACCAAGTCGATTGTTGCGCGCCACGAAGCATTGTCGCGTGTGCGAAGCTCCTCCTTGATTACGCCGCGCTCTGCGTCGATCTCCTCGGCGTGTGGGTCGATAAAGCTCGACCAGTCGTGGAGGATGAGTAGGGCAGAGTCGATCACCCCCTCGCGTGTTACGGGCACATCCTTGATAAGATAAGTGGTTTGATCCCAACCTGTTCCGGCATTAAGGTTGGCGCCAAATTTCACGCCGATTGTCTCGAGATATTCGATCATCTCCTTGCCCGGCATGTTGATCGTGCCGTTGAAAGCCATGTGCTCGAGGAAGTGAGCCAAACCTTGTTGGTCGTCCTCCTCTTGGATTGCTCCTACGTCGGTTAGGATATAGAAATCTGCTTGTCCTTTTGGTTTTGCATTATGGCGGATGTAGTAGGTGAGTCCCGCAGGAACCTTACCTATCCTAACTTCAGGGTCAGCCTCGATGGGAGCCATCGGGTTGAATTGAGCCATTACGCTCGTTGTAGCGAAAAGCATCGCAACAACGCTAAAAAATAGTCTTCTCATTCTTTAAATATTGTTTATTGTACTTTTAGTTTGTTACCTCTTTTTATTTTATTTCAACTTTTTGTAAGCCAAATATAATCACAACAAATTTAATGATAATATTTGGATATAAAAAGCATAATTGAAAAACATAACGGTAAATACACAAAAAAATTGTTCGAGAAATTCCCGAACAATTTTTTATATGAATTCAACCTTAGTTGATACCCTTCATCATCTTGCTCAACCATGGGCCCAAAAGGAATAGGCAGATAGTTGCGATAGCGGTGATAGCCGAAACGAACCAGAATACATTAACTGGTTGACCGATAGCTACCTCGACTGCGCCCGATAGCTTCTCAGCTTGTGAAGCACCTAAGTTACCCGCAGCGAAAGAGAACATCCAAACACCCATAAGTGTAGAGGTCAACTTTGGAGGCGAGAGTTTAGTGATCATCGAAAGACCGATAGGCGAGATGCAAAGCTCTCCCATTGTGAAGATTAGGTATACGAAAGTAAGCCATAGAGGCGAAACTTTAACCATTGTGTCACCGCCGTTAGAGATAGTATCTGCTACAGCCATGATAGCTGCACCTGCCGAGAGGAGGAACATACCCCAAGCGAACTTGAATGGAGTCTTTGGGTTAAGTTTCTTCTTGCCCAATGCAACCCACAAAAGCGAGAATACAGGAGCCAAAATCACGATAAAGATTGCATTGATCGACTGGAACCACGATGCCGGGATCTCGAAGCCCAACACCATACGGTTAGTGTTCTCGAGGGCAAACATGTTGAATGTTGTACCTGCCTGCTCGAAACCTACCCAGAAGAAGATGTTGAAGAATGCAAGGATAAGGATTACACCTACTCTCTTCCACTGGTCGCCATTCTCGGTGCCACGGATAATCGAGATAATAAGGTAAGCACCGCCACCGATACCTGCAAGGGCGATAATGATATTCTGAATGGTAGGTGTGATAGCACCCCAGCCAGCCATAAATGCGATAACTGCGCCGACCATACCTACGGTATATGCTGCAACCTTAGTCCAATCTGAAGAGTTGAGACGAGTGCGCGAAGGGTCTGACTTAGGAGCAAGACCGATGTGACCCAAGGTCTTTTCAGCGCGACAAATAAACCACGCTACACCGATAAGCATTCCGATACCTGCCGAGAGGTAACCATACTGCCAAGCGACATTCTCGCCCAAGTAGCCCGCAACAAGAGGTGCGATAAATGCTCCAAGGTTGATACCCATGTAGAAGATCGTGAAACCACCATCCTTGCGAGGGTCGTTGTCGTCGTAGAGACTACCAACCATCGTCGAGATATTTGGTTTGAAGAAGCCATTACCGATCATCAATACGCCCAATCCCGCGAAGAACCAGAATTGGCGAGCATCCATATTGTCACCATTGATAACCGAGAAAGCCAATAGGAATTGACCGACGGCCATCGTGAGACCTCCAATATAGATTGTTGTTCGTTGTCCCAACACCTTGTCGGCCATTACACCACCGATAAGTGGGGTTACATAGACCAAGAATGTAAAGATTCCGTAGATTGTATAAGCCTCTTCACGACTCATACCAAATCCTCCTGCTTCTACTCCCGCAACGAGGAATAGCACCAAGAGGGCACGCATGCCATAATAACTGAAACGTTCCCACATCTCAGTGGCAAAGAGTGTCGAGAGACCCATAGGGTGTCCAAAAAATGTAGCTTCTTTATTTGCCATTGTGTTAAGTGTTAATTATTTATAAAGTTTGATTCCAAAATCAATGTGTGCTTTCACGGCACAAGTTGCAAATATATGAAAAAAAGATGGTAAAAACAAATTTAACGTGCTGTTGGTTTGCATTTTTTAATCCTCACACGTCGTCATTCCCGACTTGATCTCCCTGCGCGTCATTCCCGACTTGATCTCCCTGTGCGTCATTCCCGACTTGGTCTCCCCGCGCGTCATTCCCGACTTGGTCTC
>JBCQVM010000027.1:0-27196 GCA_047173105.1 Rikenellaceae bacterium
AGCGTTAGTGATAAATGAGCAAAAAGATAAACCTCTCGGAGTGAGAGGCTTTGATGGATATTGATAGCTTGTAACTATTTGAAAATCAGGAGATTATTTCCCAATGCAAAACTTAGAAAATATCTCGCCGAGGATATCGTTGGTGGTGATTTCGCCGGTGATGGCGCCGAGGTTGTGGAGGACTTCGCGGGTTTCTTGGCAGAGTAGGTCGGTGTGCAGGTCGGTGTGCAGGCCTGCTTTGGCGGCTTTTAGGGCTCGTAGGGAGGCCTTTAGTAGCTCGTAGTGACGGATGTTGCTTACGATTGGGGCACCGGCGTAGAGCTGTTCTGTGTTGATGCTTTGGCTTAGTGCTTTGAGGAGCCTGTCTATTCCTATACCCTCTTTAGCAGAGATTTGTATGCCGACAAACTCCTTATCTTTAGTCTTCTGCAGGTCGACTTTGTTGACCACTTCGATTACTCGTTGATCCTCGCGCAGTGCATTGAGTGCTATTGCGTTGTCGCCCTCAGCGTTGTCACCTACTTCGGTGAGGTGGATTATGATTTGGGCGCGCTGCACGGCTGAGTGGGTGCGCTCGATGCCCATGAGTTCTAACTTGTCGGCGGTGCTGTGCAGGCCGGCGGTGTCGATAAATCGGAATACGATTCCATCCACGGTGATCTCCTCCTCGATCAGGTCGCGCGTGGTGCCTGCGATCTCGGAGACCATGGCGCGGTTGTCGCCCAAGATTGCGTTGAGTAGGGTGCTTTTGCCTGCATTGGGTTTGCCGATGATTGCTACCTGCACTCCTTTTTTGATGGCGTTACCCACGGCAAAAGAGTCCGCCAAAGTCGATATTTCGCCGCTGAGCGAGTCAATAAGCTCTTCCAATCGATTGCGGTCGGCGAACTCTACCTCCTCCTCCGAGAAGTCCAACTCCAACTCCAAGAGTGCTGCAAGTTCCAACAACTGAGCGCGCAACTCCATAAGTCGCTCGGAATATCGGCCGCGCATCTGCGTAGAGGCCATAGTGTGTTGAGCCTTAGAGCTCGAGGCGATCATGTCGGCCACAGCTTCGGCCTGCGAGAGATCCATTCTTCCGGCTAAATATGCACGCGTGGTGAACTCGCCTGCCTCAGCGGCATGAGCCCCTTGATCGATCAGTAAAGAGATGATTTCCTGCACAATATAGTGTGAGCCATGGCATGAGATCTCCACCGACTCCTCGCCCGTGTAGGAGTGGGGAGCACGAAAAACGGAGACCAAAACATCGTCCACTACGCGCCGCTGTCCATCGACGATCTCGCCATAGCGCAGAGTGTGTCCGGCAGCGTCGCGGAGCGATCCATTATGGCCGCGGAACACCTTGTCGCACAGCGCAATAGAGCCATCGCCACTCATTCTGACGATAGCGATAGCACCACCCGTAAGGGTAGCAGGTGCAACGATAATATCTCCGCTCGCCGACGCCATTACTTCGTGCCAATCTTTAGGCGCTGCCCAACCGAGAGTCGGTCGGGGTTACGCAGGTTATTGAGCGAGATGATAGACTTTGTCGAGACCCTATATTTGTTGGCAATCGCCCCCAAGGTCTCGCCGCTCTTGACCACGTGGGTGGTGTAGCTGGGTGTGGCCATCGCTTTTTGGAGTGCTGCGGGATTGATATACTCCTTGAGGTAGGTTGAATCCTTGGAGTATATAAGCTCCTCATTTGTAATGTATTCGGTGATATAGCGTTGTGGAAGTCGCAGTGAGTACTCCTTGTTGTTGATCGCCGGGATGATATCCTTGCGGTATTGTGGATTCAGATCACGCAAAAGCTCGATGGGGATATCCAACACCTCGCTAACTTGACCTAAGTGCATAATGCGATTGACATGTAGAGTGTCGGTAGCGAGTGGCAGGGGCGATGGCTCGAACTCAATATCGTGCTCCTGATGGTATGCATAGGCATACGAGGCGCCCACAAAGGCGGGTACATATCCACGAGTCTCGCGAGGCAGGTAGTAGTATATATCCCAGAATGTGCCATTCTTCTTGTCGACTCCCGAGCGAGCCAAAGCCTTGTTGACATTGCCGGGCCCGCAGTTGTATGCCGCGATAACCAACGTCCAGTCGCCATAGATCGAGTACATATCCAATAGGAAGCGGCACGCTGCCTTGGTCGAGAGCTGGGGGTTATAGCGCTCGTCGACAAGTGAGTTCACCTCAAGGCCATAGGCCTTAGCCGTGGCAGGCATAAACTGCCATAGTCCGGCTGCACCGGCGCGCGAGAGAGCTGTGGCCGAGAGAGCAGATTCGATGATTGGCATAGCGCGGAACTCAATGGGGATGTCGTTGTTGAAGAGCTCCTCCTCGATATCGGGGAAGTAGTATTGCGATAGCGACATGATGCGGTTTATAGTGCCGTAGCGGGTGTTTATGTAGCGCGAAATGTAGCTCTTGGTGATATTGTTGTAGGGTAGTGTGACGGGCGAAAGCATATTCTTCAGGCGCTCGATATAGACCGAGTCGGGCGTGGTGGAGTGCATCTCTACCGAATCTTCGATGATATAGTGCTTGCGGAACTCATCGAAGTGCTCGTCGGCACGTCGCTCACGCCACACTCCCAAAAGTGAATCCATCTGCATAATCGAGAAGCTGAGTGTGATGGTGTCGTGGGGTAGGAGCATGTCGGCAGCGGGGATCGGGTCGAGTGAGTCCTCCTTGGATGCCTCTACTGGAGCGGTGATGATGGGTGCACTCTGCTCTATGGCAGCTCTGCGTGCAGTGTCGGGCAGCTCGATTGGCTCGACCTTTTTGCGCTTTTTCCAGAATTGATCAGCGGCTGTAGCCGAGGTGCAAAGTAGCAGGGTAAGTGATAGGATTGATATTTTGAAAATTTGCATTGCTTTAGAATCTAAGGTTAAAGTTGAAGCCATAAACGGCCGAGGAGCTACCCGTAGCTTGTGAATAGGTAGTGTTGATCATGGGCTCGACATTCATCGAGAGGTCGTCCGAGACGTCGAAATCCTTGAGGTGGGCATCGACATGGGCATCTAACACCTGCAAGAGATAGGCCGCTCCGGTGAGGATCAGCGCCAAGTCGCGGTTTCGTCGGTAGCTGCTGCGTAGACTCTTCATGTAGGTCGACGAGTAGGCGCCTCCGAACTCATCGAGCGAGCCATCGGGGTAATCATCGGGGTTGTTTTCGTAGTCCAAAACCAATTTGTAGGCAGTGTTAAAGCGCTGATAACCACGGTTATTCCAGTCGTAGACGTAGAGTGACGTAGAGAAAAGACCTATTACAATCGGCACCCTCCAATAGCTTTTGTTGTAGATCTGTCCGGCACCCGGGCAGATCATCGAAAGGGTAGTGGCCTTCTTGACACTCGAGACCTCGTTAGTCGAGTAGTTGATCGCGGCATCGCCCAAGAAGTAGACGTACGAGGCGATCGCTGCTCCTAAATATAGCTGTCGGCGTGTATTACTCTCGATCATAGCTGCTTGCACCGAGTTGAGCTCCTCGCTACGCGAGGTGGCGCTTTGGAGCATCAGGGCGTTGTATTCGGTTTTGAGCGGCTGGTAGGTTTTATTCTCGTTGACATAGAGCGCTACGCCTGCTCCCACGGCGCCATATAATATAGGTAGCTTCCAATATTGTTTGTTGTATACCTGACCATAGCCGGGCAGAACCGTGGAGATCCAACACATCTTCGAGAGCGACATCGAGTCGCTAAAGAATGGCTGCTTGGGCAGCTCCTCGGCAGCTGTGTGGTGGAGCGGTGAGCCCCCTTTGACAGCCATCGGTGGCGTGCTGAGTGAGTCAGCACGCACGGCAGTAGCCTCGGCCATAAGTAGTGAGTCGGTTTGATCTACATATAACGAATCGCGCAGTGCATGGGTGCCGAGCGAGTCGACCTGAGGGAGAAGAGCCGCTGCGAGCGAGTCCACCTTAGTGGTGTCGGGTAGGATCATCATACCCCCCTCGACGTAGGTTTTGGCCGAACGTCGAGATTGCGAAAAAGCTGTGTTACAGCCTATTATAACAAATAAAGCAAGGAGCGCGAGGCTCCCTATCGTGTTACCTTTTATTCTCATTCAGTACTATTTGTGTTGCTCGAAGCGCGAGATAAATGTCTCGATCTCTCGATCATCTTTAAATTCAATTGTGATCTTTCCACCACCACTTTTAGCTCTTTTGATGGCGATATTCTCCGAGAAATAATCCTCTAATTTCTCCACCAAACGGGCGTAGCTTTCGGGGTATATCTCGATGGGAAGTGCCTTAACCGTAGGTTTTTCCTCTGCCTGCATGACGCGTGCAGCCTCCTCGGTTTGGCGTACCGAAAGTGCTTTATCTACACAACGCTTCATCAGTGCGATCTGCTTGGAGCTTTCGACTCCCGCGATAGCCTTGGCGTGTCCCATAGTGATGACACCACCCTTGAGAGCAGCTTGGATCGCGTCGGGTAGGCCGAGTAGGCGCAGGTAGTTGGAGATCGTAGGGCGCTTGAGTCCAATGCGCTCAGAAAGAGCCTCTTGGGTGAGTCCATGTTCATCGGCAAGGCGCTGAATGCTAAGTGCGATCTCTACTGGGTTGAGCTCGGCACGTTGGATATTCTCCACAAGTGCCATTGCGTGAAGCTCCTCGTCGTTAGCCTCGCGGATATATGCAGGAATTGCCTCGAGACCAGCTGTCTTGGAGGCTCTCCAACGTCGCTCACCACTGATGATGATGTAGCTGTCGTTGGCCATAGCTTTGACCGTAATTGGCTGAATAACACCCAACGAGCGAATCGAGTCTGCCAAGCTCTCTAATGCCTCCTGCTCGAATTCTCGACGTGGCTGCGAGGGGTTGGGGGAGATCTTCTCGAGGGCGATCTGTGCTATCTCACCCATTGGTTTTATCTTTGGCTCGATTGCCTCGGTGCCAAAGATGGCATCTAAGCCGCGGCCTAATCCTTTTTGTGGTTTCATATCTCTATTGCTTTTTTCTATTGTTTTTTCTCGCGGCGTAGGAACTCCTTGGCCAAGTTCATGTAGTTCTTGCTACCTACTGCCGAGGCATCGTGAAGCATCACTGGTACACCATACGAGGGAGCCTCCCCAAGGCGGATATTGCGCTGAATGACAGTCTCGTACGCGAGCTCTCCGAAGTGTTCACGAACTTCGCTGACCACCTGATTGTTAAGCCTATTGCGCATATACATCGTCAGCACAAATCCCTGAACTGAGAGCGATGGATTGAGCCCACCTTTAATCTTCTTGATGGTGCTCAAAAGCTTGCTGAGTCCCTCCAAGGCGAGATATTCGCATTGCACGGGGATCAACACTTGGTCGGCTGCGGTGAGGATATTTACGGTGGTATATCCCAGCGATGGAGAGCAGTCGATCAAGATATAATCGTAGGCGTCGCGCACTTCGGCCAACACCTCGCGCATAATGAAGTGGGGGTTGTCGGCCTTAGCGAGCTCGGAGTCCGCTGCCACCAAATCAATGCTCGAGGGTAGAAGCGAAAGTCGCTCAACCTCGGCACACTGCACGATCACCTCGGAGGCACGCTTGGAGCCCGTGAGGCACTCGTATATGCCCTCTAAGTTGACCTCGAAGCCCAAGCCCGAGGTCGCATTAGCCTGTGGGTCAGCATCGACCAAAAGCACCTTTTCGCCCAAAATAGATAGCGAAGCAGCCAAATTGATTGCTGTGGTTGTCTTGCCGACACCTCCCTTTTGATTCGCTAACGCGATAACCTTTGCCATGGAAAGATAAGTTTATTATTTATAATGTTCGACAAAATTAGTGAAATTATATTAAAAATAATAATCCTTTCACTTTTTTTTCGTCATTCCCCCTCGTCATTCTTTTCGTCATTCCCCTTCTTGTCATTCTCGACTCGATAGGGAATCTTAAATATTCTTGTAGTAATGGGTCTTTAAGATCCCCGTTTTCACGGGGATGACGTGGGTCGTTCTTTTTTTCTTTCATGGGGATGACGCAAGGGTGTTCCTTTTCCTCTCACGGGGATGATGTAGGGATGTTGTTTCCCATTAATCATTTAATCCTTTTTACTTTTAACAAAAAAATTCCTATCTTTGAGGAACATTTAACAAATATATTGATTGTACTATGGAAGAAAATATAGAGATTCAAACAGATAACGCGCCACAGGCCGACGCTCCAACCCCCTCCAAAAAGGGGTTGTTCCCCACTTTTGCCGATCTTGCGGCTGTTTTTGGGGTCTTTATTTTAGCGCAGTTACTTGGCTTCTTTTTAGCAAGAATATTTCTTTCGGTAGCTGCGTGGGAGCTCTCTTACCAACTCGAGCAGGCGTGGTTGATGCTCCTTATGCAGTGTGTCTCGATGCCGCTTGTGATCCTTTTTATAGCCCTTTTGAGGCGTTCTCGACATGCCGAAAAGGTGCGAGTGCACTTCTCGGTGTTGGGTTTTAACCCTTCGGTGTTGTTGGGAGGCGTTGTTATGATGCTCTCGGCTTCGGTGGTGCTCGAACCGTTAATTGCGCTTTTGCCCGCTATGCCTGCAATCGAGGCGCGCGGATGGCCTCTATTGGTGGCTCTGGTCGTGGCTGCGCCGATCTTCGAGGAGTATATCTGCCGCGGTCTGATCTATGGGGCAGTGCGTGCGAAGTGGAGTATTGTGGTTGGACTTGTGGTCTCGTCGCTCTTTTTTGGGCTGATGCACCTCCACCCATCAATGATTGTCAATGCATTTTTCATGGGGCTTATTCTTGGCTATATCTATATTCGTACCCGTTCGCTCTTTGCGCCGATCCTCTTGCATGCCTTCAATAATGGCTTGGCCTATATCTTTTTGTTGTTGGGTTGGGGCAATGATGTGCTGCTTGGTGATATGATCCCTAATCGCACGTTTTACTATATTATTTATGGCTTGTCGATCATCGCTTTGCTTGTCTCAGTTGTGTTGAGTTGGCGCCTTTTCTCGCAGCTTGTGGAATCGCAGAGTGGCGCGGTAGAAGAAATTATTGAGGACGAAGAGTAATTTTTTGACAATAAAACTCAATGTTATGCGTTTTTTTGAAGTAAAAATCCTACTTTTGTAGCTTCGAATGAAGAGATTATCGTACATAATTGCACTACTGCTACTCGGCTTTGTTTCGTGTCGCGACTTCCAAGCATCCTTGGCGGGCGACTCGGTTATGGCACAGGTCGAGAGCAAAAGCCTTATGCATAGCGATGTAAGGGCTGTGCTGCCTGCGGGATATAGTGGTGCAGATAGTGTGGCGTTTGTCGAAACATTCGTCGAGAAGTGGATTCGCAAGCAGATCAAGTTGCGCGAGGCGGATCGTATCTTTGTCGACTCCGAGTCCGATATCGAAGCAATGCTCGAGGAGTATCGCCAGCTGCTACTCATCAAGCGCCTCGACGAATATTGTGTTAGCTCGTCGCGCGATACGACCTACACCGAGGCTCAGATCTTGGAGTATTACGATCGCAATAGTGCCGCCTTTCGCCTCAATTGCCAGATTGCCAAGGGCGAGGTGTTGCGCCTGCCATTGGGCGATGAGCAATCCAAGAAGCTCAAAGAGTTGATGGGCTCCTCTTCTGAGAGTTCGCGCAACGATTTCGAGGCTATCTGCCAGAAGAATGGCTATGAATTCCATTCGCTTAGCGGCTCGTGGGTCGAGGTGCAAGATCTGTTAGATTTGTTGCCTTTGGTGCGTGGCGCTCAGACCGATAAACTCTTGCAGGGGCGTGGCGTGGGTCATATGAAAGATAGTAGTTACGACTACTACTACCAGATATTTGATTACAAAAAGGAGGGCGACATCGCCCCATTGGAGTGGGTTCGCCCCACCATCCGCACGATACTTATTACCGAGCGCCAACATACCCTAATCCAAGCCAACGAGCAGCGTCTCTACGACAACGCAGTGGCGGAGAAGGCTATAAAGCGCCAATACAAAATGAATAATTAAGAACAGAAAAAATATTATGACAAAGAGAACCCTATTGCCCCTGCTGCTTATTGCCTCTGCTATTATCGTGGTGGCTCAACCCCGAAAAGTTATGCTCGATAAGGTCGTGGCTGTAGTTGGAGGATCGTCGATACTTCACTCTCAGGTGAGCGAATATGCCTCTATGGTCGTCGAACAACGCCGTCAGTATGGCTATACATCCGACCGCGATCCGATGAACGAGGCACTCGAAGCACTACTCACTCAATCGCTGCTCTACAACCAAGCGCTATTGGATTCGGTCGAGATCAACACCACCGAAATCGCACTTAACGTCGAGCAGATCGTATCGCAGATGGCCGATGAGGCGGGCGGAATTCGCGAGTTGGAGAAGAGAGAGAATATGGCGATCTTCAACATTAAATCCTCTATGCGCCAGAAATATGAGGAGCAGTACTATGCCCAGACCTTGCGTCAAGAGGTAATGAATAAAGTGAAGGTGATCCCCGGCGAGGTGGAGCACTTCTACAACACCAAGTCGCAGGACTCTCTGCCACTTATCGGTGAGCAATATGTCTATGCACACATCACCCGATTCCCCGAGTCGATCGAGGAGGCTAAGCGCCGCGTAAGAACTCGCCTCTTGGAGATGCGTCAGCGTGTGATCTCGGGTGATACTCGTTTCGATGCCTTGGCTCGTATGTATTCGGTCGATCCGGGTTCGGCATACCGTGGTGGTGAGATGGAGCCTCAAGCTTCCAATGCTTTTGTAGAGCCCTTTGCCGAAGCTATCGAGCAGTTGCAGGTGGGTCAAGTCTCGGAGGTTGTGGAGACTGAGTTTGGTTTCCATATCATCGAGCTTATCGACAAACGTGGAAACTTATACCACTGTCGCCACATCTTGTTGCGTCCTGTGTTTACTTACGATGAGTTGGCCGAACCAAATAAGTTCCTCGATAGCTTGGCGGGTCAGATCGTGGCAGATTCAATCACATTCGAGTTGGCAGCTAAATTATACTCCGATGATAAATCCTCGAAGATGAATGGTGGAATCGTCTCGAACCAAGATCTCTTGGAGCGCTACAATATGGGTAGTGATACGAAGTTGACCGTAACAAAGTTCTTGAAGGAGGATTTCGGTAGCCGCGGCTATAAGAGCATTGATGACTATATGGCACTTAAGGATATGAAGGTGGGAGAGATCTCCAAGGCCTTCGCTACCGAGGATCTTGTGGGCAATAAGCTCTCGAAGATTGTCAAACTTGTCGATATCATCCCTGCTCACCGCGCCTCACTTGCCAACGACTACTTGCGTATCGAGGAGATGGCCTTGGTCGATAAGCAGGATAAGGTCTTCGAAGAGTGGTTCTCCAAGCGAATTGATGCTATGTATGTCTACATCGACCCCGAATATCGCAGCGACGAATTTGTAAATAAACATTGGTTGAAGTAGTAAAGGGAACCCTATGCGTAAAGTTTTATCGTTCATCATAATTTTTGTGCTTTCGTGCGCGCTTTTCGACGATGTCATTCTCGCCCAGAAGAGTGATTCACCGCCCGAGAAGAGCGACACCACAGTCATTGACCTGACAGCCGATATTGTATATCCCATAACCCTCAATGACACCGTTGAGGTTATGTGTTTAGTGGGTAACTTCGCCGCGCAACACAACGGCGCAATTATCACCGCCGATAGTGCCGTGCGCTATAGCGACAAGCGTTTGGAGTGCTACGGCAATGTTCTGATCAACAAGAATACCACATACGCCTATGCCGATAGGGCTGATTACAATGGCGAGATAAACGAGGTGAACCTCTATGCGCCAATCGTCAAGGTCATAGATGGCGAGGCCACGCTCTATTGCTACAACTTTCGCTTCAATACGCTCGACAATATCGGCAGCTACGTGGGTGGTGGTGTGATGATCAATGGCCAGAGCGTGATGGAGTCGGTGGTGGGCTACTACTATTCGGACAATAAGGAGCTTATTGGCGTGGGTGATGTGGAGCTTAGCGGCGATGAGTATGAGATGAAGAGTGATTCGGTGATCTATAACACTGAGAGCGAGAATGCTATCTACTTCAAAAATACCAATATCTGGAACCAAGAGGATGAATACCTCTATGCTGATGCCGGCGATTACGACAAGGCTCTCGACCGCTATTCCTTCTCGCTCAATGGCTATATTCTCACCGATGATCAGGAGATGTGGAGCGATTCGATGGACTACTTCCGCGCCTCGGAACATATCTACATGCGCCACAATATCCAGATCGACGATACAGTTCATAAGAGCTTGATCTTTGGTGACTTCGGCGAGTATGTTAAGACCCCGGGCGATATGATCCTCGTGGGACGCCCCTCGATTATTAACTACGATGCCGAGCAGGGCGATTCGCTCTTTATGCGCGCCGATACCTTCGAGATCTTCACCCTCAATCGCTTCGATGGAGTGCAGGGTGCAGAGGCTCCAGTGACACCTATTGCACCTCCTGCCGCTATGGAGAAGTCATACGACCACGACCACGATGATCACGATCACGACCACGGCGACCAAGCCGAGCAGAGCGATAAAGGTGGACGAGGCGACCGAGGCGGACAAGGCGGACAAGGCGGACAAGGCGGACAAGGCGGACAAGGTGATCGTCCCGGACAAGGTGGGCAAGGCGGGCAAGGTGATCGCCCAGATATCCCACAATCAACGCCAACAACTCAGGGCGCAGGCCCACGTGTCGATATCGGCACGCCGCGCGATGAGGTGCAACCCCAACGAGGTGTCGACCAGCAAGATTCACTGCGCCGCGACACCATGCACCGTGGCGGTTTGGACTCCTTGGGCTTGGACTCTTTGGGGCTTGACTCCTTGGGACTTGATTCACTCACGCTCGACTCCCTGCGCCTTGCTGACTCCTTAAGGCTCGATTCTTTGGCGCGCGCTGCCGATACGCTTGGCTTCGTACAACGTAATTTAAAACTATATCGAGAGGCTCAGAAGCGCCGCCAATTAGAGCGCATCAAGGAACAAGCGGCTCGCAAGATAGTGCTCGATAGCATTGGTCGCGAGCGTCAACTCATAATCAACGCCAAGCTCGATGCCGAGAAGGTACGCGAAGCGCGTCGCATAGCCGAGCGCCAGATGAAGATTTCGGAGCGAAAGGCAAAACAACTGCGGCGCGATGTGAAGCGCGGCAAGATTGCGGCGGATGACACACTTGCGATGATGTCGGCTTTGGCGGTCGATACCGCAGCGCTGATCCGCGAGATGGCACCTCAGCGCGCTGAGACCCCCGATTCTCTCTCGATGGACTCGCTTGCGAACAACTCGCTTGCGATCCACTCCGACTCATTGGCTTTAGACTCCTTGGCGATGCTCCCTCCCGAGCCTGTCGATAGTCTCTACCGCCTCACAAAGGGGTATCGCAATGTGAAGATCTACCGCACCGATTTTCAGGCTGTTGCCGACTCTATGGTGACCAATTCGATCGACTCTATCATTAAACTATTTATCGATCCAATCCTATGGCACGACACCAACCAAGTGACCTCGGATGTGATGGATATTTACACCGATAATAACCAGATTTCCAAAGCGATATTCACTGAGGGTACCCCAATTATGGCCAGTGAGATATTGGCGAATTACTACTACAATCAAGTCTCAGGTAAGGTGATCACCTCGCTCTTTGCCGATGGAAATATCTATCGCAACGATGCCGAGGGTAACTCCCAGACCATCTACTTTATGCAGGACGATGAGACCAACGAGGTCAATGGCCTAATGTATATGGAGAGCGCCTCGGCAACATTCTATATCGAGGAGCAGACCGTAACAGGTATCACCTATCGCACGGAGCCCACCTATGTGCTCTACCCGATGGATAAGATCCCCGCCGACCAATCCTACACACTTAAAGGCTTCGAGTGGCACTCCGAGCAGCGACCCGCCAAAGAGGATGTATTCGATCGCACCATTCGCCCTACCGAACGAGAGGAGCGAGGCGAAATTCCGCGCCCAACCTTCCCAATCCGAGAGGAGTTAGATGCACACCGCCGCGAGCTAATCGAGACGGGGCGCTGGATCGACCGCACCGATGTTGTCTCGCCTCATGCCGAGGAGTGGATGGAGTCGTTAGGTTATCGCACCGGTCAGCCTCGCGAGGAGTAACCCTAAATTTGTTTATCATGATTAACCAATCTCCCGACGAGATATTTCCCATTGTTGACCCCGAGGGTAACACCATTGGTTCCGCCTCGCGCACCGAGTGCCATGGCGGTTCGATGTTGCTTCACCCCGTGGTGCATCTCCACCTATTCAATTCGGCCGGCGAGCTCTACTTGCAGCATCGCCCGGCATGGAAAGATATCCAACCCAATCGCTGGGATAGTGGGGTGGGAGGCCATGTTGATTTGGGTGAGGAGCTCTACGATGCGCTCCTTCGCGAGAGCCGCGAGGAGTTGGGCGTGGAGGGCTTTGAGCCTCGCTTCATCTGTTCCTACATCTTTGAGTCGGATCGAGAGCGCGAATTGGTCAATGTCTTTACGACCATCTTCGATGGCGAAGTAAGACCAACCGAGGAGTTGGATGGCGGCCGCTTCTGGTCTGTCGCTGAGATCTTCGAGTCGCTCGACAAAGGTATCTTCACTCCAAATTTCGAGTCGGAACTCCGTACAGTGCTTATCCCCCACAGGCTTGTCTTGCGATAACTTGCCCACTTCCCTGCTCCACATCATTTCGAATCTGAATATAGCACGTCATTCCCGACTCGATCGGGAATCTTATGCAAGTGCAAGGTGACAAGAGTATTAAGATTCCCCGCTTTCGCAAGGATGACGATTTATATATTACCGAAACCCCTGCAACAGAGGATACCCAATCTTAATTCGGCGTTTCTTATTGATGGTGATCTGCTCTTTGCCCTTGGGTAGCGCTGCCTCGCGCAGCAGGAGTGAGAATCTTTCGCCGCGGTGCGAGGTGATTTTTTCGACCTCACCCTCGGGGCGCGAGGAGAGCTCGAAGAGTAGATCGTGGATAGCCTCGGTGAGCAGTGTGCGCGAGGTGTGTAGCAGTAGGCAATAGTTGTAGTCACTCACCGTGGCGCCCACCTCGAAAGGGGTGTAGAGCTTGCTCGAGGGGCTATCGACAATAATCACACGCGAATATAGTCGTTTGTGCGAACGGTAGAGGCTGCGCACGGCACCCGCCGTGAGCTGATCGCCATGGGTGAAGTTTGCTGCAAAGAGACCGAAGTGTTGGGTGATCTCGCGCAGCAGGGCAATGTTCGCGGCGAAGTCGCCCACCACCACCACCTGATAGGAGGTCGAGGGGGAGCGCAGTAGCGAGGAGATATATCCCACACCTTTGGTGCCACTCACCACAACGCTTATGCGTAGGCGTGGTGAGATGTCGTCTATATATTTGAGCGATTGCCGCACCTCGCGCTTGTGTGAGGCGTAGCGCGAGTAGCTATATATGGCCACTGCTACGGCTATGATAAAGAGTGTTGAAAGCATCGTATTTTGATCTTATAGGAGTTGATAAGTGAGCTGATTTTTTTATTCTCGTCGGTTGTGCCAAGCGACTCTATGGCACCTTGCGAGTAACCTTCGCACACTGCATAACGCAGGAATCGTGCCTTGTCGTGCGGTGGCATGCGGATCACAAAGGATCGAAGTGCCAGCGAGTCCAATGGTAGCTGCATCGAGGCTATGGTGTATAGCACCTCGCGCGATATTGCGTAGTTTGTGGTGCATCGGATCATCTCGTGTAGCTCCCCCTTGGCACTCTCGATGCCGAAGTGGCGCACTATGGCCAACCCCAATAGCTGAAGGTTTTCGCTCGAGGAGCTGAGCATAGGAGGGTAGGCCACCACCAACGATCCTTGGCGTAGGAGGGAGACCAATTGCGCAATCTCGAATTGAGTCATCGCAAATGGGTAGGCAGCTATATGTCGCAGTGCATTCTGCTGGTCGGAGTTGATCTGCGTGAGTAGCGCAAAGAGTCGCACATCTCTCTGCTCGGAGTGGGCGAAGTGCTCCAAGAGCTCGGTCGAGTCGCCCGTGGGAGGGATGCGTGAGGCAATCGAGAGTAAGTGGGCGCGCCGAGCTGTGCTACTGCGCCGAGCCTCGGTGAGTAGGAAGCGCGTGAGGTGGAGCGAGTGGGCTATGCTCTCGATGGGGGTTGCCTCGACTCTATATAATATAGGGGTGAGCGATGAGACTAATTCGGCGGCAGCATGCTTGGTCGTCCTGCCCGCGAGCAACGAAAGCTGTTCGGTGTAGCGCTCTGAGTGGTTGTTGCCCAATATGATTTGCTCGAGAAGGTGGTGCTGGATCTCGGCATGAGTGCGCATGTGACGCTCGCGTATGGCGATAGCCGCCGCAGCCGCCACCAAAAGGGAGATGATCGGAAAGAGGAGCATAATTAGCTATTGAGAAGAAGTGAAAAAACTTTGTTGCGCAGGCGATATAGATTTATCGGAAAGGTCATATATTGCGACACGCCACACTCGAGCAGTGTGAGGATTGTTCTTTTGGAGTGCGAGTGCGAGATCACATAGATCACCGGAAGGCGCTCGCCTAATTCGCGCCGCATCTGCTCGATGATATTCATCGAGGTGAAGTAGGGTACAATCGAGAGAAATATAATCAGCTCGAAGCGCTGTGTGGCGCACCTCTCGAGTAGGCATTGCGATGAGTCGACGCAGCTAATTGTGATCTGAGGTGCATTTAGCGCCAATTGAATTGTCTCGGTGTGGATCGCCTCGGAGGCGACTATAAGCAGGTTTTGCATATCTTGTACTCTGTTTTGATGGTTTAATTGTAGTGGAGAGAGTATTTAAAATTGTGCCAAAGCAAAAAGATTCACTTTTTTTGTAGGAAAAGTTTGTGGATCGGAAAATTGTTATTATATTTGCAGGCAAATTTATGCATAATTACATAACTAAAATTAATTAATGTACGTTATAGTAGAAATTGCAGGTCAGCAATTTAAAGCTGAAAAAGGTCGTAAACTTTATGTTCACCGTCTCCAAGGCGAAGAAAATTCGTCTATAAGTTTCGACAAAGTCCTGCTCACAGACAACGACGGTCAGGTTAAAGTAGGTGCACCTGTAGTAGAAGGCGCCTCAGTAAAGTGTAAGATTCTTCGCCACTTGAAGGACGATAAAGTTATCGTTTTCAAGAAGAAGCGTAGAACTGGGTATCAAAAGCAAAACGGTCACCGTCAGTGTTTGACTCAGATTCTAATCGAAGAAATCGTAGCGTAACCTTTAAAATTAGTAGAAAATGGCACACAAAAAAGGCGTTGGTAGTTCAAAGAACGGCCGCGAGTCTGAAAGCAAACGACTCGGCGTAAAATTGTTTGGTGGTCAGTTCGCTAAGGCGGGCAACATTATTGTTCGTCAAAGAGGTACTGTTCACAACCCGGGTGAGAACGTGGGTATCGGTAAGGATCACACTCTTTTTGCATTGGTACACGGAACTGTATCATTCTGCAAAAAGTCAGGTGGTAAGTCATTCGTAAGTGTAACACCACTTTCGGAGTAAGTTATTACACTGAATTTTTATGAAAAATTAGGCTATCTCTTTTTGAGATGGCCTATTTTTGTGGGTTTCTTTTCTCGCCACACCCCGTCATTCCCGTGAAAACGGGAATCTCACCGAGACACCCCGTCATTCCCGTGAAAACGGGAATCTTAATTTCTGCTGCCTTGCGCTTGCATAAGATTGCAGATCGGGTCAGGAATGACCTGATGGCTTTGAGAATGTTTGTTCGGTTATTATCCACCGGAATTTTTATATGACTCTGATTAGTCAATGACTTAAAAATGCTTAAAAGCCCACCCCGCAAAGCCACATAATTGTTAGTTTGCAGAATAATAGCTATCTTTGCACCAAAATTAGTATAGATGGCAGGATCAAATTTCGTAGATTACGTAAAAATATTTGCCCGTTCGGGTAATGGTGGCGGCGGCTCAACGCACTTTCGCCGCGAGAAGTTTGTCGCTTTTGGTGGCCCCGATGGTGGCGATGGCGGCAAGGGAGGTAGCATCATCCTCAAGGGTGACAAGCAGTATTGGACACTTATTCACCTTAAGTTCCAACGACACCAGTTCGCCGAGCATGGTGGGCATGGTTCGGGCGCTCGTTCGTCGGGCAAGGATGCGCCCGATATCATTATCCCTGTGCCACTTGGCACCGTGGCTCGCGATACCGAAAGTGGCGAGATCGTGGGCGAGGTAGTAGGTCACGGCGACGAATTAGTGCTACTCAAGGGTGGCCGTGGAGGCCAAGGCAACTGGCACTTCAAGAGCGCTACAAATCAGGTTCCACGCTACTCTCAGCCGGGTGAAGATGGGCAGGAGGGTTCATTCATCCTCGAGCTAAAGGTGTTGGCCGATGTAGGTCTCGTGGGCTTCCCCAATGCCGGCAAGAGCACACTGCTCTCGGTGGTCTCGGCGGCTAAGCCTAAAATCGCAAACTACGCTTTCACCACCCTCGAGCCAAACTTGGGTATTGTGGCGTGTCGCGACAGTCACTCTTTTGTGATGGCCGACATCCCCGGAATTATCGAGGGAGCACATGAGGGCAAGGGTCTGGGGACACGCTTCTTGCGCCATATCGAGCGCAACTCGCTGTTGCTCTTTATGATACCAGCCGACAGCGACGATATCGCCGAGGAGTACAAGATACTACTCAATGAGCTTACGCAGTATAATCCTGAGCTCTTAGACAAGCGCCGAATATTAGCTATCACTAAGTCTGATATGCTCGACGAGGAGCTTATTGAGCACCTTACAGAGGAGCTTCCCGAGGGAATACCCTCGATATTTATCTCCTCGATTATGGGACTTAACGTTGTGCAGCTCAAGGATATGCTTTGGGCAGCTCTGCAGGAGTAGGACTTACTTTGCTTTACTTATACACTGATCTCCATGCGTAAAAACCACAAGGCAAACGCATGAAAACTTACTCACTGCCTCCGGCGGGCGGGGTGCTCCCCGCGGAGCTAATCTTGCGCAGCGTCTTGGGCTTAAAGCTGCGCTTTAAGATTTAGGGGTGTAATAGTTTAGCGCAAATAAATTTGCATAAACTATTACACCCCCAAATTTATTAAATGCCTTTTGGCATTTAAACCCAAGTCGAGGTTGACCTCGCTGAGGTGTGATGGCAACCGCAGGTTGGCATAGATGTATATGTTGTGGCAACCGTTGAAAGCTCGCTTTCATAAGATTGACATAACATATATATCGTACAGGCGAAGCCTCACACAACAGCGCAATAAAGGTCAAAAACCAAAGGTTTTTGGATCCAAGCTTGCTTGGCGCCTGCGCGGCGTAAGCGCAGTGAGAGAGATTATTTTCATGCGTTTGCCCTTGTGAAAACCACTTACAATTTTTTTATTTCGATTAAATATCCTATATTTGTTGATCAATATAAGAATATATGGCAGAAATTTCTACTCTTGAGCCCCGCATTGTGTGGGAGCAGTTCGATGCAATAACTAAGGTTCCGCGCCCCTCGAAGCGCGAGGAGAAGATTGTGGCGTGGCTTATCGACTTCGCTAAGCAGCATGACCTCGAGTGGCAGCGCGACAAGATTGGCAATGTCGTGATTCGTGCCGCGGCCACTGCGGGGTTTGAAGATCGCCCTACGGTGATCCTCCAATCGCACGTAGATATGGTTTGCGAGAAGAATTCCGATGTGGAGTTTGATTTCGACAAGGAGCCTATCCGCATACGCATTGTCGATGGCTGGGTTAAGGCCGATGGCACCACATTGGGTGCAGATTGTGGAATTGGAATGGCGGCAGCTTTGGCGGTGCTGATCGACCCCGAAGTGGAGCATGGAGCAATCGAAGCTCTGTTCACCGTCGACGAGGAGACGGGACTCACCGGCGCCTTCGAGTTGGAGGATGGAATGCTGCATGGCAAATATTTGGTGAACCTCGATTCGGAGGATGAGGGCGAGCTCTTTATAGGTTGTGCGGGTGGTATCGACACTGTTGCTACCTTTAGCTATCATGAGGTGACCTCACCACTAAACTACGACTTCTACCGTGTTGATATCTCGGATCTTATGGGAGGTCATTCGGGCGACGATATCAATAAGGGACGAGCAAATTCGAATAAGATCATCGCACGCCTATTGTGGGAGGCATCGAACAGCTGCGATGTGCGCCTATGCTACTTCGATGGTGGCAATCTGCGCAATGCTATACCTCGCGAGGCTTATGCGATCTTCGGAGTGCCCAAGTCGCTACGCGATCAATTCTTGGAGTGCTACGAGCTCTTTGCGTCGGATATATACAGCGAATTTAAGCTGCGTGAGCCCAACTTAAGGATCTCGCTCAATGAGATGCCACATATCGATTTTATGATCAACATGGATGCTCAAACTGCGCTTATCAACGCCTTGGTCGGGCTGCCTAATGGTGTGATCGAGTTCTCGAGTGCAGTGGAGGGGTTGGTCGAGACTTCGACAAACCTTGCTTCGGTGAAGTTCTCGCAGAAGGGGCAGATTACAGTGACCACCTCGCAGAGATCATCTGTGGAGAGCGCTAAGAGCTATGCTATGCAGATGGTCGAATCGGTCTTTACCTTAGCTGGCGCTGATGTCACTCACTCGGATGGGTACCCCGGATGGGCGCCCAATCCTTCATCGGAGCTACTTAGACTCACTGCCGAGAGCTACCGCACGCTCTTTGGTGTGGATCCGCTCGTCAAGGCGATACACGCCGGATTGGAGTGTGGTCTCTTCTTGGAGAAGTATCCCGATTTGGATATGATCTCCTTTGGCCCAACTTTGCGTGGTGTCCATTCGCCCGATGAGCGCTTGGAGATCTCGACCGTTGATAAATTCTGGCGTCTGCTGTTAGAGCTTCTTAAGCGAATATAGGTTCTATGAGGAGTCTTGCGACAATCTTAATTGTTGCACTTAGCGCGGCGCTGAGCAGTGTTAAGGCTCAGGAGCGTGCAGATAATCAGTTAGTTAATTTTGGTTATGAGAATGGCTTGAGTGTTGACTTTGGTTCGATGATCGAGGTTGACTCGACCCTCTTTCGCCTCCCTGTAAACCACTCCATTGACCCCTATGATGATGCTACGCGCTACTACCAACCCGGAGGATCGGCGCGTAGACGTGGACTCTACTACACCACTGCCGAGCAGCTTATCGAGCCCTCGAAGCAGTATCTTTTCTCTATCGATGAGCCACTACCTCGAACACAGGTGTCGGTCTATACGGCGCAGAGTCGATATCGCTATGGCATGCGTGCCGTGCACTCCTGCATGTTGGGCTCCTCGTGGAGCTTCGACTCCTCGCTGTGGGCACAGACTGGGCGTGACCTCTTTGTCGAGGGAGTCTTTAGCAATGCGCTTATGCCGCGGATGACTTTGAGTCGCTGGTTTGATGGCGATCATCACCTGCTTACGATCGACCTTGAGGCCAATATCTCGATGCGAGGGCAGCAATATGGCTCTACCTCCGAGGCCTTTGCGCTTGTGGGATCCAACTACTATAACCCAGCTTGGGGATTCTACAATGGTGAGGTGCGCAACTCGAGGGTCAATCGTCAAGTGGAGCCATCGCTCTCAATCCACTACCAGAGACCACTTAATTCAATCACTACACTTATTTTGGAGGCTGATGCCGACTATTCCCGCCGTGCTAATAGCGCCTTGGGGTGGTACAACGCCACTACGCCCGCACCCGACTACTACCGCAAGATGCCAAGCTTTATGAGCGAGGGTGAGGTTCGCGAGAGTGTTACCGATGCGTGGCGCACAAACAATACCGACTATACGCAGATCAATTGGGATGAGTTGGTACGACTCAATATGCTCTCGAGTGATGGCGATGCATACTACACCCTCGAGGATAAGGTGGCACGCACGGTGCAGGGCGAGGTGCGGGCGCTGATTGCCACTACTGTGGAGGATCGCCTCAAACTCACATATGGCATCGAGGCGAAGCGAGATAATAGTCGCAATTTCAAACAGATGCGTGACCTGTTAGGTGCGGACTACCTCACCGACTACGATGTTTTTATTTCGGATAGCTACAACAAAACCATGCCGCTCGACAATAATCTGCTTCAGCCCGATAACCAGATCACCGTGGGTGAGCGCTTCGGCTATGACTATGCCATTGAGCACGAGGTGTTCAATGCCCTGCTTATGGCGGAGCTTAGTGCTGGCAGAATGGATTTCGAACTCGAGGCGATAATTGGCAGCGAGAGCTTCGTTAGACAAGGATACTTCGAGAAGGAGCGCTTTGCGGGAACAGCCTCGTATGGAGCCTCCATGCTTATCGAGGAGTCTCCATACACTCTGCGTGCAGCTCTTGGATATGCGATGCATGCCAAGCAATACTTCGCTCTAAAGTTGGTCTCGAGCCGCCTTTCGCCACTCTCGCGCAATCTGTTTCTCAATGCTATGGCCGCCAACTACCTCGCTCCATCGACCTCGGGCGAGAGGATCAACTCGGTGGCCGTGGCCTACCGACTCAATGGGTCGATGGTGACACTCTCGGCGGAGCTCTATGCGCTGCAATCGCGTGAGGGGAGCTCTATTATATCCTACTACGACGACCTTAGCTCGACGATGTGTCGTGCGTCGATCACCCAAATTGGATACACTTCGGTGGGTGTAGAGGCGGTGGCCGATATTCGCCTCCACTCCAAGTTGCAACTTACGGCAACCCTCACTGCAGGTAGCTCCTACTACGACTCCAACCCCTATGTCGAGCTCTACGACGATTATGACCTTACGCAGCTTTGCGAGGCGACACCATCGCGCATGAGTGGTGTGAAGATTGGTAATACGCCACAGCTGAGTTCTACGATCTCGGCCTCGTACTTAGGCATAAGTGGTTATATCGTAAGCTTTTCGAGCTCCTATGCGGCACTGCGCTACGAGCAGCCATCCTTCGTTCGGCGCTCCGAACGGCTCCTCTCGCAGGCATTTACTAATACCGAGAGTGCCTCGGCGGCGACCGATCAGCAGCGCTTAGACGACATCTTCGATGTGGAGGTGAGCCTATCGCGGTTCTTTTGGTTTGAGCAGGGTAGTCGCCTCTCGTTGCGCCTTGTGGCGAGCAACCTCTTGGGCGATAACGACCGCGTGAGCTACGCTAAGGAGTCAGATCGCATTATTTTGCAGAGCGTCGACGATGTTTTTACTGGTGCCACCATGCGCGCGAGTCTCTACCAATATAGCACACCGCGCACCTTGCGTCTCTCGGCAACCTACTATTTCTAATATAATGCGCCAATAAAAACACTTTTATATCAAATTTTTCTTGCTTGTTTACCTATTTTAATATATCTTTGTGCAAATATGTTCTTGAGAAAACACAACAAACTATAATTTTATAAATAAACAGAATGAAAAAAGTAATTTTAGCGACTGTAGTCGCAGCTGCATTCATGATGGCCTCTTGTGGAGGAAATCAAGGCAAAACAATCACAAAGGGTAGCCTTTCGGAGTTCGACACATTATCTTATGCTGTCGGTGTTAACCTCTCGACAATGGCAACTAAACAGCTATCGGATATTCCTTTGGATTACGACGTCCTCGTGGAGTCTATGATTCAATCGGCTTATGGCAAGAACAAAGTTAATGTTGATGATGCTAAGGCAATGCTTCAAGACTACTTTATGACAAAGCGTTCGGCACGCGCAGCAGAGGTTAAGATAGCTCGCGATCAGGCTGATAGCGTAGCTTTGGCTAATGGCGCAGACGAGACTGCTGTTCGTGAGGCTCGTAGCAAGTTGGGTGCAGACGCAGCAATGTTCGAGGACGAGGCAGAGCGCAAGGCGATCTCGGCAGCACTCGGTAACGACCTTGGTAACAGTATCCTAATGGCTAAGATCCCAGCTCAAACTGTATGGGTGAAGCAAGCATTTATGGATGTTGTCACTGGTGAGTCTAAGATGCCTGACACTATCGCTAACACTGAGATCCAGAAGTTCTTCTCTGTGACTCTTCCTGCTCAGAACTTGGAGGCTTCGGAGGCTTGGTTGGCTTCGATCGAGTCTAAGTCAGGCGTAGAGAAGACTGAGAGTGGTATCCTTTACAAGATTGTAGCAGCTGGCGACAGCGAGCTTATGGCAACCGATAGCCGCGACGTAGTTAAGGTTAAGTATACCGGTAAGACTCGTTTGGGTAAGGTATTCGACTCATCGCGCTATGCTGACATGGCAGATGATCGCAAGGAGTACATTAAGAACCAAAATGATGGTGAGCTTCCAGAGGATGGCGAGATCATTGAGTTCCCATTGAACCGCGTTATCCCCGGTTGGACTGAGGGTATGAAGCTCGTAGGTAAAGGTGGCCGCATCTCGTTGTGGATCCCATCAGATCTTGCTTATGGCACTCGTGGCGCAGGTAGCGAGATCGGCTCAAATGAGGCTCTTTTCTTCGATGTTGAGCTTGTTGACGTTGTCCCATACGTTGATCCAGCGGCTGAGACTGTAGAGGAGTAATATAGAATTTTTGCATAAAATAGCCCGACTTGGTTTTCCAAGTCGGGCTATTTTAGCTTCATGAGTATGGCTCTTTATCGAACCATAGCCATAACGTCGTTAAACACAGTTTGGCCATTGTATCCAAACTCCTTGTCGAGCACGGTGAATGGTGCCGAGTAGCCGAAGTGGTCTAATGAGTGGATCTTGCCGCTCTGGCCAACTAATCCCATAAGATTCACGGCGAGTCCCGACGTCATTCCGTAGCGAACCACTCCCGCAGGCAAAACGCTCTGCTGGTACGAAAGAGGCTGATCGCGGAAGAGACCCTCGCTTGGCACGCTCACTACGCGCACGCCAACGCCCTCGGCTGCAAGTAGCTCAGCTCCCTCGAGGAGAGTCGCAACCTCCGAGCCCGATGCAAGCATCACCACCTCGGGCTTAGGGCAATCGGCAACGAT
This sequence comes from Rikenellaceae bacterium, assembly GCA_047173105.1. Taxonomy (GTDB): domain Bacteria; phylum Bacteroidota; class Bacteroidia; order Bacteroidales; family Rikenellaceae; genus Alistipes. The sequence goes on from JBCQVM010000027.1 coordinate 22,821, forward strand.
ATAGGCTCCTTTGGAGAGCTGCATTGCCTCTGTGCGGCGCTGAGAGTTGAGTGCTGGGATATCCTTAATATTCTGGCGCGAGAAGATCAAGCCAATCGGGCGGCGCTCCTCGAGAGCCTGCTTCCATGCGGCAACAGTCTCATCGCCATCGGCAGGGCGTAGAACTACCATCGAGCGCTCCCCGCGGTGGTTGTGGAGGTGCTCCATAAGGCGTATCTGTGCCTCATGCTCAATTGGTTGGTGTGTTGGGCCATCCTCACCTACGCGGAACGAGTCGTGTGTCCAGATGTAGATTACATGCAGGCGCATAAGTGCCGAGAGGCGGATGGCGGGTTTCATATAATCGGAGAACACAAAGAAGGTACCACACGCAGGGATAACGCCTCCGTGCAGAGCCATACCATTCATGATACAAGCCATAGTGAGCTCCGAGACACCTGCATTGAGGAATTTGCCCGAGAAGTCACCCTTGGTGAATGCCTTTGTTTTATTGAGGAATCCATCGGTCTTGTCCGAGTTGCTTAGGTCGGCCGATGCTACGATCATATTGTCGATCTGCTCGGCATAGGTGCCTAAGATCTTAGCCGAAGCGGCACGCGTTGCTATATTTGTGCCAACCTCGATTGTATTGTAGTTGATCTGGGGAGTTGCACCACTAAGGAACATATCGAGCTTGGTGGCAGCCTCGGGGTTCGCCGAGCGCCATGCAGCCTCAGTTGCCTTGAACTCTACCATCCATGCCTCGAGCTCTGTGCGGCGTGCAGCGTAGATCTCGGCACTTTCGGCGAAGATCTCGAAAGGCTCCTCAGCGTTGCCGCCAAGGTTCGTTATTGTCGCTGCGATATCGGCGCCGGCTGCCGTAAGTGGCTGTCCATGAGTTGATACCATATCCTCAAATGACGATCCATCCGCCTTGCGAGCACCCTTGCCCATGATTGTGTTACCGATGATAAGCGTTGGACGCTCTGTCTCGGCATTGGCAGCGTGGAGCGCCTCGCGGATTTGATCCACAGAGTGACCATCAACTGTGATGACTCTCCATCCCCAAGCCATATATTTCTGCTCAACATCCTCGGTGTCAACCTCATCGACCTTGGTCGATAGCTGCACGTTGTTGGCGTCGTAGTACATTATAAAGTTACTCAAACCCAAGTGTCCCGCGATGCGACCGACACCCTGTGAGATCTCCTCCTGCACGGCGCCATCCGAGATATATGCGTAGGTCTTGTGTGCCATCCATTCTCCGAAGCGTGCAACCATAAAGCGTTCAGTGATAGCAGCTCCAAGTGCCATGGCGTGACCTTGACCAAGTGGGCCCGAGGTGTTCTCCACGCCTCGCATCACATCAACTTCAGGGTGTCCCGGAGTGATGCTACCCCATTGACGAAGTGACTTTAGATCGTCGATCGAGTAGTTGCCCGCAAGTGCCAAAGTAGAGTAGAGCATAGGCGACATGTGCCCCGGGTCGAGGAACATGCGGTCGCGGAATGGGAAATCCATCTTCGCGGGATCATAGCGCAAAAACTCGGTGTAGAGCACATTGATAAAGTCAGCTCCACCCATCGCTCCGCCGGGATGTCCCGACTTAGATTTCTCGACCATAACAGCCGAAAGCAAGCGGATATTGTCTGCTGCGCGATTCATTTTTTGATTATCGAACATAGTTTGGGGTTTATTTAAGTTTCTTATTTTTTGTTTGTTAGCTTACTTGTTTGAGGCTCAATCCTACCTCGGCGTCGACCTTTTGTTTGGCGTAGTCGAGCGTGACGCTGAACTCTGCAATATCCATCGAGGGGATATCGAACATCATATCGGTCATAATCGCTTCGCAGATCGAACGCAATCCGCGCGCACCTAACTTGTACTCGACAGCCTTGTCGACAATATAGTCCAATACAGCATCCTCGAAGCTGAGCTCCACGCCATCCATCTCGAAGAGGTGCTTGTATTGGCGGATGATTGCATTCTCGGGCTCGGTGAGGATCATCCTCAATGTCGCTTTGTCGAGCGGTTGCATGTAGGTGAGTACCGGTAGGCGGCCAATTAGCTCGGGGATAAGTCCGAATGACTTGACATCTTGGTGGGTCACGTATTGCATTAAGTTGTTGCGGTCGGCCTTATCGCCACTCTTCTGTCCATAGCCGATTGCACGCGTGTTGAGACGTTGCGAGATCTTGCGCTCGATACCATCGAAGGCACCGCCACAGATAAAGAGGATGTTTTTGGTGTTGACCTGCACAAATTTTTGGTCGGGGTGCTTGCGTCCTCCTTGTGGTGGTACGTTGACTATCGCCCCCTCCAAGATCTTGAGCATAGCTTGCTGGACACCCTCGCCCGAAACATCGCGCGTAATGCTGGGGTTGTCGCCTTTGCGTGCGATCTTGTCGATCTCGTCGATAAAGACGATGCCCTTCTCGGCAAGTTCGACATTGTAGTCGGCTGCTTGGAGTAGTCGCGAGAGGATTCCCTCGACATCCTCACCCACATATCCCGCCTCGGTGAGCACCGTAGCGTCGACGATGGTGAAAGGAACCTTAAGGAGTTTAGCTATAGTGCGGGCAATCAAGGTCTTACCAGTACCTGTTGGGCCAATAAGCAAGATGTTCGACTTGTCGATCTCGATGGTGTTGTCTTCACCGCCGAAGTAGGCCGTAAGGCGCTTGTAGTGGTTGTATACCGCAACAGACATATAGCGCTTTGCGGCATCCTGTCCCACGACGTATTTGTCTAAAAACTCTTTGATCTCGCGAGGTTTGTGGGTGTGGGTATATGTGAAATCATCGTTGTTCTTGGTTTTGACCTTAGCTAAGATCTCGTTCTCCAAGAGGATGTTATAACCATTCTCGATGCACTTGCCACAGATGTTAACCCCACCTTCGCCGGCAAAAAGGATCTCAGCCTCCGAGCGAGGTGTGCCACAAAATGCGCAGTGGTCGGTGTTGTTGTTGCCGCCCGAACCGCCGCGGTTGTTTCTTGTATTTTTATTCTTTGTATCTGCCATTTCTCTAAATTATCTCTTTGTCAGCACCTCGTCGATTAAACCATATTTCTTTGCCTCTGCCGAGCTCATCCAGTAGTCACGGTCGGCATCCTTCTCGAACTTCTCGATCGGGGTGCCCGAGTGGTGCGACATGATCTTGTAGAGCTCGTCGCGAGTCTTGACAATCTCGCGAGCGGTGATCTCGATATCCGAAGCTTGACCCTGCGCACCGCCCAAAGGTTGGTGGATCATAATGCGTGAGTGGGGTAGCGCCGTGCGTTTGCCCGCAGCACCAGCGCACAATAATACGGCACCCATCGAGGCTGCCAATCCAGTGCAGATCGTAGCCACATCGGGCTTGATAAGCTGCATCGTATCGTAGATTCCCAATCCGGCACTCACAGAGCCACCCGGAGAATTGAGGTAGATCTGGATATCTTGGTCGGGGTCGGTAGACTCCAAGAAGAGAAGCTGCGCTTGGATAATGTTGGCAGCGTCGTCGTAGATCGGAGCTCCGAGGAAGATGATGCGATCCATCATCAATCGTGAAAATACATCCATCGAAACGGCATTGAGCTGTCGCTCCTCGATAATAGTCGGCGAGACGTAGCCCGAAGCTATCGACTGGAAATTGTGTAACTTAAGCGAACTTATGCCGCAGTGCCCTTTGGCGTATTTTTCAAATTCAGACATAATTTTTTTCTGTTATGTTAATATTGTTATTACGCTCTCTATAGTCACACTTTGTGCCATAGAGCTCAAAACAATTTTTAATGTTCAAAGATATTGTTTTTTTTTGAGATTTTAAAATTTATTTTTCAAATTACGCTATCGTAAATACATGATTGTGTTGCGGACTCGATTGCGTCATTCACGACTCGATGGGGAATCTTAATTTGCGCTTGCGTAATATTCCCGTTTTCGCGGGAATGACGTGCAGGAATACTAAGCAATAAAAGCAATGAATGAGAATATTTACACAAAAAATAATGACTTACAAGGAACCCCCGTAAGTCATTATTTTGTATCGTCGTCGTATTCTAACGACTACTGCTGCAAGCTCTTAACGATCTCGCTGTACTCCTCTGTAGTAACGCTCTTCTCCTCGATAGTCATCTTCGCCTTGTATGCGTTGATCACAGCCTTGTCGTATAGCGACTCGAAGATTCTCTTCGATTGCTCCTTGTCGGAAAGCATCTGCTGTGCGTAGTTCACGAGCATATCCTCTGGTGCCGATGGCATACCATATTGAGCGAACTGCATCTGCGCCACTGCCTTAGCCTCCTCGATAGCAGCCTCTTGGCTAACCTCCAACTTCTCAGCTGCGATCACCTTGCTACGGATGAAGTTCCAAGTGTAGATCTCGAGGAATTGGTCGAAGTCCTTCTCGATCTCC
>JBCQVM010000002.1:0-81018 GCA_047173105.1 Rikenellaceae bacterium
GAAAACAACAACAAACACGTCAGTAATGATGTCAAAGCGAGGAACCGCCACGTGCCGAACGGCATGCGTGGTGGTGTGGGAGGTCGCAGTGGGAAATAATCCCACTGCTCCTACCCGATTGCTTGTTTCTTACTTGCGCTTATGGGCTTTTTGCATTGACCCAAATGCGAGGTTGAAAAATGATGTGTCATCCTTGCTACTTTTGCGTCATCCTCGCCCTCTCACGTCATCCTTGCCCCTTTTGCGTCATCCTCGCCCTCTCACGTCATCCTCGCGAAAGCGGGGATCTTAAAGTGAGTGAGAAGTTTAACTTCTTTTTAAGATTCCCGTTTTCACGGGAATGACGAGATAAACCATTTTCACGGGAATGGACGAGATAGACCAATTCACGGGAATGACGTGATAGGACAAGTTGAGAATAACACACTGAGAAAACTTGAGCTGCCTCGCTTTTGGGTTTTAAGAACCAGAGGTGCTTAAAAAAGTTTCAGGATTTTATTTTGTACATCAAGCCACGCTTGTAAGTACAAAACAAAATCCTGAAATCTTATGGCAGTAAGCTATAAGCCCAAAGCCGTAGGAAAAGTAGGCTCCCGCGGGGGAGCAATCCCCGCCGCTGGAAGCAGTCCCCAAGCGAGGAACAGCGACTTACATCATGCCACCCATTCCGCCGCCCGGCATTGGGGGCATTGCGGGCTCGGCAGACTTCTGCTCGGCCAAGACGCACTCTGTGGTGAGGAACATCGAGGCGATCGAAGCAGCGTTCTCGAGTGCCACGCGCGACACCTTAGTTGGGTCGATGATACCTGCTGCTAACATATCCTCGTAGCGGTCGTCGCGAGCGTTGTAGCCCACAGCACCCTCGCTCTCGCGAACCTTGTTGACTACGACCGAGCCCTCGCCACCAGCATTGAATACAATCTGGCGAAGTGGCTCCTCGATAGCGCGCTTAACGATATGCACGCCCGTTGTCTGATCCTCGTTCTCTCCCTTGAGACCCTCGAGAGCTGTTGTTGCGCGGATGTAAGCTACGCCACCTCCGGGAACAATTCCCTCCTCGACCGCAGCACGTGTTGCGGCCAATGCGTCGTCGACTCTATCTTTCTTCTCTTTCATCTCCACTTCGGTTGCAGCACCTACGTAGAGCACTGCCACGCCACCGGCTAACTTAGCAAGGCGCTCCGCAAGCTTCTCCTTGTCGTAGTCGGATGTCGAGACCTCGATTCCAGCTTTGATTTGCGCCACGCGCTCCTTGATAAGCGACTTCTCGCCAATGCCATCGACTACTGTTGTCGACTCTTTGTTGAGTGTAACTTTCTCGGCTGCACCTAACATTGTGATGTTGGCATCCTCGATGCGCATTCCCTTGTCGGTCGAGATCACGGTAGCACCTGTGAGCACTGCGATATCCTCCAACATCTCTTTGCGACGATCACCAAAGCCGGGAGCCTTGCATGCTGCAACCTTGAGCGCACCACGCAATTTGTTGACAACGAGCGCCGAGAGAGCCTCGCCATCGACATCCTCAGCAATGATAAGCAGCGGACGACCGCTCTGTGCCACAGGCTCCAAAACGCCCATTAGCTCCTTCATCGTCGAGATCTTCTTGTCGGTGATAAGGATATATGGCTTCTCCAACTGAGCCTCCATCTTCTCGGTGTCGGTGATAAAGTACGACGAGATATATCCACGATCGAACTGCATTCCCTCCACTACGTCGACATAGGTCTCGGTGCCCTTAGCCTCCTCGACGGTGATTACGCCCTCTTTGTTGACCTTAGCCATCGCCTCAGCGATAAGTTTGCCGATCGCCTCGTCGTTGTTAGCCGAGATTGTAGCCACCTGCTCAATCTTCGCGAAGTCGTTGCCCACCTCTTGGCTCTGCGAGCGAAGCGACTCAACAACAGAGGCTACCGCCTTATCGATTCCGCGCTTAAGATCCATTGGGTTAGCTCCCGCAGTGACGTTCTTGATACCTACGCCAATGATCGCCTGCGCCAAAACCGTAGCGGTGGTGGTGCCATCGCCGGCATCGTCGTTGGTCTTTGAGGCAACCTCCTTGACCATCTGAGCGCCCATATTAGCGAATGGATCCTCCAACTCGATCTCTTTGGCTACTGTCACACCATCCTTGGTGATCTGGGGTGCGCCAAACTTCTTATCGATAATTACGTTGCGACCCTTGGGGCCAAGTGTAACTTTCACCGCGTTGCTAAGTGCATCGACGCCAACTTTGAGGAGCTCGCGCGCCTCTACATCATATTTAATATCTTTTGCCATTGTTGTAGTGTGTTTAGATTATTGCCAAAATATCTGCTTGCTTCATGATAAGGTAGTCCACCCCATCGATATTGAGCTCCTGCCCTGCATACTTTCCGTAGAGCACCTCATCGCCCACAGCGACCTCCATAGTCACCTCGGCGGTGCCGGGGCCCGCGGCTACAACTTTGCCCGATAGAGGCTTCTCTTTGGCTGTGTCGGGAATAAATAGACCTCCTGCGGTCTTCTCTTCGGCGGTGTTGGGAAGTACCAACACGCGATCTGATAATGGTTTTACATTCATATCTATCTTGTTTTAATATTGTTTTCGCACACATTCGCTCAATGAGCATGCCAAATTTATTGAGCGAAATTTCGACAAAAATATGAAATAATTTGGAGAATAAAAAATTATCACATATATTTGCAAACCGAAACAGAGACTTATGACTTTTAGTTTCGTATATGGTGGAAGTAGCTCAGTTGGTTAGAGCGTCGGATTGTGGTTCCGAAGGTCGAGGGTTCGATCCCCTTTTTCCACCCACAGCAAAGGCTGGTTTTCAAGTATTGTACTTGGAGCCAGCCTTTATTATTGTCGCCTGCGGGCACAGAAGAACTTTGATAGGCAACTTCTTTTAGAAGAGTGAATCGGTCAAAATCGGCGTATCAAAGCCCATGTGCTTGTACGCTAAGTCGGTAGCCTCCCTGCCACGAGGGGTGCGCTTGAGGAATCCCTCTTTAATAAGGAATGGCTCGTAGACCTCTTCGATGGTGCCTGAATCCTCGCCCACAGCAGTGGCGATGGTGCCCAATCCTACGGGGCCACCCTTGAATTTCTCGATGATTGTACCCAATATCTTGTTGTCCATCTGATCCAAGCCACGCGAGTCGATGTTAAGCGCTTCGAGGGCATAACGGGTGATCTCCAAGTCGATATGACCCTCTCCCTTGACCATCGCAAAGTCGCGCACACGACGCAACAAAGAGTTGGCGATACGCGGAGTACCACGCGAGCGCAAGGCAACCTCCAGCGCGGCATCCTCGTCGATCGAGACCCCAAGGATCTGTGAGGAGCGCTTCACGATCCCGCACAGTGTCATCGAGTCGTAATACTCCAAGTGGCACTGAATACCGAAGCGAGCACGCAGAGGCGAGGTTAAAAGTCCGCTGCGAGTGGTGGCGCCAATCAGGGTGAATGGCGCAAGCTCAATCTGGATCGAGCGTGCCGAGGGGCCCTTGTCGAGCACAATGTCAATCTTGTAATCCTCCATAGCGGAGTAAAGATACTCCTCGACAATGGGGCTGAGGCGGTGGATCTCGTCGATAAATAGCACATCGCCCTCCCCTAAGTTGGTGAGCAGACCCGCCAAATCGCCCGGTTTGTCGAGCACGGGGCCCGAGGTGAGCTTAAGTTGTGCTCCCATCTCGTGGGAGATAATATTAGCAAGGGTAGTTTTACCCAATCCCGGAGGGCCATGCAACAACACATGGTCGAGCGAGTCGCCACGCATCAGAGCCGCTTGAATAAATACTTTGAGGTTGTCGACAATCTTATCCTGCCCCGCAAAGGCTTTGAGCTCCTGCGGGCGAATACGACTCTCGTACTCCTGATCACTCTCTATGTTTCGTACTATTGACATATCGCAAAGATACGGTTTTTCTACTTTATTTGCTCCATTTCCACATCTATTTTTTTGCTTTTTGCTCTCGTTGCTCCCGTGGGCGTATCGCAACAAGCCAAAGCGCACAGCGCAACTGAGGATCAAACTTGCCCAAAAAGAGGATAAATCCGAAATAAATAGTTATATTTGCACTATATCGACGCCAAAAAAATGGATCAACTAAAGAAACTTTTTATATATCGCAAGAAGTTGGTGATGCCCTACGTGCTGCGGCTGCTGCACGCTTTGGATGTTGCGTGCTATATCACCTCGGCGCTTTTTATCGCGGCACTCGTCTACGAGCATGGCTTCCGCATATCGCTCTGCGAGCAGCTTCTCTTGCACAAAGTATATCACATTACGTGGCTCGTTTTTCTCATTTCGGCCACTTGCAACATCGCCTTGAACTATCGCCACACGCGGCAGAAATATAATAATTTCACATGGATAGCCAGCCTACTGCTCTTCTCGACCGTGATTCCCCATTTAGTCAAGGTGGAGGCGAGCGCCCCATTTTTTGGCAACCTGCTGCTGTTGCTTGGCTCTCACCTGCTCAAAGTGCTGCTCGTGGGATCGTTAGCGCTGCTACAGCTCTCCTCGGGCGTGGTGAAGCTACTCTCGCGGCGAGCCAGCCCTGCGCTGATCCTCTCGGGTAGCTTTTTGATCTTTATTGTGATTGGCACGGCGATGCTGATGCTGCCTCGCGCCACCTATGCGGGGATCTCGCTTATCGACGCGCTCTTTATGGCCACCAGTGCCACCTGCGTGACGGGGCTCTCGACGGTCGATCTTGCCTCGACATTCACTCCGATGGGCATTCTCTTTATCTTGATCCTGATTCAGGTGGGTGGCTTGGGCGTGATGACTCTCACAAGCTTCTTTGCGATGTTTTTTATGGGTGGATCGTCGATCTATAATCAGGTGATGGTGAGCGATGTGGTGAGCTCCAAGTCGCTTAATTCGCTCTTCACCACACTGCTCTATATCTTGGGCTTCACCTTTATTATCGAGGCGGGGGGTGCTGTGATCATCTTTATGAATATCCATTCGACGATGGGCATGAGCCTTAGTGATGAGATATTTTTTGCCATATTCCACTCGATCTCGGCATTCTGCAATGCGGGATTCTCGACGCTGCCCGCGAATTTGGGCGATGCTAATTTGATGAGTGGGCACAATATCTTCTACCTCTCGATCACTGCACTTATTATCTTGGGGTCGATCGGATTCCCAATCTTGGTGAATATATATGAGTCGTTGAAGTACCATCTGCGCAGACTCTTTAACCGTTATATTCGCCGCCGCGAACAGCGCCGTGCTCGCACCCACCTCTACGATGTCAACACGCGTATTGTGGTTGTCACCACGGTGATCCTATTGGTGGGTGCCACCCTTGCCATAGCGCTTTTGGAGTGGAACCACGGCTTGCGGGGGATGCCCACGTGGGACAAGATGGTGCACTCGCTATTCAATGCTGCCTGCCCTCGCACCGCGGGCTTCTCGTCGGTGGCTATCTCCTCGTTCTCGGTGCAGACGCTGCTGATCTTGGTGCTGCTGATGGTCATTGGTGGCGCGGCGCAATCGACGGCGGGAGGTGTCAAGGTCAATGTATTTGCGGTGGCGATGCTCAACCTGCGTGCGATCCTCTTTGGTGCCGACGAGATCACCGCCTTCAACCGCACCCTCTCGAGCGACTCTATTCGCCGCTCAAATAGCACCATTGTGCTCTATGTCCTCTTTGTGGGTGTGGCGATCTTCACCCTCACCATCCTCGAGCCCGAGGCCTCGCTTATGGCCATCTGCTTCGAGGCGATCTCGGCGCTGAGCACCGTGGGTTCGAGCCTCGATCTGACCCCCACGCTCTCGGGCGAAGGCAAGGTGGTGATCATCCTGCTGATGTTCATCGGGCGTGTGGGTGTACTCACCATCGCCTCGAGCCTCATCAAGCAGCGCAAGATGCAACAATATAGATATCCAAGTGGCAATATAATAATAAACTAACGAGCATATGAAGTGTATAATAATTGGTCTTGGCAACTACGGAAGTGTATTGGCCGAGGAGCTAACAATATTGGGTCACGAGGTGATCGGCGTCGATGAGAGCACAAGCAAAGTCGAGATGATCAAGGATAAGGTGGCAACCTCATTTATAATCGACGCCACCGATGAACAGGCCTTGGGAATCCTACCCCTCAAGGCAGTCGATTTGGTTATCGTGGCTATCGGCGAGAACTTCGGTGCCTCGATCCGAGTGGTGGCGCTGCTCAAGAAATACAAAGTGGAGCATATCTATGCCCGAGCTGTGGATGAGACACATCGCACTGTGTTAGAGGCTTTTGACTTAGATAACATCATCTTCCCCGAGAAGGATGCTGCCCGCAGTTTGGTTCAGCTACTCGACCTGCATGTGCATGTGGAGTCGATCAAGATCGACAAGGAGCACTATGTAGTGAAGCTCAAGCTCCCCGCACAATTTGTTGGCTATACGCTCCGCAATATTGCCCTCGAGGAGGAGTTCAACCTCAAGATGATCGCCTTGGTGAGGGGCAAAAAGCGCCTCAATGCCTTGGGCATCACCGTGATGGAGAGCTTCGTGGACAACGAAGTCGACGAGAACTACAAGTTAGAAGCCTCCGACACACTGGTCTGCTATGGGCGCTACAAAGATTTCTTGAGCTTCTGGCGCTCGATTTAGCATTGTCGGCACCAATATTGCAACTACTATAAGCGGATAGAGCGGGGACAAAGATTACTATTTTCTTTTTATCTTTGATATGTTTTTATACACATCTATCTGTTTATTTTCTGTTTGCACACTGTATACTTTAAGATAGGTATACGCCCCTGCTCTATCCACTTTTTGCTTTGCTCACTCTCAGCCTCACCCCCTCCACGTTACATTCTCGTCCCTCCCCACGTCATTCTCGACTCGATCGGGAATGACGGTATAAAAATCAGTTTAATTTGTTTTAGTCATTTTTTTTATATATATATTGCAATCGACGATACATGCAAATTATTAACTATTAAAATTAAAAGCGTATGAAAACAAGATTGCTATTTTTAATTGCCCTGATGTTTACAGTCAGCTGTAACAACTATGATTTGTCAGAACAGATCATTCAACCCGAAGTAGAGTTGACATGGGAGGAGCAATATACCTACAATGATATAGGTTTCTCAAATAGAAACTTTACGGTAGAGTTTGAGAGCGAAGATTGGGAGCTTACGGGGCGAATATTTTTCGAGGGTGAGGCATTTGAGGCCTCTGAGATATATGATTATTTTACAGAATATGTTAGCTACAATAGTGCTGATGTAGGGAGTATTTCATACCCCTTGACCGATTCACGCATGGCGCTAACGTATGGCACCATTGATGGGTCGAGCACCGAAGAGATTATTGCTGCTAATGGTTGTGACATCACTTTAACAAAGAGTAGCGCTACGGAGTTGTATATTGGGTTAGGTAGCTATAGTTATATAGATGTAGCGAGGAGTATTTCGATCGAATTGAACTATGAGGGTGAGTTGAAATATGTTATTGTTAACCAAGAAATTTCGAGCGCAGAAGATATTGAAGGTGGTGGCTTTGTTTCAACAATAAAATATAGCACTTTAAATCTTACATTTGGCTCTGAAGGGGGTAGCTATACTCTGAATTTGATCTCGGGTGGCACTCATACCTTGCCCGACACTGTGGGTAAAGATGGTAGTATATTCTTGTATACTAAGAGTTTATATGATTACTTTTCAGATCCTTATATCTGGTACGACGGTTTCTATCCCTCAACAGAGGAGTATAGCGAGTCATTGGAGTTGACCTCTGGTTATGTGGGTGACAGCACAACCGAGGAGGTTGTCGGAATCTATAGCAGCGAGTATGGAATCTCGATCAATAAGATAGCTGAGAGCGAGTTCGAGATCACTGTTGAGCCAAACACCTCAGGGAGTGCGAAATTGATCTACTTCAACATCCTTTCGGATTGGGGCTCGGGAGCAAAGGCGCAAGCATACTGCTTTAGCCAGTTGGCGGAGTAATCGCCTCAAGAGTTGTGGCCTATAAGTCAAGGAGGTAATATATGAGGCTGCCCTTAATCGCTATCGTGATTTTGGGCAGCCTCTCACGTCATTCCCGTCCCTCCCCACGTCATTCCTGTCCCTCCCCACGTCATTCCCGCGAACGCGGGAATCTTAATATACGTAACCTTGCGTTTGCATAAGATTCCCGTTTTCACGGGAATGACGAGGAGCGGAGCTGGAATTACAAAGGTCAAAGGTCACAAGACAAATGGAAACCCTTTGCGTCATTCCCGCGAACGCGGGAATCTTAATATACGTAACCTTGCGTTTGCATAAGATTCCCGTTTTCACGGGAATGACGAGGAGCGGAGCGGGAATTACAAAGGTCAAAGGTCACAAGACAAATGAAAACCCTTTGCGTCATCCCCGTGAAAACGGGGATCTTAATTGTATACTCAGCTTGCGTATAGGTTAAGATTCCCGTTTTCACGAGAATGACGGGCTTGAGATCAAGTTGTCGATGACGTATAGCCGGCAAGTGCAATCCCAATTTGCTAATTGCCCCAAAAAAGCATATCTTTGCATAAAATGTAAAAAGCCAAATAAATGAATATTCTCGAAATAGAGGGCGTCTCGAAGCAATACACTGCTCACAAGGCGCTCGACAATGTTTCACTTGCGATTCCGCGCGGCTCGGTCTATGGGCTGTTGGGGCCTAATGGGGCGGGAAAATCGACTCTTATTAAGATTATTAACCGCATCACGGCGCCCGACACAGGGCGTGTTCTTTTGAATGGGCGACCTTTGGCTCCCGAGGATGTCTACCGCATCGGCTACCTGCCCGAGGAGCGAGGGTTGTACAAGAAGATGAGGGTTGGAGAGCAGGCTATTTTCTTTGCGCGCCTCAAAGGGCTCTCCCGCTTGGAGGCCACCGAGCGCCTTAAGGTGTGGTTCGAGAAGTTCGGTATCGAGAGCTGGTGGAATAAGCGCGTCGATGAGCTCTCGAAGGGTATGGCGCAGAAGGTGCAATTTATTATCACTATTCTCCACGAGCCCGAGTTGTTGATCTTCGACGAGCCCTTCTCGGGTTTCGATCCAATCAATGCAAATTTATTGAAAGATGAGATCTTAGGGCTGCGCTATAGGGGTGCTACGGTGATCTTCTCGACCCACAATATGTCGTCGGTCGAAGAGATTTGCGACCATATCACTCTGATCAACAAGTCGCGCAATGTGCTCTCGGGGTCGGTGGAGCAGATTCGCCGCGACCATGGTGGTAATGTTTTTAAGGTCTCTTACCGAGGCTCGGAGGTGGCTTTACGAGGGGCGATAGGTGCGGGATGCACACTCTTGGAGGGGAGTCAGAGCAACGATGCTTACGCCTCGGTGAAGCTTCATATCCCATCAAACGACGATATCCGCCCCACGATCGCTGCTCTCAACGAGGCGATAGAGTTGCGTAGCTTCGAGGAGGTGATCCCCACGATGAACGATATATTTATAGGTACAGTCAACTCAATACTTTAACTCCTAACTCCTAACTATGTCCAATATACATCTAATTATAGGTCGCGAGTTCAACGAACGTGTTCGCAAAAAATCTTTTATCATCACTACGTTACTAATGCCGGTGTTGATGCTGCTGCTCACCTTGGCGCCGGTGCTTATTATGCAATTTAGCAAGTCGGAGCTCAAACAGATCGAGGTGATCGACGACAGCGGGGTGGTCTTCGAACACCTTGAGAGTAACGACGAGGTGCAGTTCCATCTCTCGGAGCTCACGTTGGACAAGGCACGCGCCGAGAGCGAATATTTCGGGGTGCTCTACATCGGCGAGGATATCCTCACCAATAACTCTAATGTGCGACTCTACACCAATTCGGCAAGCTCGATGATCTTGGAGAACTCCATCACCGCGAGCATCGAGGGGGTGATCGAGGCGCAGCGCCTCAGAGAGTACAATATCGAGAACCTCGACGAGATTCTGCGCTCGGTCGAGGCCAAGGTGACCTTGCAGAGCATTCGTAACGATGTGGCTCAAGACAACGAAAGCTCCTCGTCGACCATGGCGGCGATGGGCATTGGTTACATCTTTGGATTTATTCTCTACTTGTTTCTAATTTTGTATGGTACGATGGTTATGACCTCGGTGATCGAGGAGAAAGGTTCGCGAGTTTTGGAGGTTTTAGTGTCGTCGGTGCGTCCCTTCGATCTGCTTATGGGTAAGATCATTAGCATTGCTCTTGTGGCCGTTACGCAGATCGCAATTTGGATCGTGCTGATGCTCGCACTCTTTGCCTTTGTGTTGCCCGCTGTAATGCCTGCCGATGTGATGCAGAGCGTCGAGACGATGCAGGCGGGAGGTGTGATGAGCCCCGATGTGGCTATGGATGTCGACGTTGTGGAGATCTTAGCTACGGTGACCAATGTGGGCTACATTTCGCAAATTTTGCTCTATGCGCTACTCTTCTTGGTGGGTGGTTACTTGCTCTATTCGGCGATGTTTGCCGCGGTGGGCTCAGCGGTCGACACGGTGGAGGATTCGCAGAATTTGCAACTGCCCATAATGCTACCCATAATGTTGGCATTCTTTGTTCAGATGTTGGCAACAAAGGATCCTAACTCGATGGTGATGAAGATCTTCTCGATGATCCCGTTCACCTCGCCCGTGGTTATGATGTCGCGCATTCCACATGGTATCTCAATGTGGGAGATAGTTGGTTCGTTGGTGCTGCTCTATGGCTCGTTTGTGGCGATGGTGTGGCTCGCCTCGAAGATTTATCGTGTGGGAATCTTTATGCATGGCAAAAAACCAACTCTGGCCGAGATGTGGAGATGGACTCGGTATAAGTATTAATATTGTAAATGGGCTGATAGCAATGACATTTGACATTAGAAGACAATCTGTTTTAACCTCGCTCACCACGCTGTTTGTGATGTGCGTAGCGGGATTTATCGCCCTCTATTATGGCGATCATATCAGCTCTGAATCTATCCCTAATAGCTCGTTGTTGGGTGGCTATGTCACATCTTTTCAGCAGATGTATCCTCTTTGGGGGGCTGCGCTCACAGCGCTTATTATCTTTTACAGCTCCTACTGGTTGGGGCGTAACCTCTCGACGCAGAATGTCTACTCATCTTCGGTCTCGCTCCAATTGCCGCTTCTCGGAGCGATGGGGTGGAGCGTGGTTTTGAGTGGCGATGCGCTACTCAGCTCGCTAATTTTTAGCACAATGACAATCGCCGTCGGGGCTCTTCAACGCACTGTGCGTCATGGAAATACCCTGCCGCAGCTCTTTAATGCGACCCTCGCCCTCTCGCTACTCTCGCTACTCTATCCGCCCACAATTATGGTTTGGCTCTCGATGCCGATTCTCTTGCTTGTTATCGGAGAACCCTTTCGCAGTTGGATCGTTGCTTTTGTGGGCTTGTTATTTGTTCCGCTCTTTGTTTTTTATATTTTTTGGCTCTTTGGCGACGACTTTATGGAGGCTCCCCAGCAGTGCTGGAACTACTATATCACCTTTAGTGGGCTATTGGATTTCCGCTTAGTTATGCCATTCCGCTACGCCATCATGCTGCTTGCGGTGATCCTTGCGCTGCTCTCTACGCTGTGGCTCAATGGCAGCGTGCAACGCACTCGGGTGCGATTGCAGATATGTTTTATTTTGCTGCTCGCCTCGATAGTCTCCTTTGCCACCCCCTCAGCGACTATGCTTTCGTTTGGGCTGTTGGCTCCTGTGGCTGCTGTTTTGATGACTCTTTCGTTGACCAACGTAAAACCCTTGGTGGCCAATATTACCTATTTGCTCGTGCTCGCACTTGTAGCACTTTCGCTCTTCACCCCACTCTATCTATCCCTTTAGCCACCACCATCGAAATTATTCGGTGACCCATAACATTGAATCGCTTTCGCCGCTCGATTTACTCCAGTTTTGTGCCTCTGTAGAGTATGTTTAATTTTATTAGAAAATAGTAATAAATTATCAAAAAAAAGTAGTAATTTTGTAGGATGAAAAAGATGAGATCTACACACTCAATCCACCTTGGAATGGGACAAAATATGACTTTTACACCTGATAGCTCTGTAGAATTAGTTGTAACGTCACCTCCATATCCTATGGTTGAGATGTGGGATGATATAATGAGTGGACAGAATGCTGCAATTGGTGAGGCCTTACTTGACGGCGACTCCTCTGCGGCATTCGAATTAATGCATGTGGAGTTAGATAAAGTGTGGGCTGAGGTGCAACGGGTGTTGGTGCCGGGCGGTATTGCATGTATCAATATTGGAGACGCCACACGCACAATCAAAGGCAACTTTGCTCTTTACTCCAATCATTCACGAATAATTAACTATTTTGTGAACAATGGATTTGTCAATCTTCCAAATATATTGTGGCGTAAGCAAACTAACGCACCCAATAAATTTATGGGGTCGGGGATGTTGCCCGCAGGTGCTTATGTAACTTTAGAACATGAGTGGATCTTGATATTTCGTAAGGGAGGAAAGCGCGAATTTAAGAGTGAAAATGATAAGCAGCAGCGTCGTGTAAGTTCATTCTTTTGGGAGGAGCGCAACTCTTGGTTCTCGGATGTGTGGGATAATGTAAAGGGCACAAAACAGAAACTTTCATCGACAGAGAATAGAGATCGCAGTGCTGCATACCCGCTTGAGATCCCATATAGATTGATAAATATGTATTCGTTGCAGGGTGATACTGTTTTGGATCCATTCGTTGGTACGGGAACAACCTCACTTGCGGCAGTTATTTGCAATCGCAATAGTGTGGGGTACGACATAGACCAAAGTTTTGTTGATCTTTCGCTTTCTAATCTTTCTTCAATTTCGATTAAGGTGCAGAATAATATTATCACCTCGCGTCTTCTTGCTCACAAAGAGTTTGTCGAGGAGCGCGCCAAAAACAAAGAGGTGAAACATTATAATGAACATATTGGTGCAGCTGTAATTACCTCGCAAGAGAGGGAAATAGCACTCTGTTATTTAAATGACGTTGAAGTGGTGGAGGACAATCAAGTAGTGGCCGAATATAAGCTCTTGGCATCGACCCCTCAGCATCGCGAGGTAAATAAAACACGCACCTCGCGTTCTGTGCATGGGGATCTTAGTTTGTTTTAGAGTTTAGAAATCGTATTCAACTTTAAACCCCTGCTTTTGCTCTGTATAGTAGATCATTTTTGCGTCAATAACTTCGGGTAGTGCGTTCTTTGTGTCGTAAGTTTTCGATTTAACACTAACGGCTATATCTCCAATATATCCATCAATGCCTTTCGATTCCTCCTCGCTATTTGCTAATCTATATTCTAACTCCTTGTCCTGTGCGATTTTTTTTATGATTGCTTCTTGGCAGCGTAGGCCAATGTATGTTTTGCCGATTACTAAGTCTTCAACCCAACATTTGATCATATCCTCATCTATCTTAGAGATAGCTACCTTTAAATTTTCGATCATTTTACAAACCTTTGTAGTGGCATGATCGATCGCTTCGGGGTGACTATCTCGATACCATTCCTCCCATTCTGCAAGGCTGCCATCTCCAAACTCTTGTATAAGGTCGCTCATCTTTCCAACAACTTTAGGCCGAGTTCCTTGTGCATTTTGATTGGCAAGATTGATTATTTGCGAGCAGTACTTAGGAAATTCAATCTCTTTGGCAGATATGAATCCTAGCGCATCTTTTTTAGTTAATTTAAATTTATTCATAAAAGTTCTTTAATATTAAGTTTTAGCCCCTTTGCTAATTTTTCAATGTTTTTGAGTGTGATATTCTTCTCGCCGCGTTCGATCATTCCGATATATGTGCGGTGTAGTCCTGCCTCTTCGGCTAATTGCTCTTGGGATAAGCCGCGCTCTTTTCTTAAAAGTTGAATGCGTTTACCAAAAGTAATTAAGATGCTGGTGTTCTCCATTTGACATTGCTATTTATAGTATACAAAAATAGCTTATGTAGGGGCTCTTTACAACATACTATAATTAGCATTTATGTTTTATTGGATTATTACAAAATTAATTTGAAAGATTGTTAATATCTTGTAAATATTTTGGTGTGAAAGATAATTTTTTTTCGTACCTTTGCACCTGAATTGTTAATAGACTTTGAAGGCATGAAAGTGGTCTCTGATATTGAGTTGCGAAGTGGGGCGTTTGGCTCCAAGGCGTTGTCGAAAGGACAATGTTTCTTGGGTTGTAGCTCGTCGCGCGCACATTTTTCTGAGATCTTTATTGCCCAAAAAGCAAAGAGTTTAAAAACCGAATAGATACATTTCCGCTGTGGTACGTAAGTATCGCAGCGGTTTTTAATTTTTAAGAGATATGAGAGTAGGAGTTATTATGGGTTCGACCAGCGATTATGAGGTGATGTCGGCCGCAGTTGAGACCCTCGAGGCCTTTGGCGTTGCCTTCGAGAAGAGGGTAGTTAGTGCTCACCGTACACCGGCGCTTTTGGTGGAGTATGCATCGAGCGCTCGCGAGCGTGGCATCGAGGTGATTATTGCCGGTGCGGGCGGAGCTGCTCACCTTCCCGGTATGGTGGCTTCGATGACTCCGCTGCCTGTGATTGGTGTTCCGGTCAAATCGCGTGCCCTAAGTGGTTTGGATTCTCTGCTCTCGATCGTTCAGATGCCTGCAGGTGTGCCTGTGGCGACTACGGCTATCAATGGCGCTAAGAATGCTGCGCTAATTGCGATCTCGATCTTGGCGCTCTCGGACCAGACACTGCGCGAGAAATATGACGCATTTAGAGCTAAGCAGACTGCCGACGTATTGGCTGCCGAAATTTAATTATACCAAGTAAGAAGAATGAAAAAAATAGGAATTATTGGAGCAGGTCAATTGGGAATGATGATCGCCGAGGCTGCTAAAGAGCTTGGCGCTTACACCATTGCCTACGATCCCTCGCCCGCCTCGCCCGCCTTTAAGGTTGCCGACGAGAGTGTGGTGGGAGCCTTCGACGACTCGGCAGCACTTGAGGCATTGTGCCAGCGTTGCGATGTGGTGACCTACGAATTCGAAAATATCCCAGCCGAGGTACTAATTCCCCTCTGCGAGCGTTACAATATCAAACAAGGATGCAATCAATTGCTTGATTCTCAGGATCGTCTGCGCGAGAAGAACCAAGCTAAGGCGCATGGTTTGTCGACTCCTGCTTTTGTGGCGGTCTCTACTTCTGAGCAGCTGCGCGAAGCGGTTGCCGAGGTGGGTATGCCTTGTGTGATGAAGACCCGCACGTTGGGTTATGATGGTCATGGTCAGGTTGTTATCCGCACCGAGGAGGACTTGGAGCGTGGCGATCAGCTCTTGGCGGTGCCCTGCATCGTCGAGGAGTTTGTAGACTTCGACTTCGAGATATCGACTATCGTTGTGCGTGGTGATGAGCAGAGCGTGGTATTCCCGATGGGGCGCAACATTCACCGCGATGGCATCCTCGACCTCTCGATTGTTCCAGCGGAGATCTCAGCGGAGCTGCGCGAGAAGATCGAGGCTCAGAGCATCCGATTTATGGAGGAGTGCGACTATCGTGGTATCCTCACCATCGAATATTTCGTGCGAGGCGAGGAGGTAATCTTCAACGAGATGGCACCACGCCCCCACAACTCGGGACACTACACTATCGAGGGCAGCAGCTCGTCGCAATTTAGCGAATTAGTGCGCTACCTCTTGGATATGCCCCTTGTGAGCCCCCAGTTAGTCGCGCCAACGATTATGAAAAATATCTTGGGCGAGGATCTCGAGGCAGCCGAGGCTGTTGCCGCTGATGCCCCCGAGGGTTGCTACGTCCACCTCTACGGCAAAGCTGAGAGCCGAGCGAAGCGCAAGATGGGACACATCACCTTTGTGGGGATGACTCCCGAGAGTTTCGAGCAGCAGTGGAGCGAAAAATTTGTAAAATAAGAAAATACTAAAGAACCATTTATAAATAATATGAGCAATTACCGCATATTTGTAGAGAAGAAGTCACAGTTCTGCGTCGAGGCCGAGAGCCTACGATGTGAGTTAGAGACTAATCTCAACCTTTCGATCAAGGCTCTGCGCCACGTATGTGTCTACGACCTTTTCGGATTTTCATCTGATCTTGTCGAGCGTAGCCGCTACGGCGTATTTGGCGAGATCGTAACCGACGTTGTTAGCGACGAGCTAAGCGGCGAGGGGATGAAACTTATCGCTATCGAGTACCTGCCCGGTCAATTCGACCAGCGAGCAGCTTCGGCAGTCGACTGTGTTAAACTTTTGGAGCCCACGGCCGACGTGCGCATCAAATCTTCGCGCATTATCCTGCTTAGCGACGATGTGAGCGATGAGGATGTGGAGCGTATCAAGCGCTACTCGATCAATGCCGTAGAGTCGCGCGAGAAGGATCTCTCGCAGCTAAGCGACATGGAGCAGGCCGAAGTTATCGCAGCCGAGGTTCTCGAGGGCTTTACCTCGATGAGCGACGCGGAGTTGGCGCCATACTGCCGCACGATGGGGCTTGCGATGAATGCCGACGACCTAAAGGTTGTGCGCGAGTATTTCCGCACTGAGGGGCGCGAGCCACACTCAACGGAGTTGCGTATCTTGGATACCTACTGGAGCGATCACTGCCGCCACACCACCTTCACTTCGGAGTTGGAGGGGATCGAGGTCGAGGAGTGTTTCCTTAAGGAGGATCTCGATTCGACGCTCGCAGCATACCTTAATATCCGTCGCGAATTGGGTCGCGAGCACAAAGATATCTGCTTGATGGATCTCGCAACAATCGGTGCGCGTTACTTGCGCCACAAAGGTTTGTTGGAGGATATGGAGGTTAGCGAGGAGAATAACGCCTGCTCGATCTATGTTAATGTCGATGTTGATGGAGAGGAAGAGCAGTGGCTGCTTCAATTCAAGAATGAAACACATAACCACCCCACCGAGATCGAGCCCTTTGGAGGTGCTTCGACCTGTTTGGGTGGAGCTATCCGCGACCCATTGTCGGGTCGTAGCTACGTCTATCAGGCTATGCGCGTAACGGGTGCGGGCAATATCTACGCTCCGGTGAGCCAGACGATGGAGGGCAAGCTTCCTCAGCGCATCATCAGCCATAAGGCGGCAGCGGGATATTCGAGCTATGGCAACCAGATCGGTCTTGCCACAACTCACCTGCGCGAGATCTACCACCCCGACTACGTTGCAAAGCGTTTGGAGGTAGGTGCAGTAGTTGGAGCGGTTAAGGCCGATAGCGTTCGTCGCGAGCGTCCCGAGGCGGGCGACGTGGTGTTGATGTTTGGCGGCCGCACAGGTCGCGATGGCGTGGGTGGCGCTACGGGCTCTTCGAAGGAGCACACCACCGAGTCTTTGGAGACTTGCAGCAGCGAGGTGCAGAAGGGTAACGCTCCCGAGGAGCGCAAGATCTCGCGCCTGTTCCGTCGTGCGGAGGTTACTCGCCTTATCAAGAAGTCGAACGACTTTGGTGCGGGTGGCGTGAGCGTCGCTATTGGTGAGCTCACCGATGGTTTGGATATCTACTTGGATCGCGTTAAGACAAAATATAGCGGGTTGAACACCACCGAGATCGCAATTAGCGAGTCGCAGGAGCGTATGTCGGTTGTGGTTGAGGCCAAAGATAAAGAGCAATTTATGGAGTACTGCCGTGAGGAGAACCTCGAGGTGGTGCACATTGCCGATGTGACCGACCTGAAGCGTATGCGTATGTACTACGGAGGGGAGTTGGTTGTCGACCTCGCACGCGAATTTATCGACTCGGCCGGCGCCAAACACTACGCTTCGGCTAAGGTGGGCGCTGTGGAGGAGCGCAATCCATTCGCGCGTATGGTGGCTGGAGCTACTCTTCGCGAGAGGGTTATCAATAACTTGGAGGATGATAATGTTGTCTCGCAGCGTGGTTTGGTCGAGATGTTCGACTCAACGATCGGTGCTTCGACTGTGTTGATGCCATTTGGTGGTCGCACGCAGAACTCCGAGACTCAGGTGTCGGTGCAGAAGCTGCCAACCGATGGCGTGACCAACACAGCCTCGATTATGGCACACGGCTACAATCCATTTATCACCTCGTGGAGCCCCTACCATGGAGCGGCTTATGCGGTGGTTGAGGCTTGTGCTAAGGTTGTTGCGGCAGGAGCTCGATTTGACTCAATGCGCTTCTCGTACCAAGAGTACTTCGAGAGAATGGGCGACGAGAAGTCGTGGGGTAAACCCCTTGCGGCTCTTTTGGGCGCTCTTAAGATGCAGTTGGAGTTGGGCTTGCCCTCGATCGGTGGTAAGGACTCGATGAGTGGAACGTTCCACGATATCAATGTACCACCGATGCTTATGGCGTTTGGTATCACTACGGTCGATGCACGCAAGGTAATCTCTACGGATTTGAAAGGGGCGGGTAACCACCTATATATAATGCGCCACACTCCAGCGGAGAATGGCATGCCCGATAGCGAGCAGCTAAAGGCGCTCTTCACGCAGGTCTCGGCCTTGATCGAGAGCGGACGCGTTGTTTCGGCCTATGCCGTAGGCTTTGGAGGCGTCGCAGAGGCGGTAGCTAAGATGAGTTTCGGTAACGAAATTGGTGCCGAAATTTCGCTCAGTGAAGAGGCTCTCTTCGACTATGCTTATGGCTCGATTGTCGTTGAGGCTACCCACCCAATCGAGGGTGAGTGGGCTGAGAAGATTGGCGAAACGGTGAGCGAAAAATCGCTTACGATCAACTCCGAGTGCTTTGGTCTTGGCGAACTTTGGATGGCTAACACCGAGCGCTTCGCTAAGATCTATCCCGATAAGGGTAATAACAAGGCTACGGTAAAGGTCGTTGAAACTCAACCAAATGTAGTGAGCTATGTGGGCGAGGCTGTGGAGCATCCGGTAGTATTCCTACCAATCTTCCCCGGTACCAACTGCGACTACGACACCGCTAAGGCATTCCGCAAGGCGGGAGCTGAGGTTCGCACGGCGGTCTTCTGTAACCTTACAAGCGAGGATACTTTGGCCTCTATCGCAACTATGGTCGAGATGATCGACGGGGCGCATATCTTTATGCTCAGCGGCGGTTTCTCGTCGGGCGATGAGCCTGATGGTAGCGGTAAATTTATCGCAACGGTGCTCAATAACCGCGATGTAGCGGCAGCGATCCACCGCCTAATCGAGCGTGAGGGTCTGATCTTGGGTATCTGCAACGGATTTCAAGCTTTGGTCAAATCGGGTCTATTGCCCTATGGCCGCTTGGGAATGTTGAGCGAGGAGTCGCCAACGCTGTTCCGTAACGATATCAACCGCCACATCTCGCAGATCGTCACTACGCGCGTGTCGAGTGTTTCGTCGCCATGGCTATCGTCGATGAGTGTGGGCGAGCAGCATGCAATAGCTATGAGTCACGGTGAGGGTAAGTTCGTGGTTAGCGAGGAGTTAGCCTCTGAGCTCTTTGCCGCAGGTCAGGTGGCATTCCAATATGTCGACCTTAGTGGTGAGGTTACCGCCGAGGCACCTTACAACCCCAATGGCTCGTCGTATGCTATCGAGGGTATCATCTCCAAAGATGGTCGCATCTTGGGTAAGATGGGTCACACGGAGCGCTACGAGCAGAACCTATTCAAGAATATCGAGGGCAACAAGAGCCAACCGCTATTTGAGAATGCAGTGAAATATTTTCGCAAAAAATAAGAAATAATAATAACAACAAAAACAATCACATACAATTATGAAACAGGGAGAAATGCTCTACGAGGGCAAAGCAAAGCAAGTCTTTACAACAGATGACAAAGATCTAATCATCATCCACTACAAAGATGCAGCCACAGCATTCAATAACATCAAGAAGGCTACCATCGAGCACAAAGGCGAACTAAACAACGCTATCTCGACTCTAATCTTCGAGCAGCTTGCAGCAGCAGGCATCAAGAGCCACTATATCGAGACTCTCAACGACCGCGACCAGTTGTGTCGTCGTGTGGATATCATCCCTATCGAGGTTATTGTTCGCAATATCGTCGCTGGATCTATGGCTCAACGCCTTGGCATCGAGGAGGGTACTAAGCCTGCGAACACTATCTTCGATATCTGCTACAAGAAAGATGAGTTGGGCGATCCACTTATTAACGACCACCACGCAGTGGCTCTTGGCGCGGTAACATACGAGGAGTTGGATCAGATCTACGCGATGACCGCTCAGATCAACGACGCTCTTACTGCGATGTTTGCAAAGATGAATATTACCTTGGTTGACTTCAAGATCGAGTATGGTCGCACCTCATCGGGCGAGATCATCTTGGCCGACGAAGTTTCGCCCGACACATGCCGCCTTTGGGATATGGACACCAACGAGAAGTTGGATAAGGATCGTTTCCGTCGCGACTTGGGTAAAGTGCGCGAGGCATACGAAGAGATCTTGGCACGTCTTCAAAAACTTAAGGCGTAATGATGGTAGACGTTAGTGATCGTGAGATCCATGAGGAGTGTGGAGTCTTCGGAGTCTGGGGCGTGCCCGAGGCTGCGTCGCTCACCTACTATGGACTTCACACACTCCAGCACCGCGGTCAGGAGAGTTGCGGTATAGTAGCTGTCGATCAAGGGGGCGAGGGCTTTAGCCGCGTGCGTGGCGAGGGTCTTGTCACCGAGGTCTTCAACGAGTCGAAGATCGAGAAGCTGCCCGGGTCGATGGCAATCGGCCATGTGCGTTACTCTACTTCGGGAGGTAACTCCACTGAGAATATCCAACCATTCTTGTTCCGCCACCATAGCGGAGACTTCGCGATGGCACACAACGGCAACTTGGTCAACTCCGACGAGCTGCGTCGTTACCTCGAGACCCGTGGAAGTTTGTTCCAGTCGAGCTCCGATAGCGAGGTCTTGGCGCACCTTATCAAGAAGGATAATGGTCGCTCGGGCAAGGATCGTATCGGCGCTATTGTCGATGCACTCAATGTGATCGAGGGCGCCTTCGCGTTCCTTATCATGACCGAGAATCGCATCTACGCATGCCGCGATAAGTATGGTCTGCGACCTCTTTCGATTGGTCGCTTGGGCGATGGTTATGTGGTGAGCAGCGAGACTTGTGGATTGGATGTTGTGGGTGCGGAGTATATTCGCGATGTGGAGCCCGGTGAGATCGTTTCGATCGACCACCAAGGTATCCGCTCGACGCTCTATTCGCGCTTCTGTCACTACAATATGTGTGCGATGGAGTATATCTACTTCGCACGTCCCGACTCCAATATCGAGGGGTGTAACGTTCACACATTCCGCAAAGAGAGCGGTAAGTTGTTGTGGGATCAGGCGCCTTGCGAGTGCGATATCGTCGTGGGAGTTCCCGATTCGAGCCTTAGCGCTGCGATGGGATATGCCGAGGCGAGTGGCAAGCCCTACGAGATGGGACTTATCAAGAACAAATATATCGGTCGCACATTTATCCAACCCTCGCAGGCTATGCGCGAGAAGGGTGTGAGGATGAAACTTTCGGCAGTGCGTGGCATCGTGGAGGGTAAGCGCGTGGCGTTGTTGGACGATTCGATCGTGCGCGGTACCACCTCCAAACGTATCGTCAGGATGCTCAAGGAGGCGGGAGCCACCGAGGTGCATGTGCGTATCGCCAGCCCCGAGTATCGCAACCCTTGTTTCTATGGTGTCGACACTTCGTCGCAGGGCGACCTGCTTTCGTTCCGTCTGGACACCGACGAGGCGTGCGACTATATCGAGGCCGATTCATTGGTATTCCTCAAGGCCGAGCACCTCTTCACGGCGGGTAATCGCAAGGAGCTTTGCACGGCATGTTTCACGGGACACTACCCAACGGATCTCTACGGAGCGGATAAGAAAAATGGTATTAAAATAAAAAAACTATAGATAATTATGGCAGAGAGTTATGAAAAAGCGGGTGTAAACCTCGAGGCAGGTTACGAAGTTGTAGCGCGTATCAAAAAGCACGTTGCATCGACCTCGCGTTTAGGCGTTATGGGCAATATTGGTGCCTTCGGAGGTATGTTCGACCTCTCGGCATTGGGCGTCAAAGAGCCAGTTTTGGTTAGTGGCACCGATGGCGTTGGTACCAAACTCAAGCTCGCTTTCGAGATGGATAAGCACGACACGATCGGTATTGATGCCGTTGCGATGTGTGTCAACGATGTGTTGGCGCAGGGTGCCGAACCTCTCTACTTTTTGGACTATGTGGCCGTAGGTCACAACGAGCCCGCTAAGATCGAGGCGATCGTGGCGGGTGTTGCCGAGGGCTGCCGCCAATCGGGCTGCGCACTTATCGGTGGCGAGACTGCCGAGATGCCGGGTATGTATACCGATGGCGAGTACGATATCGCAGGTTTCACTTGTGGTGTTGTCGAGAAGTCGGAACTTATTGATGGCTCGAAGGTTAAGGTGGGCGATGTGCTTGTGGGCGTTGCCTCGAGCGGTGTTCACTCCAATGGCTTTAGCTTGGTGCGTAAGATCGTTGCGGATAGCGGAAGTGATCTACACAAGGTCTATCCCGAGTTGGGCAACAGACCACTTGGCGAGGAGTTGTTGACCCCTACCAAAATCTACATCAAGCCCGTTTTGGCGGTTGTCAAAGGGTGTGATGTTCACGGCATTAGCCACATCACCGGCGGTGGTTTCGACGAGAATATCCCACGCATCCTCAAGGATGATATGGGTATCGAGATCGTCGAGGGATCGTGGGAGATCTTGCCCGTATTCCGCTTCTTGGAGCGAGAGGGTGGTGTGAAACACCGCGAGATGTTCAACATCTTCAATATGGGTGTGGGTATGGTCATCGCGCTCGATGAGTCAGAGGCGTCTAAAGCTATCGAGATCCTCACCGAGATGGGCGAGAGAGCATCGGTCATTGGTCGCATCACCGACAAGGCGGGCGAGGTAAATATAATCTAAAACACACACTATGAAGCGTATAGCAATTTTTGCCAGTGGCAATGGAACTAACTTCGAGGCCTTGGCCACAGCTTGCCTTAAGGGCGAGGTGGCAGCCGAGGTGGCAGTGATGGTCTGCGATAAACCGGGAGCTGCTGTGGTGGAGCGCGCCGCACGATTGGGCATTAGTGCCTTGGTGCTTGCCCCCCGAGATTTTGGCTCTAAGGGTGAGTATGAGGCGGTGATCGTCGAGAGGCTCAAGGCCGAGGGGGTTTCGCTGCTCTGCTTGGCGGGCTATATGCGCATTATTGGCGATACTCTTTTGGATGCTTTCGAGGGTCGAATCATCAATGTTCACCCCTCGCTCTTGCCGGCATTCAAGGGGGCGCATGCCATCGAGCAGGCGTTGGAATATGGCGTCAAGGTATTTGGCGTGAGTGTTCACTACGTTACCGCTGAGTTAGATAGCGGCAATATTATCGACCAAGAGGCATTCCGATACGAGGGTAGCGACGTGGAGGAGTTGGAGCAGATGGTACACGCAGTGGAACATCCGCTATATATTAGGTGTTTAAAAAAAATGGTACAAAATTAAAAAATATAGAGATGAAAAGAGCATTATTTAGCGTAAGCGACAAAAGTGGCTTAGTGGAGTTCGCTGGTGAGTTGGTCTCATTAGGTTGGGAGATTATCGCAACTGGTGGCACCATGAAACTCTTGGCTGATAGCGGGGTGCCTGTTATCAACATTAGCGACATTACCGGTTTCCCGGAGATCTGCGATGGCCGCGTAAAGACACTTCACCCCAATGTTCACGGTGGTCTGTTGGCGCGCCGTGATGATGAGAGCCACCTAAAGGCACTCAAAGAGAATAACATCGAGTTTATCGACATGGTTTGTGTCAACCTATACCCATTCCGCGAGGCAATCAGCAAACCCAATGTGGAGCTTACCGATGCTATCGAGAATATCGACATAGGTGGCCCTTCGATGTTGCGCAGTGCTGCTAAAAACTTTAGCGACGTCACAGTGGTGTGCGATCCAGCAGACTACGCGCAGATCGTCAGCGAGATCAAGGCGGGTGGCAACACCGAGCTCAAGACTCGTTTCGAGCTCTCGGCTAAGGCTTATACCCACACCGCTGAGTATGATATGATGATTTCGACATTTATGCGCAAAAATGCAGGTCTTAGCGAAAAGCTCTTCCTTGAGTTTGACCTCAAGCAGTCACTTCGCTATGGGGAGAACCCTCACCAAGAGGCTAAGTTCTACGCTTCGACTCAGAGCACAACTTACTCTTTGGCTTCGGCTAAGCAGCTCAATGGCAAGGAGTTGTCGTATAACAATATTCAAGATGCTAACGCAGCGCTCTCGATCGTTCGCGAGTTCAATGTGCCATTCTGCGTGGGTCTAAAGCACATGAATCCATGTGGTGCTGCTACGGGCAAGGATGTTGTCGAGGCATGGACTAAGGCTTATGAGGCCGACACAGTGAGTATCTTTGGCGGTATTGTCGCTACAAACCAGACAGTTACAGCTGAGGTGGCTGAGCTTATGAAGCCAATCTTCTTGGAGATCATCATGGCACCTGAGTTCACTGCAGAGGCTCTCGAGGTGCTTTGCACCAAGAAGAACTTGCGCCTTTTGCAGGTCGATATGAGCTCTTCACAGAGTAAGCCACAGCAATATGTGAGCGTGAATGGCGGCATGTTGGTTCAGGATCTCGACACGGAGACTGTCGATGTGACCCTCGATATGGCCGTTACGGAGCTCAAACCCGCTGAGTCGCAGCTAAGCGATATGGAGTTCGGTTGGAAGATCGTGAAGCATGTCAAATCAAACGCGATCGTGGCGGTCAAAGGCGGCCAAACTTTGGGCGTTGGAGCAGGTCAGATGAATCGCATTGGCTCGGCTGAGATTGCACTTAACCAAGCTAAGGCTAAGGGCGCTACCGAGGGTGTAGTATTGGCTTCGGATGGCTTCTTCCCGTTCGACGACTGTGTGACTTTGGCTGCTGAGTATGGCGTAAATGCTATCGTTCAACCGGGCGGCAGCGTGCGTGATGAGGATTCTATCGTTAAAGCTAACGAATTAGGAGTTTCTATGGTTTTCACAGGCATGCGCCACTTTAAGCATTAATAAATATGAAGGTATTAGTCATAGGCGGCGGCGGTCGCTGCCACGCAATAGTCGACGCATTGAGTCGTTCACAAAAGGTATCGAAGATCTACTGCGCACCGGGTAATGCCGGTATCGCAGCCCAAGCGGAGTGTGTCTCGATCAAGGAGACTCAGGTCGATAAGCTCTTCGATTTCGCTCAGGTGCACGACATCGACCTTACGGTTGTTGGCCCCGAGGTGGCTTTGGCAGCAGGTGTTGTCGATCGTTTCATCGAAGGTGGCCGCAGAATCTTTGGCCCCACCAAAGCCGCTGCGCAGATCGAGTCGAGCAAGGAGTTTGCCAAGGAGCTTATGAAGCGCCACGGGATCCCCACAGCCGATTTCGAGACCTTCACCTCGTATGAGGCTGCGATGGAGTATGTGCGCCGTGGTACGCTACCCACCGTACTAAAGTACGACGGTTTGGCGGCAGGCAAGGGCGTGGTTATCGCCGAGACTTTGGAGCAGGCCGATGAGGCGCTTCGCGATATGTTGCTCGATGCCAAATTTGGTGAGGGCAAGGTAGTTATCGAGGAGTTCTTGACTGGTCCCGAGTTCTCGTTTATGTGCTTTGTCGATGGGCTCAACGTCTATCCAATGGCTGTAGCACAGGATCACAAACGCGCCTACGATGGCGACTTGGGGCCCAATACGGGCGGCATGGGAGCCTACTCACCAGTGCCATTTATCACAGCCGATGATGAGGCCTACGCCTTGGAGCATGTGATGCGCCCAACGGCGGCAGCGATGGTCGAGGAGGGTAACTCCTTTAGCGGTGTGTTGTATGGAGGCCTTATTAAGAGCCCCAACGGAATCAAGGTGATCGAGTTCAACGCACGCTTTGGTGACCCCGAGACAGAGGTTGTTTTGCCTCGCCTCAAGAGCGATATCTACGACGTTTTCTCGTCGATTGCCGACAGTGTGCCAATGGATATAGAGTGGCACGACTTCGCAACTTTGGGCGTTGTATTGGCCTCGAAAGGCTACCCGGGCAGCTACGAATCGGGCTTCGAGATCGGTGGCTTGGAGAGCCTCGCGGGGCAGGTCTACCACATGGGCACAGCTCGTAAAGACGACAAGATCGTTACGGCAGGTGGTCGCGTATTGCTCGTCGTGGGCAAGGGCGCAGATTTGGCCGCAGCACGCGAGGATGCTTTGGCACAGGTGGCTCAGATCGAGTGCGATGCACTCTTCCACCGTACCGACATCGGCCACTGGGCGATAAAATAATGTGTAATTTACAATTCATAATTCATAATTGAAGAGATGATTATAAGTGGTAAGGAGTTGGCATCGTCGCTCAAGGTAGCGATGGCCGACCAAGTAAAAGAGTTTCCTGCGAAGTATGGGCGTGTGCCTCACTTGGTGGTGATATTGGTGGGGGAGGATCCCGGAAGTGTCTCTTATGTGCGTGGCAAGGCTAAGGCATCGGAGGAGGTTGGTATCCGCAACACCACAATTCGTCACGATGAGAGCATCACCGAGGCGGAGTTGTTAACAATTGTTGACAATCTTAACCGAGATGCAGAGGTTGATGGCGTACTCGTGCAATTGCCTTTGCCCAAGCATATTGACTCGGACAAGGTGATCGCAGCGATCGACAAAGGCAAGGATGTTGACGGTTTCCACCCGCTCAATGTGGCTGCATTGTGGACAAAGCAGGAGTGCACTTTGCCATGTACACCCAAGGGAATTATCACGATGCTCAAATCGGCAGGAGTCGAGATCAGCGGCAAGAAAGCTGTGGTGGTAGGTCGTAGTAATATCGTGGGTCTGCCTGTGGCTAAGTTACTCACCGACGAGAATGCAACGGTCACCATTGCTCATAGTCGCACCCGCGATTTGGCGGCAGTGACTCGCGAGGCGGAGATCTTGGTGGTGGCTATCGGTCGCGCCAAGTTCGTTACGGCCGATATGGTTGCACCGGGTGCCGTGGTGATCGACGTGGGTGTGAACCGCGATCCCGAGAGTGGCAAACTTTGTGGCGATGTTGACTTCGCAGCGATCGAGCCTATGGCCTCGGTTATCACTCCGGTTCCCGGAGGCGTTGGCCCTATGACCATCTGCTGCCTTATGGAGAACACAATAGAGTGTTTCTTGAGAACAAGATAAAAAATAGGATTATGGGATTCTTCGATCTATTCAAAAAAAAGGGGGGCGAGACATCGACAGCGGCAACCACCGAGACAACTGTAGAGCAGCCACATCAACAAGCGGCACAGGTTCAGCAAGCTGAGCGACAGGAGCTTAGCGAGGGTCTGGAGCGCACCAAGAGCGGCATCTTCTCTAAACTGAGTCGTGCCATTGCGGGTCGCACCACCGTCGATGAGGATGTGTTAGACGAGTTGGAGGAGGTTCTTATCACCTCCGATGTGGGTGTGGATACTACGCTCAAAGTTATTCGCAATATCGAGGCGCGTGTAGCCAAAGATAAATACCTTGGTACAAGTGAGTTGCAAGGTATTCTGCGCGATGAGATCGCTAAACTTTTGGAGGAGGCTTCCTCCACTCGCCAAGATTTCGGTATCGAGGTCAAGGAGGGTACCCCCTATGTGATGATGGTCGTAGGAGTCAATGGCGTGGGCAAAACCACCACCATTGGCAAGCTCGCTGCGAAGCTCACTGCTGCTGGCCGCAAGGTCTATATCGGTGCTGCCGATACCTTCCGCGCTGCGGCAATCGAGCAGTTGGGCGTTTGGGCAGATCGCGCTGGTGCCACCATGGTGCGCCAAGATATGGGCTCGGATCCCGCTTCGGTGGCTTACGACACCTTGAAGTCGGCTGTGGCTAATGGTGCCGATGTGGTGCTTATCGACACTGCGGGACGTTTGCACAATAAGATCGGTTTGATGAACGAGCTTACCAAAATCCGCAACGTTATGGCCAAAGTGATCCCCGACGCACCACACGAAGTGATGTTGGTGCTCGATGGGTCGACTGGCCAAAATGCCTTTGAGCAGGCTAAGCACTTCACCCAAGCGACGCAGGTTACTTCGCTTACTGTCACCAAATTAGATGGTACAGCTAAGGGTGGTGTGGTGATCGGCATTAGCGATCAATTTAGCATCCCCGTGCGTTATATCGGTATTGGTGAGGGTGTCGATCAGCTTCGTATGTTCGATAGCCGCGAATTTGTAAATGCCCTATTTGGCAATGAAGAAAATTAATTTTATTACCCTTGGCTGCTCGAAGAATGTCGTCGACACGGAGCACCTTATGGCGCAGGCCGAGGCTGCGGGTTACGACGTGGAGTTCGATAGCGATTCGCTTGATGCCGAGGTGGTTGTGATTAACACCTGCGGCTTTATTGGCGATGCTAAGGAGGAGTCGATCGAGATGATCCTCCAAGCTGCTGCTGCCAAGGAGGATGGCGAAATCGAGGAGCTATATGTAGTGGGCTGCCTCTCGGAGCGCTATGCCGACGAGCTGCGTGCCGAGATCCCCGAAGTTGACCAATATTTCGGTGTCAAGGATTGGGCAGCCGTGATCGAGCGCTTGGGCGGCGAGCACCGCAAGGAGCTCGAGACTGAGCGAGTTGTGACCACTCCCGAGCACTATGCCTTTTTGAAGATTTCGGAGGGCTGCGACTGGAAGTGTGGCTACTGCGCTATTCCGCTAATTCGTGGTCGACACGTCTCTGTGCCGATCGAAGATCTGCTCATCGAGGCGCGAGCATTGGCCGCTAAGGGTGTGCGCGAGTTGGTGGTAATAGCCCAAGATACAACATATTATGGTGTTGACCTCTATGGTCGTCGTCGCTTGGCGGAGCTGCTTACGGAGCTTTGCAAAATCGAGCAGATCGAGTGGATCCGCCTCCATTACGCCTATCCTACGGGCTTCCCCGACGATGTGATCGAGGTGATGGCACGCGAGACGAAGATCTGCAACTACCTCGATATTCCATTCCAACATATCTCCGACAATATGCTGCGCTCCATGAAGCGCCGCCACACCAAGCAGGAGGCATACACCTTGGTCGAAAAGCTGCGTGCAGCAATCCCCGACTTGGTGCTTCGCACAACGATGTTAGTTGGCTACCCCGGCGAGAGCGAGGAGGATTTCGAAGAGCTGCTCCAATTCGTGCGCGATGTGCGATTTGAGCGCCTTGGAGTATTTCCATACTCACCCGAGGAGGGTACATATTCGGCTGATGAGTTAGAAGATGATGTGCCCGAAGATATTAAAGAGCAGCGTGTTGAGCGCATTATGATGCTCCAAAACCAGATCTCGCTCGAGAATAATGAGCGCCGTGTGGGCACCAAACTGCGCGTGGTGGTGGACTCCCTGCAAGGAGACTACTACGTAGCACGATCGGAGTACGACTCGGCCGATGTAGATTGCGAAATTCTGATCCCCTGCGAGGGCGTCGACCTCTGCGAAGGCGAATTTTACACTGTGCAAGTCACTGCTGCTGAGGAGTATGATCTGTTCGGGGAGATTGTAGAGTAGCTCCACCGCGACTCGAACGCGGATCTAAGGTTTAGGAAACCTTCATTCTATCCCTTGAACTATAGAGCCAATCCCATTTGTAGATGCAAATATAGCGAAAATTCTCGGACTTGGCAAATTATTTTGTTGTGCTTTGGCGACTGCTTCCGACAGATGTGGTGCAAATGTTGTGCAAATGTGGTGCAGATGTTGTGCAAATGTTGTGCAGATGTCGTTCAATTGTAGTGCGCACCGACACGGAGATGTTCACTATCCCCGTCCGTCATTCCCGTGAAAACGGGAATCTTATACTTTTTGCAATGCTATGAATGAATTAAGATTCCCGTTTTCACGGGAATGACGTGTAAGTTTGATAAGATTCCCGATCGAGTCGGGAATGACGTGCTGAGTGAGAGTCGGGAATGACGTGTTGAGTGAGAGTCGGGAATGATGAGCTTTCACTACTTCATCCGGCCATAGACCTCGAATGAGAATGGGTGTTCGAACTCCTTACCCCGCTCAAATTCGATGGTGCGGATGGGTATCCAATCGGCGCTCTCCCATGCGGGGAAGTGAGTGTCGCCGAGGTAGTAGCCTCCGACGCGGGTGATGTAGAGGCGATCGGCCAAGGGGAGGGCGAGGGCATAAATCTCGGCGCCGCCAATGATGAAGATATCCTCCTCGTCGGCGAGCAGATCAAGTGCCTCCTCGAGGGAGTGCACCACGCTACACCCCTCGATCTCAAGCTGTTGGCGTGTGACGACGACATTGTGGCGATTAGGCAGTGGGCGACCGATCGAATCGTAGGTCTTGCGCCCCATCACTACGGCATGACCCGAGGTTGTTTGGCGGAAATATTTCATATCCTCGGAGATGTGCCACAACAATTTGTTGTCATTTCCGATTACGTTTCCTGCGGCTACTGCGACGATAATATTGATCATAGTTAGAACGACATTGGAGCGGTTATAGTTGGGTGGGGGTCATACCCCTCGACGGTGAAATCCTCGTAGCGGTAGTCTAATAGTGACTTCACGTCGGGATTGAGCTTCAAACGAGGTAGTGGGCGAGGCGTGCGCGAAAGCTGCTCGTCGACCTGCTCGAAGTGGTTGAGATAGAGGTGAGTATCACCTAAGGTGTGGATGAAGTCTCCCGCCTCGAGGCCACACTGCGCCGCGATCATCTCGGTGAGCAGCGCATACGAAGCGATATTGAAAGGCACCCCAAGGAAAGTGTCGGCACTACGCTGGTAGAGCTGGCACGAGAGGCGATCATTGGCCACATAAAATTGGAACATCACATGGCATGGTGGCAAGGCCATATCGTCGACCTGCGCTACATTCCACGCTGAGACTAACATACGGCGTGAGTCGGGGTTCTGCTTGATGGTCTCCACCACCGAGTTAATTTGATCAATGGCGCGGCCGTCGTAGCCCTCCCACTTGCGCCACTGGTGGCCATAGACCTCGTTGAGATCGCCATAACAGTAGCCTTCGATGGGCGAGGGCATACCGGCCGAAGCCAAGAACTCCTCGCGCGAGATAGGCTCCACGCCCACCTCAGCACAGAGGGTGTTATAGTGGCGGTAGGCATCGTTATTCCAGATATGTACTGCGTTATCCACCAAGTACTTGATGTTGGTATCGCCATTGAGAAACCATAATAATTCGTGGATTACTCCTTTGAGAAAAACTTTTTTTGTGGTGAGTAGCGGAAAGCCCTCCGAGAGATCGAAGCGCATCTGGTGTCCGAAGATGCTTTTGGTGCCTGTGCCTGTGCGGTCGCCTTTGATAACTCCCTGCTCCTTGATTGTGCGTAGGAGATCTAAATATTGTTTCATCGCGTTCGTTATTTTACTCTATGCAGCGACACTGAGCCCTCAGCATCGAGGGTGGCGTAGTGTGGATCGCTGCTCCAGTCATTCATAAATATCATTTTGGGAGACTCCTCCACAAAGCTCGCTGTACAGTGCAGGTGGCCAAAGATATAGATCTGTGCGCCATGCTCCTCGTAGTGCGACAGGGCATATTCGCGTAGGAATCCCACCGAGCGTAGCGGCAGGTCGTCGGGCTCTG
This sequence comes from Rikenellaceae bacterium, assembly GCA_047173105.1. GTDB lineage: Bacteria > Bacteroidota > Bacteroidia > Bacteroidales > Rikenellaceae > Alistipes. The sequence continues at coordinate 31,445 of JBCQVM010000002.1, forward strand.
CCTTGTGCTTACGGCGCGATGAGCTACTCCACCACTGCCCAAATCGCAGGCCAAGGTCGGGGTGAATAATGCTGCGGAAAAGCGCTCGAGCAGCACCCGAGCGGAAGAAGCTATTCATCAACTTCAGACTCCAGTTGCCGCGTACGTTGAGCGCATCGCCATGAGCCACATGCACCTGCACGCCACCCAAGTCGAATGTTGTGGGCGAGGTGTAGATCTCCATGCCGCACTCCACTGCGAGGTAGTCGCGCACCCACATATCGTGGTTGCCAGCCATAAAAATGACCCTCACACCACGGTCGGTGATCGAGGCGATAGTGCCTAAAGTGCGCACAAATCCGCGGGGCACAACTCGCTTATACTCAAACCAGAAGTCGAAAATATCGCCACAGAGGAAGATCGCCTCAGCATCCGCCGAGACCCTCTCGAGCCACTCGACGAAGAGTCGCTCAGTGAGGCGTTGCTCCTCGATGGAGCCCGCCCCAAGGTGAGTGTCGGATGCGAAGTAGTACATTACTTATTGAGTTCCTCCTCGATCAGATCAAGGAGATTTTGACCATATACATCGCGTGCTACCACGTCGCCATTGCGGCCAATTATAAAGTTGGAGGGCAGTGCCGTAACGTTGTATAACGAAAGTGCCGACGAGCGGTTACCACGTAGGTCGCTCACCGAGATCCAAGGCAAAGCCTGTTCTTGTATTGCGTTGATCCACGTAGATTTAGAGTCGTCGATACCCACTTGGTAGACCTCAAATCCGCGCGCCTTATAGTCGGCATATAGCTCCTTGAGGTATGTGTTGTAGCGGTTGGAGCTGCCCAATTGAGCCGACCAGAAATCCAAGAGGATCACGTTGCCATCGAGCGAAGATAACCTCTGGCGGTTGCCATACATATCGCTAAGATCAAGGTCGGGGTATCCACGCTCCTCGACATTGATCGCGATGCGATTGATTGCGTCGAAAGCCTCGATCTCGGCAATGATGCTCTTGCGGTAGGGCGATTCTGCGTAGTTCTCCTCGAGTGCTTCGGCTACCGTGCGGTAGTAGATCACATCGTTCCTGCCGGTGAAGAGGTAGCTATCGTTAGGCAGACGTTGATAGAGGGCGTAGACTGCTGCTAAGTTGCTTTTGTTCTGGATGATAAACTCCAACTGCTCGCGCTTAATCTGAGTATATTCGACGCTATATTGGTGTGCCAACTCCCCACGCTGCTCCTCGGTGAGATCCTCGCGGCCATATTCGAGTGCGATTACGTCGAGCGCTGCGATGCCCTTGATATAGTTCTGGTAGAACGAGCGCACTAACTCCGATTCGTCGGAGCCCTCGACAGTATAGTTCTTGGCGATATTACCCACCGAGCTAAGTTTGATATTATCACCGCCAGCGACGAAGAGAGGTATTGTCGACCAATCAAAGACTATATTGTAGAGCTTGTGGTGGTGGTCGGCGCTTCGGAGCTCGAACAGAAATTCGCCATTGGCGTTAAGCTGCGCAGAGTCGATGATGCTGCCTCCCGCCGAGGAGATCTCCTCGAGGTATGCCACCGAACTGCTGCCACCTATAAAGCGACCCGAAATCTTGACTCTATTTGATTGGCAACCCGAAAGAAGTGTCACAAATATTATAGCTGTGCTGAGAGCCACTACACTATATTTCACTCTAATCTTCTGCATTTAATCTAATTCTTAAATTGTATTTTTTTGTTTCGTTTAACAAAGATAGCAAAAAAAATGAGTTTTGCTATCTTTATTTAGGTTGATTTCGTCGTTGCGCTCCATTTTTGCCTACGTTGCGAGCATTGTTTGTAGGGTGTTGCCCATGCGCGCTGCGATTCTTGTAGCCGTTGCGACCATTGTTACGCTGCTGAGACTTAGAACTGTGCGCTGAAAGGTGCTGTTTATAGTCGCTCTGAATATTGTTTATAGAATCTTCGTTGATTTGAATAACTCCATCCGACATTTTCTTTATATCTTTTATGATGATGTCGTTGTTGGGGTGCTCCTGATTATACTCAAAGCTCTTCGAGCGCATATATACCACTAAATTGTCAACCGACGATTCGGCATCTTCGCGAGACTCCTTGCTCAATACGCGGATCATCTGACCGACATATTTGCCGTAGTGCTTCTGCACGATACGACGCTGCGGATAGCTCAATCTGCGGGGTTTGATGAGTAGGTCATCGCGCGAAGGCTGTGCATACGGGGAGTCTACATCTAACTGGAAATCAGAGATCATAAAGAGGTGATCCCACAATTTGTGTGTGAAAACGGGGGTGTCGCGCAAAAGTGGATTGACATTGCCCATCACGGCGATTACGGCGCGAGCCTGCTTGTTGCGCTCTGCGCGATCCTCGATCAGGCAGAGGGCATCGACCATCTGTTGGATATGTCTGCCATACTCAGGTCGATGCAATTTTTGGCGTGTGTTGTTGTAATTTTTTCTCATGTAAAATGTTGGCACTACTAAGTTAAACGAATAGGTTCGATAAAATATTATGGCTCAACTCTATTAAATTTGGATCGCCAAGGCGACGAAATTAGCCTATTAATAGGCTCGTTATTAATAACTTATCGTATCAGTATGCGACCCGCTCTTTGTGAGAAAGTTGCTAACTTTGACACAAAAATACAAAATATTTTTAATATAATTGCAATGAGTAGAGTTTTAATTTTAGATCAATCAAAAAGCATGCGCAAAACCTTGCGCGAAAGGTTAGAGTTCGAGGGTTTTAATGTCGAGGAGGCTGCCGAAGTGTCGGTTGCCGAGCAGCTGTTTAACGCCGCACCTGTCGACGTCATTCTCTCTGATAACCACTTCGAAAAGCTCCCCGAGAAGCTACGCTCCATCCCCTTTGTCGTGATCTCTGCCGAGGCCTCGATCGACCGCGCTTTGGCCGCTGCGAAGTGTGGTGCGGTGGACTTTTTGACGCGCCCTGTGGATATGAACCGCCTGCTTAAGATGCTCCGCACTTTGACCTGCGAGAATTCAACGCCACAGAGCGAACCCGCCGCCACACCCATCTCGCCCCGTCGACGCACCACCGCCACCTCCTCGCATATCGACCCAATGATCGGCTCGTCGGATGCCATTACCGAACTCAAGCGGCTTATCGAGCGAGTGGCGCCAACCGATGCAAGAGTGTTAATCATGGGCGAGAATGGCACCGGCAAGGAGCTCGTAGCCAAGTGGTTGCACTACAAAAGCCAACGCTCGCATGCCCCCTATATCGAGATCAACTGCGCGGCGATCCCCTCCGAGCTGATCGAGAGTGAGCTCTTCGGCCACGAGAAGGGTGCTTTCACATCGGCCATCAAGCAGCGCAAAGGTAAGTTCGAGCAGGCCAATGGCGGCACCCTTTTCCTCGACGAAATCGGTGATATGTCGCTCTCGGCACAGGCCAAAGTGCTGCGTGCGCTCCAAGAACATAAGGTCTGCCGCGTGGGTAGCGACCGCGATATTGATGTCGACGTGCGTGTGATTGCCGCCACCAACAAGGATATCCGCGAGGAGATCGCACACGGCAATTTCCGCGAAGATCTCTACCACCGTTTGGGGGTTATAGTGTTGCGCGTCAAGCCACTACGCGAGCGCACCGAAGATATCCCACAACTTGTTGACCACTTCTTAGCACGCGTCTGCACCGAGCTCAGCATCGAGCGCAAGGAGATATCCCCCGAGGCACTCGAGCAGCTTGCACAAATGCCATGGAGCGGCAATATACGCGAGCTGCGCAATGTAGTCGAGCGATTAGTGATCCTCAGCGATGGCACAATCGAGGCTGTTGATGTCGGATGCTATTGTTGCTGAGCGGGAGTGTTGCTCTGTAATTCCCTGCCTCTCCCCCTCATTCCCGACCGCTCCACGTCATTCCCGATTCTTCTACCGTCATTCCCGTGAAAACGGGAATCTTATACAAGTGCAAGTGGCGAGTAAAAATTAAGATTCCCGATCGAGTCGGGAATGACGTGTATGGTGGTAGGTTACGCGAATGACGTGTATGGAGCTCGCGGGAATGACTGAAGCTAAAACGAAAACGCAGAAACAAGGAATAGGGCACAAAAAAAGTGAGGCTAATCGGAGGTATTCAACTTCTGGCCACCACAGCCATCCGTTTTAGTAACTTAGTTACAACCTGCCGATCTCCTCAACCAACCTAAAACTAACCTAAATGAACTTTAAAACTTCTCTTAAACTTCACTGCAAAGATAGGGCAAATAATATTACTGTGCAAATATTTTATGAAAAAAATTTAATAAAAAGTGTAAATATATTTTGTTCGTATTTAGTCGGTACTGATAATCAGATAGTTGTAAATTTTGTTAACGAAACATTAATATCGCATATTTTCTAAAATATTTCATGAAATGAATAAATATTAAGTAAAACTACTACTATGTATTGCATAGTTCTAAAATTTATAATATATTTGCAAAACAAAACAACAACACTTAACGTGTGGTCGACAATAGCCCCACCACACAAGTTAAACATTTTCAACGAGTTTGGAGGTGGGGCTATTTTCGAACTCACGTTAAATATGAATAATCGAAACTTGTATCGCCCCTCCGACGACATGATAGTAGCGGGTGTTTGCAGCGGTATAGCTCGCTATTTCGGGCTTGATGAGAGACTTATAATGGTCGTCACACTGCTGCTAATTATCTTTGGCGGGCTTTCGCTATGGGTATATATTATATTATGGATCATAACACCGCGCCGATAATGAAAGAGAATACCGCCACTCCCACCGAGGAGAATATCAAAACCCAACTACGAAAGGGCGTTCTGGAGTACTGCATACTTTCGATCCTCGCGCGCTCCGACTCCTACGCCCCCAAGATCATTGCCGAGCTCAAAGCCTCGCAGATGATTGTGGTGGAGGGGACTATCTATCCGCTACTCACGCGTCAGAAGAATGCGGGGCTGCTTGATTACCGCTGGGAGGAGTCCACTCAGGGCCCTCCGCGCAAGGTCTACTCTCTGACACCTAAGGGTGAACAGACCCTCGAGCTGCTCGATGCAGCGTGGGAGGAGCTATCCGCGCAGATATCGCAACTACGTAAAGGATAATAACTTAAAACCACATAATCATGAAAGATGTAAAATTTTGCAGCATTTCGAGTGTTGCGTTCAACTTAGAGGTCGACGCCTACGACACCCTCAGCGGCTATATCGAAAGCATCCGCTCGCGCTACATCGACAACCCCGATGGCGAGGAGATCATCGCCGACATCGAGGCGCGCATCGCCGAATTGATCCTTGCGGTGCATGGTGCCGATAGGGTAGTCTCCAAGCCGTTGATCGACAATATTATAGCGCAGATGGGCAGTGCCGACGACATCTGCGACCAGTGCCCCGAGGGCGAACCCGCGCCCGCTGAGCCCGCCAAGAAGCCTCGCCGCCGCTTATATCGCAACGTCGACGACTCCTCGATCGGGGGAGTCTGCTCGGGAGTTGCCACCTTTATTGGTTGCAATATCACCCTTGTGCGCCTTATAGCCCTGTTGTTGGTCTTTTTTGGTGGCGCTTCGTTCTGGATCTACGTTATTCTGTGGCTTGTTCTGCCCGCTGCAACTACGGCTCGCCAGAAGTTGGAGATGCGTGGTGAGCCGATCACAGCCTCCTCCATTCGTGACTTCTACAATAATATCGCAACGGCCGAGGAGCGCCGCACGGCTATGGGCTCGGTGATGGGGTTCGTCGGGCGCGTGATGATGGTGATCTTCAAGATTATTCTTATCTGTGTGATTGTCGCCCTTATCGTCTCCCTTGTGGGGGTTATCATTGGACTCTTTGCGATGGTGGTGACTTGCAATTGGGATGAGAATATTTTGGTGGCCTCGATGGCGCTTATGTCGGTTGCGGTGCTGTTAGCCTTAGGGATTTACAGCCTTATGCAGGTGGTCAACTCGCGCCGCGTGAGTGGCAAAACGCTCTTGGCGATCGTGATCCTCTGGATGGTGGTGTCGATCGGAGCGGCGAGCGCAACGTTAATCTTCAACGACAGCATCAAGGATAAGGTCGAGACCTTAGGCACCAATATGCGCAGCATAAGAATTGAGGTCGTTGAAGATTGCGACTAACAAGGCGATTTTCGGTACTTCTCTCGACTCTTAAATCCTCACGTATTTCAGTACGCTGCGGTTTAAGAGCCTTCGCCAAGCCCCAAAACTCATCCTTGTTAGTCACCCTCAGCTCTATATTACAGGCGATTTCTCGGTTAGCGACATCTCGTCACTTTCGTCCCTAAGCGAGGGAATGGTGAAGTAGTGCTATAATTGTTGGCACAAAAGTTGCGATACGGTGCAGATGAATTAATTACTAAATTTTCTTACCATGATGAACGATTATTACTGCACCGTATGTAACCACATTTACGACCCTGTTTTGGGTGACCCCGAGAATGGCATTGCCCCCAACACCCCCTTCGAGCAGCTGCCCGACAACTGGATCTGCCCGATCTGTGGCGAGGGCAAAATGGCCTTCGCTATGATGGAGCCTGAGGGTGTTTGCTAAATCCCCGCTATTCGACTTTCTAAGATATAAGCGTAAAAAAGGGAGTTTGGTCGATTGACCAAACTCCCTTTTTTATGGGGTTGTTGTATTTACAACTTATAGGTAACACCCAAGCCAATTGAACCAACGCCCGAGCCAAGCTCAACATTAACAGCCCAAGTAGAGTTCAACATATAGTTTGCACCGATGTTAAACGAAGTGAAGGTGCTTGAGTAGCTATCAACAAAAGTGAAACCAAAGCGCACACCACCATAGAGATCAAATCGGTCAACACCTACGAAGTGGTAGTTACACTCAACTGCTGGAGCGATTGCGCTGCTATATAGACATACATAACCTCCAAGACCCAATTTGTGGTCTGCTGCGAAGTCGTAGATGCCTTGCTCATAAGAGAGTGCGACAGGAGTGCCACCACCACCAAAACCAATAGATGCTGTAAGATCCTTAGTGCCTTTTCCAAAAGTTTGTGCCGATGCCATTGTTGCTACTCCTACAAGTGCAACCACTAATAGTATAAATTTCTTCATTTTGATTTGTGTTTTAATTATTAAAAATAAAATTCATCTATACAAAATTAGTTCTTTTATTCGAAGTATACAACTTTTTTTAAGATTATATTACTAAAATAAACTTATTTTGTCGTAACTTTGTTCGAAGAAATAATGGACAGATGCAACTCAAGAGACTCTCACTTATAAACTTCAAGAACATCGGCGAAGCCAAAATCGACTTCTCACCCCATATCAATGCCTTGGTGGGTGATAATGGAGCGGGCAAAACGAATGTGATTGATGCTATTCACTACTTAGCTATGGCTAAGTCGATGGTGGTGATGACCGATAGGCAGAGTGTGCGCCACGATGAGCCATTCTTTGTGATCGATGGTTCATTCTCGACCGATGAGGGCTCCACCGAGGGGGTTGTGTGCAGCTTCTCGCGCCAACAGGCCAAGGGTGTAAAGAGCCTTAAGCGTAATGGCAAGGAGTATGAACGCCTCTCGGAGCATGTGGGAGTGGTGCCTGTTGTGGTTGTCGCGCCCCAAGATATAGCGTTGGTTTACGATGGTGCCGAGGAGCGCCGCCGCTTCCTCAATAGCTTTCTCTCGCAACTCGACGAGCAATATTTACGCAGCTTGATTCGCTACAATGCCACCCTTGCGCAGCGTAACACCCTGCTTAAGCAGCGTGGCGACGAGGTGATGCTCTCGATCTACGACGAGCAACTTGCCGAGAGTGGAGCCGCAATTTTTGCCAAACGCCGAGAGATCATCGAGCAGATGCAGCCACTCGTCGAGGAGTACTATGCAGCCCTCTCCGCCGAGGGAGAGTCGATTTCGATAGGTTACACTTCGCAACTTTTGAGCTCGCCACTCGAGGAGCTTCTCGCCGAGGCACGAGGGCGCGATCGCGCAATGGAGCACACCACAGTGGGGGTGCACCGCGACGACGTGGAGCTTAAGATCGGCGGCTACCCACTGCGCAAATATGGCTCGCAGGGGCAACAGAAGTCGCTGCTTATAGCGCTCAAATTAGCTCAGTATCGTATTGTGAGTGAGCATCGTGGTGAGCGCCCAATCTTGCTGCTCGACGACCTCTTCGACAAGTTAGACTCCCAACGCGTGGAGCGCCTCTTGCAGATCGTCTCGACCGACCACTTTGGCCAGATATTTATTACGGATTGTAATCGCACGCGTCTCGAGACAATCCTTTCGTCCACCTCGACCCCCTACTCCCTCTACGAGGTTAGCGGTGGGGCAATAGAAGAAAAGCGATGAGAAGAACCAAAACAATGTTGATGGGTGATGTGCTCGAGGAGTTTTTCTCGCGCCCCTACATCGCTGCGCGAATTGCCGAGAGCAAGATCGCCGATACGTGGCGCATAATTTTGGGCGACACCATCGCCGATATGACCAGCGATCTGCGCATCGAAAACCATATCCTCTTCGCAAAGGTCGAATCGAGTGTGATCCGCCACGAGCTCTTTATGCAGCGCGAGGGTCTCAAAGCCGAAATCAATCGTATCTCTAAGGTGCGTATTGTCAATAGCGTAATCATAAAATAATTAGTGCATTTGCCCTGATATGTGGCGCAGATTTGCAAATAAATAATTTTTAACTACCTTTGTCACACGGTAGGGGTGCTTCCGCGTGGAGCTGAGATTAGACCCTTTGAACCTGATTCGCACGAGGCGACGTAGGGAACCAGAGAGAATAATCTGCCTGATGGCTGCATTTGCAGCCTATGATTCCTGCCGCAAAAAGGTAGGATTTTTTATTTACATATATTAATAACCAAATTTAGAGAAAATGATCAACAGAGATAACTTAGCAGCGAGCCTCGACGCGCTCCGCAGCAACTCGCCCCTTGTTCACTGCATCACAAACTACGTTGCGATGAACTTCAATGCAAATGCACTTTTGGCCGTTGGTGCCTCTCCGGTTATGGCTCATGCCAAGGAGGAGGTTGCCGATATGACACGCATCGCCGGTGCGTTGGTAATCAATATCGGAACGCTCGACGAGCAGTGGGCCGATAGCTTCTTCGCAGCAGGTCGCTCTATGCGTACTTTGGGTCGCCCAATCGTTCTTGATCCAGTTGGTTCGGGTGCAACGCCTTATCGTACAGGTGTCTGCAAGCACCTTATCGAGGAGTGTCGCCCAACGATCATCCGTGGCAATGGCTCGGAGATTATGTCGCTTGTCGACTCTGATGTACTTAGCAAAGGAGTTGACAGTTCCGTGTCATCGGATGTTGCTTTGGAGGCTGCCAAGATCTTGGCTCGCGAATCGGGCGCAGTGGTTGTTATCAGTGGTCAGACTGACTACATTACCGATGGCGAGAGAGTTGAGACAATCACCAATGGCTCGACTATGATGACCGCCGTAACAGCTATGGGCTGCACGGCAACAGCACTTATCGGAGCATTCGCTGCGGTGTGCGACTCAGCGTTCGATGCAGCGCTCTACGCGATGGCACTTATGGGTGTTGCCGGTGAGCGTGCAGCCTCGATTTCACACGCTCCCGCTACGCTTCAAATGCACTTCCTCGATCTCCTTTACACCATCGACGGCGAGGATCTATCACACTCCGTAACGCAATGCGAGTAGCATTCGATCTCTCGCTCTATCTGGTGACAGATAGCGACTTGGCCGCGGGGCGCGATCTCGAGCAGATCGTATGCCGAGCGGTCGAGGGCGGAGTGACCATCGTGCAGCTGCGCGAAAAGGAGCTCCCTACGGGCGAATTTGTGGCTCGTGCTCGCCGGCTAAAGGCGGCACTCGAGCCATACTCTATTCCGCTGATTATCAACGATCGGATCGATGTGGCTTTGGCAGCGGATGCCGATGGAGTCCACATCGGGCAGTCGGATATGAGCTACGAGGATGCTCGCGCAATTTTGGGCGAGGATAAGATCATCGGACTCTCGGTAGAGTCGTTAGAGGAGGTTGTGGCGGCCAATACATTGGATGTCGACTATATAGGCATCTCGCCCCTGCACGCCACCCCCACCAAGACCGACACTGCGACACCATTCGAGATTGAGGGGTGTTGCAAGGCGGTCGACCTCTCGGTGCACCCCACCGTAGCTATTGGTGGCATCAACCTCGGCAACGTCGCTCAGACTATGGCTTGCGGAGTGGATGGCGTGGCGGTAGTCTCGGCAATCATCTGCGCCGAGGATCCCAAGGCGGCCTCGGATCAGCTACTTAAAGCAATCAGCGAGAGTCGCCCCAAGTGGAGCACAATCGTGCGTCGCGCCTGCGATGGCATCTACCAGCAGATTCTCTCACATCCATTCAATATCGAATTGATGGAGGGAACATTGAGCCTCGAGCGTTTCCGCCACTATATCGAACAAGACACGATCTACATTCGCAACTACTCCGAGGAGATGGAAATTGTAGCCGAGATGCTCCCCGCCAGCGACTCGAGCAAGCTCTTTAGCTCTTTCGCAACCGAGGGGATGGAGGCGGAAAAGGCTCTGCACCAGCTTCTTGGTCAGATGTGGGGCGGAGTGCGCGATGTTCAGAGCGCTCCAATAACGCAACAATATATTGCACATACACGCCAATGGGTCGACTCTCGAGATTTGGAGCTAACGATGGCCTCGATCCTCCCCTGCATCTGGATCTATAGCCTTGTGGGGCACCACTTATACAAACATAGCAACCTCGATGGAAACCCCTATCGCGCATGGATCGAGACCTACTCATCGGATATGATGATCGATGGTGTCAATCTCTCCATTGCGATAGCCGACTCCCTTGCCGAGGGTGCTTCGCAGAGTCGCCGAGCGAAGATGCGCACCGAATTCCTCAAGGCTGTCTGGTTCGAATGGGCATTCTGGGATGGGGCCTACAATAATTATGAATTAAATTAACCCTACTACGTCATCCCCGTGAAAACGGTGATCTTAAATTTGAAAGATTAAGATTCCCGTTTTCACGGGAATGACGAATAGAAGAAGAGCATATAAATTGTGGATTATGAAGTACAATAGAGTTTTAACAATTGCCGGCAGCGACTCGGGTGGAGGTGCTGGTATTCAGGCTGATATCAAAGCTATCTCGGCGTGTGGCTGTTATGCCGCTTCGGCAATTACGGCTGTTACCGTGCAGAATACGGTCGGGGTGAGAGCAGTACACCCCATTCCTCTCGATGTGTTGGAGGGGCAGATCGACGCTGTGTTGAGCGATATTGGCGCCGATTCAATCAAGATCGGCATGATGCACTCAGCCGAGGTTATCGAAGTGGTTTGCAAAGCCTTAGATCGCTTCGAGATCACCAATGTCGTGGTCGACCCAGTGATGGTTGCCACCTCGGGGGATCCACTTTTGGAGCAGAGCGCAATCGAGGCTCTTAAAACACAGCTATTACCCCGCGCAAGGGTTATCACGCCTAACATCCCCGAGGCAGAGATCCTATTGGGCGAGAAGATTAGCGACCAGTCACAGCTTGCCGCCATGGCTCGAAAATTATCTATGGGGCGCAAAGTTTCGGTACTCCTCAAGGCGGGACACCTCACCGAGGATTGCCTCACCGACATCCTATACAACGCTGATACAGACGAGATTATAGAGCTCACCTCGCAGCGCTTACAAACCCCCAACACCCACGGCACAGGCTGCACTCTTTCGTCAGCTCTCGCGGCGATGTTGGCACGCGGAATGGAACTCAACGAGGCGGCACGAGCAGCCAAAGAGTATATCAATAGTGCGATTATAGCAGGCGCAAAGTACCAGATCGGCAAGGGGCATGGGCCCGTGGATCACTTCTTCGCGCTGCGTCGATAGAGCAAGTAGGGAGGCAAAGCGCAGACGATGCCCACGAACCACCCTAAGAGGATATCTTGGGGGAAGTGGAATGCTAAATATATTCGCGAATAACTCACAGCTAAGACCCAAACAGTCAGAACGATAGTGAGATAGCGACGGCGAAGAGTAAGAGCTGAGATAAGAGCCACAGAGGTGGTGGTAGCTGCGTGAGCCGATACGGTGCCGTACCTGCCGCCACCTCCTATTTTGTGGATCAGCCCCTCCAATTCGGGGGTGTGCATAGGTCGTAGGCGTGTTGGGAATGACTCCCAAGCGTGTTTTAGTGGGCCCGAGTGTTTGAAGATTCCCGCGACAATATCGGAGAGTCCCACAGCGACAATCACGCAGAGCACAAAGAGCCCCACGGAGCGCCACCCGCCCTTGCGCCACACCAAAAATAGCAAAAAGAGATAGAGCGGGAGCCACGTCACCTTGCCCGAGACAAGGCTCATCAGCCCATCCATAAAGGCTCCACCATCGAAGTTAAGCCACAGAAATATTGAGTGATCCCACATCATAACCTTAGTTTTGGATAAGGAGAATTTATTGTTAACCTACCAGTTTTGACAATTCTCCCTATCCAAAACTGAGGTTAATAGCTATTTGATTTTATCCAAACATTGAATAATTATCGCGCAGCACTCCTCGATCTCGGCCTCGGTTATGACCAACGGCGAGGAGATACGAAATGCTGTGTCGCAGAACAAGAACCAATCGCTCATAATACCTTGTTCCTTAAATAGTTCCATAAGTTGGTAGAGCTTTGCCGAAGCGCCTAACTCGATTGCCATAAGCAATCCCGAGCGGCGAATCTCCACAACCGCAGAGTGCCCGCTAAGGAGCCTTTCGAAGAGCGCTCCTTTGGCCTCGACCCCCTCCACAACTTTGTTGTCGAGCATAAAACGCAGCGCAGCAAGTCCCGCAGCACAGCAGACCGGATGGCCTCCAAATGTTGTGATATGTCCCAAAACGGGGTTCGATTGTAGAGTGGTCATCACCTCACTGCTCGCCACAAAGGCACCAAGAGGCATGCCACCGCCAAAGGCCTTAGCCAAGGTCATGATATCGGGGGTGACGCCATATTTGATCGAGGCGAAGATTTCGCCCGTGCGCCCCATTCCTGTTTGGATCTCGTCGAAGATCAGCAGCGCCCCCACCTCGGTGCAGCGTGCGCGCAAAGCTTCGAGGTAGCCCACCTCGGGGAGTCGAATCCCTGCCTCGCCCTGCACCGCCTCGCAGAGGACGCATGCGGTGCGTGAGGTGATCTGCCTTAGAGCTTCGAAATCGTTGAACTCCAAAGATTTGGTATCGGGCAAGAGTGGGCGGAAAGCACCTTTCCACTCCTCCCCCTCGGGCGACCCCATCATCGACATCGCACCGTGCGTAGAGCCATGGTAGGCGCGACGCATTGAGATCATCTCCGTGCGTCCTGTATATCGCTTGGCCAACTTCAACGCCCCCTCTACAGCCTCGGCACCCGAGCTAACGAAGTAGACCGACGAGAGCGGCGCGGGAAGCAGCTCCGAGAGCAACTTAGCGTATTGAACTTGGGGCGCCTCGACGAGCTCGCCATAGACCATAACATGCATATATTCAGCGGCTTGGTGCTGTACAGCCTCGACGACTGCGGGGTTGGCATGCCCCACATTACTCACCGAGACTCCCGCCGCCAAGTCGTAGTAGCGTTTGCCCTCGGGGGTGTAAAAGCATGAGCCTGAGGCGTGAGCAACCTCCACCAACATTGGCGAGGGTGAGGTCTGAGCCACATGCTCCAAGAATTGTTTACGTAGTATTGTTTTCATTATTGATCCTCCCCAAATTTTCGTTCGACGACTCTCTCCGAATCCTTTACACTCGATCGCATCCAGCGGTATAGGATCTCAAATTGCTCAACCTGAGAGAGTTGCCATGCGGCCGACGAGTGGCGCATGCGCTCCGAGAGCATATATATAAGTATCGCAGCCGATGCCGAGACATTGAGACTCTCGACCATTCCACACATCGGGATGCGCAAAAACTCATCGGCCGAAGCGATGATATCCTCCGAGATCCCCGCATGCTCTGTGCCGAAGATAAGTGCGAATTTGCCCGCCTCGACATCGAAGTTCTCGGGGGTGCAATCCTCGCGGTGGGGTGTGGTTGCCACAATTCTATATCCTTGAGCCTTAAGCTCTTCGATTGCCGCAGGGCTGCGATCATAGCGATGCAGATCTACCCACTTGTCGGTTCCGCGCACGATATCGGTATAGGTGCGAAATTGGCATATGCTCTCCACGGCATGCATCTCTTGAAGCCCAAATGCCTCGCAGTGGCGCATCAGTGCGCTGGCATTCTGCGAGTGGAAAGTATTCTCGGTGAGGATCGTCATATAGCGCGTGCGCGAGGCAACGATCTCTTCCAACTTTGCGCGGCGCTCGGGGGTCATAAAATCCGCGAGGTAGTCGATACGCTCGAGATACCATGCGGCATCTCTATTTTCGATATTTTTCATCTTCGTCCAAAATTTTTAGATAGCTCTCATAACGAGAATAAGCTATCTCGCCCTGCTCCACGGCACGCACTACGGCGCACTTTGGTTCGTGGGTATGGGTGCAGTTATAAAATTGACATTCAGCGCCATAGCGCATCATCTCGGGGTAGTAGTGCCACAACTCGTCGTCGTCGATATCCAACAATCCAAAGCCCTTGATGCCGGGAGTATCGATGATGTAGCCGCCCTCGCTCAGAGGGTACATCGTCGAGAAAGTTGTGGTGTGTTTACCCTTGTGGTGGCTCGCGGAGATCTCGCCCGTTTTGATCTCGATATGGGGCTCGATGGCACCAATAAGTGTCGATTTACCCACTCCCGAGTTGCCCGAAATTAGCGTGGTGTGCCCCTTCAAAAGCTCCTTAACCCTTTCTAAGCCAATACCCTCGGTGGCCGATACCTCGATCACCTCGTAGCCCGCCAAGCGGTAGGTCTCTATAAATTGCTCCATCATCTCGGGCTCGGTACGCGCCAAGTCGACCTTGGCTAAGATGATGGTGGCGGGAACCTTATATGCCTCGCATGTGACCAAGAAGCGGTCGATAAATTCGGTGGCAGTGGTGGGTGCAAAGAGTGTCGCGACGATCACCGCGCGGTCGATGTTGGCGCCAATTATATGCGACTCCTTCGAGAGGTTCGAGGCACGACGAATGATATAGTTGCGGCGCGGCTCGATATGGCAGATAACGTAATTTTCGTCGGTATCTGCCTCGAAATGAACCACATCGCCCACAACTATGGGTGAGGTGGAGCGCACCCCCTTTAGGCGTAAGCGCCCACGAATGCGGCAGCGATATGATTCGCCCTCGCTCAGAACCTCGTACCAGCTACCAGTTGCGCGAGTTACCACGCCTTGCTTAAGATCCTCCATTCCCTACTCCTCCTTTGTGCCTACCTCGGGGAGTTGATCGCTAACCCAGTCTATTGTGGGTGCGATATATTGAGTGGATGAGAGCACGACACTATGTAGTTTCGATTCGTCGAAGATTTTGCTATCGACAAGCTTGAAGCTAACATTAACAAAGTTGAAGATCCAAAACGCCAAAGCGAGCAGTAATGAGCATTTAATCAGCGCGAATACTGCGCCGGCAATATTGTCGATCGCACCCAGCCCCACTGCCTTGATGATTTTGCGAAGCATCTTAGCCAAGAAACCCACGGCAATAAGGCTCACAATAAGCACAATGATGTAGCCCCAGATATGGGCATACTCGCCGCCAATGCCTAATATAGCGCTCACAGTAGAGCCAAAGATCTTGGCCAAAAAGAGCGCAATAATAATTCCCGCAAGGGTACCAAGCTGGCGAATCGCGCCATCCTTAAAGCCTAATATCACGCTCACTACCAAGCAAACGGCTATTATGATATCAACAATATTCATACGTAGAGATTTTTTTTACAAAGATAGAAAAAAAAAGAAAAAGGATGGCAAACGAAAGAAAAATTATAGGCGAGACTATCATCTGAATTTTATTTAGGTCTGTTATTCTCGCTCTCTTTCACGTCATTCGTGCTCCTCCTCCGTCATTTGTGCTCCCCTTCCGTCATTCATTCCCGACCCCATCACGTTACTCCCGTCCCCTCCTCGTCATTCCCGTGAAAACGGGAATCTTAATTTTTAGTTCATTTATCATATTGCGTTTGCATAAGATTCCCGCTTTCGCGGGAATGACGGAGGGGCTCGTTTGAAGAAATCCCTTGGGAGTGATCCCTTTGGAGCGGTTAACCCGACTAACGCAAACTGCGGCCACGCATGGATTGTGGTCGTGAGGACTCCTGCTTGATGATATTTACGCTGTCGCTCATCTGGCCTTGTTGCACTACCAATTTATTGACGCCATCCGAGAGGCGGATGCTATCGGCGGTGAAATGCCATGGCGAGCGGCGATCCATGATCACCGTATCGAACTGAGTGTAGAGCATCACAGGGATGGTGTCGGAGGCGTAGACGCTAATCGAATGGAGTGCGTCGGTGGCCGCTCGATAGCGCTTGTCGGCTATATGTAGAGTGGGCTTGCTCTTGTTCCAATGTGCTTTGTAGAGGTGGAAAATATCTTTTCGCTCGCGCCTATCGAAGCTCATTAATCCCGAATTATTTTCGCCCAAGGCGTTGCGAGAGCTCTTGAAATCGAACATCGAGTTGAGGCAAACACCCCAAAATAGGGAGTCGGAGAGTAGGCGATTGGCATACTCTTCGTGGAATTGACGTTGGCGCCCCTCGGGCTTCCATGTGTCGCCATTGTATTGGCTTGCGCTCTTGTAGTCGGCTACGGCCGATTGCTGCTCTATGCGACCACTCTGGCCGTAGGAGACTGCAGAGCGTAGGTGCGACCACTTGGAGTGGAGGATATCGCTCCACATCTCCAGATCGGAGAATAGACCACGGTTCCATCCCAATGTCTGGTGCCAGATAATAAGGTCGGTTATGGTGTTGATCGCGCCATCTTGGTCGCTCTCGGCGATGGTCAGGCGGCTTGGATCCATCTGCTTGGCCAACGCGTTTAGCTCCTTGATATATTCTATAGGGTTGTCGCCACGCGTGGTGAGAAGCGAATATATGCCCCACATCACCACCGAGGGGTGGTTGTAGTTCTGCGCTATAATCTCGCGCAGGGTCTGTAAGCCTTGGGCGTGGAAACGCTCAGTGGGGTAGTACGCCACATCGCTCAGGAACGAAGCACGGCTCAGCGGGGAGTCGATCCACACCAAGCGTCCATCTCTATCGCAAAGATCATATAGATAGGGGTGGTGCGGGTGTGTCACCGAGCGGATGGTGTTGGCTCCAACCTCGTCGATTAGAGCTATGTCGGCCTCAATATCTCGAGTGGAGGCGGCACCTCCCACATGAGGGTAGTCGTGGTAGAGCGCAACGCTGCGGATCTGGATAGGCTCGCCATTGAGGCGCAATAGGGCGGTGTCGGCCATCTCGATCGAGCGGAATCCACTCTCGACGACAACCATATCGGAGCTCGAGGCACCAATCGCCTTAATCTCAAACCGGTAGAGGTTCGGGTGGTCGAGCCCCCAGAGCTTGGGCGAGAGTATAGCGTAGGGAACCGCTGTTGGCTCCGCACCAATTTTAGCCTTAGATGTGAGCTTCTGAAAGACAATCTCGCCGGCAGGGTCAAAGATCGACACAGCCAATTGGCAGGTGCTCTCCGAGGGTGAGTCGAGGTGCACTCGCACCACTCCCTCGGCGCTATGCTCGGATATTTTGTGTTGCTCCACAAAGACTCCATCCGAGCCGTAGTAGAGTGGGGAGACTATGGTTTGATCGGTGACGATAAGTTCGACATCGCGATAGATTCCTCCGTAGCGGTTTTTCTCAGTGGAGGTGGGTAGGATATCATTTTGTGGGGCGTCGTTCACCACCACGTGGAGCCTGTTACTCTCGTTGAAGTTGATGTGTGAGGTGATCTCGAGCGTAAAGGCTGTGGCGCCTCCGCGATGCTCCCCCACATATCGGCCATTGACCGAGAGGTCGGCCACGCTCTCCACGCCGTAGAACTTCACAAAGAGGCGTCGCCCCTCCCACTCATTGGGCACAAAGATCTCGCGGATGTAGTTTGCCGTGGAGGGTTGCGATGAGAGTATCATATTTGAGTTTTCGTATGCCCATGTGTGTGGCAGGGAGATGGTGCGCGCATAGTCAGCGCTATTCTCTGACGAAAAATAGAATTTCCAGTTGTCGTTGATTGAGAGCACCTCGCGAGCGGCAAGTGTCGTCGAGAGTGATAAAAGAGCGATTAAAAGTAAAAAAATCTTCTTCATTTGAGTGCGTTGGTTAAATATCAAAAAATGTTATACTGTACAAAGATATGAAAAAAACGGATAAAGGTGGGTAAATAGGTGAAAAATTATACTCTGCTGAGTTTTTTTGGATCATATAAAAACAGGTGGATAAATCAAATATAAGCCGTCGTTCCCATGAAAACGCATAAAAAATCGTCATTGCAGATTGTTCCGCAATGACGATAGATATTACTTTACCGACCTGTTAGTCGCCCCCTTAAAAAGAGGCGATAAACTCGATGGTGTACTTATCCTGCAAAAGTGGGTTTACAGCAGCATCGGTGTGCGATGTGCCGACGATATACTCCTCGTAGGCGATACGGATCTCGGATCCAATCCACTTCTCGGCGAAGCCGATATTCAGTGCGATCGTTACACGCTGCGCATCGTAGCGGTCGACAAGGCCGCTTACTTGGTTCTCGAATTCGATTCCATTACCGATGTCGTAGCGTAGGTGTGGTGCTAAGTAGCTGAACCTGCTGTTCTTAGGGAGATGGAATGTGCGATATCCATGGATGTGAGCCGCGGTGAGGCACTGTGTGCCATCCTGCTCCAAGAGGCGCTGGGCGAATGCCGCCTCCACAAGGTAGTCGGCCGAAGCGTAGCGCATCTCAGCGCCATACATCTCGATCTTTTGGGCAAGCGGGGTATAGCCATAGTAGTAGCTTGTAGCAGCTTGCAGACCCATATTACCACCCACCGCAAGGCGCCCGGTGTAGTTCACCGTGCCGCACCATTCGGGGTTGTTGGCGCCCGAGCCATTCATCAATCCCATTATGATAGCCACGGGGATTTTGGTGTTGAACTTATAGCTTGCCAAGGCACCAATATCGCGAGAGCCGATCGTGCTAACCGAGCTATCGGAGTAGTATGTGGTGAGATACTTAGCCAAGAACGAGCGGTTGGAGAAGAGCGAGCTGCTGGGTCCGCGATCCAAATCGGCGTTGAAGTGATATTGTTGCTGTCCTAGTGTGAGCTCGAAGTTGCCATCCATAAGCGTCACGTAGGAGTCCAAAATCGAGACCTTGCCCTCGTTGTTGAAGTCAATCTGCATGGAGTAGCGCATATTCTCCGAAGTCATTCCCTTGACTCCCAAGCGTGAGTTGCGCACGTTGAAGCGGTGTAGATCGGCCTCGGTGCTCTCCTCATACTTGGCACGAACCGAACCGAAGATCTGAGGGGTGAGATCTACCTTCTTATCCTCTGTTTCTGTTTCTATTTCTGTCTCTGCCTCTTGGGCAAAAGAAGCAGCGCTAAAACTGAGCGCTGCAAAAAGGGTAAGTAGTTTGTAACTGCGAATCATTGTTATAGAGTATATTTAATCATTAGCGAAGCACGTTGAGCCGAGATAGCATCGCTACCGAAATCTGTGCGGCTACCATTGACCAGCTCAGCACCGATCGAGATACGTGGCGCAGGAACATAGATGATGTTTGCCGATACGTAGCTACCCATCTGGTAGCTACCCACGAAGTAATCCTCATCGCCGAAGTTCTCAACGTATGAGCCACTTGCCGAGAGAGTCCACTTTGGAGCAACCTTAGCGCTGAAGCCAAACGACGCACCACCCATTGGAGTTGCCTCCATGGTTGTGCCATCGGTCGACATCATATTGATCGAGAGCGACGAGAGGTCGTTGATGTAGTTGTTGATACCTTGTCCATAGATCGCTTGACCGAAGATCTTAATACCTTTGGTAACTGCATAGGCACCTGAGAGTTGAGCTCCCCAGCCGATGTTCGAGAGACGCTCCTCGGCCGACGTGTCGCCATATTGAAGCGAGCGGATTGCACCGGCAGCCTTGATATGACCCGCCTTGGTCTTGTATTGAACGTAGAATGGCACATTAGGCATAGTCTGGTTGAGCGAAGTGTACTCTGCCGCAAGACCTGTCTTGAGTGATGGAACCTCCAAAGCGATACCTGCCGAGAGATTGTCGCTAAGTGTGTGGCGGTAACCGACCATCTGCGTACGGAGGAAGGTACGTGAGTTGACACCGGTGATATCCAAAGTAGGAGCGCTCGCCGCAAGGTCGCTCATAAAGCTCCATGCGTAACCCGCAACCACACCCTTTAGCTCGATGTATGCCTGACGCAGGCGAGCAGTGCTGCCCGTGCCGCAGAAGTCAGCCTCGACAAATACTTTTACATCGCCCACAGCATCGGTAGATTGAGTGATCTCCATCGAGAGACGAGATGCTGTAACGTCGAAATTTAGATAATTCTCGTCCGACCAATCGGCATCGGTGATGGCGTATGGTTGGAAGTTGCTTGCGCCGCTCAAACTGCTGTTAATGTCTGAGCTAACAAGTGTGCGGATGTAACCACCCATCTTAATTTTGGTGTTGTCGCTAACCTGCCATTCGAATGGTGAGCTCTGTGCAAAAGCAGAGGTGGAAAGCGCCGTAAACGCAAAAAGCGAGATTAAAATCTTCTTCATATAAATCTATTAAATGGTTAATTTTTTAGTTGCAAAAAAGCCTACTCACAACGACAATGGCGCTGATGAGTAGGCAAATATAACAAAAAAATAATTAAGAGCATCCTCCGCAGGTAAATTTGGGTAAATATACCTATTGCTCAACGGCTGCATTTTATGCCCTCTTAATCTAATCCGCCATCTTCGGCGAACTCCTTGATCGAAGTGAGGAAGTGGGCTATAGTCTGCTCCATCGAGCGGTAGGACTTGCCTCCCGCAGCATTCTTGTGGCCACCGCCATCGAAATATTTGCGTGCAAAGAGATTGACGTCGATATGTGGGCGTGAGCGGAACGAGATGCGGATAAACTTGCGGTGCTCGATGAAGATCACCGAGATCTTCATCTTCTGGATCGAAAGGGGGTAGTTCACAAATCCCTCCGAGTCGCCCTGCTGGAAGTTGTAGCGACGCATCTCCTGCTCGGTGAGAGCCATATAGGCCACCGTACCACCGCGGATAATCGACATCTTGCGATTGATAACATATCCAAATAGTCGCGCACGATCCTCGCTGAATGAGTTGTAAACCTGTGAGTTGATCTTCTGGATCTCGATACCCTTCTCGGCCAAAACCGCCAACGAACGATAGAGCGCCGGGGTGAGGAACGAGAACGAGAAGTTACCCGTGTCGGTCATCATGCCCACATATAGAAGCTCACCGATGCTCTTGTCCAACAGCTCAGTGCCCCACATCGCCTCGATAACGGAGTAGACCACAAAGCAGGTGCTCGAAGCATCGGGGTGTGAGAACGAGACGTCGTAGCCCGCATCGGGCTCGAGGTGGTGATCGATCAGCACTCGCTTAGCCGAGGTGTTAGCGCCAATCACCTCACTAAGCCCCTCAAGGCGCGATAACGAATTGAAATCCAGACAGAAGATGATGTCGGCCTTGTCGACAACCTGCGCCACCCTTTCGGCATTCTCCTTATATATAATAAGCTCCTCGATCCCCTCCATCCATCCAAGGAAGTAGGGATATTTGTTGGGAACGACACAGCTCACGGCGTGTCCCTTTTTGCGAAGCACACGCGCCCACGCTAACGACGAGCCAATGGCATCACCGTCGGGATTGGTGTGCGATACAATTACAATCTGCTTTTCACCCTCGAGCAGGCCACGAAGCTGCTTTATATTTGTCTCTGAAATCATCTTTTCTAAAATTCACTATATTTGGCAAATATAACAAAAAAATGTGAGGAATCAAAATTTGAGCTCTTTCTTGCTCTTGCGTTTGTGGACTTTTCGCTCCCAATTTAATCATTTATCCCAAGCACGCCATCCCATCTTTCACGTCATTTCTGCCCTCTCCCGTTCATTTCTGCCCTCTCCCCGTCATTCCCGCGAACGCGGGAATCTTATACAAACGCAAGGTGACAAAGAATTAAGATTCCCGATCAAGTCGGGAATGACGATCATAGGCCGAAATATTGCTTCGGTGAGGTTTCCTCTCCTCTCCCCGTCGTTTCCTCTCCTCTCCCCGTCATTCCCGCGAACGCGGGAATCTTATACAAACGCAAGGTGACAAAGAATTAAGATTCCCGATCAAGTCGGGAATGACGAGCATAGGCCGAAATATTGCTTCGGTGAGGTTTCCTCTCCTCTCCCCGTCGTTTCCTCTCCTCTCCCCGTCGTTTCCTCTCCTCTCCCCGTCATTCCCTCTCCTCTCCATCAGAAATTACATCTGATCCCTTTTTAGCATTTGCGGCATGGGAAAGCACAAAAAAGCACAAAAAAATAAGGGAACTAATAAAAAGTCCCCTTAATTTTTTGTGCTTGTCGAGAATTACTTCTTGATTGGCATTCTGCGCTCTTTGATACGCGCTTTCTTGCCGGTAAGCTCACGGAAGTAGTAGATGCGTGCACGACGTACAACACCATACTTGTTAACCTCGATCTTCTCGATGTGTGGAGAGTAAAGTGGGAAGATACGCTCAACGCCTATACCGTTAGAGATCTTACGGATTGTAAACATCTTAGTTTTGCCACTACCCTTGATTTGGATAACTACACCACGGAACGACTGAAGGCGCTCTTTGCTACCCTCAACGATCTTGTAAGTTACGGTGATAGTATCACCTGCGCCGAATGCTGGAACGTCAGCGTCGGTCTTTGTCCACATCTGCTCGTTTACGAGTCTGATCAATGCATCTTTGCTCATTGCTGCAATAATTTTTTGTAATTTTAAGCGCACAACATTATCGCTGTCTTGCCGCTACCATAGTGCTCAACTAAGCCCTAATCCTCTTCAGAGCACCATTAGGAGCCCATCCAAACTGCGCAACACCCAATATAAGAGGTTGTTTCACTTCCCTTTCGGGATGGCAAAGGTACGAAAAAAAATAAAAAATGCAAATTGTTGATAATTAATTTAGGGTAAACGCACGAAAAACTTTTTTGTTGAGGGATGTGTTGCACTGACAAATCAACACCTTTTTCAATAATATTTTGCCAATCCGCTCAAATGTTGTACTTTTGTCCTTTGATATTAAAAGTAAAAATATGGGGCGTAAACTTTTGGCAGTTTTATTTTCGGTGGTGCTTCTCTCTCTGGGGTGGCTCAGCGTAAGTGGATTATCGTTGTTGGTGGCTTTGGTGCCACTGCTGTGGATCAGCTCTCGCGCTGAGGATTCCTCTCGCGGATGGTGGCAGACCTTTGGTTACGCTTTGCTCACCTTTGTGGCGTGGAATGTGGCTACGGTTTGGTGGATCTGGTTTGCTACTCCTGCGGGGCCCATCGCCGCTACGATCGTCTCGTCGACCTACTCGATGATCGCCTTTATGAGCTTTCATACGCTCTCTAAAAAAGCCTCTAAACCCCTGAGCTACACCCTGCTCATCTCGCTATGGATCGCCCTCGAATACTTCTATATGCAGAGCTCTGCATCGTGGCCATGGCTCTTCTTGGGCAATGGATTCTCGAGTGATATTTGGGCTATTCAGTGGTACGAATATACGGGTCTATTCGGTGGCTCGCTCTGGGTCTTGGCATCCAATATCTTGATCTTCGAGGCTATCGAATCGCGCAGTAAAGCTCGCGGCATAGTGGCGGCGGCTGTGGCTCTGGTGCCACTGATCGTCTCGGGGGTGATCTACCTTGGCTATGAGGAGCCCACCGAGGGGTCGATCGAGGTGAGCGTAGTGCAACCCAACATCCATTTCGGACGCGAGGATCGTCCCTCGACAAGTTTTCAGCGCAATAATCTTTTGGAGCTTGTAGCCTCGGCGCCCACTAACAGCGACTTTGTGGTGATGCCCGAATGTGCAATCCCCGACTTTGTATACCTGCCCAATATCGAGCGAACGAGCTATGTGCGGCAGCTCAAGATGGCTATGCAGAACCGATTAGAGAGTGATGCCGCACTTATCTCGGGCGTCTCGAGCATCCAGTACTACCACGAGGGTGAGCAGAGCGCCACCGCACGCCACCGCGACGGCAAATATTATGACATCTATAACTCGGCTATATTTCTCCCACCTCACCACGCCCCGGCCAATATCCACCACAAAGCAAAGTTGGTGGTGGGCACCGAGAGCATCCCCTTTGCATCGTTTTTCAAATCTTTCGAGGGGTTAATAATCGACCTCGGCGGCAGCTTAGGGCAGTTGGCCAAGGGCACCGAGAGGGTTGTATTCGAGAGCAAAAAGGCCTCGGTGGGCACTGCAATCTGCTACGAGGCGCTCTATGGTGCTTACTTCGGTGAATTTGTGCGCAATGGTGCCGAGGCGATGTTTGTGATCTCGAACGACTGTTGGTGGGATAATACTCCCGGCTACCGCCATCTATTCTCGATGTCGGCTATCCGTGCCGTGGAGCATCGTCGCTCGATAGCTCGCAGCGCCAACACTGGTATCTCGGGCTTTATCTCATCGCGTGGCGACCACCTCGAGACCTTGGGATGGGATGAGCGCGGAGTTTTGACCGACTCCGTGGCGCTCAATTCACGCATCACGATCTACACCCGCTACGGCGACTACATCGCCCGCATTGCGATATTTGTGGCGATCCTTTCATGGCTCAACTTTTTTGTGCTATGTATTCGCCGTCGCAACCATCTTGTTTAATTTTTACCTTTTTCGATGAACTACACCCAAACATTAGAGTATCTTTTTACCTCGATGCCCTCATTCCAGAATGTTGGCTCCGACGCCTACAAACCCGGATTGGAACGCATCACTGAGTTCTGCCGCCACTTGGGCAACCCACAGCGTCATTTCTACACGATCCACGTTGCGGGAACCAATGGCAAGGGCTCCGTATCGCATATCTTGGCCTCGATCCTTCGCGAGGCGGGCTACTGCGTAGGTCTCTACACCTCGCCCCATCTCAACGACTTCCGCGAGCGGGTGCGCATTGATGGCACCAAAATCCCCAAGCAGACGGTAGTGAACTTCGTGGGACGCCACCAGCGCAAGATGGAGGAGTTAGATCTCTCATTCTTCGAGATGACCACGGCTCTGGCTTTCGACTACTTCGCACACCACGATGTGGAGGTGGCGATCATCGAAACAGGATTGGGCGGCAGGCTCGATGCAACCAATATTATCACCCCAATCCTAAGCGTGGTGACCAATGTTGCCCTCGAGCACAAGGCATATTTGGGCGACACACTGCCCAAGATCGCAGCCGAAAAGGCGGGAATAATCAAAAAGAGCGTACCCGTAGTGTTGGGTGAGCGCCATGCGGAGTATGACCATATTTTTATGGAGCGCACCACAGCACTCAACTCACCGCTGCTCTTTGCCGAGCAGCACTTCAGCTCTCTGGATCAGAAGCCCTCCGCCTCGGGACAGGTATTCACTCTTAAGCGTATTGCCGATGGCTATATCTTCTCGCTCGAGATCGACCTTGCGGGCAGCTACCAACGTCAGAACCTTATCACCGCCTCCACCGCTGCCGACTACCTCCACCGCTGTACGCCGCTTTCGATTAGCCGCCGCGCATACGTCGAGGGGATTGCCTCGGCCGCCGCTTCGACAAGCCTTAAGGGACGTTGGCAAAGACTCAGCGACACACCTCTTACGATCTGTGACACGGGACACAACCCACATAGCCTCAAGCTAATAGCCGAGCAGATCGCAGCTACACCACACCAGAAGCTCTACTGCGTATTGGGCTTCGCTTCGGACAAAGAGGTAGGCGAGATCCTGCCCCACTTCCCCGCCGAGGCTCACTACATCTTCACGCAGCCTAACAGCGAACGTGCAATGCCCGCCTCCGAGCTTAAGGAGCAGGCATCCCGATTTGGACTCGAGGGCGAGGTCTGCTGCAACGTGGCTGAGGCCGTGAGCCATGCCCGATCGTTGGCCAAAGAGGAGGATATGATCTTTGTGGGCGGTAGCAACTTTGTTGTGGCTGAGATTGAGGAGTTGTTTTAATTTTAATGTCAGTCCCGACTTTAACGCAACACTTGTTTACGTCATTGCTGACTCTATTACGTCATTGCCGACTCTCCTTTACGTCATTGCCGACTCTCCTTTACGTCATTCCCGACTTGATCGGGAATCTTAAAAAAAATATGTGAATTGTTTAAGATTCCCGTTTTCACGGGAATGACGCACAAGAGAGTCGGCAATGACGTAAAAAAGATTGCGGATCAAGTCGGGATGACGTAAAAAAAGATTGCGGATCGAGTCCGCAATGACGGGTTTATAATAATAATTTTTTAACGAATGTACAAATTTTCAAAATACAAGCAGGAGTACCGCTCCAACCTGAAGTTAGCGATCCCAGTGATGCTCAGCCAGCTGGGTCAGGTATTTGTCAACTTGGCCGACAATATCATGGTTGGTCAATATGGGGGCGAGGATCCGCTACCATTGGCGGCGACATCGTTCGGTAGCTCCGTCTTTTTTATTATCCAGATCGTCTGCATGGGGCTCACCTTTGGGCTCACACCGATCGTCGGCGAGCTCTTTGTGCAGGGACGCACCAAGGAGGCCTCTAAGTACTTGGGCAATAGCTTAGTGCTCTTTCCATTGATTGGCCTTGTGGCGATGGGATTGCAATTCTCATTGGTGCCACTGATGAGCCACATGGGGCAACCCGAAGAGGTGGTTGCAATGGCTACGCCATACTTCAAGTCGCTGGTATGGAGCATGATACCGCTGATGATCTTCTTCACCTTCAAGCAGTTCCTCGAGGGGTTGGGCAACACCAAGAATGCGATGTATATCGTGGTGGGGTGCAACGCTGTGAACATCCTGCTTAACTATGTGCTGATCAACGGCGCGTGGGGTGCTCCCGAGTTGGGCGCCTTGGGTGCGGGTGTGGCCACCACTATCTCACGTGTGCTTCAGGCCGTGGCGATCTTTGTGGTCTTCCTCTCATTCAAGAAGTTCCACCGCTATATCGACCAGTTTAAGTTCCGTGCTCTCGAGCTTCGCGACTCCATCAAGCTCATCAAGTTGGGGCTGCCGATCTCCTCACAGCTATTCTTCGAGTGCTCGGCATTCGTGATCTCGAGCGTGATCATGGGGCAGTTCGGCACAAATGCCATCAGCGCAAACCAGATCGGGGTGACGCTGATGAATTGCGCCTTTATGATCGTTCTCTCGATCGGCTCCTCCACCACCATCCGCACAGCGCACTGCTATGGGGCGCGCGATGTGAAGCAGCTGAGGATCGCGACAAAGGCGGCCTATCACCTCGCTCTGGTCTGGAATATTTTCACCGTGACCCTCTTTATTTCGCTCCAGAATGTGCTGCCACAGCTCTTTACATCCAACAGCGAGATGATCGGGCTGGCCTCGATCCTGCTAATATATATCGCTCTATTCCAGATCCCCGATGGGCTACAGTGTATCAGCGTGGGTGTGTTGCGCGGAATGCAGGATGTGAAGATCATCCTGCCGATCTCGTTTGTTGCCTACTGGGTGCTCAACATCCCCGTGGGATGTCTCTGCGCATTCACCCTCGGGATGGGGCCCAAGGGTCTATACGTAGGATTTATCGTCGGGCTAAGCACCGCTATGATTCTACTGAGCCGCCGAATCCGCCGCTTTCAGCGCAACTTGGAGTAGGCAAAGGCATAGAAAACAGTTGCAAATCAGAGTTTTGGAAAAGGGGGATTTATTGGTGACCCTTTTCCAAAACTTAGGTATAAATTTTACTGCGCGCTATAGTATTGGTCGTGGAGGCTTAGGCGGCCGATTTCGGTGCGGGTGCTCTCGAGTAGGCTGTTAAGTTTGTTGAAGATGTTGCATCTGCCGTTCTCCAGACGGGCGGCTACGCAGTTGGTGCAGCCTACAGCCTCCATGCAGCACTCTACTTTGGGCTCGCCTTGGATTGTCTGCACGATTTGGTAGACGGAGATTTCGCGCGGGTCGCGTGCTAAGATATAGCCGCGATCGGAGCCGCCTGTGCGGCTATTGAGGATCCCTGCGTGTACCAAAGAGCGCAGCGCAGGGGTGAGCGTGCGGGGATTCACCCCGAAGCGTTGCTCCATTTCGGGCATCGTCATTCGGCGACCTTGTTCATAATATGGCACCATGTGGGTGCATACGATAATTGATAAACGTGTAGGAATCAGTAGCATAGCTCTTGTGAGTTTTCTCTCGTTTTTGCTCGGGAGAGGTCGATCAAAACCTCCCCCGAAATGTATGTATGTTACTCCACCAATCTAAAGCGGTGAACGCCGTTGAGGCCATAAGCGACGTAGATGTAGCCATCTTCGCCCAATTTGATATAGTTAGCCGAAGCGCCACCCAAAGTATACTCCTTGACCGTAGCCCAAGTGCTCTTGTCGACGATCGTGAGTCCGTGCGTACCGTTGGCGATATAGATATAGTTGTCGTCCGTGTCGATGCAGTTCACCGAACCGATCTGATCCTCGCTAAGCGATAGCGAGCTGTCAACCACGCCACCCACGGCCTTCACCAGACCACTTGTGCTAAGGCATGCGTAGATTGCATCGCCATCGGCGTGAAGCGTATTCTTGCCATCCGATGGGTCGATCGAGCCCACGTCGTAGCTGTCGGTGAGGGTTCCGTTGAGGTCATATTCGTAGATGTAGGTCGATTCGAGACCTGCCAAGACAGCCATTACGCCATTGTAAGGCTCCACAAATTTAGCCTCTGCAAGGTCGGTGTAGTTCTGAACGTCCTTTGTTTCGCCGTTAACCTCCTCTGTTTCGACGATCGTAAGACCGCCATTCGAGCCCGATACAACCCACTTCTCGTCATTCTCGATTGTGATGCAGTTGCCCGATGAGCCCTCCACGTAGATTACTTCGACACTCACGCTGTCGCTGCCGCTGCTATAAGCCACCTCCGAGTAGAATGCGCCCTGCTTGTTGTCGCCACCGGTGACATAGGCTACTCCATTGTTGATATACATGTGGTTGAAGTCGAGCTCGGTGGTGTAGAGCGTAGCCTCGATAGACATGCTCTCCATATCCACCACGTCGATATAACCTTGGTAGTTGCTACCCGCCTCGTGCCACGAAACAAATACTCGACCATCATTGAAGTCGATCGAAGTTGCAGAGATACGCTCGATATTGGGCGAAGTGACCACTGCATCATGCTCCAATACAGGCTCCTTAGGCTCGTCGGTTGATGCTCCATAGCCATCGTGGCAGTCGTTGTCCGCAACGTAGGTCTCTTGGTTGAATACCACGTTCGATGTCCACTGAATATCATTTCCGCTATTGTCATCCTCGCATGAGCGATAGTTTAGATCTACTGGCCCACCGTTGATGCGGTTGAGGAATGTGTTGTTGTCGATAGTCACCAATTCGGTGTCAATCACCGCATACTCTGTGCTTAGGTTAACAAAGCACGAGTAGTTCTCGAAGTTGATCGATCCGCTCACCAAAACCAATGTGCCACCTGTGAGGTAGAGGTTAGAGTATGAGTGTAGGTCGACAACATCGGCAACCAAACCATAAGATGAGATATAAAGCTCACCATAGTTCGATAGATCGAGGGTGCCTACATTGACACAATCGCCAAATTTAACTATGCGAGATGACTCCCATTGGTTTGCACCAATGATCTCAACCTTGTCGGCCACGATGCAACCTACAGACTCGAAGTTGGAGTTGATCTGCAAGTTAAATTCATTGCCGTCGCTACTTGTGAGCTCCAAAGTGTAATCGGAGTAGTTGTAGAGCGATGAGGATGAGTTGATAGTGCAGTTACCCTCGAAGTTGATCTTGCCCCATGAGTATACTTGGATATCGCTCAAAGCGAAGTTTGCGGGGAATGTGACGCTACCACCATCGAGGATATAGATGTTACCCTTGCCCCACGAGGTGGAGTTGTAGGTAAGATCTCCTGCAACGTAAAGGTCGGAGCCATTGTAGTAGAATCCGATAGGTAGATCGTGCGTATAGTTTGCGGGGATGTAGAGAACCTCGCCCTCTTTTGCGCTATAAGACCATGGATCTTGTTGCGAGAGGTCTACGATATTCTCGGTGGGTAGCGTGGGGCAGTCGAGAATAGTGATATCGCCCTCGTATGCCTCGCTCGAGCTACGAGTCCAGATGTCATCGTTGATATTCATTGATGTCAAACGAGATTCATCTACCTCGTTTTTGAGTGTTACTGTGTTACTACTAATGTCATTGCTGCTTGATGATGATGGCGAAACACTATCATCAGTGCTGCATGCTGCGGCCAACAAAGCTGTCGAAAGTAGCGTCATTGTGATTTTTGTCGTCTTCATAATTGTAAAGTTTTTTAGTGTAAATTTGTTTCGTATAATTTCAATGTGTTATATTATTAAAGCTGCTCGGCCTGTGCCCATCTCGAACTCTTCTCGGGGTTCCAACTATCTTTGTACGAGCTGAAGAAGAAGAACTCTCTGAAGGCGGCTATGATGCGAGTTACTCGCAAGAAGTAGCCCGAATAGAGCGGCTGGAGTGGCACAAATGGCAACATCTTGATCTCCTCGCGGCGTCTCTCGGAGAGTGCCATGCTTAGCGCAAATGAGATGTAGCCCAGAGGAATGGTGATCACAAACTTGAGGAGCAACAAACTCAAGAGACTATATGGCTGGTAGGTCAAGAACGAAAGCATGTAGAACAACCACAAAAGGTCGAACATAAAGTTAAAGACCACATTGTCGAGGTTTGTCACAAAGTTCGACACCCTGAAGTTTGCCGAGAAGGGGTTGAATACATTCGAATGCTTACGCAAACGGAAACGAACCAGCGACTTGCTCCAACGTTGGCGCTGCTTGTAGAGTTTGACGAAACTCGTAGGGACGTTTGTCAGACAGATCGCCTTGGGGTTGAATATCACATTGTAGCCCGACTTGCGGATCTTTTGGGTGATATCTCCATCCAGTCCGGGGCCAATATCCCACTTGCCCACCTGCTTTAGGACATCCGAGCGGAAGGCTCCAAAGGCTCCCGAGATTGTGCGATAGCCACCCAAGTCGGAGGTTACCGTGCGCCCCACCTGAATCGACTCGAGGTACTCCATCGACTGCATCATTGTGCAGAATGAATCTGCCGTGTTGCGTACCTTGACACATCCACCCACAGCACCCACATTGTCGCCCATATAGAATGGAATCAAGATCTGCTCCAATGCATCGCGGTCGAGCGAGGAGTCGGCATCGAGATGCACCACCACGTGCGATTTGTTCTCGACCAATGCCAAGTTGGCTGCGCTGGCCTTGCCGCCACGCTCGTTTACCGAGTAGAACCTATCAATGAGACCACAATCGCGAAGCGACTCACAGATAGCCTTGGTGTTGTCGTCCGAACCATCGTCGACCACCACCAATTCGAAATTGCGATAGGTCTGCTCCTTGAGCGACTGGGTTAGTTTGTAGATATGTTTGCCCTCGTTCTTGCCCGGTACGATGATCGAGATAAATGGGTTGTGGGTATAGAGCTCAATTTTGGCACGCACCTCTTTCTGGTGACGAATATCCGAATAGACCCACCTGCGCAGTAGTACCACCATGTCGAGCAGGTAGTAGCGTGGAATCTCGATAAAGAAGAGAAACCAGAATATCGCCACCAACTTTTCGAATGTGAGGCCACCGAACAGGTCAGATAGGTATTCAAATATGTAAATAAAGAACTCCATAAAAAAGTTAAATTAATGCTAAAAAGTCTTCGGGTGATGACGCTTTGTCATACTCCAAGTAATCTATATTGAGGTCGAGATGGCCGATATTGCCGAACATCTGCTTCGTGCTCTCTTGTAGCTCCGCATCGCTTATGGTGTTGGAACGCTCGGTCATAAAGTATGCGACGTTGCGTCGAATTGCAATATTAGCGTGAGGAACATGTTCGTATATCCTCATAGCCAATAGCGCTACAGTCTCATTGAGCTGCTCAGGTTGGAGGAATGTCGCTCGGTATACTCGCAGAATATGGTCGGAGTCGAGGTTCGAAAGAATATTGAGCCTAACGGTCAAGATATTCTTAAACTGGTTGAACGACATCATATTAGCGAATCGAGCCACAGAGTCCGAATCCTCGAGGTGGTCGGTGATAGGCAACATCGCGCGACCACGATTATTGAAGATCACGTTGTACATCTGCACTGGCACCAAGCTCTCTACGGGTGATTTCGCCAGACATGTCTCGCACTCACAAATCATCTTAGCCTCCGAGAAGTTGATGCTACACTTGTTGCAGTGGTAGGAGGTAGTGGGGCGGTCGTAGTCTACTCCGATATGGCGTAGCTCTCGAGTACATTTGGGACAAATCAGCGCTCCATCCTTCATATATGTCTTCTCAGGCGAGATATTAGCGCACCTAAAGTGGTGGATCATATTGTGCTCCTCGATGTCGATCGAGCCACACTTGGGGCAGGTCTCTTGGTAGATCATACCCTTGTCGTAGCACTTGGGACATACGTGGGTTATGCAGACTAACTCTTCGGGATCCACAAAGCTATACTCGCCTTGGAACTTGGCGCGTGCTGCCAAAAATTCTCGAGCCGAGATGTTGAGGCTCTGCAACATAACGTAGAGGATCGGGTGAATATATCCAAATGGCGAACCCTTGACAATCTCCATCTTAGGCATCCTGTCGCCCCTTGTGAGGCTATGGCGCACAAATGCGTAGAAGTGGTTGTCGTTGTTCCAGAAGCTTGGCTCGCGCTGGAAGATTTTGAATCCCAACACCTCCATACGTGTATAGATTCTTTGGGTCTCTTGGATCAACACTGGCGAGTCGATGCTGTCGGCCAAACCATCGCAACAGTTGATTAGATCTCGATCGGTGGTCTTGATAGGGAAGAAAGTCGGCTTGAACTGGAATGCATTGTGGGTAAAGACGCTCAAAACCACAGTGAACTGGTGGCGCAACAATCTGCTATCTGTAGTCTTGTAGAGCACCGCATCGAAGTCCTCGTAGTTAATCTGTGAATGGATCTGTGCGATCAACTCATCGTCGACGATCACCACTCTCTGCCCAGCTTTATTGGTGAGAATCTCGAACTGATATACTGCTATATTATTCATCTTATGTCAATTTTATTTGTTGCGGTTAATTTCTTCTATCTTTGCTTTGTGGGACTCTGCGTCGGCTGGTAATTCGTAGCTTATGTAATCTCTGCGGCGTAGGTTCTGGCGGTGTATAAAATCTTGGAGCCATCCCCATTTGTATCGGGTTAATTTGAGTGGGTATTTGTCGACCTGATATTTCTGGTAGACGCAACTCTTGTCGACGAATTCGGCTCTTACTACGATATCCTGCTGTTTGTAGTTTCGCTCGTAGATATCCTGCGTTGCTACGGAGTGGTCGCTGATAAATGTGGATTGGTAGGTTGTGTTGATCTTACCTATATAATCGCGCCCGGCGTAGACGTTGAATATCATTCCATCCTTCACATTCGAGAATTGGTTGGGACTAAGAAGCATCTTGACGTGCATATCCAACATCTCGGGGTTGGCGTATGGCA
This sequence comes from Rikenellaceae bacterium, assembly GCA_047173105.1. Lineage (GTDB taxonomy): Bacteria > Bacteroidota > Bacteroidia > Bacteroidales > Rikenellaceae > Alistipes. The sequence continues at coordinate 64,945 of JBCQVM010000002.1, forward strand.
TATATGTGACAATTGGTTCGCCCGATAATATTCAATACTCCGTGGCGAGCATGAACATCGACGATAAGCATATCGACATAAGCTACGCAATAGTCAAACGAGGATACAAACCCTGATCCAAATCCCGACTCCCCACTTACTCGCTCCGTGTGGCTGTACGATGTGACCTCGTGGGAGCTTTGTACTGCGATAGATGCGTCGGCAGCGGCGGAGCCTGCGCTCTCTACTGCGCGCTGCTCGATCGAGATAAGGCGCGCGGTGTTGTCGAGCTCCTGCTTTGCCATAAATTTATCCCACTCCAATTGCTCGGCATACTCCTTGGTGGCTACTCCCATATAGATATCCTCCTTGGCGCGCTCCACCACGCTTTGTAGCGAATCTAAGGTCTTCTTCTGCATGGCGTACTCGCTGAGGAGTCTATCGCGGCGCATAGTGGCTTCGTTAATCCTAATGATGCTGTTAGCCTGATAGTATGGATCGGCCGATTTGTTGATCCAGTCGATATTCACGAAGCTATAGAGCGTGTCGCCCTCCATCACATAGTCGCCCGGTTGCACTCTATACTCCACGATCACAATATTGTTCGCCGAGCGAATACTAACATTACGGCTCACCATAAAACCATCGTAGGTAGTGAGTGAAAATGCATACAATATGTAGGAGAGAACCAATATTCCAAGGAGTATAAATGTAAGTGTATAGATTCGATTCTTCTTCTTGGTTCTGCTTGTGATCTCATCCGCCGCTGCACTGGCGTTGGTTATCACTCTTTTGTAGGAAACATTTCTCATATCTCTTATTTATTTCGGTTAAATTGCTGTTAGCATTAGTTTTGTTTTGAGCGCCTCGCGTTGGTCGATCTGCTCTATTATCTGTGCGTGGAGCGAAAGTAGCTTTATGTAGTATTGAGCCATATCCTGCATCGAGAGCTGTTTGTGGCTGTATGCCTTTTGGGCTACCTTGATCTGTTCTCGACAGAGCTGCTCCAAGAGTGCTGAGGCTCGCAGTTGCTCCAAGTTGTAGTTGAGCTGCATGGCTACCTCGCCGATGTTTACTCTTAGTGAGCTCTCGATCATCGAGGTCGAGTTCTGAGCGATCTTCGATTGAGCATGTAGCTCGGTGCGTCGGCTCTTGGTGCCCGAAAAGAGCGGTAGGGTAGCGTTCACTCCCAAGTGGGTAGTCACGCGCGAGGCGGTGAAGTAGGCATCGGAGTATTGTTGAACCTTGACGTAGGGCGAAACTGTAACCCCTTGCCAATATGTAGTCTCCTCGGCCTTGTTGCCTATTAGCTGCTCGTCGATCTTGCTGCGCTGGATTGTTGAGCTCTCCTCGAGCAGAGACTCCACGTGGCCTAAGTCGATCACAACCTGCCTCTCGAGGTACTCCTTGATATCTAAGAGCCTCTGCACCTCTGCGGGGGTTGTGCGCATGAGTGAGCTGACCATCTGGGCTTGGAGCTGCATCTCGGCTCTCTGGATTGCGGTAGATTGCCCCTGCTCGCTTAGGATATCCAAGAGAGCTTGCAGCGATGTGTATAGCTCCTTTTGAGTGGCGTATACCTTATTAATATAGCCGTCCAACACCTCTTCCTGCTTTTGGCTCTGAGAGAAGATCATCTCCTTGCTCTGCGCCGAATAGAGTTGTAGGGTGAGTTGCTCGGCCTCGAGGTCGGCTCTCTGCTCCACGGAGCGCTTGCCTATCAGGCCGCTGTTGAGGATGTTCCACGATAGCATCACATTGAAGCGATTGCGGTATGAGTAGAAATCATCGTAGATATCTTCGGTGCCCTCGCCATACTTAAGCTCGTATCCGGCACGTAGCTCCAAACCCGATAGCGAAGCGTGGCTCTGCTTCTGCGCCTCGCGCAATGCCTCGACGTCGCTTATGTCTACTGTTACCTCCTCTTGGAGTGTTGCGTTGTCGAGCAGGTGTGTTGTGGTGCTATCTTCGATAAGGGTATCTATGCGCGCAAGGGTCGCCGATAGAGCCTCGATCGGATCTATCGTTTGCGCTTGTATCGTGGTAACAGATAACAATATCGCAATAGTCGCTATTTTTCTTTTTGCCTCCAACATAACTAAAAAATTTATAAATTACCTAAATAATATATTTTATATGCTTTCTCATTTACATCGTCCATTAGGGGTGGTAATGTGTAAATAATCATCCTCTATACAAACGTACGTATAGTTTTTTAAATCATCAAATTAATAGCGTGTACGGGGAGTTATATGAATAGAATAGTTCCAACTTTACGAAAATAATAAATGCAATATTATTTTGTATATAGGCGACTGATTACCAATTACTTGGGCATAACATACTGAAAATCAATTCGTTGCACCCTTACATTATGGCATATTCTCTTATTTCGGCATAAAATGCCCAATTTCAAACGTTTTAAAGAAAATAAACGCTAAAATAAAATTGCAAAATAATAGTCAAAATAGCTTCCATTTTTTAAAAAAAATACATATCTTTGTGTAATGAGATCAAAAACTGATTCTCGGACAACTATTTTTAGCTAACGATTTTAGAATATGCAGACACCACATATTGCGGTCATTGGTCTGGGATACGTAGGCCTTCCGCTCGCCCGACTTTTATCTACGAAGTTTCCCACAATCGGCTTCGATTTATCGACCTCGCGTGTCGAAAGTGTCAATAGCGGATGTGATCGCACCGGCGAGGTGGCCAGCGATCTGTTGCGCTCGGCCATCGATGCGGGCTTCAGAGCTACATGCTGCGAGGATGATATCAGAGCGTGCAACGTCTACATCGTGGCGGTACCAACTCCGGTCGATATCAACAACCATCCCGATATCACCCCTCTGCATAGTGCCAGCGCTTTGGTGGGGCGAGTTATCTCCAAGGGCGATGTGGTGATCTATGAATAGACTGTATATCCCGGCATGACCGAGGAGGATTGCATCCCCGTGGTGGAGCGTGTCTCGGGATACCTATATAATATAGATTTCTTTGCGGGCTACTCCCCCGAGCGCATTAACCCCGGTGACAAGGTTCACACAGTGGAGAATATCTGCAAGGTGACCTCGGGCTCGACCCCCGAAGTGGCCGAGTATGTTGACAGCATCTACAGCGCGGTGCTGACGGGTGGCACCTTCCGCGCCTCGTCGATCCGTGTAGCGGAGGCTTCCAAGATCGTCGAGAATGCGTAGCGTGATGTCAATATCGCTTTTGTCAACGAGATCGCCAAGATCTGTGGGGCAATGAACATCGACACGCACGATGTGTTGGAGGCAGCATCGACCAAATGGAACTTTATCAATATGAAACCGGGGTTGGTGGGTGGCCACTGCATCGGCGTTGATCCCTACTACCTGATCCAAAAGGCTCAAGCTTATGGCGTTATGGCGCGCATTATGAACGAGGCGCGTAGGCTCAACGATGCCGTAGGCGAATATGTTGTCGATCAGGTGATCCGCCTGATGAACCTGCGTGGGATCAAGGTTCGCGATGCTCGCATCCTGATTTTGGGTGTTACTTTCAAAGAGAATTGCGCCGATATCCGCAACACAAAGGTTGTAGATATCGTTCAAGGCTTCTCCCTATATACCTCCAATATTACCATCTGCGACCCCTGTGCCGACGCTGCCGAGGTTAAAGAGGAGTATGGTGTGGAGATCCTGCGCAGCGTGCCTGCCGGTCAAACCCACGATGTGGTTATCGTATGCGTGGCTCACGATGAGTTCCTCGCGCTCGATATCAAGAGCTTGGTGTCACCCGTACATGTGATCTACGATGTGAAGGGGTGTATCGACCGTTCGATTGTCGATGGTAGACTCTAAGCGAGCGACCAATGCCTAAGGGCGGGGCGGGGTAGAAGAGTATTATCTTAAATTAATTTAAAATATAGAATTTCCCCTATACTTATTGGGTATTACAAATTATCACCTATTCTTGATGCGAATAGGTGATTTTTATGTCTAAATATGTGATTATGCAGTTGGCCGGAGGGCTAATAGTGTAATATAGGCTAATTTAAGGCGGTGACTACTATTTGGAATCTGTTTTACTTTCTGTAATATCAAAATATTTTGATTGAAAACTGTAAGCAAAAAATATTGCTTTTGGCGAAAATCGTAATGCGTTATAAAATAATTTTATTAATGTTTGTAAAATAATTTAAAAACCCATACCTTTGTAGCGATTAACATATTAACAATTAAACATTAACGCTTATGGTAAGAAAGATTCTACTTTCGCTATTTGTTGTTCTTGGTGTCGCTTTCACGGCTTCGGCACAGAACAAACAAATCTCTGGTAGTGTTACAGACTCGACAGGTGAGCCCGTAATTGGCGCAGCTGTTATAGTCGAAGGAACATCTATCGGAACAACATCGGGCAGTGATGGTTCGTTCACGCTCGACGCTCCTGCAAATGGAACACTCAATGTTTCATTTATTGGACTACAAAGCCAGCAAGTTGAGATTGCTGGTAAAACAAACTTTGCAATTACGCTTGTCGAGGATGCTACCATTATGGATGCGGTGATCGTCACTGCGATGGGTATCTCTCGTTCGGAGAAGACATTGGGATACTCGGCAACCAGCATTGGTGGCGAGGAGGTCTCGTTGGCTCGTAATACGAACGTGATGAATAACCTCCAAGGTAAGGTTGCTGGTCTCTCGATCTCATCTACCTCTTCGCAGCCCGGTGCGGCTAACTCGGTTGTGATTCGTGGTTTTAGCTCTATCAATGGTAATAACCAACCACTCTATATTGTGGATGGTGTGCCTTTGCAGGATAACACCCTCACAAGTTCACTCTCGCAGACTACAATCTCGACTGGTGGTATTGCTAATATCCCTGCCGATAACATCGAGAATATGACCGTGTTGAAGGGTGCTGCTGCGACTGCTCTCTATGGTAGCCGCGCTGCCAATGGTGTGATCGTGATCACCACTAAGAGTGGTAAGAAGGAGAATGGCAAGAACTTCACTATCGAGTACAACGGTGGTATTCAGCTTCGCGAGGTGGCTTACCTCCCCGAGATGCAGAACGAGTTTGGTCAAGGATGGAACGGTGCTTACACCTATATTGAGAATGGTTCGTGGGGTCCAGCGCTCGACGGTTCGACTCAGGTTTATGGCCCAATCTACGACAACTCACAGCTTATCGCTGAGTATTCGGCAGTCGAGAACAACGTCAAGGATTTCTTCGATATCGGAGTTTCGTATAACCACAGCATCTCGCTTAGCGGTGTGTCGGAGAGCGAGGATATGACCTACTTTATGTCATACTCAAATACCTCGGAGGATGGTATGTTGCCAACCGACGCCGACTCTTATAAGCGCAACACAATCAGCTTCAAGGGTACATACGATCCCGTAAAATGGCTTAAGGTATCTTCTGCGATTAGCGTAGCTACCTCCCAGACAAGCGTAGTGGGTACCTACCAAGGTACTTCGGTAATCGATGGTCTCTACGAGATGCCACGTAACATCTCGATTGTCGATATGTCTGACACATCGAGCGCATTCAACACCCCCGAGGCATACTACACTCCATACGGTATCACCAATCCATATTGGGCATTGGAGAACAACTACGACACAACCGACTCTAAGCAGGTATTCGGTAAGTTGCAGTTCGACGTGATGCCAACCGACAAAATCACCCTTACCTATCGTTATGGTTTCGACTACAACGACTACGACTGGAAGTTGGGTTACCCCGAGATCGCATTGGACGATGCCCTTATCAACGAGGACTACGGCTACGCTCCATCTAACATGAACCAGACAGGTGCCGTTGCAGCACAATATGTTCGCAAGTACGAGATCAACAATGACTTCTTGGCAACCTACGTCGATGAGTTCGGCGCTCTCGACTTCTCGGCTACTGCTGGTATCAATATCAATGAGCGCTCGTCGACTTCGCTCTACGCTACCACTTCGGGTCTTACTATCGAGACTGGCTGGTGGGACTTGAGCAACGGTTCGTCGTATGACTCAATCCTTGAGTCGCAGTCACTTCGCCGCTTGGTGGGTGCCTTTGCAGACTTCACCTTTGGCTACGATGATTTCCTCTATTTGGGTATCACCGCTCGTAACGACTGGTCGTCGACTCTTCCTGCGGGTAGCAATAGCTTCTTCTATCCCGGCGCGACACTCTCTTATATCTTCACCGAGAAGCTTCCTAAGAGCGATGTGCTTTCGTTCGGTAAGGTTCGTTTGGCGTATGGTATGACTGGTAACGATGCCGATCCATACCTCACTTCGACCGCTTATAGCCAAGCATCAGCTGATGGTTACTACGGCTCGAGCATCGCAGCTTTCCCAATGAACTCGACCAATGCATTCCAGTCGAGCACCACAGCAGGTAGCGATTCGCTTCGTCCCGAGATCACAACTGAGTTTGAGATTGGAGCTAACATCCAGCTCTTTGGTGGCCGTTTAGGATTCGATGTAGCTTACTACGATCGTGTTACCGACGACCAGATTTTCACTCTCCCAGTTGACCCCTCGACAGGTTACTCTTATATGGTAACTAACTTTGGTGAGGTGAGCAACAAAGGTTATGAGATCATGGTTAACACGACTCCAATTCAGACTAAGAATGTTCGTTGGGATGTCGATGTGACCTTCGCTAAGAATAAGAATACAGTTCTTTCATTGCCCGAGAGTTTGGAGGGTGGCAAGGTTGTAATTAACTCATACGCAGCGGGTAACGATGCAGTATATATGTATGCCGAGGAGGGTAAAGCTATCGGACAGTTCTACACCTATATGCCTACCTACGTAACCGATGAGAGCAGCGAATACTACGGTTGCCAAATCGTCGATGAGTATGGCCAACCAGTTCTTTCGTCGGATGTCGAGGATACAGGCCTTGATGTGAACCCCGATTGGACGGGAGGTATCACCTCGACGCTTACCGTTAAGAACTTCACGTTGAGCGCAACTTTGGATGTGTCGTATGGTGGTACAATGTTCTCGCGCACCAAGAACCTTATGCAGTTCACCGGTAATGGTATCCAGACTACCTACAACAACCGCGATCCATTTGTCATCCCCGGTTCGGTAGTCAGCAATGGCGATGGTACATACTCCGAGAATACTACAGCAATCATGCATAGCGATGGATCATACCAAGAGTACTACGATACTTATGGTAATGGCGAGGGTGGCTTAGCCTACCTTATCGACCGTAGCTACGCTAAGGTTCGTAATATCTCGCTTGGTTACACACTCCCCAAGAGCACAGTAAGTCAACTTGGTTTGAGCGATGTTTATGTTTCGGTATTTGTCAACAACGCATTTATGTGGACTGCATCCGACAACTCATACATTGACCCTGAGGTTTCGACCGAGGGAACCGACCTAAGTGGTTCATTTGGTGAGATGTATGCTTATCCATCGAGCAGAATTTATGGATTCAACATTGGTGTTAAATTTTAAAAAAAGATAAGACGATGAAAAAATTATATATATTATTGACGGTCGCCTTAGGAGTTGCTTCGTGTAGCAGCTTAGACGAATACTTAGATATCAATGTTGATCCTAACTCAGTGTCGGAGGAGACAGTGACCTCGTCGATGTTGATGCCCGCTATCGAGATGAGTATTTGCGCGAGCTACAACGATTTCCTACAAATCACCGGAGGTTACTACGCACAACATTACGCGCAAAGTTTCGGTACCTCGAACTACCTCGACTACTCACAATTCACAATGTCGGCGACGCGCTCGAGCTCGACCTACACTCAGTTTGCCACACTTGCATTGAACAATATCGCAACAGTTCTCGAGAAGTCAGCCGAGGACGAGGATTACGGTACAGCACTTGCGGCAACTACACTTAGAGTGTTTGTCTACCAAGTTTTGGTCGATATGTATGGTGAGATTCCCTACTCTGAGAGTTTGGATTTGGACAACTTGAGCCCTAAGTACGACGATGGAAAAGATATCTACTACGGTATCCTTGACGAGTTGGATGCAGCCCTTGCAATGGTTGATTCTGACGCAGATTCTGTTTGCGACAACTTCCTTTTCGGCACTTCGGATGTTGATAATTGGGTGTCGTTCGCCAATGCGCTTAAACTTCGTATCTTGATGCGTATGAGCGACAAGGAGGATGTACAAACTCAGTTGGATACTTTGGTAGCCGAGGATAACTTCCCTACTTCGGATGTAGCATTCACTGGTATCTGGTCTGATGCATCGGGTCAAGCAAACCCATTCTATCAAGAGGAGTTCGCGACATACTTCGGTAGCACACAGGTTAACTGCATAGCAAACGTTTCGATTCTCAGAACTCTTGATGGAGACCCACGTCAGGCAACTTTCTTTGCCGAGGGTGGTGACTTTGGCTACACCTATGGTGGTGTATCGGGCTCAAATCTCTCGACAGGCGATATCGGTGCGGGCGACCTTTGCCGACCAAACGTATCGTATGACTCTCCCGCAGTGTTGATCTCGGTTTGCGAGACTGAGTTCTTGCTCGCTGAGTACTACGCCGAGAAGGATATGAGCACCGAGGCACAGGCGCACTACGAGGCAGCGATCGAGGCATCGTTCGATATGTCGGACACCGAGGGCGCATCGAGCATCTACACCGGCTCGACCTACAAGTGGGACGACAGCAAAGCAATCGAGCTAATCGGTATCCAGAAGTGGATCGCTCTTGCATACTTCAACTCATTTGAGGCATGGTGTGAGCTTCGCCGCTTGGGCTATCCCGAGTTCGATAGCTCTTACAAAGATGGCGAGTCGATCTTCGACGAGAGTGATGGTACATACGACGATTCAATATACACTGCTGGTACCCTCTACACCCCAACTAAGGTTGACTCCGAGGTGGGATCATACAAGACCATCCAACGCTTCAAGTACCCAGAGTCATCGACCAGTACCAACTCAAACGCTCCAAGTCAGCAAACTTTGGATGTACCTGTATTCTGGGCTAAGTTGGCCGAATAGTAACCACTAAAAACGAAAAACGATGAAAAAAATAATTTTAGCTTTTGCGTCGGTAGTTATAGCCCTCGGTTTTGTGGGATGTACTAATATTACCTCCGACGGCCTTACGGGTATCTCGTACCACGCTATATATACAATCCTTGGCGACAATCCTTGCTACCACGCCGTAGGTGACGACTATGTTGATGCGGGTTGCACCGCCGTAGTTTACGATGAGGCTACCGATAGTTACCTCGATATCACCGATGGTGTTGAAGTTACCATCTACTCGGTATTCAATGCATCTTACACCTATATCGACGAGGGTATGAGCATCTCGGATGTTATCACAGGCGAGGATATGGGTATCTTCTATATCTACTTCTCTTATACCAACAAGGATGGCTTCAGCTACTCTGAGTCGCGCGACGTATATGTTTACGATCCTGAGTACGATGGAGTTGATATCTCGGGCGATTATATCCTTCAAGCGGGTAGCTACCGTATCTACAATGCCAATGCAGACTACTCTGCTATTGACGATGCTGTAACATTCGATGGATACGAGGTTAGTATTACTCAATTCCTCCCCGGATTCTTCTACGTGTCTGACTTTATCGCAGGTTGGTATTCTGAATATAACGACTATGGATCATCCTATGCTATGACGGGTTATGCTACTGTCGACGACGATAATACTACTATTATCGGACTCTCTTCTTACGTACCGAGCTGGAGCGATGGCTGGGACTCTATCTATAATGCGACATACTCCGCAGTAGAAAAGGATGGAGTTGTAACAAAGACTATATCTTGGATAGTTGAATATGCTGAGTGCATGCTCTTTAATATTATCCTTAAGGCTGAGGCCGAGGTAGAAGAGGACGAAGAATAATAAATTTTAAAACGAAGAAATTATGAAAAATATATTTAAAATTTTGGCATTGCCGCTTATCGCACTCTTCGCTCTTTCGTGTGAGAAGGACGATATAGGTGGCACAGCTACCGAGAGTATGGCCGGCGAGTGGGTAATCACTGCTATTGAGTGCTACGATACCGATGGCAACTACTATGGCGAGTATTGCGAGTACTATGACTGCACATTCTCGATCTACACATTCAACACTGCTGCTAACGTAGAGGATGAGATGTGGATCAGCGATGCTGGCGCAGGTTACTTCTGGTACTTCCAGTCTAAGGTTGATATCAACCAGACTACTAAGACTTTCTCGGCAACCGATAGCGAGGATCTATACTATGGCATCACTATCAACTTTACCGATGGTGTGATCACCACCGATGGCGCAACCTCGCCAACAGGTATGCCAACCGATGCGATCTCATTCACCGCAGAGTTTAGCGACGACCCCGGTTCCCTCTACAAATACAGCGGCTACCGCTGGTCAGGCTTCGAATAGTCGAAGGCTACAACAACGAAATAGGGCAGTCCCACATGGGGCTGCCCTATTTCTGTACCATGCGCAGTTTACTGAGGAGAGGCAACTCTTGGGTCAGGTGAAATTTCCGGTGGAGAAACAAACTCTTAAAACCACGCGTCATCCTCATCCACTGCTCTCCCTACGTCATCCTCATCCTCCCCCGTCATTCCCGTGAAAACGGGAATCTTATGCAAACGCGAGCTGACTCATTTAAGATCCCCGCGTTCGCGAGGATGACGTAGAGGGGGAGGGCGAGGATGACGTAGAGGGGGAGGGCGAGGAGACGTGGTGGCGAGGCGAGGAGACGTGGTGGCGAGGCGAGGAGACGTGGCGGCGAGGGCGAGGAGACGTGGTGGGCGGGGCGAGGATGACGTAGCGAGAGCTGGGGGTGACGAATAAAATAGAGAGAGTGGCTTTCAGGTAAAATAAAGAGAGTGGCTTTCAAGTAAAAGTACTTGTTAGCCACTCTCTTTAAGATTCCCGCCTATAGCGGGAGTGATGGGTTTCTACTTCTCGCCAACGATCAACCACACTTCGCCCAATCCCTTTTGGTAGGTTTTGACAACTGTGTTGTATGGATCTGCCTTAAAGAAGTTAACGAGGGGACGCACAAATGCGGTTGAGTTGATAGCAACCTCTTTGCCTGATAGACTCTTGCCATAAACGGGCATACGTACCTGAGTGTAGCGTAGAACGTTGGTTGAGCGCTCATCCTCGGTGAAGTTGCCACCTACGGCATTCTCCTCGAACCAAACACCAACGATGTCGGCAAGCTCAGCCTCTTGTCCATTGTAGTCGAACTCAGTCTCGAAGTCGATAGGGCAGCTGTCGAAGCGGCGAAGAACTACGACGATCTCGCGACCGTTAGTCTCGATATCCTTGTAGTGTCTCTTTAGTCCTGTTAGGAAGTTATCCTTATAGCTTAGGAATGACTCCTCAAGGAGTGTTACAAGGGGTGCCGAAGAGTTGCTACCAGCGCCGGTATTACCCGAGATAATCTTCGAGGTGTAGGCGTCGAGTGCTGTGAGGTTGAATGAGATCTGTGTGCGTGGGCCCACCTTCTTGCTCTCGAAATCCAAGTCCAAGATGATATCAGCTTTAGCCGATCTGCGCAACATCTCGATAGGAGACTCAACGATAGTTGCTCCCGATGTGTTACCCGTGATGAGTGACATCTCGACAGATTCCGAATTGATTCTCTTGAGCTCCTGCTCCAACGATACGATAGGGAAGCTCTCTGCTGCCATAAAATCGCCCATGTTGCTAACCAATGCGCGGATATCTGAATTCTCGCTCATCGCCTTAGCGTAGTCGGGAACACTTTGGCCACCCGCCTCGATCATATAACCATTTCTCTTGCACCACACATCGCTTGGAACAACCATGATAGTTGGTAATTTACCGATATCGAAAGTCTCCAAAGATTTGACAATATTGTCAGCCTCCAAGCGTCGGCGTAGGTTGTCGAACATAACCTGCACATATACCTTCACCTCGTAGCCTCCTTTGACCTTAACGCGGTCGGCACCCGAAGCGCCGCCATCGGTGGTGACGTTGATATATTGTACATAATCGCCGCTAAAGAAGCTGTTGAAATAGCTCTTGTGGGTGTTCAGAGCGTTGGGCTCTGTACAGATCGCAGGTGTAGCATTAGCGCCTCCAGCAGCGGGGAAGCCGCGGAAGATAGCTGCATGTACAGCATTGCGTTTTGCATTGAGCTCTGCCGCAGCCTCGGTTTTGCCGAAGCCCATTACTTTGATGTGCTTGGTGCCATCTGCACCAACTCGGATCGTCTCGACCGAATAGTTTGTATCCATCTGCGAGATATCTATGATATCGCCTCGGCTTTGTGCAGATAATGTTGTTGGCAAAGCTGCCAACAACATTATCGCTACTATAATATTTCTATATAGTTTCATGGGAATATAAATTTATTTTTCTTTTAGAAGATATACTTAAGACCGATTGAGATACCAAGACCACCCTCGCGACCGATACCACATTCAGTAAGTACTGAGTTGTTGTACTCGTACCAAGCACCCTCAGATACGATCATCGAGTAGTCGATACCAGCTACGATCTGCAATGGATATGCTACTGTAATGTTAACCTTAGCGCCAACCTTACCATACCAAGCGATCTTATCCATCATTGCCTCGTCACTCTCCTCGGTATCTAATTGAGATGTTGCCTGCATGTAATCACCACCTACGATAACATTAGGAACGATCTCGAGGCTTCTGCCAGCACGTAGACCGATACCAGCACCAACGCCAGCACCAATAAACGAAATACCCTCAGAGTAGATTCCTGTAGTGCTGATACCATTGTCGCTAAGCTCGTCCGCCGAAAGCGATTTGTAGCTGATGTCAACGATAGAGTAGGTCGATGTACCGTTTGTCTTCATGTTCATCAAGTAGTCGATAGTCACGTTGATTGGAGCCATTGGGTTAGTGCTATAAGCTGCTGTAATACCCATTGCCAAGTCGTTAGCTTGCTTCAATGTTTGGTTTGGCTTGATGTTGGCAACGTGTGAGATCTGGTAGAACTCCGACATTGGGCTCTGGCCATCAGCAACAGAAGAGTTGTTAGCAACCTTAGTTGCACGAACATAACCTCTCTTAACGCTTACGTCAACGCTGTTACCCTCAGCATCTTTCTTGCGAACTGTCTCGTATGCCATATAGCGAGCTGTGTTCTTAAGACCCTCTTTTGTGCCGACCTTTGCACGGATAGGCTTCACGTCGTATACAGGAACCTTAACTTTCCAAGCCTCGATGTTCTTCTCCAAAGTGTAGATACATCCGAAGTATGAACCCTCGATTGCTTTGCGAAGAGCAGCATCTTTTTGATCCTTGTCGCCCATCTTCTCGTACTCAACTTTCTTTTATAGAGATATCGGCAATATTGACTAATATTATATAACTAAAAAAACAAAATTATGAAAAAGAGACTACTACCCTTTTTGATGCTCATGCTATTTGCAGCGTGCACCAAATCCTCGAGCGACGTGGACAGCACTCCTGAGGAGACATTCGAGAGCGAAATCACCTTTACAGGATCTATTTCGCCCGAGAGTCGCGTTACATCCGACCTCTTTGACAACAACGATCAGATCATTGTGTCGGCCTATGAGAACTCGACTGCCTATGCAACGCAGGTGATATACACGTACAGCAATTCGCAGTTCACAAGCTCAGATCCAATCTCGTACACCTCTGAGGATCAAGAACTCACATTCTATGCAGCATACCCTGCTGTTAGCAATTTCGGCACAACATTCTCGTTCGAAGTGCTCTCGGATCAAAGCTCGGGCGACAACCTCGAATTAAGTGACCTATTGCTATCGGTGCCACAAACCACAAATTCAACATGCCCAACGCTCGCTTTTAACCACGTCTTGAGCAGCTTGGTTATCAACATCGACTCATCGCTGGCCGGTGGTGTGATGACAATGTATGTTATCGGCAGCACAAATATCGACGCCGAAGCAATGCAATACTCGGCAAATGGCAACACTATGAGCATCACCCCCGCAGCTAATGGCGAGGCAAGCTACAAAGCAATCTTCGCACCGCAGAGCATCAGTGCAGGCGATTTAGTCGCGACATACGTGATCAACGACGTAACATATCAATGGGTCGCAAACAACAATATAACATTCGAGTCGGGCTACCGATACACCTACAACTGGGATATATATGTAGGTGATGTTGAGCTTGACAGCTACATCGAAGGTTGGAACGACGAGGAGATCGACGACCCAGAAGAGGCTGATCCCTACACATGGCAGCTTGTTGTAAGTGACGATGGCGATACTACTGGGCTTTGGATTGATGCAGTCTTTTCTTCTGTATTCATGGGTGTTCCATACTTAGAGAAAGAGGTTGAGATCTACGAGGCTGTGGAACTTCCCGGATACTATCGTATTACTAACGTATATGATGCAGCAACAGTAGCAACTCTTATGGGTGTAACATCTACTGAGATCGCTTCTTTTGTTTTGTTGGGTGACGACGGTACTTCAGTTGATACAATCTACACATATATCAACGCAACAGATCCAGACAATGTTTACTTCCCGTATCAGGGTTCAGGTTTCTGGTATGATACAACAACATATGGTGGCTTGTACTTCGCATCTTATTGCGACCTAAACTTTGATCTTTCGTCATCGAGCTACCCATCGACTTACGGTAAGATGGAGGATGGTGTTATCACATTCCCTGCCGAAAGTTTATATTGTCATTTGCATTTGTATGGCGCTTGGCTTAGCACCTCTGACCACTACATCTATATGCCGGGGACTAAATTACCGTCAAATATTACATCAATTAATTGCTACAATATTGATCATAATGCCCGCACAGCAGAGTTTGAGTTCTTTACTGACGAACTTGCAGCCTCAATTAAGTTTACGGTCGTTGATTACGACGCGACAGGCGAAAGCTATGAAACAGTTGCAGATGGTATCAAAGATGGCTCGATTGAATCGTCTCAAGTTGACGTCTCACAATCGTATGGTTGTTGGGTTATCGAAATGAATACAGAGGGCACATTTGCCTTGGTGGCTGTTCCTTACGACGAAGATGGTGATGCTGGTAAGTTCGATGCTTCGACCTGCGTTGCTGAGTTCCGTGTCAATAGCAACATCGCTCCGGGCGTAGCGGATGGTTCATACGCTGTTGCTTCAGTGGTTGATGCTTACTATGGCAATACTTATAGTAATGTCGAGTTTACGTTGACTCGCTCACAACTCTCCGATTACGACTATACTTCGACCGACTTCTTTGGACTTGGATTTGATGTCACTTACTCATGGGTATTGGATCCAACAGCGATGAAGATGTATGTAACTCCAACAGATTGTGTGGGTTATGCAATCGACTTCTATTCGGCCACCTATTATGCCGGAACAACCTCAGAGTACTACGCCTACATTGGTAGCGGCGACGATGGTTACGATCCATGGGAGATCAACATCGAGCTTAATGATGCAGGTGACGCTTATGTTATGACAACATTCGCAACGGATGCTCGTTTGGGAGTGTTTGACACCAGCTCTGGCTTCTACATCTCAGGCTATGACGCAGTTATCGAGGCAGGTACAGCGATTAGCGACTACTCATCGGCGTCATACGCTCCTGCGCGTAGCTACTCATTAACAACTGTTAACAAACAGACAACCACCACCACTTCGTCGAAAAAGGCAACCGTAAGAACCGATGGCACGATGGTATCGATGATGAAGTAGCATTCTCACAGAGCCCATGGCTCGAGAATTGCAGATAAATATTTTACAACATAAAAAAAATACGACAATGGAAAAAGATCAAGTATTAGAGGCAATGAAAGGTGCCGGTGAGCCACTTAATGCAGGCAAAATCGTAGAGATCTCGGGGCTCGACCGCAAGGTGGTTGACAAGGCGATGAAGCAACTCAAGGATGAGGGCGCTATCGTTTCGCCTAAGCGCTGCTATTGGGAGCCCGCAAAGTAGGCGACACATCGTGCCATAGGCGCATATGAATGACGTAGAAATAACACTTCTACGTCATTTTTTCTATGTTGTTTCATTAGTATCCCATTAAAATCATTTTCCCCTGCCGTCATTGCGGACTCTCTTTCTTGTCATTTCCGACCGTTTCTTTCTCGTCATTCCCGACAGCTTTTTTCTCGTCATTCCCGACAGCTTTTTTCTCGTCATTCCCGAC
>JBCQVM010000003.1:0-79444 GCA_047173105.1 Rikenellaceae bacterium
GAATGACGAGAGGTGGATCTAAGATTCCCGATCGGGTCGGGAATGACGAGAGGTGGATCTAAGATTCCCGATCGGGTCGGGAATGACGAGAGGTGGATCTAAGATTCCCGATCGGGTCGGGAATGACGAGAGGTGATATCGGCTTACGGTGCACTCCACGCTGTGGGGCAATCATAGCTTTTTAGTTTTATTTGCTAATAATTATGATTTTAGTAAATAAATGTGTACCTTTGTGTATGAGGTGTGATTTGTGCATCCTCTATAATATTAATGTAACATCTAATACAGTTTATTATGAAAAGAATCTATCCATTTACAAAGTTTATCGCTCTATTTCTTGCGGCGTTTGTCGTAGGGTCATGCGAAAATCAACTCGAAGAGAATGATGTTACAGGAGCAGGAGGCAGCAATATTTTTACCGAAGAAGATGAATATAACCTTGCCGATTTTAGTGCGAGTGTAGTTCCATCGAGCGACACTTGGGTCATAATCGACTCGGAGGCTGAATATGATGACTTCGAGGGGCTCCGCAGTGCTCTCGAAGTAGCTGATGCTGACGGCCGCCAGATATCACTTATCTTTTCGAATATTATCGAGATCCCGGGTCATGACTCGGGATATAGTGGTGATGGAGTACTTTAGGAGTGCTTTGCAATTATTTCGATCGAACTCCCCGAGGCGACATCTATTGGGACAGAGGCCTTTAGAGGTTGTAACGCTTTGGTTAGTGTAGATGCGCCAAAACTTATCGAGGCGGGTGAATATGTCTGTTATAGTTGTACGGCTTTGACTTCGGTTAATATGCCTCAGTTGCAAGTAGTGAAAGATGCGATGTTTGCCTATTGTAGCTCCTTGGAGGCAATTGAGCTACCTGTGGTGACAAGCATTGAAAATATAGCTTTTGCTTACTGTGCGGCATTGACAGATATTGATACGCCTGAGTTGATTAATCTTACCTATGGCACATTTCGCCAGTGTAAAGCACTTGAGAGTGTAGAGCTTCCGAAGGCGACAACTCTCGGTCGGGAGATTTTTAAATATTGCGACAACCTTTCATCAGTTAAGCTACCCATGGCCACAACTATTGGTGGATATACTTTTAGTGAATGTCCACTTTTGACCACCGTAGAGCTGCCCGAGGCTATCTCTATTGGCGAATATGCCTTTAGTGGCTGTACGCTTTTGAGCACTATTGAGCTGCCCGAAGCCACCGAAATAGCTGATTTTATCTTCAATAATTGCACTCGCCTTAAATCAATCGAGGCGCCTAAGTTAGTTTCTATTGGCTTGGGTGCATTCGTTGGCTGTAATTTTTTGGAGTCTTATGATGTGCCTTCGAGTGTAACTTCGATTGGTGGAGGTGCCTTTAATGGGTGTGCAAAGCTTGCGCAGATCAATATTGACTCGCCGGACTATATTTATGAGGATGGTATTCTGTACAATAGCGACAAGAGTGAATTGGTATCTATATTGAATATGTATCTCTCCGACACCCTTGAGTTAGATTATATAACATCGGTTACAAGTTATGGATGTAGCTATTGTGATGTGTTGACTACCATTAAGATGCCAAACATAACAGCTGTCAACGGTTATGCCTTTGCATATTGCGACTCATTGACTGAGCTTTATTTGCCACAGGCATGCAGAGTGGCATCGAATGGTTTTTATCAGGCTGGAAATCTAACCTCGCTCTACTTGGCAACTACTACCGGTCTAAAGATTCAATATCTTACTAACGGCTCCTTTAATGGTGCATCGAGCACTTATACAACCTTATATATTAGCGCCGATAATAGTGACCTTATCGAGGGGGATAATCAGATTGTTATATTCACTAATTCAGACACCTACAAAAGTGATGATCGTAGCTACGTCGCAACTCGAGAGGCTGGCCCTGATTATACTTTTGTGACCTTCAAGGATATTGTACTTGTTTACCCATTAGACCTTAATTTTTAGTATATCATCCCACGAGGTGGTGTAGCGAGGTGATAAATATTCGCTGCTCACTTGCTGCTTGGCAGAGGTTTGGGCACCTAACCGCACAGCGTTTTTGCCGTAGTGGCTGTTGAGCGAATCTAACTGCTCCATCAGAGAGTTGTGCTTGGAGTGGTCGGTGGAGTCGAATAGCGACGATTGAACGGAGTCCGCCGGGCGAATATCGTAGAGTATCACCCCAACCTTTTTGTAGCCATACCCCTCACGGAATAATCTGCGTAGCACCTTCGAGGCATTCGATGCCAATTCGAGGGTGCTTTGCGTTGGGGTGTCGAATAGTACCATCTCCGAGGCGTTGTGCTGAGGCAGATCTGCTCGATGGCGATTGGTGAGCATAAACACCTGCATCTGTCCCGCCACGCACCTCTGTGAGCGGAGCTTCTCTGCAGCCGAACTGACGAAGCCCGAGAGAGCAGTGTGTAACTCCTCGAGTGAGTGGATGTCGTGAGAGAAGGATCGCGAGACCATTATAGACTTTTTGTCGGATGGGTGAAAGTCAAACAAGATCGAGCTCTCGCCATTGAGCTCGAGCCATGTGCGTAGGCCTGTGAGCCCCATCTTTGTTTGTATCCATTCTCGTGGTGCTTCCCTAAAACGCTGAGCGGTGGTGATATCATACATGCGGAGCATCTTGCTCGACTGGCGACCTATGCCCCAAACATCCTCGATAGGGTAGTTGGAGAGTACCTTTTCGATGTCGGCAGGGCGGTAGAGTAGGCACGAGCCATTGAGCTTGGGGTAGCTCTTGCAGAGCTTGCTTGCGATCTTGGCCAAGGTCTTGGTTGGGGCTATGCCGATGCTCACGGGGATGCCTGTATTGCGTCGCACTTTGCGTGCGAGCCGCTCGCCATACTCTTTGAGGGAGTCGACAGCGATACCGCCCATATCTAAGAATGCCTCGTCGATCGAATAGACCTCGATTGCGGGCAGATCCGAGCGCAGGGTCTCCATCACGCGTCGTGACATATCGCCATAGAGTGGGAAGTTGGTGGAATGGAGCTTAACTTGGTGTTGTTCAACTAAGTCACGCACCTGAAAGAGTGGTTGCCCCATCTTGATGCCTAAAGCCTTTGATTCGTTGGAGCGTGCAATAACACACCCATCGTTGCTCGAGAGAACAACCACGGGACGGCCGTTGAGCTCGGGGTTGAATACCCGCTCACACGACACAAAGAAGTTATTGCAGTCGCACAGCCCAATCATCACATCTTCTTGATTAGGTAACGCACCACACCCCACACCATGAAATCGTTGTCGGCGGTGACCTTAATTGGTTTGTAATCTTTGTTGGCGGGCACCAAAAGTGCATGGTCGCCCATGTCACGGAATCGTTTGAGTGTAAATTCACCGTCGATATAGCAGACCGCCAAGCATCCATCGTAAGGCTCCACGCTCTTGTCGATAAGCAGCAAGTCGCCATCGCTGACCCCATCGTCGATCATCGATACGCCACTCACTCGTGCAAAGAAGGTTGCGGCGGCATTGCGAATTAGCTCGCGGTTGAGATCTAACTTAAGTTCCATTGGGTCGTCGGCCGGCGAGGGGAATCCCGCCGAGATGCCGCCTTGCGCCATAGGTAGCTCCACTGCTTTGTCGGTTGTGGCGCTATATATCTTCAACTCTTCGTACTTTGTCATAACTATGATTTTGGAGTGTAAAGATATAAAAAAATGCAATGGTTAGGCCATAAATTTTGAAGTTCCGATAAAATTGCCTAAATTTACCTATCAATTTTAAAACTTTCGAATTATGAGTTACAAAGCAGCAGATGACAGATACTCAGAGATGAAGTATCGCCGTTGTGGTAGAAGTGGTGTTTCACTTCCCGAGATCTCACTTGGCCTATGGCAGAATTTTGGAGATATGTATGACTTCGACAACGCTCGCGAGATGTTGTTGAAGGCCTTTGATTTGGGTATAACTCACCTCGATTTAGCCAATAACTATGGCCCCCGACCCGGTAGCGCCGAGACTAATTTTGGTCGTGTGCTCAAGAGTGACTTGATGCCATATCGTGATGAGCTGTTGATCTCAACTAAGGCGGGTTACACTATGTGGCCGGGGCCTTATGGCGATTGGGGTAGTCGTAAGTATCTTATGGCCAGCATTGATCAGAGCTTGCGCCGCATGGGGCTCGATTACGTTGATATCTTCTACCACCATCGTCCCGACCCAAATACTCCGATGGAGGAGACTATGACCGCCCTCGATCAGATCGTGCGCCAAGGCAAAGCACTATACGTCGGTCTTTCGAACTATTCGACCGAGCAGTTTGTGGAGGCTGCGGCGATCCTTAAGCAGTTGGGTACACCTTGCTTTATTGAGCAGTCGAAATATTCGATGATGGTGCGCGACGTGGAGGAGACTCTATTGGATACGGTGCAGGATAATGGGGTGGGGTTCATCGCCTATTCGCCTTTGGCTCAAGGAGTTCTATCGAATAAATATTTAGGAGGTATTCCTGCCGATTCGCGAGCTCGCCGCAACCTATTCCTCAAGGAGGGCGATATCACCGCCGAGAAGGTCGAGCAGGTGGCAGCTCTCAACCAGATCGCCGAGGAGTTGGGTATGTCACTTGCGCAATTGGCTGTGAAGTGGCTTTTGCGTAGTAATCGCAAAACTGTTACCTCGGTTTTGATCGGTGCGAGCAAGCCTGAGCAGATCGAACAGATCGCTGCGGTGAGTGCTTTGGCAGATATTGATGTTGACACTCTTGAGCGCATTGAGGCTATATTATTGTAGGTGACTGTAAATAATAATTGTATTTAGTGTTATTTTTAAAAAAATACATTATCTTTGCTGCGTTAATTTCCTCAAACTTAAATAAATAATTTATGAAAACAAACAGACTTTTTTTGGCTTTTGCCCTAATTGTGGGTGTTGCTGTGAGTAGTTGCACCAAAGAACAAACCGAACTTAACCTTAGCGATATTGCAGGTGAGGCGACTATCTACGGCCAAGTTATGTATAACCAAGGCGTAATGGTTCAAAATGGCGTTGTTTACAATGACTACCTTGTAATCTTGGCTGAGCAAGAGGTATACATCGATTTGGATCTCAGCAACTTTAAGTCAGGTGCATCGGGCGTTGAGCGTTATTCGACTATGACCGATGAGTTTGGTAATTACTCAATTACTATTCCTGTTGGCCAAAACTCAATCAGCGACGAGGTCGATGTAGCTTCATTTGTTGGTGTTTATGGCGAGTATGTTAATGGCGAGTATTGCCAATACGACGATGCTATCTATCAATCAGCTTCGCCTACCTCATTCTCAGTATCTAACGGCGATAATAAGCTTGTTAATGTTACTGTTTCTGATACCCCAATTTTTGCTACTGAGACTATCGACCGTCCAGTGAATGTATTGGGTACTGTCGAGGTTGATGCAGAGAAGAGAAGTTTAGATGATTTTTACAATATTATCGATATTATTAAAGGGACAGATCCTTATGATAATGGCGAGGTTATTATAACTCTATCGAACACAAGTGGAAGCGATAGTCGCACTATTCAGTACACCCTTTCGGTTGACGATGGTGAGTATGATGAGTACCTCTATTTCTACAGTAGCTGGTCTTATGATGATGTTCTCGTTACTTTGAGTATGGAGGATGTTGAAGTGAGTGATAGCGATAAAGATAGTAGTAAATTCTTGCATTATTATGTTGTAAAAGGCAATACTACAGCAAGCTATCAATATCTTTCGGGTACTTTCAGCTTAGATAGTGGTGCTTCTAAGCAACTATACACATCTACTACAAAGGAGTCGGTTTGCGAGTTTAGTACTGTACACGTTTCGTTTACACCATCGGGAGACGAAACTATCAAAGGTATCACCTATAATGATACAGATTATGAATACTACAACCCAATGGGCTGGTAGAATATTTAATATTACGAATTATGAAGATAAATATTAAATATATCGCAGCAGCGGCGCTATCGCTAATGTTAGCTTTGCCGCTAACGGTCAGTGCACAAGAGGAGAAGAGCACCTTCTCTTTGCCTAAGGCTGGAGACTTCTCGTTTGGTATTGATGCGGCACCCGTTATTAACTTCTTGGGTAATACACTCAATGGCACTATAAGTCAGGAGCTCGATGATATCGGTGGCACCCCAACCGATACAGAGGCTAATACAAGTTTGATCTCTCCCGACATCTCTATCATGGGACGTTATATGCTTTCGCGCAATACAGCGCTTAGAATGAATGTCGGTTTGACTCTCAAGAACGACTACACTACAGCTTATGTAGTAGATGATTTGGCTGCGGCTATAGATCCTCTTTCGGAAGATAAGGTGATTGATAGCAGCACAATCATTGCCACGGGTGTTAATGTGTCGCTTGGTCTTGAGTATCGCGTAGGAAAAGGTCGTATCCAAGGTGTATTTAGTGGTAACCTGCTTTATGCTTATAGTGCTACTACTACCTCTTATAGCTATGGAAATGCTGTTACTTCGGTTAACCAAAGCCCATCGAATGGAGGTTTGAGCACTACATCGACCCCTTCGGTATCGTACATCTCGTCGTTGCGTCCGCTCTGTGAGCGTGGCGGTGCGACCCACGTAGGTGGATTAATGGGTACTGCCGGTGTTGAGTGGTTTCTATCGAGCAATATATCTTTGGGTGTCGAGGTGAATTTGATCGCAGCTTATGCCTATACAACTCAGTCGTATGGCGAGTATGAGGGATATAGTGCCAACACTCTTAATGTAGAGTCGTATACCAATATTGCTTCTCCAGCCGCATACAATATGGTTGTCGAAACAGGTAATTATGGATCTAACATTACTTTAAATTTCTATTTCTAAGAGATTCAAATATTCTTAATGCAACACAACGCACGAAATCTTGATGGTTTCGTGCGTTTGTTGTGAAAATTGGGTGGGTTGTGTCATTGTTATTTGAATAATATTTGTATCTTTGTGGGATAAAACACGACAAATAAGATAATTTATATATGGATATTTTAGCAAGTTTAATTAAACTCGTTTTTGGATCTAAGGCCGATAAAGACCGCAAAGAGATCGAACCCTATGTCGAGAAGATCAAAGCGATCTATCCGTCAATCACACAACTATCTAACGATGAACTACGTAGCCGCAGTGCAGCCTTGCGCCAAGCTATCGCTGATTTTATTGCCGACGACGAGGCTCGCATCGTAGAGCTTAAGGCGAAGTTAGAGGAGTCGGAGATCTCGCTTAGCGACAAAGAGAAGATCTCTAAGGAGATTGAGCAATTAACACAAAGCATCGACGACAAGATCGAGCAAAAGCTCGACGAGATTCTTCCCGAGGCATTTGCCATCATGAAGGATACCGCCCGCCGTTTCACCGAGCAGGAGACAATCGAGGTGACTGCGACTGCTTTCGATAGAAACCTTTCGGCAGAGCGCGAATTTGTAACTATCGAGGGCGATAAGGCTATCTACGCTACACACTGGTTGGCGGGAGGTAACGACACCTCTTGGGAGATGATCCACTACGACGTGCAGTTATTTGGTGGTGTTGTGCTCCATAAAGGTAAGATCGCCGAGATGGCTACCGGTGAGGGTAAGACCCTTGTTGCGACGCTCCCTGTTTTCCTTAACGCCTTGGCTGGCAAGGGTGTTCACTTGGTTACGGTCAACGACTATCTCTCGAAGCGTGACTCCGAGTGGATGGGGCCAATCTACCAATTCCATGGTTTGTCGGTCGATTGTATTGATCGCTACAAACCCAATTCGGAGGCTCGCCGCAAGGCATATATGGCCGATATCACCTTTGGTACCAATAACGAATATGGTTTTGATTATCTGCGCGATAATATGGCCTCTTCGCCTAAGGATCTTGTGCAGCGTAAGCACCACTTCGCAATTGTCGATGAGGTCGACTCGGTATTGATCGACGACGCTCGTACACCGCTTATTATCTCGGGCCCCGTACCTAAGGGCGAGGATCAGATGTTCGAGCAGTATCGACCAGCGATCGACCAGCTCTATTCGATGCAGAAGAGCTTGGCAACTTCGCTACTATCGGAGTCGCGTAAGCTGATTGCCGAGGGTAATGTGGACGAAGGTGGTGTTGCTCTATATCGTGCCCACAAAGCGCTTCCGAAGTCAAAGCCTCTTATCAAATTCCTTTCGGAGACTGGTATTAAGAGCCAGATGCAGAAGACCGAGAACCTCTATATGCAGGATAACAACCGCCGCATGCACGAGATCACCGACGAGCTATTCTTTGTGATCGACGAGAAATCGAATTCGGTTCAGCTAACCGACAAAGGTCACGAGATGTTATCGAAGTACTTCAAGGAGGATGGTTTCTTCGTACTGCCCGATATCGGATCGGAGATCGCCGAGATCGAAAAGAGCGAGGTTAGCGATGAGCAGCGAATCGAAAAAAAGGATGAGCTAATCAAGGAATATGCCGTTAAGTCGGAGCGCGTTCACACTGTGAACCAACTCCTCAAGGCTTACTCTATGTTTGAGAAAGACACCGAGTATGTGGTGATGGACAACAAGGTGAAGATTGTCGATGAGCAGACAGGCCGTATTATGGATGGTCGCCGCTATTCGGATGGTCTACACCAAGCTATCGAAGCCAAGGAGAGGGTAGTGGTCGAGGCTGCTACCCAGACTTTCGCTACGGTGACCCTTCAGAACTACTTCCGTATGTATCATAAGTTGGGCGGTATGACCGGTACTGCCGAGACTGAGGCGTCGGAGTTCTGGAGCATCTACGAGTTGGATGTTGTGGTAATCCCTACGAATCGCCCAATCTTGCGCGATGACCGTGAGGATCTAATCTATAAGACAAAGCGCGAGAAGTACAACGCTGTAATCGAGGAGGTTGTTAAGCTCGTAGAGCAGAACCGCCCGGTGTTGGTCGGTACTACTTCGGTGGAGATCTCGGAGCTTTTGAGCCGTATGCTCACTCTGCGCAAGATCAAGCACAACGTCCTCAATGCCAAGCAGCACCAAGCCGAGGCACAGGTCGTAGCCGAAGCGGGTCGTCCCGGACAGGTAACGATCGCTACCAATATGGCGGGTCGTGGTACCGATATCAAACTCACTGCCGAGGTTAAAGCGGCGGGTGGTTTGGCTATCATCGGTACTGAGCGCCACGATAGTCGTCGTGTTGACCGCCAGTTGCGTGGTCGTGCGGGTCGTCAGGGTGATCCCGGTTCATCGCAATTCTTTGTTTCGTTCGAGGATAACTTGATGCGTCTATTTGGCTCAGAGCGTATCGCTTCGATCATGGATCGCATGGGTCTTGAGGATGGCGAGGTGATCCAAGCAGGTGTTATGACCAAGACCATCGAGCGTGCTCAGAAGAAGGTCGAGGAGAATAACTTCGGTGTGCGTAAGCGCCTTTTGGAGTATGATGATGTGATGAACTCGCAACGCGAGGTGATCTACAAGCGTCGCCGCCATGCACTCCATGGTGAGCGTATCGAGATCGACCTTAATAATATTATGTGTGACTACGCCGAGAACTTTGTGGAGCAGACCGAGGGGGTTGACTTCGAAGATTTCCGTTTGGAGTTGATGCGCGATATCGCTGTTGAGCCTTCGTTCGACAAGGCGCGATACGATGCAGCTAAGCGAGGTGAGAAAGTCGAGATGCTTGCCGCCGACATCCAAG
The DNA here is from genome assembly GCA_047173105.1 of Rikenellaceae bacterium. Classification (GTDB taxonomy): domain Bacteria; phylum Bacteroidota; class Bacteroidia; order Bacteroidales; family Rikenellaceae; genus Alistipes. The sequence goes on from JBCQVM010000003.1 coordinate 9,629, forward strand.
CGCACTATGCTCGTCGAGCGAAGCAGATCGCCGAGATGGTTGCACCGGTTATGGCTAAGGTCTATGAGGATCGCAAAGATAACCTCGATTCGAATATTGTATTCCCGCTCACTAATGGCCATCTGGGTTATAATGTGCCGGTGAATATCCAACGATGTAAGGATAGTGAGGGTCTTGAAATCTTCAAGGTGTTCTCTAAGGTGGTGATGTTCACCACAATCGACGATGCTTGGCGTGAGCACCTCCGTGATATGGATGATCTTCGTCAGAGTGTTCAGAATGCTACCTACGAGCAGAAAGATCCGCTGTTGATCTACAAATTTGAGTCGTTCGAATTGTTCTCGAAGATGCTCATTAAGATCAATCGTGATGTGTTGGCCGTAATCAATAAGGCCTATATCCCAGTTCGCGACAATCGCACAGAAGCTCCAAAGGCTCGCGCCGAGCGACCAAAGGTTGATGTAAATAAGTTGCAAGAGTCTCGCGTGCAGGCAGCAGCCCAAGCAGGTCAAGCCGAGAAGCAGAAGCCAATGCCAATTCAAGCCGACAAGAAGGTGGGTCGCAACGATCCATGCCCCTGTGGAAGTGGCAAGAAATATAAAGCGTGCCACGGTAAAGGGATGTAGCGATGGGATATCAGGAGCAGAAGCAGTTAAAGTTGGATCAACGCTATTTGCGTATGGCCTCGATTTGGGCTGAGAACTCATATTGTGTTCGCCGTCAGGTTGGAGCCTTGATCGTCAAGGATAAGATGATTATCTCGGATGGTTACAATGGTACACCCTCGGGTTTTGAGAATATATGTGAGGATGATGCTACTGGCAGAACCAAGCCCTATGTGCTTCACGCCGAGGCCAATGCAATCTCGAAGGTTGCTAAGAGTGCAAATAACTGCGATGGCTCGACGCTATATGTTACCACCTCACCCTGCATTGAGTGTGCTAAGTTGATTATTCAATCCGGTATCCGCCGCGTAGTCTACTCTGAGCTCTATCACTGCGAGGATGGCCCCGACCTACTACGCCGAGTTGGTATCGAGTGCGTATTGTGTAGTATTGACTGATAAAATTATTAAACCCTTGCATCAAAAGAATGATGTGAGGGTTTAATTTATTTCAAAATATTATTGTCGATCGCGGCATTTATTGTATCTTTGTGTAAAATCAAAATGCTTATGAAGAGAGTCTTGCAAATATTAGTTTTGGCATGTGTGTGTGCACCTGCCGTGGCATCGACCACAATTGAGGGTGAGTCAGATCAAATACTCTCGCTTGAAAATCTTTATGGAGTTGATGCTAAGCGCCCCTCGTATGGATCGGGACGCATGAGTATGGGGTCGTATAACCGAGGCTTTTATGGGAGTATACTTTTGTTTGGCTATACCAATTTGTCGGTTGGAGAGGCTTCGGTACATTATCTGAATATGTGTGCTTTGCGGTCGGAGAATGTGGAGATCTCTTGGTTAGGTGCGGAGTTTTTTGATACTGAGCGGGTGAAGGATTACTATATTAATCGAGATGATGATTTATATAATAGCCTACTTAATGAGGTCGACGGAGAGCTTGGGCCAGCTAACATAGTTGGTTCATATCGTATGGATGTCAGATACCTTCTTCCTTTTAATGAATATGCGACCTTTACTGCGATGGTCGGTGCCTCGTGCAGTAAATATATAGGATATGGTATTGTGGGGGCCTCGTTGCGAATTCGATTGATCAATATGATTAATATTGAGCCCACGATAGAGTATCGCGGATTGTTGAATTCGGATAGTTATGCAACTGGCATCGGTTACGGTATCGGTCTCTCGTTTGGATTCTAAACACTCTGCAACTCCCTTTATTTATATGAGATCTATTATACTTATATTAATCGCTGCCACCTTGAGTCTATCTTTGCATGCCGAGGTGGTGGCAGGTGGTGCCCTCGAACGCTATAACCTCGATTTTGGAGTCGAGTCGTTGGAGCGTAGCATCGACTCAATTAAAGGTGAGTCGCCATCGAGCTTTAGATTTTATAAGTTGATTTCACCCGCCTCGCCAATTGTCTTGGGGTCGCTTACGCTCTATGTCACCAACGTCGACGATTTGGATATGTCGTGGAGTGATGAGATCAGCAGCGGGCATGGCAAACTCACCTTTGATGATTATATGCAATACTCACCGGTTTTGATTATGTGGGGGCTTAATGCTTTTGGCAATATCGAGCCGTATCACAAATTCAAGCAGCAGACGACAATCTTGGCAATGGCCTCGCTCACCTCGTTAGCGTTGGTGCAGGGAACAAAGACTTTTGTGAAGCGCCGTAGGCCGGACACTGGAGCAACGAACTCATTTCCATCGGGACATACTGCCACAGCATTCCTTTGTGCCGAGATGTTACACCAAGAGTATGGCCACCATTCACCTTGGATAAGCATTACGGGTTATTCTATCGCAGCTTTTACGGGATATATGCGAGTATACAACGAACGCCACTATATTGGCGATATTGTTGCAGGAGCAGGCTTCGGAATGCTTAGTGCGCGATTGGCTTATTGGCTTGCACCTCGGGTCAATGAGTTTTTATGGGGTAGTAGCACTGGTTATCAGAGTAGTTACTACGCCTCATCGATTGCTCCATGCACTCTGGGCGATGGGGTAGGAATAAACCTATCCATCTCTTTTTAATTATTTTTAATAAAATATTAGCAATAATCCATTGTTATTTCGCAAACAATGGCTATATTTGTGTGCAAATTTAAGACAAACTAAATTCATATAAACAAATTAAACAGATTATGAGCAATTTTCTTATTAATTCTTCTATTGGCAAGAAGTTGGTAATGAGCCTTTCGGGACTCTTCCTTATCCTCTTTATCCTCTTCCATATGTCGATGAACATTGTAGCGATCTTCTCGGGTGAAGCCTACAATTTTATTTGCGCCTTCTTGGGTGCTAACTGGTACGCTCTTGCGGCGACAGCTGTTTTGGCTGCTGGTGTGGTAGTGCACTTCGCCTACGCGATCATCCTTACACTTAACAACTACGCAGCACGTGGCAACATCCGCTACGAGGTGACCGTTAAGGAGAAGGGCGTATCTTGGGCATCTAAGAATATGTTGGTTTTGGGCTATATCGTTCTTGGTGGTCTTTTGCTTCACCTCGTGAACTTCTGGTCAAAGATGCAATTAGTCGAGCTTATGGGTCACCACTCAGTTATGGTTGGCGGCATGGAGCTCTCTCCAACCGATGGCGCAGCAATCATTAAGCACACATTCTCTAAATGGTATTTTGCTTTGGCTTACCTTGTATGGTTTACTGCTCTTTGGTTCCACCTCACTCACGGTGTTTGGTCGATGTTCCAATCGGTAGGTTTTGCAAACGACACATGGTATCCACGCCTTAAGTGCATCGCGAACATCATCGCTACACTTATCTTCGCAGGATTTGCAGTTGTTGTTATCTACTTCTTCATCACAACTAACTTCTGTTGCAGCACTTGTTGCTAATTCATAGACAATTAAAATTTATAGATATGGCTTTAAAATTAGATTCTAAAATCCCCGCAGGCGAGTTGTCACAGAAGTGGAACAACCACAAAGCAGCCGTTAAGGTTGTGAGCCCTGCTAATAAGCGTAAGCTCGATATTATTGTAGTCGGAACTGGTTTGGGTGGCGCCTCTGCCGCTGCTTCACTTGGTGAGTTGGGCTACAACGTAAAGATATTCTGCATCTCAGATTCTCCTCGCCGTGCGCACTCTATTGCCGCTCAGGGAGGTATCAATGCAGCTAAGAACTATCGCAACGATAACGACTCGGTGTATCGTCTATTCTACGATACGATCAAGGGTGGTGACTACCGTGCACGTGAGGCTAACGTGTATCGTTTGGCTGAGGTGTCGAACCTTATCATCGACCAGTGTGTAGCTCAGGGTGTACCTTTTGCTCGCGAATATGGTGGTTTGCTTGATAACCGTTCGTTTGGTGGTGCGCAAGTTTCGCGTACTTTCTATGCTCGTGGTCAAACCGGTCAGCAGCTTTTGTTGGGTGCATACTCTGTACTTAATAAGGAGATCGCGGCAGGTTCGGTTAAATCATACCCTCGTCACGAGATGCTCGACTTGGTTGTTGAGAATGGTGAGGCTTGTGGTATTATCACTCGCAACTTGATTACTGGCGAGATCGAGCGCTTTGGTGCTCACGCAGTGGTTATGGCTACTGGTGGTTACGGTAATGTATTCTTCCTTTCGACCAATGCGATGAACTCAAACGGTTCGGCAATGTATCAGTGCTACCGCAAGGGTGCAGCAGTTGCAAACCCATGTTTCACTCAGATCCACCCAACATGTATCCCCGTTAACGGAACACAGCAATCGAAACTCACTTTGATGTCTGAGTCGTTGCGTAACGATGGTCGCATCTGGGTGCCAAAGAACCTTAAGGATGTGGAGGCACTTCGTGCAGGTACTCTCAAGGCGTCTCAGATCGCCGAGGAGGATCGTGACTACTACCTCGAGCGTCGTTACCCAGCTTTCGGTAACCTCGTTCCTCGTGACGTAGCTTCGCGTGCTGCTAAGGAGCGATGCGATGCTGGTTATGGTGTTAATGGTACTGGTCTTGCTGTATTCCTCGACTTCAAAACTGCGATCGAGCGTTTGGGTAAGGATGTGATCAAGCAGCGCTATGGTAACCTCTTCGATATGTATGAGGAGATCAAAGATACAGATCCATACACCGAGCCAATGATGATCTTCCCGGCGGTTCACTACACAATGGGTGGTACTTGGGTCGATTACAACTTGATGACAACAATCCCCGGCCTCTACTCAATCGGTGAGGCTAACTTCTCGGATCACGGCGCTAACCGTTTGGGAGCTTCGGCTCTTATGCAAGGTTTGGCCGACGGTTACTTCGTATTGCCTTATACCATTGGTGATTACTTAGCTAAAAAGATCCAAGCTCCAAAGATCGATACTTCGTCGAAAGCATTTGATGAGGCTGAGAAGGGTGTTAAAGATAAGATCGAGAAACTTTACTCTATCAAGGGTCAGCAATCAGTTGACGACATCCACAAGAAATTGGGTAACATCATGTGGGATAACGTAGGTATGGGTCGCGACAAAGCGCGCCTCGAGAAGGCTATCGTCGAGATCAAGGCACTTCGTGCTGAATTCTGGCGTGATGTTAAGATCGCTGGAGAGCCCAATGAGTTCAACCAAGATTTGGAGAAGGCTATTCGTTTGGTCGACAACCTCGAGTTGGGAGAGCTTATGGCACGCGATGCACTCAACCGTGAGGAGTCTTGTGGAGGTCACTTCCGCGAGGAGCACCAAACCGAGGAGGGTGAGGCACTTCGTAACGATGAGGAGTTTGTATATGCAGCTGTTTGGGAGTACACAGGCGCCGAGAGTGTACCAGTACTTCACAAGGAGCCACTAAACTTCGAGTTTGTTAAGCCAGCTCAACGTAACTACAAAGAGTAATTTTTGACGTTTTATTTTAATTTTTTGAAGCACAATGGATTTTAAATTAAAAATATGGCGTCAAAAGGACGCTAAATCTGCAGGTAAATTCGAAATTTACCCAGTAACAGGTATCTCTGCCGACACCTCTTTTTTGGAGATGCTCGACATTCTAAATAACGATCTTATTCACCGCAATATCGATCCTATTGCATTCGATCATGACTGTCGTGAGGGTATTTGCGGTATGTGTTCGCTCCATATCGACGGTCAAGCACACGGCCCATCATCGGCTGTGACCACTTGTCAGATGTATATGCGCAAGTTCGAGGATGGCGCTACAATCACCATCGAGCCATGGCGTTCGCGTGCGTTCCCAGTGATCAAGGATTTGGTTGTGAACCGCTACGCTTACGATGAGATTCTCCAAGCGGGTGGTTATATCTCGGTGCGTACCAATTCAGTACCCGATGCCAATGCTATTCCAGTCTCGCAGGCCGATGCTGAGGAGAGTATGGATGCTGCAGCTTGTGTAGGTTGTGCTGCTTGTGCTGCTACTTGCAAGAATGGTTCGGCTATGTTGTTCGTTGCAGCTCGCGTTTCGTCGCTCGCTAAGTTGCCTCAAGGTAAGGTCGAGGGAGCTCGTCGCGCTAAGGCGATGGTAGCCAAGATGGATGAGTTGGGATTTGGTAACTGTACCAACACACGCGCTTGCGAGACTCAGTGTCCTAAGCAGATCTCAATCTCGCACATCGCACGTCTTAACCGTGAGTTCTTGGCAGCTAAGATCCAAGACTAACGAGATTAATACATTTCTATAAAAGTGATCGTTTGGAGTTTATCCTCCGAACGATCACTTTTTTTAGCTCTATTGGATTTATATTCTTTGAAAATTGCATAATTTTTCATAAATTTGTCTCACAGTTGTTAATCCTAATCCAAATAATAGATGATAAGCATATTATACTATATTTTTCTTGTGTTGATGGCATTTCTTTTTTTGATTGCCTCACTCGTTGCACTCATTGTGTGTGCTCCTTTTGATCGTGGGCGTAGGGTAGTGCATTGGATCACTATCTGCATGACTCGTATATTTATGGGTGGTGGACTCTATTGGCCAACTCAGGTTATTGGTCGAGAGAATCTCGATGCAAAGAAGAGTTATGTAGTGGTAATGAACCACCAAGCGATGATGGATATTCCTATGCTCTATCTCTTGCCGTTCCACTTTAGATGGGTTTCGAAAAAGGAGGTATTTCAAATTCCGCTATTCGGACAATTTTTGTTGATACATGGCGATATCCCCATCGAGCGTGGCAATCCTAAGAAAGCGATGAATAGAGTTGTTAACGATGGATTGAAGTGGCTCTCGAGAGGGGTTTCGGTTTCGATCTTCCCTGAGGGCACTCGCTCCAAAGATGGCGAGATTGCTCGATTCAAGGCAGGCGCTTTTAACTTGGCCAAGGAGGCAGGAGTTGAAATATTACCTATCGTTATCGACGGAACATCTAAGTCATTTAATAGTCGTAGGATGTTCCAGTGGCGCAACAAGATGACGCTCAAAATATTGCCCGCAATAAGCAAAGAGACAGTGGTAGCAACAGAGGTCAAAGAACTTGCCGTATTGGCGCGCACACAAATGGTCGAAGCACTTAACTCTATCCGTAAATAACAATGGCAGAACTCAATATCAAACCAAATGATACATATGGCGATGATGCAATCGTCACACTAACCCCTCGTGAGCATATCCGCTTGCGCCCCGGTATGTATATCGGTAAGCTTGGCGATGGAACGCAGGGTGATGATGGTATCTATGTGCTTATCAAGGAGGTTGTCGACAACTCAATCGACGAATTTATCATGGGTGCGGGTAACCGTGTCGAGATTAATATTGCCGATAACATTGTTTCGATCCGCGACTATGGCCGAGGTATTCCTCTCAAGTCGCTCACGGCTGCCGTGAGTGAGATGAATACGGGTGGTAAGTATAATGGAACAGCTTTTAAGAAGAGTGTCGGACTCAATGGAGTCGGTGTTAAGGCTGTGAATATGCTTTCGAGTGAGTTTACCGCGAGATCGATTCGTGATGGAGAGTCGCGCACGGTTTACTTTGAGCAGGGTATCGAGGTGAGCGACAAGTGGGAGAGTGGCGTGAGTGAGAAGAATGGAACATTTATCTCGTTCAAGGTCGACGAGGCGGTCTTTGGAGCCTACTCATTCCATATGGAGTATGTTGAGCTGATGATTCGCAACTACACCTACTTGAATTTAGGATTAACGTTCTATCTCAATGGACAGGCCTTTCAGTCGAAAAATGGATTGCTCGATCTGTTAGACGAGAATATGACCGATGCGCCACTATATCCCCCGATCCACCTTTCGGGTCAGGATATCGAGGTGGCAATCACGCACGGCACTGGCTACGGTGAGAGTTACTATTCGTTTGTGAATGGTCAGCATACCTCGCAGGGAGGTACCCACCAAGCAGCATTCCGCGAGTCTATCGCTAAGGTTATCAAGGATTTTTACCATAAGGATTATGACGCGTCAGATATCCGCACCTCGATCAATGCTGCGATATCGGTCAAGGTGACCGATCCGATATTTGAGTCGCAAACCAAGATCAAGTTGGGATCGAAGGAGATCGAGCCCGGTGTGTCGCTTCGCAACTTCATTATGGAGTTCTTGGCGCAAAATCTCGATAACTACCTGCATAAGAATCCCGAGAGTGCTCAGATCCTCCAAAAGAAGATTGTGGAGAATGAGAAAGAGCGTAAAGCGATTTCTGGAATTCAGAAGAAGGCACGTGAGACCGCCAAGAAAGTCTCGCTTAATAATAAGAAATTGCGCGATTGCAAGATCCACCTCACCGACAAAAATGAGTTGGCCGAGTCGTCGATGATCTTTATTACGGAGGGTAATTCAGCATCTGGATCAATCACGTCGAGCCGCGATGTTCGCACGCAGGCTGTGTTCTCGCTGCGCGGTAAACCTCTTAACTGCTACGGGCTTACCAAAAAGATCGTTTACGAGAATGAGGAGTTTAACCTATTGCAGGCAGCACTCAACATAGAGGAGGATATGGACAACTTGCGTTACAACAAGGTGATTGTTGCAACCGATGCCGATGTCGACGGTATGCATATCCGTCTACTTCTGCTCACATTCTTCCTCCAATTCTTCCCCGATGTTATTCGTGGTGGGCACCTCTATATATTGCAAACGCCACTGTTCCGTGTGCGTAATAAGAAGGAGACCTATTATTGTTACACCGAGGAGGAGCGATTAAAAGCGATCGCAGATTGTGGCAGTACGGCTGAGATCACACGATTTAAAGGTCTTGGTGAGATTTCAGCCGATGAGTTTAAGGAGTTTATTGGCGAAAAGATGATGCTCGACAAGGTGCGTATGACCAAAGATGATCCTATTCACGACATGTTGGAATTCTATATGGGCAAGAATAGCTTCGAACGCCAGAACTTTATTATTAACAATCTTCGCATTGAAGAAGATATTATTGACGAGTAGATAACAAGCTGATTATGAGCGAAGAAAAAGATATAATTAAACCAGAGGTTGAAGCTGTAGAGGTTGTTGCTACTCCCGAAGCAGCTGCGGTTGCCGAGGTCGTGGTTGAGCCAAAGGGTAAGTATAGCAAGCTTACGAACGAGGAGGCCAACGTTCGCAAACTTACGGGAATGTATAAGAGCTGGTTCCTCGACTACGCATCGTATGTGATCTTGGAGCGTGCAGTGCCTCACGTGCACGATGGATTAAAACCGGTTCAGCGACGCATCCTCCACGCAATGAAGGTTGTCGATGATGGGCGCTACAATAAAGTTGCGAATATCGTCGGTCAGACGATGCAGTACCACCCGCACGGTGATGCTTCGATCAAGGATGCCCTTGTGCAACTTGGTCAGAAGAGTCTTTTGATAGATTGTCAGGGAAACTGGGGTAATATCCTCACGGGTGACGATGCTGCTGCGGGTCGTTATATTGAGGCTCGCCTGTCGAAATTTGCTTTAGAGGTAGTCTTCAATAAAAAGACTACCGAGTGGATGCTCTCGTACGATGGTCGTAAGGATGAGCCCGTTACGCTTCCGATTAAGTTTCCGCTGCTCTTGGCGCAGGGTGCCGATGGTATCGCCGTTGGTTTAGCCTCGAAGATCTTGCCTCACAACTTTGTGGAGCTTATTACAGCCTCGATTCATCACCTGCGAGGAGAGGATTTTGTGCTGTATCCCGACTTTCAAACGGGTGGACTGATGGATGTTAGCCGCTATAATGAGGGTCTGAGAGGTGGTGCGGTTAAGGTTCGCGCAAAGATCTCGAAGATCGACAAACGTACTCTATCAATAACGGAGATCCCATATACTACCACCACTGAATCGCTCAAGGATTCAATTATTAAGGCTAACGAAAAGGGTAAAATCAAGATCAAGAAGGTCGATGATAATACCGCCGAGAAGGTTGAGTTGATAATCCAAGTGGCTAACGACGAGTCGAGCGATCGCACAATTGACGCGCTATATGCGTTCACAGATTGCGAGGTTTCGATTGCGCCGAACTCATGTGTGATTTGCGACGAAAAGCCTCATTTCTTGAGCGTTAAAGAGATTCTTCGCCGTTCGGCCGAGCATACCAAAGAGTTGCTTGGCTTGGAGCTGCGCATAAAACTGGGCGAACTCAATGAGGCGTGGCACGCAGCATCGCTCGAGAGAATCTTTATCGAAAATAAGTTGTATCAACTTATCGAGGGTTGTCGTTCTCGCGAGGAGGCTTATGCGGCTGTCGATGGTGGCTTAGCACCTTTTAAGAAGCAGTTACGCCGCGAGGTGACCCCCGAGGATGTGCAGCGACTCACTGAGCTACGATTTATCCGTATCTCGCGTTACGATACCGATAAGGCCGACAATGAGATCAAGGGCATCGAAGATGATATCAAGCAGACACAGAGCTATTTAGACAATCTTACGGACTATGCAATTGCCTACTATGAGCGCATCCGCGATAAATTTGGCAAGGGTAAGGAGCGTCGTACCGAGATCCGAGAGTTCGATATGATCGAGGCTACTAAGGTGGCGGTGACCAACGCTAAGTTATATGTTGACCGTGCCGAGGGATTCTTTGGAATTGGAAAGTCGATGAAGGATGCAGAGTTGGTGTGCGAATGTTCTGATATTGACGATGTTATCGTTATTACTAAAGATGGTCGCTACATTATTACAAAGGTGAGCGACAAAGCCTTCTTTGACAAGAATATATATTATATAGGAGTCTTCAAGCGCAACGACGAACGCACGATCTACAATGTGATCTATCGCGATGGCCGCATGGGTGCAATTATGATGAAGCGTTGCGCAATCAAGGCTATCACTCGTGATAAGGAGTATAACCTCACTAAGGGGACTCCGAAGAGCGAATTGTTATATCTTTCTGTAAACGGAAATGGTGAGGCTGAGATACTTAAAATCTACCATAAGCCACGTCCACGCCTTAAGAAACTTATAGTTGAGCTCGATTTCTCTACCCTTGCAATTAAGGGGCGTCAGAGTCAAGGAAACCTCTTCTCGCGCTATCCAATCCACAAAATCGTGGTTAAGGAGCGTGGAACCTCGACTCTCGCCGGACAAAATATTTGGTATGATAACGATGTGCGCCGCCTAAATAACGATGAGCATGGTACGCTCTTGGGTGAGTTTAAGGGCGATGATAAGATTGTGGTTTGGACTGCTAAGCATCAATACTATATCACGAATTTCGATTTGATGCAACACTTCCCCGACGACACAATTCGTGTGGAGAAGTATGTGCCAAGTAGGGTGTATAGCATCTGTTATTTCGATCGTGAGCAGAATTTCTACTACCTCAAACGCTTTGAATTGGAGTTAAACGATAAGATTCAATACTTCTTGGGGGAGGATAGCTCGTGCGATTTTATCACCTATTGTAGCACGAAAGGTTCGAAGTTGGAGCTAACTTATAAAGGAGCCCACAAGTCGCGACCAAGTGATTTGGTGGATGTTGACGAGTTTATCGCAGTTAAAAGTCACCGAGCTAAAGGCAAGAGACTCAGTACATATGAGATCGCTACCTTAACCTTTGTCGAGGTGGAGCAGTCCGAAGAACCCGAAGTGGAGCAGGGCGATAATGAGCCCGAGGAGGTGACACCTTCGCTGGAGCAGTCGCCTATGTCGGATGTTGCAGGAGAAGATAATAATGAGGTTGTGATTGATACTCAGCAGTTAGGATTATTCTAATTTATTGATTATGTTGATCTTTTTAGTCGGATATATGGCGTGCGGTAAGAGTACAATTGGCCGCAAACTCAGTAAGAGGTTGCGCTTGCCACTCTATGATACCGACAAAGAGATTGTAAATCGTGAGGGAATAACCGTTGCAGAGATATTTGATTCTCGAGGAGAGGAGGAGTTTAGATATTTGGAGGCTTCTATCATCAAAGAGCTGATAACTAACAATATATTGGCTATTATCTCAACTGGTGGTGGAGCTCCTACATGGGGCGATAATATGGCTCGTATGAATGATGCGGGTGTTGTGGTTTACTTGAGGCGGTCAGCAGAGAACATATGTTCGCGTATCAGTGCTTTTGGTCGCGAGAAACGCCCTAAACTCAGAGGCCTGAACGATAGTGAACTGTTAGAGGTTATGCAAAAGGGGGTAGCTGAACGCGATGCATGTTACTCACAAGCAAATTTAATAATTGAGGCCGATGGATGCAGCGATGACGAGATTCTCGAAATGATTGTTGCTCACGTCGAAGAAATGAATGTACAAAATGGATAGTCGCGCGATTGGTGTTTATGACTCAGGTATGGGTGGGATCTCCTTGTGGAGGGCTATTCGTAGCCTTTTGCCACATGAGTCCATCGTATATTTAGGTGATGGTAAGAATTGTCCCTATGGCGATAAATCACCCGCAGAGGTTACCAAACTGGCTTTCGAAGCGGTAGAGGTGTTATTGAAGCACGGCTGCAAGATGATTGTAGTGGCTTGTAATACAGCGACTTCAACTGCGATAAGCGAGCTTAGGGAAGCATACCCACAGGTGCCTTTCGTCGGGATGGAACCGGCGATAAAGCCCGCTTGCTTGGAGACAAAGAGTGGCGTTGTGATGGTCTTAGCCACAAAACGCAGTTTGGAGAGTGATCTTTTTGCTGCAACGTTGGCGAAATATGCTGATGGTGTCGAGGTGATTAAGCAGGTCGGAGAAGGCCTTGTTGAGATTGTCGAGGCGGGGATGGAGGAGAGCCAAGAGGCTTTAGAGAGTATTAAAGTAATTGTTGATGTAGCAATAGCTAAAGGTGTGGATAAGATAGTATTAGGATGTACACATTATCCATTTTTATCTTCGCAGATTACTAAAGCAATAGGCGATAATGAGATTGATATTATCGACCCATCGCTTGCTATCATTCGACGAATTGAGAGGTTATTAACAGAGTTTGAATTAGGGGCTCCTAAAAATGGAGAGTTAAATGATCAGTTTATTTCTTTTGCTGATGATAGCTATTGTAATAAATTGATTAATAAGGCAAAAAGCAGTGTAATATAAAGTATATATTTAGGTGTATGGCAACAAAAAAAGATATAACAGAGGTGGAGAATAGTGCAGAGCCCTTAGTTAAGACTAAGGATGCATCGCACAATAGATTCCGAATAATCCTTGGAATGGTGATAATTGCGATAGGTGTTTTTGCCACCTTGGCGTCGATATTCTATTTCTTCCATTGGAAAGCGGACAGCAGTCTTTTGGCGGGCATTGTGGATGTTCGCCCCGATATCATAGTTAAATATGGTAATATCGGTAGGGGATTGGGTGCCCGAATTGGCGATCTGCTCATTGGTCGCTCATTTGGCGTTGTGGGGATTATTCTCCCAATTTACTTTGTGATTTTTGGCGTGAATATCATTCGACATAACGAACGATTCATCCTTAATCGTGACACTCTAACAATGTTTATATTATTGATTCTTAGCTCATTGACTCTTGGCGCATTCTTTGGATCGAGCTGGGATCTGTTTGGCAGTGGTCTTGGTGGTGCCTTCGGTGTTCATATCGCTGATATTCTGTGGGATTCTATCGGCATTGGCATTATTTTGCTTCTGATTTGCGCTTGGTTTGCTATGGGAATGTTTATCAATAGCAACTTTATTAATGTTGTTAATAAGGCTGGCTCGTCGGCAATGAATAGCACCGACAAGTTGGTCTCGAGATTAAAGAAGCCCAAGAAAAATGCTGCGGCGAGCGAGGCTGATGACGAGCCATGCGAACCAGCCCCTGAGAGCGAGAGTGTAGTGGAGGATGAACAGGAAGATCCATTTATGGAGGCATATAAAACACCGAGTATCAATGATATATATGCAAGACCAGAGCCTCAAATAAACGAAGAGCCCGAAGTTGTACCTCAGTCGCAAAGCGAGCTTGAGCCTGCGGAGCAACCATTCGACGAGGATGATGATCCGTTTATCGAAGTGCTTGGCAATAGATCAACTACGGTGGTTGATTCATCGCCATTTGAGGAGGTTATAACACCTATCGCAGGCATCGAGAAGGAGTCGGATGAAGCTGATCCTATCCCTGTAATAGTAGACTCAGACGAGATAGAAGGTGCTGTAGTATTTGTTGAGATAAATAAAGCTAAAGAATTGGATGAAAGTGAGATAGGTCAAGAACTATATGATCCAACACTTGATCTCAACAATTTTGTTAGACCTCAGCCATCGCTATTGGAGGATTACCAAACAGGTGTGGGGGTCAACGACCAAGAGATTTTCGAGAATAAAACGCAGATTGAGGAGACCTTGAATCATTTTGGTATTCCGATCCAGCAAAATATTAAGGCGACGGTGGGCCCAACAATCACCCTTTATGAGATTGTGCAGGCCAATGGCGTGAAAATATCGAAGATTCAAGGCTTGGAGAATGATATTGCACAGAACCTCAAGGCATTAGGAATTCGTATTATTGCGCCAATTCCCGGCAAGGGGACAATTGGTATCGAGCTCCCGAATCGTCAGAAGCAGATTGTTTCGATGCGTTCGGCGATACTTTCTCCAGAGTTTCAGGACTTTAAGGCACAGTTGCCAATAGTTATTGGTCGCACGATCCAAAATGAAAATTATGTTTTCGACCTTGCCAAGATGCCTCACCTTTTGGTTGCAGGTGCTACGGGTCAGGGTAAGTCGGTGGGACTCAATGCAATAATCACCTCGTTGCTATACCGCAAGCATCCATCGGAGCTTAAATTCGTGATGATCGACCCCAAGATGGTAGAGTTTTCGCCATATAAGAGCCTCGAGAATCACTATATGGCAAAGATGGAGTCGGAGGAGGATGTGATTATCACCGATCCTAAGAAGGCCGTCTACACCCTCAATGCGATATGCGAGGAGATGGAAAGTCGTCTTAGACTGCTCTCGCAAGCAGGTGTGCGCAATATTGTTGAGTACAACGAGAAGTTCGGTCGCAGGGTGCTTAATCCCGAAAAGGGGCACTTCTTTATGCCATATATTGTGGTTATTATTGATGAGTTTGCCGACCTTATTATGACTGCCAAGGAGGTTGAGTTGCCGGTGATGCGCATTGCGCAGAAGGCTCGTGCTGTAGGTATTCACCTTATTGTCGCTACTCAGCGTCCTGACGTTAAGGTGATTACGGGAGGAATCAAAGCAAACTTCCCTGCGCGAATCGCCTTTAAGGTAACCCAAATGATCGACTCACGTACGATTATCGACCAGCCGGGCGCTAATCAGCTTATTGGTCGTGGTGACATGCTTTTCTCTAAGGATGGGGATTTGACGCGAATACAGTGTGCACTGGTCGAGACTGACGAGGTATCGCGAATTGTTAGCCATATCGCTAAGCAGCCGGGCTATTCGGGCGCTTACAGATTGCCTGATTATGCGCCAGATGGCGGTAGTGGTGATGGCGATTCAAGCGGCGAAAGTGGTGCAGTGATTAAATACGACTCGCTCTTTGCAGAAATTGCACGTACTGCGGTTTCGAATGGCGGTATTTCGACATCAGCCATTCAGCGCAACTTCGAAGTTGGTTTTAACCGTGCAGGACGTATCATGACTCAGTTGGAGCGTTCGGGGATTGTTGGGCGTCAAGAGGGGTCAAAGCCTCGTGATATACTCTTTTATGATATGCCATCATTGGAGGCAAAGCTGCAAGAGTTGGGACTTTTTTAAACAATATTAACATGAGACGATTTTTTACAATTATATGTTTCTTATTAGCTGTGCAATTTGTGTATGCACAAGGTGATGCATACGACCTTTTGAGTAGGGTTCTCAATAAGATTGAAAGCTACAATCCATATGAAGTTAAGATTGAGGTTTCATACGAAAATAGCATCATTTCAGGATATTATCAAGTTGATGGCGAGCGCTATTTCATCTCGATCGACCAGCAAGAACTCTATGGTGATGCTGATATTAAGTATGAGATATTTAATGGCCGTAAGGAGGTAATCATAGACTCTGTTACACCTGATGACAGCGGAAATTTATTAAGCAATCCTGCGATGGCATTTAGATCTATTCTTGAGCATTATGACGCAAGTTTAGAGTTAGATAATCAAGAAGTTACACTGCTTGAGCTAAAGCAAAGTGGAGGGTGGGATGATGCTTCGGAGATTATTGATTTGTACGTAGATAAATCGACGATGTTACCTGCGATGGTGATATATAAATTTGGCGATGAGAATATTACGATAACGATCAAAAGCATATCAAAATTAACATCTACTATCACTTTATATGATAGTGAGAAATATGCTGATTATGAGATTATTGACTTTAGATAGATAGGGGTAAAATATGACACCAATTATCACTCTTTTAACCCTTGGTTTTTATATCATAGTATTACTATCAATAACGTGGTATAGCGGTAGAAAAGCTAAAAACTTAGACTACTTCGTGGCCAATAGATCTAATCGGTGGTATACTGCCGCAATTGCGATGATTGGCGCAGCGATGTCGGGCATTACCTTTGTTTCGGTTCCCGGTTCTGTTGCTGCTGATGGATTTAGCTATATGCAGATGGTTTTAGGTTTTACAGTTGGACAATTTGTGATAGCATTTGTGCTGATCCCCGTCTTCTACAAATTGGGCGTAGTCTCTCTTTATCAATACCTTGAGGGGCGATTTGGGGTGGTTTCGCACAAGAGTGGCGCATGGCTGTTCTTTATCTCGAAAATTGCAATTGCGGCGCTGCGATTATATGTTATGTCGCTGATTATCCAGCAGTTGTTGTTTGATTATTTTGGCTTGCCTTTTTGGCTTAACGTTGTGCTTACGATGTCTGTAATTTGGATGGCGACACGTCGAGGTGGTGTTAAATCGCTAATTTGGACAGATTCATTTAAGACAATTTGCTTGGTGGCAACGCTCGTTCTTTCGGTTTTATTTATCGCCAATGCTATGAATTGGTCTATGGGTGATATGTGGGTGCAAATATCTAATTCAGAGTACTCTACAGCATTTAATTGGAGTGATACTTCATCCCCAAAATGCTTCTGGAAGATGTTCTTTGCAGGTCTCTTTACCCTCGTGGCAATGACTGGGTTAGACCAAGATATGATGCAGTGTAATTTGAGCTGTGTGAATCGCCGCAATGCGCAGATCAATATTGTAATTACTGCCTTAAGTCAGATTTTTGTAATTTTGCTCTTCTTGATATTGGGTGCAATGCTCTACCTATACAGTGATTTCGCGGGGTTGACAATACCCGAAAAGGGGGATCAACTCTTTGCATTTGTAGCTTTTGAGGGTGGTTTACCTCTTGTTGTTGGAGTCTTGTTTGTATTGGGATTAGTGGCCTCTACTTATGCTTCGGCAGCCTCGTCAATAACAGCGTTAACCACCTCGTTAACAGTTGATTTGCTTGGAGAACATAAAGTTGAAGATGAGGTAAAATTAACTAAATCAAGATTGCGAAATCACGCAGTTATAGCAGTTGTGATAGCGCTACTAATTCTCTCCGTAGGCGAGTTAGGCAACCAAAGTGTGATTAACACGATGTTTAAATTCGTCGGTTACACCTATGGCCCAATTTTGGGACTTTTTGCATTTGGTTTATTAACACCATTCAACGTGCGCGACAAATATGTGCCGATCGTTGCTCTGCTATCGCTAATTTTTAGCGTGTTGTTGGAGTGGTCGACGCGTCATTATTTTGGCTATACAATTGGATTTGAGCTACTCATATACAACGCCCTATTCACGATATTTGGGTTGACACTACTTATTAAAGGAAAAACTAAAAACTTATGAATCAGTATCAAAAATCAATTTTAATGCTTTTAGCAATGTCTATCGGGGCAATCTTTGCACCGCAAGTGCGTGCAGTTGATGCATTTACGGGCGAAATGTTGGCGCCATCACTTCTTTTTGCGATGCTATTCATTACTTTTTGTTGTGTCGATTTGCGCGACTTGAAGTTCTCGATGCTTCATATTTGGCTGATTCTTTTCCAGTTGGTGGCGGGTGTCGGTTCATATTATCTACTCCTGCCATTTGGAGAGATTGTAGCTCAGGGTGTTATGGTCTGCTTTATCACGCCCGTAGCTATGGCGGCGGTAGTTATTGGACGCTTGCTTGGTGGTAAAGTGGTCACCATCGCAACCTTTAGTATGGCGTGTAATATTGTTATGGCGCTATTTATTCCGTATTTCTTTACGCAAATTGGTGGCGAAGGATGCTCATTTGCTCTGATACTCAAAAGGGTAGCTCCACTAATGGTGCTGCCTCCATTTGTGGCTCAGCTCATTCGTTTTACTATTCCCTCTATCACCTCATATTTGGGACAAAGGGGCTATATCTCCTATTATTTATGGCTCTTCTCGCTGATTATCACCGTTGGTCGCACCGTAACATTTATCTCGGCAAATATGGCAAATATCGAACTGTCGATTGGAATCACCCTTGCACTATGCTCGCTTGTGACGTGCGTCATTCAGTATCGCGTAGGTAGAATATTCGGCAAGCATTATGGCGATCCCGCCGCCGCAGAGCAATCTTTGGGGCAGAAAAACACAATCTTGGCAATCTGGATGACACAAACATTCCTCTCGCCAGTGGCTTCAATTGCCCCAACGGCATATGTAATTTGGCAGAATCTGATGAACTCCTACAAACTCTTCAAATATAAGAAAGATACCAATAATTAATCCTCGACGGGAGGCTGGTAGTATGAGATGACCTTCGCAGCACGTGCCTCTCCGATCACTTCGCTAAGCTCCTCGAGCGAAGCTTTCTTGATTTTCGACACAGTTTTGAAGCGCTTCATCAGCGCAACAACACTCTTCGCACCTATGCCATCAATCTCATCGAGGGCACTTTTGATAAAGTTACCGCTTCGCTTCTGGCGATGGAATGTGATACCAAAGCGATGCGCTTCGTCGCGCAGATGGCATATCACACGCAGCGGCTCACCGGTTCGATTGAGGTAGTATGGCATCGGATCGTTGGGGTAGAAGACCTCCTCAATGCGCTTTGCTAAGCCTACAATCGGCACTTGGTGCTCAATACCCAGCTCCTTGAGTACCTCGTAGGAGCTCGAAAGTTGCCCTTTGCCACCATCGACCACGATTAGATCAGGCAGCTCACCACCCTCATTGATTATGCGCGAGTAGCGACGATGAACAACCTCGCGCATTGATGCGAAGTCGTCGGCTCCAACAACAGTTTTGATATTGAAATGGCGATATTCGCTCTTAGCGGGTTTGCCATCGCGAAAGACAACGCATGAGGCTACTGGGTTGGTTCCCTGCAAATTGGAGTTGTCAAAGCACTCTATGTGTCGAGGTTGGCGATCGAGATAAAGCTCTGTTTTCATTGCTTCCATAATCCTATCGGTGTGTCGATCGGGGTTCTTGATCTCCATATTGCGTAGCTGTTCAGCACGATATAATCGGGCTCTTTTCTGCGAGAATGCCAATAATTCATACTTTTCTCCGCGCTTGGGCACAGTAAAGGTGACGCCATTGAAGAGAATTGCAGCCGAGGGGATGCAGGGCACAATTACCTCCCGGGCAAGAGTGCCTCCGGCTAATTTCTCGACGATATGCTGAATGGCAAGCGTAAGCATCTCCTCGGGAGGCGTGTCGACCCGCTGCATAAGTTGCACGGTGTAGACCGCCACGATCGAGCCATAGCGGATGCGAACAAAGTTGCAAAGCGCTGTGTCTCCATCCAATAAAAGTGAAAATATATCCGTGTGGACAATTCTCGGGCTGACAATCACCGAGCGGTGTGTGTAGTTCTCCAATGCGGTGAGTCGCTGCTTGTATCGCTGTGCAACTTCGAATTTGAGTTCGCTTGCCGCCGCCTGCATCTCCTGCTCGAGATAGGTGCGAACTGGCTTCAGATCGCCCTTGAGTACGGAGGTGGCCATCGCGAGGGTCTGGTTATACTCCTCGACACTCTGCTCGCCAATGCATGGTGCTTTGCAGTTCCCGATGTGGTATTGGAGGCAGACGCCATACTTGCCCGCTGCGATTGCATCGGGGTTAAGTTTGAGTTTGCAGGTTCGAAGTGGAATGATCTCGCGAATAAATTCGAGCACCGAACGCTGCATTGCAATCGAGCTATAGGGGCCAAAGTATTGAGAGCCATCGCGTTTAAGCTGTCGTGTAGAGATCACTCGCGGGAAATTCTCGTTAAGCACAGCGATCCATGGATAACTCTTATCATCCTTAAGGAGAATGTTATAACGCGGTTTGTGAGTCTTTATTAGGGAGTTCTCAAGCAGCAGCGCATCGTTCTCCGTATCGACCACGATGTGGCGGATCTCGCAAATGTGCTTAATCATCACCAAAACTTTGTCGCTACGATTACTACTCTCGAGGAAGTACGACGATACGCGCCGGCGAAGATCTTTAGCCTTGCCAACATAGATTATCTGCCCATCCTTGTCTAAATATTGATAGACGCCGGGAAGATGGGGTAGCAGCGAGGCATCCTCTTTGAGTTGATCTATTCTGCGCAGACTCATCGTTGGGGTGAGTATCTATTTCTTAAGTGCTATTTTGTCGACACGTGTTTGGTGGCGACCACCCTCAAATGGAGTTGTAAGCCATGTGCTGACGAACTCAACTGCCTGATCATTAGAGATAAAACGCGCTGGGAGGCAGATGACATTAGCATCGTTATGCTCACGGATAAGGCGAGCAACATCATCGCACCAAACTAATCCTGCACGAACCCCTTGATGCTTATTGAGAGTCATCGAAATCCCCTCGCCCGAGCCACACAAACCCACGCCACGGCTCACTTCGCCCGCCTCGATTCCTGCGGCCAATGCGTGACCGTAGTCGGGGTAATCGATGCTCTCCTCGCTGTGGCAGCCGTAGTCGATAACCTCAAAACCTTTTGCATCTAAGTAACCAGCGAGTAGTTCTTTCATGTCGTAGCCTGCGTGATCACAAGCGATACCTATTTTCTCTTTCATTCTTTTGTAATTTTATAATCACAAAGGTAGCTAAATAATGTGCCAAACGCAATAATTTTTATAAATTTGCATTGTGAAAATAGTTTTAATCGCGTTAGGGTTGATATTATTTGCCCTTGGGGTGGTGGGCATCATGCTCCCCGTACTTCCGACAACTCCTTTTTTATTGTTGTCGGCCACGCTATTTATGCACTCCTCACCGCGACTCTATGATTGGCTTTTGAATCATAAATATTTTGGTAGGTATATCCGTAATTATCGCGAGAATAAGATTATCCCACTCAGAATCAAGATATTGTCGCTATCTATGCTTTGGGCAACCATACTTTGCTCAATCTTTGCGATGGGCTCCGATAGAATCTATGTACCGGTTATATTATTGGTTGTTGCAATCGGAGTGTCGTGGCACATCCTCTCTCATCGTTCTACGGTTAAGGAGGATAATAAATAAAAAATATTAAAAAGTCAGAACATCGGCAGCATTTTTTTCATACCTTTGTGACCAGCAAACATTATAATTCTTAATATGAAAGGCTACATTGATTTCTATCCAAAATTATTGACTTCACTCAAGGGCTATTCGCGTGAAAAATTTATTGGCGACCTCACCGGAGGTGTTATCGTAAGCATCGTCGCTCTGCCATTGGCAATAGCTTTTGGTATTGCTTCGGGTTTGAGTCCCGAGAATGGACTTATTACGGCTATTATCGGAGGCTTTATAGTCTCACTCCTTGGTGGTAGCTCGGTGCAGGTGGGAGGCCCGACGGGCTCGTTTATCGTTATTGTGTTTGGAGTTGTCCAGAAATATGGCGTCGAGGGTTTGATGGTTGCTACATTGATGGCGGGTATAATTATGCTTATAATGGGACTTCTCAAGGCGGGAACTGTGATCAAGTTTATCCCCTATCCTATTATAATAGGTTATACGGCAGGTGTCGCGGTGACAATCTTCACAACCCAGATCAAAGATCTTTTCGGATTGACTCTACAACACAATTCAGCCGATTTTATCGGTAGTTGGAGTAACTATATCACCTCGTTCGACACCCTGACCATCAGCTCGGTTGTGATTAGTATAGCCACAATTCTGATAATAATTTTCGCACCGCGTATCTCGCGCAAGCTCCCCGGGTCGCTTATTGCGATCGTAGCTGTTACGGCTGTCTCATACTATTTGAGTCGTTATGCGGGAGTGAACGATATCGAGACGATTGGCTCCTTCAGCGGCTCATTGCCTACTCCAACTTTTATGGCGATTAACTTCGATATGATCCGTGAGTTATTGCCATACGCTGCAACCTTGGCGATATTGGGCTCGATCGAATCGCTCCTTTCGGCAATTGTGTCGGATGGTGTTACGGGCGATACTCACAACTCTAACACCGAGCTTATCGCCCAAGGTGCAGCCAATATCATCTCACCACTCTTTGGCGGAATGCCCGTTACGGGAGCCGTAGCACGCACAATGACCAATATTAATAATGGTGGTACGACACCTATTTCGGGTATCGTTCATTCGGTGTCGCTACTGCTTGTGATGCTATTTTTGGGATCGCTCACTCAGCATATCCCGATGGCATGTTTGGGAGGAGTCTTGGTTATCGTATCGTATAATATGAGCGGTTGGCGCACCATTAAATCTATGCTTAAGGGGTCGCGAAGCGATGTCTCGGTGCTTATCACAACCTTCCTATTGACGGTGATTTTCGATTTGACGATAGCGATTTTCGTAGGTATGATCATGGCGATGGTGCTATTTATGCGTCGTATGGCCGAGGTGACCAACGTTTCAGTTTCGACCGACAAACTTGATCTTTCGAACGAGAGCGAGATCAAGCATGTAGACGAAGTGTTGGATATCCCTGCCGGAGTGGAGGTCTACGAGATCGATGGCCCATTCTTCTTTGGCGTGGCCAATAAATTTAGCGAGGTAATGAAGGATCTGCGCAGCACCGCTAAGGTTCGTGTTATCCGCATGCGCAAAGTTCCATTTATGGATCAGACCGGCATCCATAACCTCGAGAGTCTGGTACGCAGTTCCGAGGCAGAACGCATCCAAGTTGTTTTGTCGGGTGTCAACGACAATGTGCGCCATGCACTGCTCAATGCCAACTTTGACAAGATTATCCCCGAAGAGTACATCTGCCCCAACATCAAGGAAGCCTTGGCTAAAGCTCGCAACTTGATGCAATAGGCTACATTTCGAACTTAACCCTGCTCCAAATAAAGTGTCTATTTTTTTGACACCGGTGTAAAGAAATTAGACACTTTTTGAATATCTGGAAAATATAAACTACTGAATTATAGCAGTTTGCAAGTTTGGCATGGCGGCTGTATTAATTCTGCCAAAACCAAATAAGTAAATTTAAACAGGTATGAAGAAATTAGCGCTACTATCGGCATTAATCTTGAGCGCAACTGCTCTCAATGCACAAACGATCAAGGGTCGGGTGATTGATCAATCGAGCGAGCCAATTGGCTACGCAAATGTAATTCTTTACAATTTGCCCGACACAACCTATGTGGCTGGTGTAATAACCAATGATGAGGGGCGTTTCGAATTGGAGGAGGCTCCGCGCGAAGCTGCTATCTTGGAGATCTCCTTCGTGGGCTTCGAGACGCAATATGCCTCAGCAGCTATCGCAGAGCAGACGATAACTCTCAGTGAGGGAGGCTTAAGCATCGACGAGGTGGTGGTTAAAGGTACCCGCCCAATCTCGAAGATCACGGCAACCGGCGTTCAAACAACGGTCGAGAACACTGTCCTGAGCGAGATGGGAACCGGAAATGATGTGCTCAAACGCATCCCAATGGTTACGGGCGACGATGGCGAGTTCGAGGTTTTCGGTCGTGGCGCCGCCAAGATTTATATTAATCGCCGCGAGGTGCGCGACGTATCGGAGCTCGACAACTTGAATTCGAGCGATATCGCCTCGGTGGAGGTAATCTCGAACCCCGGTGCACGTTACGATGCTTCGGTGGCAGCTGTCATCAATATCAAAACCACTAAGGTGCAGGGTGATGGCTTTAGCTTTAATACTCGCTCATCCTTTTATATCGGTGAAAATCAAGACTATATCAATCAGATCAACACCAACTACCGCAAAGGTGGCTTGGATATTTTCGCAAATGTATATCACTCCGACATTACATCAATTCAGCGTGGCGATATCTACCAAATAACCGATGTAGGGACTATCTGGGAGCAGAATAGTTATATTGATGGAGTATTTAAGACCTCGAGGCTCAATGGAACCATTGGAGCGAATTACGAGATTAATGCAAACCACTTCGTCGGCATTCGTTACGATCATAAAACTACCCCTACGGAGATCGAAGATTTTGATCTAATAAGCGAGGTGTTCACCGATGGTGTGCTATACGATAATTGGAACAATAGCGAACATAAGGAATATACAAATATTCCAACCTCGCAGCTAAATCTCTACTACGCAGGAACTATCGGCAAGTTAGCGATTGATTTTAATACCGATTATATGAGTTCGGAGCAGGCTTCCGACAACCTTAACACCGAGATTAGCGAGGTGGATGGCACCAGTTACATCTCGAGCAATAACGATGTCGCCAATAAACTCGTTGCGAGTAAATTGCAATTTAGCTACCCCGTTTGGCAGGGTCAACTCTCGGCAGGTAGTGAGTATGTCGATATTGAGCGAAGCGACGTTTATGTTTCGGACTTGGAGGAATACAACTCCTCGACCGATATCTTTGAGCAAAACCTTGCGTTCTTTGCCGAGTATCAAGCTGTGACAAAGATCGGAATGTTCTCGCTTGGCGTGCGTTACGAGGATGCCACTTATGAATACTTAGACGATGGTGTCAAGGATGACGAGATGAGCAAAAGTTATGGGCAGTGGTTTCCGAGTGCCTCATACGCCAATCAATTTGGCGAAGTGGGGGTGCAACTAAGCTACACATCGCAGGTTGTGCGACCAACTTATACGCAGCTGAGCAGCAATCTCACCTATGCCAATAGCCTAACTTTGCAAACCGGAAATCCATATCTTTCGCCAACAATCTCGCAGAATGTCTCGCTCGCAGGCGTTTGGCGAAATGTGCAGGCACAAGTAAGTTATACCCACCAAAAGGATGCTATCGTATATTGGATCGACCAATATGAGGAGGATTCGCCAATCTCGATTATCAACTACCACAATATTGATGAGTTGCCTAAGATGTCTGTTGTAGTGGCATACGCTCCAACAATTGGCGTGTGGAGTCCGCAACTCAGCACAGGAGGGGTGAAGTATTGGCAAGATTTGAGCGATTATGGAGTCGATGTAGAGATGAATAAGCCGTTATTCTTCGCAAATCTGAATAATACGATCGAGTTGTCTAATGACTTTGTCATCAACGTCGACGCAGCTTATATAAGTACAGGTTATGGCGAGGCAGCCTACCTTCCCGAACCCCTCCTTGTATTTGATGCGGGAGTCACTAAGAGCTTCTTCGCCAAGGCATTGTCGGTAAAGTTAGCTGTCACAGACATAGCTAATCAAAAAAGTTCCGCTGCAGTTCTCTATATGCCGCAAACAACCATTGAAAATTATTATACGAAAGACAGCCGAGAGCTGCAACTAACAATCCGCTACAACTTTAACTCCGCGCGCAGCAAGTATAAAGGTAAGGGAGCGGGTAGCGAGGCTAAGCAGCGTTTTTAGGGATCTTAATCCTAATGGGAGGTGATATATAAGTCGTCATTCCCGTGAAAACGAGAATCTTAAAAAGGAATTATAAAGCTATCCTAATTTAAGATTCTCGTTTTCGCGGGAATGACGCATGGGCTTCTTAAGGTGTTGTTTCGCCACCAGCGATTACACCCGATCGCTACTTCTCAATTAGCGAAATCGAACGCTGAATAAAGTCTGAAAGCTTCTTACCCTTGAGCATTCCGTTGGAAAGGAGTGCGAGGTCGATGATTTGGCGAACCAACTTGTTGTCGCTGCCGATCTCCTTTAGGCGGTCGTTGCGCTCGTTGCGCAGAGTGTCGACCTTTGCGGTGAGCTCGGTGCGCATTGTCTTCTCCTCGGGGGTCATATCCTCCTCCTTTTTATCTTTTACAACCTCCTCGAAGCGGCTTTGCTCGGTTACGGCTGCATCGATCTTTTTGGTGATACTCTTGAGTTTGTCGCCATAAGCACCCTCGACATCGCCCAAAATATCGATCACGATAGGGTGATTTCCGTTGACTGCAATATTATAGTTGTCAGGCATTTGGCCATAGAATTGGCTCATGCCGCCACCGCCCATCTCGGCCATCTCCTTCATGCGTCGCATAAACTCATTTTGGGTGATTACCACTGGTGCATCCTCGGCCTGCATCGCCTCGAACGAGATCTGGTATTGGATCTTGTCGTCTTGTGGCATTTGGCTTTCGAATACTGGTCGCATCATATCTTGTTGCTCTGTGCTAAGCGCCATTGCCAGATCGACATCCTTTTGGATCAACTTGTCTATCACGTCGCTATCGACTCTCACAAAGCGGCACTCGGTGTTCTTCGACTCGAAGTAGTTGATATAGTGGCTATCCAATTGGCCATCCATAATGAGCACGTCGTAATCCTTAGCCTTGGCAGCCTCCACAAATGAGTGCTTCGCCACAACGTCGTCGGTGTAGAGCACAATTGTGTTACCCTCCTTGTCGGTCTGAGTTGGCTTGATTAGCTCGAGGTACTCGGCGTATGTGAAGTACTTGTCGTTGATGTTCTTACAGAGAGTAAAGCCCGATGCCTTCTCCGCAAATTTCTCGTCGGTGAGGGTTCCATATTGGATAAATACCTTTAGATCGTCCCACTTCTGCTCGTACTCCTCGCGCATGGTGTTGAAGAGCTCCTGTAGGCGGTCTGCGACCTTGCGAGTGATATAGTTCGAAATCTTCTTGACATTCGAGTCGCTCTGGAGGTAGCTGCGCGAAACGTTAAGCGGGATATCTGGCGAGTCGATCACGCCGTGCATCAGTGTTAGGTACTCGGGCACGATACCCTCCACTTGGTCAGTCACATAGACCTGATTGCAGTAGAGCTGGATCTTATTCTTTTGAACCTCGAATTTGTTGCTGATCTTGGGGAAGTACAAGATACCGGTGAGGTTGAAAGGGTAGTCGATATTGAGGTGAATCGAGAAGAGCGGATCATCGCCAGCAGGGTAGAGCTCACGGTAGAACTCCTTGTACTGCTCCTCGGTGATCTCGTTTGGTGTGCGTGTCCAAAGTGGCTCGATGTTGTTGATAACGTTCACTTTGTCGGTGTCGACATAAGCGCCATCTTTCCACTCCTGAACCATTCCAAAGGCAACAGGAATTGGGAGGAAGCGGCAATATTTCTTAAGCAGCTCCTCGACTTTGCTCTTCTCGCCATACTCCATGGCATCTTCGGAGAGGTGCAACACGATAGATGTTCCGCGGTCGCGCGCCTCGTCGAGCTCCGCCATCTCAAATTCGGGCGAACCGGTACAGCTCCAGTGAACAGCCTTCGCACCCTCCTTGTAGGACTGAGTGAAGATCTCGACACGATCGGCAACCATAAACGAGGAGTAGAATCCTAAACCAAAGTGGCCAATGATCGACTGATCCTTGTACTTCTCCATAAACTCCTCAGCACCCGAGAATGCGATCTGGTTGATATATTTATCCACCTCGTCGGCGCTCATACCCAAGCCTCGATCAGTGATAGTGAGCGTCTTAGCCTCTTTATCGACCGACACATGAACCGTGAGGTCGCCCAACTCGCCCTTAGCCTCGCCACGCGACGAGAGCGTTTTGAGCTTCTGCGTTGCATCTACCGCATTGGAAACCAACTCACGAAGAAAGATTTCGTGGTCTGAGTACAAGAATTTTTTGATTACCGGGAAGATATTCTCCGAAGTAACACCAATTTTTCCGTTTTTCATAAATTTATATTTTTGATATTGTTTATAGTTTTTACGACACAATAATGATCAAACTATGTGCCAACAATATTTTCATGACAAAATGGCAGGGCGTATGACAAAAAAAAGGCGTCCCCGCTATGGAGTCGCCCGATTTTATCTGCTTAAGTGTGGAATTAGAGCAAGCCCTCGATCTTAGCTTTGAAAGCATCTTTCGAAGCTGCGCCGACTTGTTTGTCTACGAGTTCGCCGCCCTTAAGGAAGATCACTGTTGGGATGTTGCGTACGCCGTATCGGCCAACGATATCGTCGTTCTCCTCGACGTCGCACTTTCCGATAACTACTTTGCCCTCGTACTCTGTTGCTAACTCGTCGATGATTGGAGCGATTGTGCGACATGGGCCGCACCACTCTGCCCAGAAATCTACTACTACGAGCTGATCTCCTGCGATTAGCTCCTCAAAATTCTCTGTTGTGATTTTTAATGCCATAATTGTTTTTAGTTTAAGAAATTTTATATTCGATATTATTAATGTTTAAAACTTCGATAAATTGCTTTGTCAGCGTCACTTTCTTATCGCGCGATACCATCTCGATTGCCACGCCACTTTGAGCGTCGTAGATTCTAAAGCGCACAGCAGTAGAGCCCTCGGGGGCTCCTTTGGGTTGTGTAAGCAGGTTGTCGAGTGAGCTGATTAGGGCGTCGTTGATCTTGAGAACCTCGACGTCGATGGTGATATTCTTGATCATTTTGTCGCGATACTCAGCTAATTGCACGATTGACTTGATGTTGAAGTTGAGTATATTTTCGTTGTAGTGACGCCCCTCCACGCGTCCCTTTATAAAGAGAAAGTAATCTTTATATAGGTACTTGCGGAAATTTTCATAATCCTTGCCAAAGAGCATAAATTCGTGTGAGCCCTCGTAGTCCTCTAATGTGAATTTACCAAATGGCTTACCTGTTTTCGACATCATTTGCTGTTCCGCAACCACCATGCCAGCAATAGTGACATCCCTATTGCGGAAATCTTCGAGCGCCGAGAGCTCCGAAACCTGCGCACTACAGAAGTTGTCGATCACTGCGCAATACTCATCGAGCGGGTGTGCTGAGAGGAATAGTCCGATGATCTCGCGCTCGCGCTTTAGAGTCTCTAATTGGCTCCACTCCTCGGCAACGGGGACTTGTGGCATCTCGATATCGACCACACCACCATCGCCTCCGAAGAGACTTTGCTGGGCATTGGCCTGCTCCTTTTGGCAACGCTGGCCGTAGCGAATCAGCAGTTCAATAAAGGTTAAATTGCCGCTCGCAACCTCGAAGAACTTGCTGCGGTGGAACTTGGATATCTCGTCGAGACCACCCGCAAGAGCGATATTCTCGATCGACTTACGATTCACGGCCGAATAGTTCAGACGCTTGAATAGGTCGTAAATATCAGTGTACCTGCCATTTGCCTCGCGCTCCTCGATAATCGAACGCACAGCAGCCTCGCCAACACCTTTGATCGCGACCAATCCGAAGCGAACGTCGCCTGCCTCATTGGCTGCAAAGCGCTCCATTGACTCGTTGATATCTGGTACCAACACCTTGATCTTCATGCGGTTGCACTCGTTCATGTAGAAGCTCAACGTCTTTATATCCGCTAAGTTTCGGCTAAGAAGTGCCGCCATATACTCCGATGGGTAGTTGGCCTTGAGGTATGCAGTTTGGTATGCGATCCACGAATAGCAGGTCGCATGCGATTTATTGAAAGCGTACGAAGCGAACTTCTCCCAGTCTGCCCAGATCTTCTCGAGAGTCTTGGGGCTGTGACCATTGCTCTCTCCGCCCTTAATAAATTGGGGTTTGAGCTCATCGAGCTTATCTTTGAGCTTCTTACCCATCGCCTTACGCAGGGAGTCAGACTCACCACGCGTAAAGTTGGCAAGTAGGCGCGAGAGCAACATGACTTGCTCCTGATAGACAGTAATTCCGTAGGTATCCTTGAGGTAGGTCTCCATGATCGGAATATCGTACTCGATAGGCTTACGGCCATGTTTGCGGTCGACAAAGTCTGGAATATAATCCATTGGCCCCGGGCGATATAGGGCATTCATCGCGATCAGATCCTCGAAGGTCGAGGGCTGCAGATCGCGAAGATATTTCTGCATGCCGGCCGACTCAAATTGGAATGTTCCAACTGTGCGACCAGCACTATATAGCTCGTATGTCTTTAGATCGTCGATGGGGATATTGTCGATGTCTATCTCTACCTTTTGGCGTTGCTTGATATTGGCAAGGGCATCCTTGATGATCGAGAGGGTTTTGAGTCCCAAGAAGTCCATCTTGATAAGTCCCGTATCCTCGATCACCGATCCCTCGTATTGAGTCACCAACATCTTCTCGCCAGTCTCCTTATCGTCGGCTGTGCTCACAGGAACCCAGTCGGTGATATTGTCGCGACAGATGATCGTTCCACATGCATGCACGCCCGTATTGCGGACATTACCCTCCAACATCCTTGCGTAGCGGATTGTGTCGCTCAGCACGGGATTCTCCGACACCTCGGCAGCTTTGAGCTCGGGAATAGCCTCGATCGCATTGGGCAGGTTCATCTTCTTGTCGCCCGGCAGTCGATCGGGGATTAGCTTGCAGAGGCGATCCGACTCTTGCAAAGGGAGCTTCTGCACGCGTGCGACATCCTTTATCGAGCTCTTGGTTGCCATCGTACCATATGTAATGATATGCGCAACCTTCTCCTTGCCATACTTTTGGGTAACCCAATTAAGGACTCTTCCACGGCCATCATCATCGAAGTCGACGTCGATATCGGGGAGTGAGATACGATCGGGGTTCAAGAAACGCTCGAAAAGCAGGTCATATTTGATCGGGTCGATCATCGTGATACCCAAGCAATATGCCGCAGCAGAACCCGCAGCAGAACCACGACCGGGCCCCACCGACACATCTAACTCCTCACGGGCAGCACGGATAAAGTCCTGCACAATAAGGAAGTAACCCGGGAAACCCATAGTTTTCATGATGTAGAGCTCGAAGTTCAGACGCTCCTTAACCTCCTCCGAGAGAGGATCTCCATACTTCTTTATTGCCCCCTCGAATGTGATCTTGGCGAGGTAATCGGCCTCTAATTTAATACGATATAGTTTGTCGTAACCGCCAATGCTCTTTATCTTCTTGAGGGCGGCCTCCTCGCTCAGCACGACATTGCCTAACTCGTCGCGAGTAAACTCCTCGAATAGATCTTGGTCTGTGTATTTCGCGCGGTATCCCTCCTCGGTTCCAAACTCCTCGGGAATCTCGAAGGTGGGCATAATGGGAGGATTGTCGATAGAGTAGACCTCGACTTTGTCGCACACCTCGAGGGTGTTCTCCAACGCCTCGGGAACATCTTTGAATAGCTCCGACATCTCCTTGCGACTCTTTAGCCACTCCTGTTTAGAGTAGAGCATACGCTTGGGATCATCCAAATCACGACTTGTGCTGAGGCAAATCAGACGATCGTGAGCCTCGGCATTGTCTTCATCCACAAAGTGAACGTCGTTGGAGCAGATGAGTTTAATATTATTCTTGCGAGCCAACTCGATAAGAGCCTCGTTGACTTGTTGTTGCATAGGGTAAACCTCGTGGTTGGCACGCTCCACAGAGGCAATATGGCGCTGCAACTCGACGTAGTAATCCTCTCCAAAAAGCTCCTTGTGCCACAACATAGCCTGCTCGGCACTCTCCAAACTATCTTTAAGGATCTTCTGCGGAACCTCGCCACCGATACAAGCCGAGCAGCAGATAAGTCCCTCGTGGTACTTCTTCAATTGGTTGTGATCGGTACGAGGGCGCGAATAAAAACCATCAGTCCATCCCGTTGAGACGATCTTGATAAGGTTGTGGTAGCCCTCAAGATTCTTGGCCAAGAGGATAAGGTGGTAACCACTCTGATCGCTCTTCTGCTCCTTGATGTCGAGACCGCGGCGTGCCACGTAGACCTCGCAGCCGATGATTGGTTTGAATTTTAGCTTCTCTTGTAGAGTATAAATTTTTTCGTTATTCTTCTCGATCGAGATCTTGGGATCCTCTCCCTCGATTATCTGGGTGCCCTCCTCGAGCGCCAAATTCTGTTTTTTGAGCTTCTCTACTTCGCCCTTCCATCCCTTTTTCTTTTTGCCGAGGGTGGAAGTAAACTCCTTGATGCCAAACATCACACCGTGGTCTGTGACGGCTATACCGGGCATACCATCACCAATCGCTTTGTCGATCAGTTTAGAGATATTTGCCTGACCATCAAGGATTGAGTATTGTGTATGGACGTGAAGGTGTACGAAATTTTGCATCTTAAGTGTAAAGTTTGACAACAAAGTTACGAAAAAAAGAAGTTACCACCTAAGAATATCTCTAAATTTCATAAAAAATAATTAGCTGTAATTTGTTATTCGAGCAAGGGTAAATATAATGTGGTTGAATATTTGCATTACATACTATATTAGTATATATTTGTAGAAAGATAGGAGGCCTTATGAGCGAAATAAAGTATGACGCTACTCAAGATGAGATGGTAGTGTTTAGAGAGTTTGCATCGGTAAACGAGGCAGAAGTGGTGCGCTCAGTTTTGGAGAGCGCCGGAATTCAATCGACTTTGGGTAATGAATATATGTCGGCATTCTATCCCGTGGGGGTGATTTATGCCCAGATTATTATTCGCCGCGAAGATCTCGAGCGAGCTAAAGCGGTGGTCTCGTTGTAATTATTTTATTAAAAAATTTGCAAATCGAAAAATAATCACTATATTTGCAGGGTACTTAATTCTATAGTAACGCAATGTATAATAGTGATTATAAATATAACGGTGTAGAGTCGACTCTTGGAGTTGACCGTGCTGTTGTGTATACTCATGTGTTGTCTTTGCGACGACGACGATAGTCGTGCGCATACTATTTTGTTGTTATCCAATAGGTTATTGGAAGCAACTATACACTTTCCTAAACTTATTTTTTTACTTTTTTTTCATTAAACTATGATTATCAGTAATTTTACTGTTGTTGTAGCCAACGCCTCCCATACGGGATATGCCGAAGAAATATGTGACGAAATGTCAGCCTCGGCAGCCAAAAGAGGAACTGGTATAGCAAAGAGAACACCAAACTATATTGCCCAAAAGATGAGCGAGGGCAAAGCCGTAATAGCCTTTACCGAAGATGGTAAATGGGCAGGATTCACATATATTGAGTCGTGGGAGGGCGAGAAATACGTAGCCAATTCAGGACTTATCATCAACCCCAAGTACCGCGAAATAGGCCTTGCGAAGATCATCAAGCGCAAAGCCTTTGCACTCTCCATCAAGAAATTTCCGGGTGCAACGCTATTCGGTCTTACAACTGGATTTGCCGTAATGAAAATTAATGACCAGCTTGGTTATCACCCCGTTACATTTAACTACCTCACCAAAGATGACAAGTTCTGGGCAGGATGCAAGAGTTGTGTAAACTACAATATACTGATGGCCAAAGAGCGTAATAACTGTCTCTGTACGGCGATGATTTTCGATTCATCGAAAGATCAACTCAAATTTGACATCGACGTTGTGCTAAAGGAGGAGGAGTATACACTACCAAAGAAAAAATAATTAAAAATAGAATATCATGAAAAAGAAGGTAATTTTAGCCTATAGTGGCGGCCTTGACACCTCATACTGTGGTGTTTATCTAACTAAGAACATGGGCTATGAGGTTCATGCAGTATTGGCAAATACGGGTGGTTTCACCGTCGAGGATATCGAGCAGGTTGAGCGTCGCGCCTACGAAATTGGTTGTGTGAGCTTTACTAATCTTGATGTTGCCGACGATTACTACGACCTTACCATTAAATATATGGTATATGGCAATATGCTCAAGAATGGCTCCTACCCAATCTCGGTTAGCTCGGAGCGTATTATCCAAGCTCTTGCGATTGCTAAGTATGCCAAAGCTGAGGGTGCTGACTACCTATGTCACGGTAGTACCGGAGCGGGTAACGACCAGATCCGTTTCGATTCGATCTTCGGTATTATCGCCCCCGAGATCGAGGTTATCGCACTTATCCGCGAGCAGCAACTCTCGCGCGAGCAGGAGATTAATTTCTTGCGCGAAAACGGCATTAACATGGATTTCAAAAAGGCCGAGTACTCGATCAACAAAGGCCTTTGGGGCACCTCAATTGGTGGTAAGGAGACTCTAAGTTCTAAGTTAGGATTGCCCGAGGAGGCATACCCAACCAAGTGCATCAAGAGCGAGTCAGAGGCTGCCGACATGACAATCACCTTCGAGAAGGGCGAGATCGTGGCGGTCGATGGCGTGGCGATGAGTGGCGTTGTAGCAATTTCGGATATCGCACAAAAAGCTGGCGAATTTGCAGTGGGTCGCGGAATGCACGTTGGCGACACGGTGATCGGAATCAAGGGTCGCGTAGGTTTCGAGGCAGCAGCTCCGATGGTCATTATCAAGGCTCACCACATGTTGGAGAAGCACACATTGTCGAAGTGGCAGCTATTCTGGAAAGAGCAGATATCGACCTTCTACTGCAATAATCTCCACGAGGGATTGTACTATGACCCGGTTATGCGCGATATCGAAGCGATGCTCACACAGAGCCAAGAGTTCGTTTCGGGCGATGTCTTTGTTAAGTTGCAACCATATCGTTTCGAGGTGATCGGCATTGAGTCAAAGAGCGATTTGATGTCGGATGCTTTCGGATCGTATGGCGAGATGAATAGAGCCTTTACGGGCGACGATGCTAAGGGCTTTGGCAAGATCTTCTCGCTTAGTTCAAAGATTTATAACACAATTAATAAGATCGAATAATGATAAAGGTTGGAGTTGTGGGTGCCGCAGGTTATGTGGGAGGAGAGATGTGCCGACTGCTGTTGTTGCACCCCGATGTGGATTTTGTCTTTGCGCAAAGCTCGAGTAGTGCAGGTCAACCGTTGTATAGTATCCATGAGGATCTTTTTGGTGCTACCTCGATGCTATTTTCGGAGGGAGTAGATACCTCGGTCGATGTGCTGTTTCTCTGCTCGGGTCACGGCAAGTCGCTTAAATTTCTCGAAGCTAATGAGCTTCAGGAGCAGTGCGTGGTGATCGACTTAGGAAATGACTTTCGCTTGGCGAAGGATGCTGTAAGTGCAGGGCGTAGCTTCGCCTATGGTCTCTCAGATTATTTTGGCGATCAGGTGGTTAAGTGTCGCAATGTGGCTAATCCGGGCTGCTTCGCCACGGCGATCCAGAGCGCAATTTTGCCTTTGGCCGCCGCAAATATCCTTTGCGACGAGGTGCACATAACAGCGATCACAGGCTCTACCGGAGCTGGACAGTCACCATCGGCAACCACTCATTTCTCGTGGCGTGCCAACAACCTCTCGACCTATAAAACATTCACACACCAGCATTTAGGCGAAATTGGCGAGAGCGTAGTGAAGCTGCAACCATCGTTCGATGGGGCGATTAACTTCGTGCCTTATCGTGGAGATTTCCCTCGTGGAATTATTGCTACTGTCCACACTAAGTGCGATAAGAGCCTCGACGAGGTAGTGGAGCTATTCGAGAAACAATATTCTGCATCGCCATTTACATTTGTATCGCCCAAACCAATCAACCTCAAGCAGGTGGTTAACACCAATCGCACACTGCTACATATTGAGAAGCATGGCGAATACCTATTAATTACTTCGGTGATTGACAACCTTTTGCGAGGTGCTGCAGGTCAGGCTATAGAGAATATGAATAGAATCTTTGGCATGCCACTTACGACGGGACTTAACCTCAAGGCTTCGGCCTTTTAAACTACTGATTATGAAATGTTTTGATGTATATCCAATAAATGATAAAAATATTGTTCGCGCCGAGGGTTCCAAGCTTTGGGATGACAATGGACAGGAGTATTTAGATATGTATGGCGGTCATGCAGTGATCTCGATAGGGCACACTGCACCTCGATATGTAAGCTACCTTAGCGAGCAACTTTCACACATTGGCTTCTACTCCAACTCGATCCGTATTCCGCAGCAAGCTGCTTTGGCCGAGAAGTTAGGCGTGTTAGCGGGCAAAGAGGAGTACTCTCTATTCCTCTGCAATAGCGGTGCTGAGGCCAATGAGAATGCTATTAAATTAGCATCGTTCCACAACTCAAAAAGGCGCGTGATCGCATTCTCGACCTCGTTTCATGGGCGCACTTCATTGGCTGTTGCAGCTACCGACAATCCCAAAATCGTGGCTCCTGTCAACCAAACTGACAACATTACTTTTGTCGAATATAACAACATCGAAGCCTTAGAGGCTGAGTTTGCTGCGGGCGAAGTCTCGTCGGTGATCGTCGAGGCGATCCAAGGTGTGGGTGGAGTTAAGGTTGCGACAAAGGAGTTCTTGGAGGCTATCCGTGCGCTGTGTGACAAGCATGATGCAGTAATGATTGCCGACTGCGTGCAGTGTGGCTGTGGCCGCTCGGGAGACTATTTTGCGATGGATCATTCGGGTGTCAATGCCGATATTTACTCTATGGCCAAGGGAATTGGCAACGGTTTCCCGATTGGCGGCATTATGATTTCGCCTAAATTTAAGGCGGTCTATGGCATGTTGGGTACCACCTTTGGGGGTAACCATTTAGCTTGTGCAGCGGCTTTGGCGGTGGTTGATGATATCGCTCAGAAGGGGCTTGTGGCGAATGCTGCCGCTATGGGTGAGTATCTTTTAGCTCAGCTCAAAGCGATTGATGATGTGCGAATTGTGGAGCTACGTGGGCGCGGTCTGATGATCGGTGTGGTGATGAATAGCGACTCAAAAGCTCTGAGAGCCAAGATGCTACACGAACATAAGATCTTTGTAGGCAGCGCCTCGGATAACCGAATAATAAGAATTCTGCCATCGCTCACCATCGGCAAAGAGGAGTGCGACAGATTAATCGAAGCACTAAAAAGCTGTTTGAGGGATGAGTAAGAAGCTAAAGGTAGTTAAGATCGGCGGTCACGTGGTCGACTCGCCCGAGGGGCTCGATAAGCTTCTCGATGAGTTTGCAGCGCTCGAGGGTGATAAAATATTGGTGCATGGCGGAGGAAAGGTAGCTACCAAGATCTCCGCAGCACTTGGCATTGAGGCTAAGATGGTCGAGGGTAGACGAATAACGGATGCCGCAACTGTCGAGGTGGTTACAATGGTATATGCGGGAGGTATCAACAAAGGGATCGTAGCTAAGTTACAGAAGCGTGGGGTAGCGGCATGGGGTGTATGTGGCGCTGATGGCCATATTATACCCGCTGTGAAACGCCCTGTAAAAGAGATAGATTACGGTTTCGTGGGCGATGTCCTCACCGAGGAGATCGACTGTAAGGCGCTCGATATGTTGATCGGTGCGGGATATAGCGTTGTAGTGGCTCCAATCACGCTCGATGCTGATGGTCAGCTGCTCAACACCAATGCCGACACTATCGCGCAGAGCGTGGCTGTGGCCATGAGTGCACTGCGTGAAGTCGAGCTAATTTACCTTTTCGAGAAAGCTGGAGTATTAGCTGATATCAATGATCCACAGAGTGTTATAACACTTATTTCGCACAAGAACTACCCCGAACTAAAGGCCGATGGTAAGATCTTCGACGGCATGATCCCCAAGATCGACAATGCGCTGCATGCGGTCGACAATGGTGTAGCAGCAGTTAGGATTTGTGATACGCTGCTCAAGGATTCGGGAACATTAATTGCAAAACAATAGAGCAATGAATAGCGCATCAGCAATAAACCTATTGAGTCGACTTATCGCAACCCCCTCGCTAACTCGCGAGGAGGAGCATAGCGCACAACTTCTTTACGACCAGATGGTATCTTTGGGATATGCTCCGCAGCGCATCGAGAACAATTTGATTGTATACAACAAACGCTTCTCACCAGATCTACCAACTGTGGTTTTGTGCTCTCACCACGATACGGTTCGCCCAAATGAGAACTACATCCGTGATCCTTTTGCGCCAACCGTGGAGGATGGAAAGCTCTATGGCTTAGGTAGTAATGATGCTGGTGCGAGCCTTGTTTCGTTGCTTGCTACCTTCGACCATTTCTATCCGATGGAGCTCAAAGGCTGTAACCTCTGCTTGCTACTCACGGCCGAAGAGGAGAGCTCGGGACACAAGGGGATGGGGATAATGTACGATCAGATCATCAATCCCCAACTTGTGATCGTTGGCGAGCCCACCTCGATGGATGTGGCGATCGCCGAGCGTGGCTTGATGGTGCTCGACTGCGAGGTGGTCGGGGTGTCGGGGCATGCAGCGCATGACAACACTGTTAACCCAATTATTAAGGCGCTCGACGATATTAGGTGGTTTAACGACTATCGTTTCGAGAAGCGCTCCGAGATGTTGGGCGATGTGAAGATGAGTGTTACGGTGATTTCGGCAGGCACAACCCACAATGTTGTGCCCGGCAAGTGTCACTTCACGGTCGATGTTCGCAACAATGGGCTCTACTCCAATTTGGAAATCTTGGAGAGGATCAAGGCCAATGTAGAGTGTGTCGTTACGGCGCGTTCGACTCGCTTGGGTGCTTCGTCGATCGAGCCATCGCACCCCTTCGTTGAGTGCTGCGTGCGTCATGGATCGAAGATTTTCGGTTCGTCGACACTCTCGGATCAGGCGTTAGTTAGCTGCCTGAGTGTAAAGATTGGGGTGGGCGACACACACCGCTCACACACGGCCGACGAATATGTACTAATAGATGAGGTCGAGGAGGGTATCGATCGCTATATCAAAATATTAACTGATTATATACTATAGATATGAAACTTTGGCAAAAAAGCGTGGAGGTGGACTCATTGGTCGATACATTCACCGTAGGACGCGACCGTGAGATGGATCACTACTTAGCAAAAGCAGATATTTTGGGTTCGCTTGCCCACACCAAAATGTTGGAGAGTATCGGGCTTCTCAGCACCGAGGAGTTAGCCTTAGTCCAAAAAGGACTCAAGGAGATTTTGCGAAGCGTCGAGGCGGGTGAATTCACCATCGAAGATGGAGTCGAGGATGTCCATTCGCAGGTCGAATTACAACTGACACAGATGATCGGTTCGGTGGGCGGTAAGATCCATAGTGGACGATCACGAAACGATCAGGTTTTAGTCGACCTCAAACTCTTTTTGCGCTCCGAGATCCGCGAGATCGTAGAGCTAAGCAGTGAGCTATTTGCCACATTAACAACCCTTTCCGAGAAGTATAAATCGGTCTTGATGCCGGGTTACACTCATCTCCAGATCGCTATGCCCTCGTCGTTTGGGCTCTGGTTAGGTGCTTATGCTGAGAGCTTGGTTGACGATTGCCAAACAATACTCTCGGCATACAAGCTATGCAACAAAAACCCGCTTGGTTCGGCTGCTGGATATGGCTCATCGTTTCCCCTCGATCGCGAAATGACCACCCGCCTGCTTGGTTTCGAGGCGCTTAACTACAATTCGATCTACGCGCAAATGAGCCGTGCCAAATGTGAGCAGAGTGTGGTTGTAGCCCTCGCATCGCTCGCCTCGACCCTCTCGCGATTTGCGATGGACAACTGCATGTTTATGAGTCAAAATTTTGGATTTATCTCATACCCAGATAGTTTCACCACCGGCTCGAGCATTATGCCCCACAAGAAGAACCCCGATGTGTGGGAGTTAATTCGCGGAAAATGCAATGTTATGCGTGCATTACCTTCGTCGATTGCTATGCTAACCACCAATTTGCCAATAGGTTACAATCGTGATATGCAGTTACTCAAGGAACATATCTTCCCCGCAATCTTCGAGATGAAGAGTGTGCTACATATGGCAAATGTGATGGTAGGTCAGATCAAAATAAACAACGAAGTGATTGATGATAAGCGCTATGACTACCTATTTAGCGTGGAGAGTGTCAATGCTCTTGTGCTTGAGGGGATGCCATTTAGAGAGGCATACCGCAAGGTTGGTCTCGACATCGAGGCGGGTAACTTCGCCCCAAATCGCGAAGTGACACATAGCCACGAGGGTAGCATCGGAAACCTCTGCACGGAGCAGATTAAGGCGATGTTCGAGGCTGTTGTAGGGGAGTTTAACTTCGGTGAGATTGACGCCGCAGAG
This sequence comes from Rikenellaceae bacterium, assembly GCA_047173105.1. Lineage (GTDB taxonomy): Bacteria > Bacteroidota > Bacteroidia > Bacteroidales > Rikenellaceae > Alistipes. The sequence goes on from JBCQVM010000003.1 coordinate 49,546, forward strand.
GAGAATTTGATTAATAATTAAAACCGAGATAGATATGAAAAAATTTGAATCATTATACGATGTAGGCTCCTTGCAGGAGTGGTTGGCAGATGCCAAGATCGTCAAGGGGACACCTTTTAAATATGATACATTGGGGCGTAACAAGACCCTGTTGATGATCTTCTTCAACTCGTCGTTACGCACTCGACTATCCACACAGAAGGCTGCTATGAACTTGGGTATGAATGTAATGGTACTCGATGTTAACCAAGGTGCATGGAAGTTAGAGACCGAATTGGGAGTGGTGATGGATGGCGACAAGCCCGAGCACCTGCTCGAGGCGATCCCCGTGATGGGTTCCTATTGCGATATTATCGCTGTGCGTAGCTTCGCAAGCCTTACGTGTAAGGCGGACGACTATGCCGAGAAGATACTGAATCAATTTATCACCTACTCGGGCAAGCCTGTAGTGAGCATGGAGGCAGCAACACGCCACCCTCTACAATCGTTCGCCGATGTGATCACCATTGAGCAATACCGCTCTAAACCTCGTCCAAAGGTGGTTCTCACGTGGGCGCCACACCCTCGAGCACTACCTCAGGCCGTAGCTAACTCATTTGCTGAGTGGATGTCGGCTTTGGACTACGAATTTGTGATTGCTCACCCCGAGGGGTATGAGCTTAGCGAGGAGTTTACTAAGGGTGCCAAAGTGACTCATAATCAAGCCGAAGCATTCGAAGGTGCCGACTTTATCTATGCTAAAAACTGGTCACCATTCGCCGACGAGAACTATGGTCAGGTGATCTCGCAGGATATGTCGTGGTGTGTAGATTCGGCAAAGATGGCACTGACTAATGATGCATACTTCATGCACTGCTTGCCTGTTCGTCGCAATATGATCGTCTCGGATGAGGTGATCGACTCGCCTCGATCAATCGTAATCGAAGAGGCTGCAAATAGGGTAGTGTCGGCTCAGACAGTCCTTATGAAGATGCTTCACGATATGGAATAGGTGCCGAAAATCGCCTTGTTGGCCACACTCTTTACTACCAGCATTCGGTCTTGTCGGCTATTTCGGCAATGGTCGATGCTTGGTAGGTTGGGTTGAGACCCTTGCGGCGTTGCTCTTGGTAATCTTTGAGGCATAGCACTGCATAGCGACCAAGTAGCACGATGGCCACAAGGTTGCAGATTGTCATAAGCGACATTGTGACATCGGCAAACCCCCAAACTACATTGAGCTCGGCTACAGAGCCAAACATCACTACAAAACCTACGATGCATCTGAATAGTTGCATCACTCTCTTATTGCGTGTCAAAAATAGAACGTTCGACTCCCCATAATAATAATTACCAATAATGCTGGTAAAGGCAAAGAAAAGAATTATAACGGCGATAAACGAACTGCCCCATGCGCCAACCTCTTGGACGAGAGATTGTTGAGTAAGCTCAATCCCGCTATACTCTCCGCCACTATAAATTCCACTGCATAGGATAATAAAGGCCGTGCAGCTGCAAATAACCAAAGTGTCGGTATAAACGCTAAGAGACTGGATCAAGCCCTGTTTTACGGGATGCGACACATCGGCTGTAGCAGCCACATTAGGTGCTGAGCCCATTCCCGCCTCGTTACTGAAAAGACCACGCTTCACACCCATTCCAATTGCAGCGCCAATTCCGCCACCCATCGCCTGTTCCCAACCAAATGCATTAGAGATAATTACGTGGAACACCTCCGGGATACGATCTATGCGCAGGATAATCACCACGATGGCTATCAATAGGTAGACAATAGCCATAATTGGCACCACACTCTGGCTAAATTTAGCGATACGCTGGATACCTCCAAAGATCAAAAATAGGGTAAAGAGCGTAATAGCGATACCCGAATATAGCGGCTCAATGCCAAAGGCTGTTTGATAGGCCGACGAAATCGTGTTGCTCTGCACAGAGTTAAATGCAAAACCAAAGGTAAAGATCAGCAGCACAGCGAATAATCCTGCGAACCACCTCTTGCCCAACCCTTTTTGGATATAGTATGCGGGCCCACCGACAAAACTACCCTCGCCGCGACTCTTAAAGAGTTGCGCCAAGGTCGACTCTACAAATGCATTGGCACCACCCAAGAGTGCCACAACCCACATCCAGAACACCGCTCCGGGCCCTCCAATGGCGATAGCTGTTGCCACTCCTGCCAAGTTACCAGTTCCAACACGGCTGGCAATCGAGATTGTAAAGGCTTGAAACGAGCTGACGCCCTCGCCCTTTGTAGTGCGGTTTCCCGATCTTCCTAACTCTCGGATCATCTCGCCGATCATCCTAAATTGCGCACCCTTAGTCTTAAAGGTGAACCAAATTGCCGTAGCTGGCAACAATATTATAAGGAGATAGCCCAAAATGCTATTCACGGAGTCAAGAATATTCATATTATTCAATAATTAGATTTTCACAAAAGTAGAGATAATAGCTTTCATTGACAAATATTTCGCTATCTTTATGCCAAAGTTTAACCAAAATGAAGTTGTAAAGTGAAGAATAGCATCCCCGCAAGTTGGCAACATAGCTTAGAGGCAGAGTTTAATAAGCCCTATTTCGAGCAGTTATCTGCATTCATCGCCGATGAATATGCATCGTCGGAGGTCTTTCCACCTCGCGCAGAGCTTTTTGCAGCTCTCGAGCAGTGTCCCTTAGAGTCGGTCAAGGTTGTGATAATTGGTCAGGATCCCTACCACGATGTGGGGCAGGCGCATGGATTGTGTTTCTCGGTTGCCGATGGGATCAAGATTCCGCCTTCGCTCGTCAATATCTTCAAGGAGATCGAACGCGACTTGCTGATTGCCCCTCCATCGAGTGGAAATTTAGAGCGATGGGCTCAACAAGGAGTGCTGATGCTCAATGCTGTGCTCTCGGTGCGTGCCCATCAAGCGGCATCGCATGCAAAGCATGGGTGGGAAAAATTCACCGATGCAATCGTCCAGACTGTAGCCCAGCGACGCACCGGTGTAGTGTATATGTTGTGGGGTAAATATGCACAGACTAAGTGTGCAATGGTTGACCCAACAAAGAATCTAATTTTGCAATCTGTTCATCCATCGCCCCTTTCGGCATACCGAGGTTTCTTGGGGTGTGGTCACTTCTCTGCGGCAAATAGTTATCTTGAGCAGCAAGGCCAAAAGCCTATCGAATGGTAGAGATTACTCAATAATTTTATTGGTAAGTGTATCGGGGAAGATCACCCAAGGCTTGAAGCTCTTGGCCTCCTCGAAGTCCATGTGTGCATACGAAATAATGATGATAACATCGCCCACAGCAACCTTGCGTGCAGCTGCACCATTGAGACAAATAGCACCACTGCCACGCTCTCCCTTGATGATGTAGGTTTCGAGGCGCTCACCATTGTTATTATTAACAATAGCAACTTTCTCGCCCTCGATCATGTTGGCTGCATCCATCAAATCTTCGTCGATGGTGATGCTCCCCACATAATTAAGGTTGGACTGAGTTACACTAACTCGATGAATTTTAGACTTTAAAACCTCAATTGTCATCTTCATTACTATCTAAATTTAATATTGTCAATTAATCGAACCTCACCCGCTTTGACGGTGATACATCCCTGTACCGACTGCGACTCACTCCACGACGATATAGACTGCAACGAGAGCGAATCCACAATCTCGAAGTAGACAACTTCCAATAGTGGATTGGAGTTTATTTGTCGTGTTACAGAGGCGATAACCTCGGCAGGAGTAGCCTCTGCGGAGAGTGTAACACCATGGCAAAGAGCCTTATAGATCTCGGGAGCTGCCACGCGGTGAGCTTTGGTGAGCAATGTATTGCGCGACGAAAGAGCCAATCCATCAGTGTCGCGCACTATCGGGCAATCCACTATTTCGACACTAAGAGATAACATCTCGACCATAGCGCGAATAATTGCGATCTGCTGAAAATCTTTCTCTCCGAAGTATGCTTTGGTGGGTTGTACTATCTCGAAAAGGCGGCTAACTACTTGAGCCACACCGTTGAAGTGTCCCGGGCGTGAGGCTCCTTCCATCACCTTGTCTTTGTCGCCAAAGTCAAAGATGCGCTCGTCGGTGGTAGGGTAGACCTCCTCGACAGATGGCATAAGGATATAATCGACACCGCTCTGGCTGAGTAGCGCAGCATCGGCCTCGGGTGTGCGGGGATATGTCGCCAAATCGCCTTTGTCGTTAAACTGCGTAGGGTTAACGAAGATGCTAACCACAACTACGTCGCACTCTGCGCGTGCGCGATCTACGAGCGACACATGGCCTGAGTGGAGCGCACCCATAGTTGGTACAAAGCCTATAGAAGAGGAGTTGCATCCCTCTATCTCGGCTCTAAGTTGTGATACTGTTTCTAAAATTTTCATCGTTTCTTCAATATGTATAAACGCACAATTAATAATTGTGTGGGCAAAGTTAGGAACAAAATATGATATATTAAAGAAAAAAATGCTTTTAGATTAAGATATACCACAATTATGTGTACCTTTGTTGGTATAAATCCTAATTTTAAAGTATGAAGACGTTAATAAAATTTTCTGCAATGAGCATTTATGCACTTTCGCTCACCTCGTGCGCTGCTACGAGTAGCGAGACTCCGTGGATCGTCGACAAATTTGACGATATTAAAGTAATCCGTTACGAGGTTCCTGCTTTCGAGCAACTTCCTCTCAACGAAAAATTGTTGGTTTACTACCTTTCGGAGTCATCCAAGTATGGTCGCGACATTATGTTCGACCAAAATTTCAAATACAACCTCACCATTCGCCGCACTTTGGAGGCTGCAATGGAGCACTACGAGGGCGACCGCAGTTCGGAAGAGTGGCAGGCGATGGAGAAATACCTCAAGAAAGTATGGTTCGCAAATGGTATTCATCACCACTATTCTAACGATAAATTCACGCCCGAGTTCTCGGCTGAATACTTCGAGCAGGTTGTAAAATCACTCCCATGCTGCTCGCTCCCTACAGATTTCGGTAGCTGCGAGGAACTTTTGGCACTTATCTCGCCAATCATTTTTGATCCTACACTCTATGCCTCACGCCTAAATATGGCCGATGGGGTAGACCCGGTTACCTCTTCGGCCAACAACTACTACGAGGGTGTGAGTCAAAAAGAGGTCGAGGCATTCTACGACGCGATGACCGACGTAAACGACCCTCAGCCAATCTCCTATGGTCTTAATTCCAAGCTCACAAAGGATGCTAATGGCAAAGTCTATGAGCGTTTATGGCGCGTAGGAGGCATGTATACCGAGGCACTCGAGCCAATTGTCGAGTGGTTGGAGAAGGCGGCCGAAGTCGCAGCTGAGCCTCAAGATGCAACCATCAGATCGCTCATCTCGTTCTATAGGAGTGGTGACTTGAAGGAGTTCGACAACTTCAATGTTTTGTGGGTCAAGGATAGCATCTCGAACGTTGACTTTGTAAATGGCTTCACTGAGACCTATGGCGATCCATTCGGTCGCAAGGCATCGTGGGAGGCTGTTGTGAACTTCCGCGATGAGGAGGCTTGCGAGCGCACTACGATCATCTCGGAGAATGCACAATGGTTTGAGGATCACTCACCAATCAACCCTGCGTTCCGCAAGGAGGTGGTTAAGGGAGTTTCGGCAAAGGTTATCACCGTGGCTCAATTGGGTGGCGACTGCTACCCAGCGACACCTATCGGAATCAACCTACCAAATGCCGATTGGATCCGCCGCGACCATGGTTCGAAGTCGGTTACGATCGACAATATCACCTATGCTTATAAGAAGGCAGCCGAAGGAAATGGTTTCTCCGAGGAGTTTGTGCTTCGCGAAGAGGATCGTGCACGTATGAAAGAGTATGGCAAATTGGGTGATGATCTCCATACCGACTTGCACGAGTGCTTAGGTCACGGTTCGGGGCAGTTGGCTCCGGGTGTAAGTGGTGCAGAGTTGAAGAGTTATGGCGCAACCTTGGAGGAGTGTCGTGCCGACCTGTTTGGCCTCTATTATTTGGCTGATCCTCAGATGGTTGAATTGGGTCTTGTGCCTAATTTGGAGGTCGCTAAGGCACAATATGCATCTTATATTATGAATGGTATGATGACTCAACTTTCTCGCGTAGAGTTCGGTAAGGATGTCGAGCAGACTCACATGCGCAACCGCAAACTCATTGGCGAGTGGTGTTATGAGCAGGGTAAGGCAGATAATGTTATCGAGTGGATCAAGCAGGATGGCAAGAGCTATGTTGTTGTAAATGACTTCGACAAACTCCGCGGATTATTCGCTCAGCTTCTCCACGAGATCCAGCGCATCAAGAGCGAGGGCGATTATGAGGCAGGTCGCGCATTAGTAGAGACATATGGCGTTAAGATTGATCCAGCGCTTCACCGCGAGCTCTTAGATCGCTACGCATCACTCAACATCGAACCTTATGGAGGCTTTATTAATCCCGAATTCGAATTGATCGAAAAAGGCGGCGAGGTCGTAGATGTAAAGGTTGTCTACCCAACTAATTACACTGAGCAGATGATGGGCTACGCTAAAGAGTATTCAACTTTGCCTAATATCAACTAATCATAGAAAAAGTTAGTTATATATTATATAATTAATGGCCGGTGATCTCATTTGGGATTTCCGGCCATTATTATGTTTCATCTGAAAGTTCAGGCGAAATATCAACGGCACAACGTCATTTCTGCCGAGGCAGGAACCTCATCGAAAGTAATATATATATATATCGTCGTGAAAGCACGTCATTCCCGACATGATCGGGAATCTTATGCAAAGGCAATGTTTCAAATAAACTAAGATTCCCGTTTTCACGGGAATGACGCATGGTTTCTCCTGTCTTCTCAGCACAGATGTATGGTTTCTCCTGCCTTCTTAGCACAGACGTGCCGGGATTACAATTGGCATATCGCTTCTTCCCTACTTTATTTAACATAATATAAATTATCATGAATTCAATATAAGGGTAGTGGGGGGTGTGCTTTTGGTGACCTTGGCCTGATATTTGGATACTTCTCTTGCAAATATTTAACTTTAAAATTATGGAAGAGAAATTAAATTTACTTTTATCGGACTTAATTGTCGAGTATCACAAACTGCAAAACTTTCATTGGTATGCCGAGGGTCGTAACTTCTTCGCGGTGCATGAGAAGTTGGAGCAATACTTTCGCGAGATCAACGAATCAATCGACGACGTTGCCGAGACTATCTTGATGTTGGAACTCAAGCCAATTTCGAATCTATCCGACATCTTGGCCAAGACCCAAATCAAGGAGGTTGAGAGCGGATATATCAAGGGGCACGACATCTACAACATTGTTTTAGCCGATTTCGAGTACCTCAAACAGTTAGTTACAATCATCAAAAAACAGGCCGATGACGAGATGATATACCAAGCATCTGCGTTAATGGATGGACTCATTGCGCAGTTCGCCAAAAATATCTGGATGATCAAGCAGGTTCAAACCGAGAATGTACCATCATACGTATAAAACCGTTTCATTCAGCTGCCATTAACGTAGTGTTAGAGGCCAATACTCCAAAATATTGTGAGATATTGGCCTCTGCTCTTTTTAATATTGATTTAGTTTTGTATCTTTGTGTGTGGGTTTTGTGCGAAATAATAACGACAAAACCCTTAGGTAGGTTTTTACATGCCTAAACATACATTATAATTAGCGTTTTGCTATTGTCGAGGGTTTAGAAAACGACCAAACTTATACACTCCTCTTACAATAGGTAGAATGCTCACGTTTTGCGTGAGCTGTACTTATTAGGAGTGTGGGTGCTTGGTCGTACCTCTAAACCAAAGAGTATCGGTTCACGCAAATTTGTATGTATGTGTCATACTAATACATTAATGCAATTTAACGGCGACCAGAGAAATGTCCTAATAAGCTCTCAAACATGTTTATGAAGAAAATTTTATTATTTATTTGTGCCTTAATTTTCGCAATTTCATGCGAAAAAAACGAGGAGTCATGGTCGCTCAATGAAACAAAATTAACAATGTATTCAGGTGATACATTTTTACTTGAGCCGAATGTAGATGGCTGTACATTTGAATCAGAGTCCCCTCTCGTGGCTTATGTTGATGATTCAGGATTGATTACGGCATACACTGCTGGGCAGACTAATATTAAAGTTTATAATGGCAGTAGCGTGTTAAGTTGTTCTGTTACCGTTTCTACTCTTTATAACTATTTTACTGAGCCATGTGTCGATTTTGGCTGTTCTACTTCTACTGTAAAGGCATATGAGTCGAGAGCACTATATAGTGAATCAAGTGAATCACTTATGTATACTGGAGAAAATAGCTATCTTAATTATGCTATGTACTTATTAAGTGATGGTTATATGACCTCTTCAGCTTGTGTTACACCAAACTCAACACTATCTGAGACCCTGAATTTTTATAATGAACGATATGTGTTGTTAGATGTAGACACCGATAATCTCAATGTTACATGGGTAAGTGCCGATGGACAAATCTTTGTTTACTTACAGTGCTATACAAGTTATACATTGGTTATGTATATAGCTAATAGTAGCTCATCAGCTCCTTCAAAAGAGGTAGATAAAATTATGTCAAACTTGAATTTGAAAGTGGATAGTAATCTATCTCTTATCAATGTTGATAATACAAAAACACTGCTAAATAGCTTGCGTAAATAACGTAAGTTTTTACATTTTTATAAAGGGTGTAGATATTTTTTAATAAGATATCTACACCTTGCTTTTATATATTATTTGTTTTGTGTATCTTTGCGCTACGACAAAAATATTAAAAAACAAAAATATGGCAGACGAAAAAATTATATTCTCGATGGTTGGGGTCAGCAAGACCTTTACAAATCAGAAAAAAGTGCTGAATAACATCTATCTTTCGTTCTTTTATGGCGCTAAGATCGGTATTATTGGTCTTAATGGCTCGGGTAAATCTACTTTGATGAAGATTATCGCGGGTCTTGACAAAAATTTCCAAGGTGAGGTGGTATTCTCTCCGGGCTACTCGGTGGGCTACCTCGAGCAGGAGCCTCAGTTAGATAACACCAAAACTGTTCGCGAGATCGTCGAGGAGGGTTGTGCTGGAACTGTTGCACTACTTGCTGAGTACGAGGATATTAACATGAAGTTGTGCGAACCCATGAGCGACGACGAGATGAACAAGATGATCGAGCGCCAAGGTGAGTTATACGAGCAGATTGACCACGTGAATGGATGGGAGTTAGATAGCGTTTTGGAGCGTGCTATGGATGCTTTGCGTTGCCCTGAGCCTGATCAGAATGTAGGCGTTTTATCGGGTGGCGAGCGCCGCCGCGTAGCGCTATGTCGTTTACTACTTCAAAATCCCGATGTTTTGCTTCTCGATGAGCCTACTAACCACCTTGACGCTGAGTCGATTGATTGGCTGGAGCAGCACCTACAACAATACAAGGGAACGGTTATTGCCGTTACCCACGACCGTTACTTCCTCGATAATGTCGCAGGTTGGATCCTCGAGCTTGATCGCGGTGAGGGAATTCCATGGAAGGGTAACTACACCGGTTGGCTTGACCAAAAGACCACCCGCATGGCGATGGAGGAGAAGCAAGAGAGCAAGCGTCGCAAGACCTTGGAGCGTGAGTTGGAGTGGGTTCGTATGTCACCCGCAGGACGTCATGCCAAGAGCAAGGCGCGTCTTTCGGCATACGACCAGATGATGAGCGAAGATTCCAAAGATAAGGAGGAGAAGTTGGAGATATTTATCCCAAATGGCCCTCGCTTGGGTGATGTTGTAATCGAGGCCAATGGTGTGTCGAAAGGCTATGGCGATCGTATCCTATATGAGGATCTTAACTTCACTCTACCTCCCGCAGGTATTGTCGGTGTGATCGGCCCTAATGGAACAGGTAAGACTACCCTATTCCGCATGATTATGGGTCTCGAGGAGCCTAATTCTGGAACTTTTACCGTGGGCAAAACTGTTAAATTAGCATACGTCGACCAGCAACACAAGTCGATTGATCCCGACAAGAGCGTCTACGAAGTAATCTCACAAAATAGTGATTTCGTGACACTTGGCAACCGTCAGGTTCCCGCTCGCGCCTATGTAGCTCGCTTCAACTTCTCGGGCGCCGACCAAGAGAAGAAGTGCGGCGTGTTGTCGGGTGGTGAGCGCAATCGCCTCCACTTGGCCTTGGCGCTCAAGGAGGAGGGTAACGTGCTTTTGCTCGATGAGCCGACCAATGATATCGACGTAAATACGCTTCGAGCATTGGAGGAGGGTTTACAGAATTTTGCAGGTTGTGCCGTGGTTATCTCGCACGACCGTTGGTTCTTGGATCGTATTGCAACACACATTATCTCGTTCGAGGGTGATTCTACAATTGTCTCATACCAAGGAACATATAGCGAATTTGAGGCATGGAAAAAGGCTCAAGGTGGCGATACTACCCCTAAGAGAGTTAAGTATAAAAAATTAGTTGAGTAAATTATGGCAATCCAGAAACCATCTATACCAAAAGGCACTCGCGATTTCGGCCCCGCCGAGATGATGCGCCGCCAATATATTTTTGATACTATCCGCGGTGTCTTTCGCCTCTTTGGCTTTGCGCCACTCGAGACTCCATCGATGGAGAACCTTTCGTCACTTATGGGTAAATATGGCGAGGAGGGCGATAAGCTGCTCTTCAAGGTGCTCAATTCGGGCGATTATGCCAAGGAGATGAGTCGCGACGAGTTGCGCGTAGCATCAAAAATTTGTGAAAAAGGACTCCGCTACGACCTCACAGTGCCATTTGCGCGCTATGTTGTGCAGCACCAAAATGAGATTATCTTCCCCTTTAAGCGATACCAGATCCAACCCGTGTGGCGTGCCGATCGTCCGCAGAAGGGGCGTTACCGCGAGTTCTATCAGTGCGACGTCGATATGATTGGTTCGACATCCTTGCTCAACGAGGTCGAGCTTATCGAGATCGTCGAGCGAGTTTTTACGGCGCTTAAGATCAACACGACGCTCAAAATTAACAACCGCAAAGTGTTGTACGGCATTGCCGAGACCATTGGCCACGCTGACAAGATGATGGATATCACCATTGCAATAGACAAGTTAGATAAGATCGGTTTGGATAATGTTAAGGCTGAGCTCGCGGCACGTGGTATCGAGGATGAGGCAATTGCCAAGCTTCAACCAATACTTGAGCTAAGTGGTACAAATCAAGAGAAGATCAATAAGTTGCGTGAAGCAATAACAGACTCTGAAACAGGACTATTGGGCATTGACGAATTGCAAACAATCGTAAACCATACCACTAAATTAGGCATCGAGCTACCTATCGAAATTGATCTTTCGTTAGCCCGTGGACTCAACTACTACACCGGTGCAATCTTCGAGGTTAAAGCCAACGATTTCGCTATCGGTTCGATCTGCGGCGGTGGTCGTTACGACGATCTCACCGGTATCTTCGGCATGCCGAATATGTCGGGAGTCGGTATCTCATTTGGTGCCGATCGCATCTACGATGTTATGGTTGGGCTCGATCTATTCCCTGCGGATGTTAATTTCTCGACTAAGGTGCTCTTCGTGAATCTCGGAGAAAGCGAGCAGGATGTAATATTGCCACTGCTTAAGTCGCTGCGTAACAATGGAGTAGCGGCCGAAATATATCCCGATGCAGCGAAGATGAAGAAGCAGATGGAGCACGCCAACCGCCGTGGTATACCTTTTGTAGTAATTATCGGCAGTCAGGAGATTGAGCAGCAGATGGCAACGGTCAAGAATATGACCACCGGCGAGCAGCAGAGTGTTACGTTCGACGTTCTAAAAGATCTCTTCATAGAATAATGAGAAAAATACCGATATTAATACCCCTTTTGATTGTGGCGACTACCCTACTGGCGAAGTCGCCACAATCGAATAGTGGCGCAGTGGAACAGCTCCAGAAGTTCAACCAGTTCTATAGCTATCTCAATGGCAGCTACGTCGAAGAGATTGATATGGAGCCACTTGTGGAGAAGGCAATCGTCGAGATGCTTCTCGAGTTAGATCCCCATTCAGCATATATCAATGCCGAGGATATGAAGAGTGTCAACGAAAATTTCGAGGGCGAGTTTAGTGGCATTGGTATTGAATTCAATGTACTCAAAGATACGATCATTGTCGTTAATACTATTGTTGGAGCTCCGGCCGAGAGTGTTGGCGTGGTGCCAAATGATCGAATTATTTCGGTCGATGGGGAGAGTGTTGTTGGAATAACGCAGAAAAAAGTCCCTTCGTACCTTCGTGGTAAGCGGGGTACAAAGGTTGCAATCGAAGTTGTTCGCCATGGCGAGCAGGAGACTCTCGATTTTGTTATTGAGCGCGACAACATCCCGATTAATACGGTCGATGCTGCCTATATGCTTAACGACACCACCGGCTACATTAAGATAAACCGCTTTGGGCAAACTACTTACAGCGAATTTGTGGAGGCCTTCGATGGCTTCGCATCGCTTGAAACCTTGGTGCTCGATCTTCGCGGCAATGGAGGTGGATTGTTGGGACAAGCTATCTCGCTGTCAAATTTCTTCCTACCTCGAGGTGCACTAATTGTCTCTACGGAGGGGCGAAATGAGGATACAAAGGTGCTTCGAAGCACGCGCAACGGACAATTTACAGATGGAAATGTCGTAGTTCTACTCGATGAGGATTCAGCCTCGGCAAGCGAGATTGTTGCAGGAGCGCTTCAGGATTGGGATCGCGCCGTGATTCTCGGCCGCCCAAGTTTCGGCAAGGGGCTTGTGCAGCGACAATTCGAGCTTTTGGATGGCTCCACAGCTCGGATCACTGTTGCCCGCTACCACACACCATCGGGGCGAGTTATTCAGCGCCCATACACCGATGGTGACGCTAAGGGGTATTACGAGCGTCATTATGCGCGCTACAACGATAGCGACACTCTCGAGGTTGATAGCATCGAGCGCCCATTGTACAAAACCCTGCGATTGAGTCGCGACGTATATGGCGGTGGAGGCATCACTCCCGACGTCATTGTTGCTCGAGATACCACCGAGGTATCACCTTATTATATCTCGCTGCTACGCAAAAGCGTTATCAATGAGTTTGTTATTAATTATCTCGATCAGAATCGTGCTTCACTAACAGCCTCCTACCCTACTTTTGAGGCTTATAATGCTAATTTTAAGGTGGGTGAGGCGATCTTAACAGGTCTAATGACCCTCGGTGATCAGCGAGGTGTAGAGCGCGAGGAGTACACAATCGCCGACTTTAAGGATATTGCACAAGTTAATATTAAGGCGCTTTTAGCCCAAAAGCTTTTCTCTACCTCGGAGTTTTATAAAGTTGTTAATGAGCATAATACAACTTTCTTTAAGGAGTTAAACTACCTTCTCGAAAATTGGGATAGTCGCAACAAGGAAATTTTCGGGCAGTAAAATGAGTCTGGATCAATCACAAGTCGTTTTGGGGTATAGCGGAGGCGTGGATAGTGTAGCAGCAGTTGCGCTGTTGCAGAGCTGCGACCTCGAGGTTACTGCCCTAACTCTGGATATGTGTGGGGATGAGTCACTCGTAGAGAATGCACGGAAGTGTGCTAATGAGTCTGGGATTAAATTTGCGGCTTTGAACTGCGAAGAGCTATTTCAAAAGGAAATTAAGAATTACTTCACCTCAGAGTACTTAAAAGGGCGAACACCAGCACCTTGCACGCGATGCAATCCGCTTGTTAAATGGCATTTATTATCTGAATACGCCACTGCAAATGGCATCTACCATATCGCCACAGGCCACTATTTTCGCATCGAAAAATACAACGGGAAGCTCTACGTCGCGCGTGCTGCCGATCGACTAAAAGATCAAAGTTACTACCTTTGGGGGCTAAGCCAAGAGATCCTCGCAAGAGCGATCACCCCAATGGCAGAGGTTATCAAGGAGCAGATCAACACCTCGAAGAGAAAAGAGAGCATGGGGGTCTGCTTCCTGCGATCGCGCCGCTATAGTGACTATATTGAGGAGGTATGCGGGGTGCTCCCTCAGGGGGATATTCTCGACAAATCGGGCGTTGTAGTCGGTAAGCACAATGGGCTTGCCCACTATACTATAGGTCAAAAAAGGGGCGAGGGAATCCCTAAAAACAGCGTAGTTATTGGTTTAGATAACAACTGTAACTCATTGATTATAGGGGATGATAGCGATTTGTATCATACGCAACTTTTTATTAGCGAGTGCAATATAGTCGACCTCGAAGAGCTCACAACATCCGCCGATATCTCGGTGATGATCCGTGGAATTGGTCGCAACCCCGATGGGTATGCCAAGAGCATCATTGAGCACGGCGATGGTTATAAAATAACTCTTTCGTCACCCGCATGGGCATCGGCCGCAGGCCAACCGGTGGTTCTCTATCGCGGAGATCGCGTTATTGGTGGCGGTTATCTCGATAAAGTGCTGCCCTAACCAACTTAGGCATACATTTTGCAAAAGCATTACTCAAAATAAATATTATGAGTAAACGTGCAATTGTATTGGGTGGAGCGGGCTTGATTGGTTCGCACCTTTGTGTGAGACTCCTCAAGGAGGGGTATGATGTGGTATGTATTGACAAACGCGGTAGGCGCGAGTCGCCACTATTGCGCCACATCGAGAATAGAGAGCGATTTCACTATCTAAAGCACGATATAACAACACCTTACGAGATTGGGTGCGATGAACTATACAACCTTATTGCACCTATCGAATTTGGCGAAAATGTCGATCCTATCGCGCTTCAACAGCTAACGATTGCAGGATCAATCAATCCGCTCTCAATACTCGGTGGATCCAATACCAAGGTGCTTTATGGCTCGTCCGACGACGTCTACAACTACGAGCGACCCGATATAAATTACACGTCGCGCAAGCGATTTATCGCCGACAGTCGCCGTTTTGCTGAGTCAATACATCGGGCTCATCACATCGAAGATAATCTCGATCTGCGTATTGCACGCATATTCTCGACATATGGAGCGCATGCCGGATTGCGAGATCAACATATTATCGGGAATATGATAGTCAAAGCACTTAATAATCATGATATTACGATCCATGGTAGCGGTGATCAAATTCGCACATTCTGTTGGGTTGAAGATATGGTCGATGGACTGCGACGATTAATGCAAGCACATAATAATGAGCGAATTATCACTGCCGATCTTGGCTCGGCAACGACGATTACTATTCGAGAGTTAGCCGAACTCATTATCTCGCTCACAGGAAGCCGATCGAACATCCATCATGTTGCCGCACGCGCCGACGAGCCACCATACAAGATTCCAACACTTCAAGTTGCTGAGAATGAGCTTAATTGGAGTGCTACAACCGATCTGCGCGAAGGGCTGCTACGTACAATTAGCTATATCGAAAAAGAGCTCGCCTCGATTGCAATGAGTCAGATGAGTTGGGTTGAAATTTATAGTTGATTAACAAGAGTTCGAGGATTCTCGAACTCTTGTTAATTTAAATACTATAGGCACTTCTTGCGCCATGTCATCTCCTCGATGATGTATGACGAGGATTTGGAGGTGGGGAGATCTGCAATAATTTTATCAATCGCAATCCTGTTTGCTTTGTTGCGATAGTAACTCTCTAATAAAATAATGATGGCATTATTTAGGAGCAATGAATCTATGTGCAAATATTTTGAAATCAAGTTGTTAAATGCCACTACTTCAATCTTTTTACTCTTAGAGATCGACAGTAATGCGGTGTAAATTAGAAGCTCATTTTCGGAGCTAAGCCACTGAGTTACAGCATCAACATATTGAAATAATGCAAATGAAGCCTCTTCGGCGACTTCCGAATTAATGATACCCGCCGCCCAGAAATCGAGTTCCTCTGAACTCACAAGCTCTGGTGAAGCAATATGAAGCGACGCAAGGCGTATTTCGCGCACCTGCTGCTGATATAGATACTTGGCGTAGCAATGGTCGTGCCCCTCAGCCTTGGCCAATGAGCGAATTGTCGGCAGGCTAACCCCGTAGTTTAGGCCATACTCGGTGCCGTAATAGCGCATAGAACCAACTATCGCGCCATTCATTTGGCGGCGACACTCACCTAATAGCTTCGTAAAGCGCTCAGTGTTACCCATTTTACTTAGCAAGAGTCTCGATCTCAATATCCTTGCCGAACTCGTATATTGTCAATATTGCCGAGGCAATTGGCGCAGAATCATTGTACAAAATGCAGTCTGTTGGAGGTGAAATACGGAGCCATGTTGTCGCTCGAGTTCGCTCCGTTCTGCCGTATGACGAGGTGTCAGGAATATCGTATGGACGGAATTGGATGTAAATAGGCGCACCCGTTAGATCGTTGGCCGGAAGAATTCCACTCTTGCTATCAAAGCGCGCAAGTACCGATCTATAGGTGTCTGCCTGAGGCTTAACTAAATATCTATGAGCTGATTGCGTTGTTGTGCGATACCCCATGAATAGATCTAAGTACTCTTGCTCCATTGCATCGAGGCGATCCATAGCTGCCTCGAGACCTGCACCGAAGTAACCCTCTCCAGCCTCTCCGTCAATTATCTCGCGACGTTGACGACGAATTGTGAAGATTGCCGCAGCAGCCTCGCGTGCAGCATCGTCGTCATTGAGAACAACGGAGCTGTATTGGTCGGCTTGAAGTTTGGAGTATTCTACTTTTGGAGCCGCTGGAATAAATGGTGTAGCATTCGAAATATCTGTGCTTAAACATATGCGGGCATCGATGACACGATATGAAACTTGTTCTACAAGTGGAGTCCTTGTAGCAAGATATTTTTGCGCATAACGTGCATATATGCCGGGTGTTATAACATCTTTCTCAACTAAAACTTCAACTTCAATAACAGTTGATGGGTAGTTGAATGTATAGCCACTATCATCCTTAACCAACCCCGAGCGAGGCGTTGTAACGAATCCTTGTGCAGCTGCCGAAATCGAAATCATTGATAGTAGCAAAAGTGCTATATATTTTTTCATAGTTCTAATTTTTAGTCTCGTAAATATACAAATTTTAAATTAAAAATCAAAATTTTAGGTAGAAATCTGCAGTTAAATTGCGATATTCTGCGGTATATTCATTGGACTGCGCTTCGCGAATTGCCAATTCTGTTTGCTGAATATCATCTGCCTGCGCGAGACGATACTCGCACATAACCCTCTTACAATCAGATCCTACCCTGCTTTTGACCAAGCATTTTCGCCATAAATAAAGCCGCCCTTTAGACGAACTTTCGAACTCCTCCGACTCGTTAGCAGGCAGGATCAAAGCGAAGCGCCCAGAAGATGATAACAAACGCTCTACCGAGGCAATCAGCATCTCGAATGTAAGCGAAGTCGTATGACGTGCAGTCGTACGACTTTCATCGGGTGGCAATAGTGAATTTGAGAAAAATGGAGGGTTACTAACTATTAAATCATAGCTATAGCTTTGGTTGAAATCAGCAATGTTAACATTGTGTATATTAATTCTTTGCGACCATGGTGATATTGCAATATTCTCTGCTGCTTGAGCTGCACTATCACTACATATCTCCACTGCGTCGACCACTGCGTCGGAGCGTTGCGCCAACATCAATGCAATAAGCCCCGTACCACTACCAATGTCGAGTAAGTGTCTATCTGTATTTTCTACGGCACTCCATGCCCCGATAAGCACTCCATCGGTACCGACCTTCATCGCGGTTCGATCCTGAGCAACTGCAAATTGTTTAAATCTAAACATAAAGTATTACTTTAGAAGAGGCTTTATAACACCCTCTATACCTGCGCCAAACAGCGCAAAATCATAACGAATAGGATCAGCTGCATCGAACTCCTTAAGCTTGGTTGTAACCTCGGCTACAGCTTTCCAGTCGTTCTGCTTTCGAGACAACAAACCCAACGCACGAGCCACATTTCCGGAGTGAACATCGAGTGGTAAATAGAGAGCCGAAGCTGGTATCTCGCGCCAAATGCCGAAATCGACACTATTGTTGTCATGGCGAACCATCCAACGCAAGTACATATTCAAGCGCTTGCACGCTGCCCCTCTGTCGATAGATGAAACATGCTTCTCGCAGTGTGGATCGTGGTTACAACTCAGGAATCTGGATCTAAATTTTGAGAGTAGCGATGGAATAGATTGCTCATAACTATATAGCTTAATCATCAGTTTACCTAAGCTGCCATATTCCTCACAAATAGAGCGAGTTGCGATAACAAAATCAGTGAGATCAACACCATTAAAAGTACGGTGAACGTAACTACGTAGGGTTGCTAAATCCACGGGGGTAGCATTACACACAAAGTCATATGGCGCATTATCCATATACTCCATCATGCGACCCGCACTCTTAACGATAGCCTTGCGATTGCCCCATGCAATAGTCGATGCAAAGAGCCCTGCAATCTCGATATCTTCGACTGCGACAAAGCGGTGAGGTATCGAAATTGGGTCATCAGCAATAAACTCCTCGCGGTTGAATCTTTCGCATAAAGCATCTAAAGTCTCCTTGGTCTGTTCGAATATTAAATCACTCATAATTAAACTATTACACCATCGCGCATTACAATTTTTCGATCAGCCATCTCCGCCAATTTCTCATCATGAGTTACCACAACTACCGTTATCCCAAACTCATCTCGGAGCTTGAAAAATAGCTTGTGAATCTCCTCCTTGTTCATCGAATCGAGGTTGCCCGAGGGCTCGTCGGCAAAGAGAACTTCGGGTGAATTTATTAGTGCACGAGCGATCGCAACACGCTGCTGCTCACCGCCCGACATCTGACTTGGCTTATGATCCTTGCGTTCCGAGAGCCCTATCATATCGAGCAACTCCATGGCGCGATGTTCCACCTCGTCACGTTTGCGTTTGCCGATAAGTCCCGGAATCAAAACATTCTCCAATGCGGTGAATTCGGGGAGTAAATTATGGAATTGAAACACGAAGCCAATCTTATTATTTCGAAATGATGAAAGGCGCTTATCGTCGTATGAGGCGATATTTTTGCCATCAATTAACACCTCACCTGTATCGGCAGAAGATAGAGTGCTAATTATCTGAAGCATAGTTGTTTTACCAGCTCCACTTGAACCAGTGATTGATACAACTTCGCCTCTAAGAATATGGAGTGAGACTCCTTTGAGCACCTCCAATTCGCCAAAACTTTTGTGAATATCTGTCGCTTTTATCATATCTCTAAAAATTTGTTATAAATCTTTACAACGTCAGCAGCCTCGCGCACATCGTGCACCCGCAGGATTGACGCACCTTGAGATAGCGCTTCCCAATTAAGGGCGATAGTGCCCGCAAGAGCATTGTCCGCATTGCAGCCAAGTAGCTTGTAAATCATTGACTTACGCGACACACCAACCAAAACAGGATAGCCCAAAGCCACCAAACGGCTCAAACCTGCAATTATTTCATAATTCTGATCAATGGTTTTAGCAAACCCAAATCCCGGGTCAATAATAATTCGACTTACTCCGCATGCTATAAGGTGCTCTGTTCTTTGCTCAAAGTATCGTGCAATATCCTCTACCACATTGTTATACGTAGTTTTGTGTTGCATCGTTTGAGGCGTTCCACGCATATGCATTGCAATGTATGGCACTCTATATTTGGCCACAACTTCGATTATTCGAGGATCCAATTCGCCAGCTGATATATCGTTGATTATCAAGGCTCCAAACTTCTTTAAGGCGCGCTCAGCAACCTCTGCGCGAAATGTATCGAGCGAGATTGCAATATTAGCAGAAACCTTTCGCACCGCCTTAATACCGCGCTCAACTCTACTCCACTCCTCCTCGATGGAAACCTCTTCGGCACCGGGTCGCGAGGAGTAGCCACCAACATCAATAATGGTTGCACCCTCGGCAACTATCTGATTGACACGATCTTCAATATGCTCAATAGAGAATTTGCAACTCTCTTCAAAGAATGAATCTGGAGTCACATTGAGAATAGCCATAACCTGTGGCTGGTAAAAATCCAAATTAATTTCGCTGGGCTTCATATCTAAATTTTTTATCAAACACTTTTGCTGCGTCCTCCAAATCTTCGACGTCAAAATTCACAACACTAAGATCGCAAAGCGAGTGTAATTTATCGTCGGGGAGCTGATTAGCTATACGTTCTTCGACCTGTTGAGTAGTTAAACCATCGCGTGATATAACACGTTCAATACGCATATCCTTAGGCGATAACACGCATACGCTACTATTAACATGTTCGTTAAATCCTGCGTCAAAAAGTATAGCACATTCCAAAATAACATAGGGCGCATCCTGCTCCTCGCTCCACCTATCAAAATCTACTTTAACCCTCGGATGAACCAATGAATTAAGATGGAGAAGCTTCTCTCGATCGGTAAAAACCACCGAGGAGAGGTAGTGACGATTTAGCTGACCATCGATGTAACTCTCCTCGCCAAATGCCTCTACAATAGCATTTTGCAGCTCACTATTGCGCGACATCAAGGCTTTAGCCTTAGCGTCACTATTATAGATTGGGATCCCCAATTCGCTAAACAATTGGCAGAGTGTTGATTTGCCACTGCCAATACCTCCAGTTATGCCAACTCTATACATATCAACTACTTGCTAAGAAGCTTATGCTCCTCGTCGAGCGAAATATTAAGAGGTGGAATCACTCCGACTGAGACAACCTTAATATCACTATATCTGACAGATAGCGCATTTTGAAGCGACTGTGGTTCGATAACCACACCACCCATAGCGCCCCCTGTACGAGAATAGCTGAGCTCCGAGAGTGGAATCGAGACCTTCCCGCCTTTATATAGGCGGTAGCCAAAGAGGTTCGTGCCAACACCCTCGACCACGCATCCTACCTCAAACTTTGAACTGCCGACTTTGACGTCAATATAGAGGTCTGTTGTATAGGTATAACTAAGTTTTGCGATATACCACAGTATAAATGCTGCTGTTAGCATAACCAAGAATGCCGGTGAAACATAGTGGCGCAACCACTTAAGTAGATCGTTTTTCATTTTCTTATATTCAATATTACGAGGTAAAGATAGATAAAAGTTGGCGTTTTGCAAACTCCAATGTCAATTTTTAACTTTCCACTAATAAAAAATTGCCTCCATAATAGGCATAAATAGCGAGGTGGCAACACCCATTAGGCCAATTGAGAGCCCTGCCACAGCACCCTCGATCGCGCCTATTTCCATTGCTTTAGCAGTACCCATTCCATGCACCGCCGACCCCAATGCCAAACCTTTGGCTATAGGACTCTTAACCCCAATTAGCTTAAGTATCAGAGGAGCTATAATAGAGCCGCTCACACCCGTAATGATCACGCATATCGAAGCTATTGCCCCCACACCACCAGATCGCTCAGCCAAGCTAATTGCAATTGGCGTAGTAACCGATTTAGGTTGCATGGAGTATGTAATAATATCGTCGCACCCAAAAAGTCGACAGAGAAGAATCACACTACCAATTCCAACCACAGCACCGACACTCACCGACGAGAGGATCATCGCAACCTTACCCTTTAGCACTGCTGACTGCTCGTACAGCACATAACCGATCGCCACCACCGAGGGGCCCAACATAAAGTCAATGATATAGCTACCCTGCTTAAAAGTCTCGTACTCAATATCGAGCAACTTGAGCATGCAAATAACCACAGCAATAGCGATCAAAACAGGATTAAAAAGCGGAAATCGACTCTTAGTGAATATTAAGCGCCCCAAGAGGTAGCCACCTATAACTAACAGTAGGATAAATATATGTGAATTAATTATTGTTGCCATCAGTACTACGCTGTTCTAAATATTGCTGCATTGCACCTACGACCACTACAACCAAAGCCGTAGTCGCAATAGGCACAATTATAAACACTGCTAAATTGGAGCTAATGAGATTATATTCGGCCATCACACCTACGCCAATAGGGACGAAAAAGAGAGCCATATTGGCGGTCAAAGCCTTAGCTACTCCCTTAACGTCATCCGCACAAACCACCCTTAGCTTAAGTGCTGCAAAGAGTAATAACATCCCGCAAACGCTCCCCGGGAGGAATCCACCCACCATCCAACTTACTAAGTTGCCCAAGAAGAGAAATAGTAATATTATTGCCGAACCTTTAATCATCTTTATCTTTGAATTGAAATTTCGCGAGCAAAGTTAACAATTAATTTGACGTGTGGATCGAAATGCAGATAGTTTTTTGTATCTTTGCCAACATTATGGAAGATTTACAGCAAGATATAACACAAGAGGGTCTATTAGAGAATAGATACGATGTCATCGTGATTGGCGCAGGCGCCGCAGGAATGATGGCCGCAGGAACCGCTGCGAAGAGTGGCAAAAGAGTACTTCTTATGGAGAAGATGGAGAAGTCTGGTCGCAAGGTCAGAATCTCGGGCAAGGGGCGTTGTAACGTCACTAATGCTCGTCCCGTAGAGGAGTTCATCGAGCATATTCGAGCAAATGCCGAATTCTTTGCGCCCTCATTCGAATGCTTTACAAACCGCTCAACAATTCGATTTTTCGATAAGTTAGGCTGCAAATTAGAGGTAGAGCGCGGCGATCGTGTCTTCCCAAAGAGTGGTAAGGCGTGGGATGTAGCAACTGCGCTACTCGACTACTGCGTAGACAACCATGTGAAGATCGTCTACAATATCGATGTTACCTCGATTATCGCTGTAGCCAATAAGGTCTATGGCGTAACCTATATCAACAAACGAGGCTTCGAGCGCAAGGAGGAGTGCACCGAGGTGATCTTGGCTACGGGAGGAGTTTCCTATCCTGCAACTGGTTCGACTGGTGACGGATATGGCTTCGCTGCCGATTTGGGTCACACCATCGTACCTTTGCGCCCGTCACTCACCCCGCTAATCTCAGACCACCCACAAATGGGACGCCTCGAGGGTGTCTTCTTGCGCAATACCAATGCTCAACTATGGGTCGATTGCGAGATGGTGCGCGAGGAGTTTGGCGAGCTTAGCTTCTCGGATCGCGGTATTGAAGGTGCGATCGTGCTTCGCTTGAGCCGCACTGCGGTCGATGCAATCATAGATGGCAAAGATGTTAAATTGGTTCTCGATCTTAAAAGTGCTCTGACTCCTGAGATGCTTAAAGATCGTATTGATCGCGAAATCGCAGAACTTGAGCCCACCGAGCAATTCTCGGAGCTACTGTGGAAGTTGGTGCCAAAACCACTTATCATCCCTATATCTGAAGAGATTGGACTTCACTCGCGTGTCTATATCAGTAAGCTCACTGAGCAGAATATCAACGATCTAATAGGTGTTCTCAAGGGCTTTACATTCCAGATCAAGGATTATGCTCCATTCACCCAAGCAATCGTCACGGCGGGTGGTGTGAGCTGCGACGAGGTAAACCCCGAGACCCTCGAATCGAAGATCATTAAGAATCTCTACTTCGCAGGCGAGATCCTCGACCTCGATGCCGACACTGGTGGCTACAACCTCCAGATCGCATTCTCAACGGGTAAATTAGCGGGACAACTCAAAAAATAGAGTCTCGTGGCACGGATGGCTAAAGATCAGTTGTGGAGAGGAGGTCGGATTACCAACCTCCTCTCTCGCTTTGGCCACTTTAGGGGGCGCGGTATTCATTCGCCATTTATCTACTATGTCGTGCGCAATGTGTTCCTATCGAGAAAGTTACAGCATGTAACAGCTCCTGTTTTCGAGCAACTCACAGCGATCAATCTCAACTCTCGCACAGCGACCGAACTCGCAAATTTTGCCTACCATTGCGAAGCTACTACGGTGGCAATAGATCGCAACGACGACTCCGCCAAAATGATAATATGCAGCACTCAATGCCCCGACGACACGATAGAGGCGTTATTCGAGAGCGCAGCAACTAATGGCACGTCAATTGTAATTTTAACTCCCTACAAGCGTAGGGCGCTCTGCAATTCACTCCTCAAGAGACATTGCTGCACCTCGATAGATAGATTTAAGTACTTAGCTTTTCTAAATAACCACCTACCAAAACAACACTTTAAGCTATGAAAGTATACACAAAGTCAGGCGATAAAGGCACTACATCACTCATCGGAGGTGAGCGTGTAGCCAAAGATGATATCCGCGTCGAAGCATACGGCACGGTCGACGAGCTTACGGCATTTATCGGGCTATTGAGCGACAAGCTCAAGGAGCAGGCTGCAACGCGTGACTACGTCGAGGAGCTCTACCGCATTAACTCTATGTTGATGAATCTCGAGGCGCATTTAGCCGCAGGTGACTCACCATCGTTCAAGCTCCCCGAAATTCCCAATGAGTCTATCGAAGATCTCGAGGCAAGCATTGATGCAATGCAAGCGAAAGTTGCCGCAATCGACAGCTTCACGATCCCCGGAGGCGATGTAGCGATCTCGCTTTGTCACGTATGCCGCACAATCTGCCGACGTGCCGAGCGACGCAGCATCAGCGCTGCCGAGCAATTCGTCATTGACGAACGTGTGGTGAGATATCTAAACCGATTGTCGGATTATTTCTACCTCTTAGGTCGCATGTCAGCTACTGCACTTGGGGTAGACGAAATTTTATGGAGACCATAAAATATTAATTTAATACTTTATTTTTAATAAATAAGGTAGGATTTCTCGATTTTATTTCTATATTTGCGTGAATTTTCGAAATTAATAAAACTTTAAAATAAAAATTACTATGTATTGGACACTTGAACTTGCGTCAAAATTAGAGGATGCACCATGGCCAGCAACCCGCGAGGAGTTAATTGACTACGCTGTACGTTCGGGCTCACCACTCGAAGTATTAGAGAATCTCCAAGAGATCGAGGACGAAGGCGAGATCTACGAATCAATCGAAGATATTTGGCCTGACTACCCCACCAAAGATGATTTCTTCTTCAACGAGGAGGAGTATTAAAATAAAAGGAGCTCGAAATTTTCGAGCTCCTTTTATTTTATATACCTACTCTTTAGAGTGTAGACTTAGATTCAACTGCGACCTCTGAGCCAACCTTCTTGATTAGGCCTTGAAGAACTGTGCCGGGGCCCAACTCTGTGAAGTCGGTGTAGCCATCGGCGATCATGTTTTGGGCAATGTATGTCCAACGCACTGGCGCTGTGAGCTGTGCGATAAGGTTCTCTTTGATCTCCGCAGGATCGGTGTGTGGCTTAGCATCCACATTCTGGTATATTGGGCAGGTTGGAGTCGAGAACTCGGCCTCAGCGATAGCCGCTGCCAACTCCTCGCGTGCGGGAGCCATAAGTGGTGAGTGGAATGCTCCACCGACTGGCAGGCGCATAGCGCGCTTAGCACCAGCCTCTTTTGCCTTTACGCAAGCCTCTTCGACTGCCTCTACTGCGCCCGAGATAACCAATTGACCGGGGCAGTTATAGTTTGCTGCAACGACAACACCGTCGATCGCCTCGCAGATATGCTCTACGGTCTGGTCTGGAAGAGCCAAAACGGCAGCCATAGTACCCTCGACTGCCTCGCAAGCAGCCTGCATAGCCATAGCACGCTTAGAGACCAAACGCAAACCATCCTCGAACGAGAGTGCACCTGCAACAACCATCGCAGAGAACTCGCCCAATGAGTGACCGGCAACACCATCGGGGTTCACGCCCAATGCCTTTGCCATAATTACAGAGTGGAGGAATACGGCAGGTTGAGTAACCTTAGTCTCCTTGAGTTGCTCAGCGGTGCCATCGAACATTATGTCGGTGATTCTAAAGCCAAGAATCTCGTTTGCTTTTTCGAAAAGTGCTTTTGCCTCAGCGTTGTTTTCGTAGAGGTCTTTACCCATCCCGGGGGCTTGTGCGCCCTGTCCGGGAAATACGTATGCGTGTTTCATTTACTTTATCTTTTTAAAGTTTAACGCCCCAAAGGTAGTAAAAAAGCTTATACTTGGAACTCTTCGACCTCTTTTACTGTCATTTTTTTTACATCACAGTGTCCAATGGCTGTTGGGAATACGAATGCGATTCTATCGCCCGAAGCCTTTTTGTCGTGTGCTATCGACTTGAGCATCTTACTCATAGGCACAGGCGAGGTGGTGACAAAGCCATACCCTTTAAAGATCGAAATAATGCGCATTAAATCACCCGCCGAAAGCAACCCCATACGATGTGCCATCTCTGCGATGATAACCGTGCCGACAGCCACAGCCTCGCCATGATTCATCTCGCTCGAATTTTTCTCGATGGCGTGAGCAAAAGTATGCCCCAAATTAAGCTTGCGTCGCTCGCCCGCCTCGCGCTCGTCGAGCTCTACGATCTTAGCTTTAATCTTGATTGACTCGAAGATGATACGCGAAAGTAGCGCCTTATTGACCCTCAAACTCTCGATGGAGTGTAACTCTAACTCCTTGAACAGCTCGTCATTAGTGATAATAGCTGCCTTAATGATCTCGGCTACGCCTGCTCTAAACTCGCGCTCAGGGAGGGTTGCGAGCATTTCGACGTCGCAGATCACAAACTCGGGCTGGAGGAATGTTCCGATCATATTCTTGTAGCCATCGAAGTTGACGCCATTCTTGCCTCCCACTCCGGCATCAACCTGACTTAGGAGCGTTGTGGAGACAAATCCAAATCGAATGCCTCGCATATAAATAGCCGCAACAAAGCCTGTGATGTCGCTCACAATACCACCACCTATACCCAATAGGAAAGTTGTACGATCGGCACCAAGCTCGAGAAGCTGACGACAAATATTCTCGACAGAGAGCAAAGTTTTAGAACTTTCGCCCATGCCGATCAAAATTTTATCGTACCCCGCAAAGGTATCACCATATAGACGATCTATATTTAGATCCGAAATAATAACCACTCTACCCCTCTCAGAGAGGTATTTCGCAAGCATTTTCTGCGATCCTCCGATCACAATTTTGCTCTGCCCTTTGATGTTGAGAATTAAATCTTGTTCCATATACATTGTTTTAACAGCAAAGATAGAGTTTTTTACCACATTTTGATTACCTTTGCCTCAAATTTTATAGATAAAAAAAATCTGATGCAAAAATTACGCAACATTGCAATCATCGCTCACGTAGACCACGGCAAGACAACGCTTGTGGATAAGATGATCCTCGAGGGACAAATCCTCAGAGAAAATGCTCAGCCTCAAGGCGAGCTAATACTTGACAACAACGACTTGGAGAGAGAACGCGGTATCACCATTCTTTCGAAAAACGTGTCGGTTATATATAAGGACTACAAGATCAACATCATTGACACCCCGGGTCACGCCGACTTCGGTGGCGAGGTTGAGCGCGTGCTTAATATGTGCGATGGCGTATTGTTACTCGTCGATGCATTCGAGGGCACTATGCCACAGACTCGCTTCGTATTGCAGAAGGCTTTGGCACTCGGCAAGAAACCGATCGTTGTGGTCAACAAGGTCGACAAGCAGAACTGCCGCCCCGATGTAGTCAATGAGCAGGTCTTTGACCTTATGTTCACGTTGGAGGCTACTGAGGAGCAGTTGGAGTATAAAACAATCTACGGCTCGGCAAAGCAGGGCTGGATGTCGCACAAGTGGAATGAGCCAACTAACTCGATCGCACCACTCTTGGATGCTATCATCGACGAGATCCCCGAGCCAGAGGTGGCTGAGGGTACCCCACAGATGCTTGTTACCTCACTCGAGTTCTCTTCGTTCATTGGTCGTATTGCAATCGGCAAGGTTACACGTGGCTCGCTTAAGGCTGGTCAGAGCGTGACTTTGGCTAAGCGCGATGGCGAGAAGATGACCAAGTGTCGTATCAAGGAGCTTATGATCTTCGAGGGACTCGGCAAGAAAAAGGTCGACATGGTGAACTGCGGCGAGATCTGCGCTGTTGTAGGTATCGAGGGCTTCGAGATTGGAGATACTATCTGTGACTTCGAGAACCCCGAGCCACTACCCCCAATCGCTGTTGACGAGCCTACAATGTCTATGCTCTTTACGATCAATAACTCACCATTCTTTGGTAAGGATGGTAAATTCGTTACTTCGCGCCACATCAAGGATCGTTTGGACAAGGAGTTGGAGAAGAACTTGGCATTGCGTGTGCAACCGGGCGCTACTGCCGATAGCTTCTTGGTATTTGGTCGTGGTGTGCTTCACCTTTCGGTTCTTATCGAGACTATGCGCCGCGAGGGCTACGAGCTTCAAGTAGGTCAACCTCAGGTAATCATCAAGGAGATTGACGGCAAGCGTTGCGAACCAATCGAGGAGCTCACGGTCGACTGTCCCGAGGAGTACTCAGGAACCGTTATCGACTTGGTAACACGTCGTAAGGGCACGATGCTCAACATGTTAACCAACGACGAGCGCACCCGTATGGAGTTCTCGATTCCTTCGCGAGGTATCATCGGACTTCGTTCGAATATGCTTACAGCAACTGCCGGCGAGGCAATTATGACACACCGCCTTACAGGCTTCGAGCCATGGGTTGGCGATATCGAGATGCGCAGCAATGGCTCAATTATCTCGGGTGAGACAGGCACCGCCTACGCATACTCTATCGACAAATTGCAGGATCGCGGTAAGTTCTTTATCCACCCGATGGAGGAGGTCTACTGTGGTCAGGTTATCGGCGAGCACTCGCGCAGCAACGATATCACAGTTAATGTAACTAAGTCTAAGCAGCTCACCAATATGCGAGCTTCGGGTAACGATGACAAATCTTCGATTGCTCCACCAAAAGTATTCTCATTGGAGGAGGCTTTGGAGTACATCCAAGAGGATGAGTACGTAGAGCTCACGCCACACTCAATGCGTTTGCGCAAGATTCTCCTCAATGAGAACGATCGTAAGCGTGCTGCGAAGTAAATGGTGCAACTACTATAACTTGCAAAGCTCGCTCTAAATTAGGGCGAGCTTTGTTTTTAAAATCCACGAATGTTTATCGTCTTAGCTATTATCGCCATTGGGATCGTCATCGGTTCGCTAATCCGCACGCCCAAAGCCTCGAAATTATTCTCGGGGATGCTTAACTATATCATCTACCTTTTGCTATTGGTGATGGGAATTGTTGTGGGCGGCAATGAGCAGATCGTCGGCAACCTATCCACTATTGGCTTACGTGCGCTAATCATTAGCAGCGGAGCAACTTTGGGCAGTATAATCTTGGCGCTTATATTATATAGGTATATTAACCGCAAAAAGGAGTGTGATGAAGGGTAGCATTAAGATAGTTTCGATATTTGTCATAGGTCTACTTTTGGGTTTGCACTTCGACTCCTTAGCACAGGCTTGTAGTGGCAACCTCTCGCGATATATTCTATACACGATGATGCTAATTGTAGGCATGGGTATCGGCAGCGACAAGGGGACTCTTGCGGCACTAAAGGCGCAGGATCGTCGTATCATACTCCTGCCGCTTGCCACAATTGTGGGATCCTTGTTGGGGGCATTAGCATTCTACCCTCTACTTAGCGAGATCAGCCTCTCTGAGAGTATGGCTGTGGCAAGTGGATTTGCCTACTATTCACTTTCGAGTATTTTGCTTCACGAATATTGCGGAGCCGAGATTGGCACCATTGCTTTGCTTGCCAATATTATTCGCGAGATTACAACGATCCTCGCAGCCCCCCTTATGGTTCGCTACTTTGGTCGACTCTCGGTAATTTCATCGGCTGGAGCAGCCTCGATCGACACCCTACTGCCGATCATCACCCGCTTCTCGGGCAAGGAGTATGTTGTTATTGCTCTCTTTCATGGGCTTGTAATGGAACTATCTGTACCCATCTTAGTAACATTGTTTGGATCAATGTAAAAAAAATAACAATAGTTTTTTATTTTTAATTATATTTACTATCTTTGTTATAGTAATCAAACCTAAATAAAAAATTATTCCTAATGCAAACAAAAGTTAAAGCAGCTTTCGCCTCACGCTTTGAGGGGCAAGGCACACAGTACGCCTCATCGGGTCGTATTAACCTTATTGGTGAGCACACCGACTACAATGAAGGCTTCGT
>JBCQVM010000028.1:0-25923 GCA_047173105.1 Rikenellaceae bacterium
TGTCGGCAAATCTGCACGCCCCAAATACCCCCCCCCCAGCGTAAACACTTATATATCAACACGTTATGTAAACCCAGCGATAGAGAAAAGATATCTATCGTTGGGCTTTGTGCGTATATGCCTAACACTATGGTTCAAACGAGGTTACCTCGTTTATCGTTTGGATGGAGAGCTTAACTTAATAGCAAGAATTATTTAAAACTTAATAACTATGAAAAGACAAAATTATGAAACACCTCAAGTAGAGGTAATTGAGATCAAATTGGAGGGAATTATTTGCGCAAGTGGAGAAACATCGCTCAGTGACGTTAATGATGACGGTAGCGCTTGGTAACCCCCTAAAGATGAAAACAATGAGAAAACTACTAAAAACCTTTGCGCTCGTGGCAGTAGCTGCCGTGGGTGCAGTGTCGTGTACCGAAAATATGGTCGACGATACTATCACACCATCGACCACCGAGGGTGTTACACTCTACGCAACGATCCCTACCGAGGCGACATCTACCAGAGTTGAGTTCACCGACAACGATAGCGAGGGTATCGCTCTAAGCTGGGAGATGGGCGACACCTTCAAACTTTATGGTGAGGAGAGCTTCGATTACTTCACTTTCACCTGTATAGATGCGGAGACAGGTTCATTCTACGCCGATATTACAAGTGATCTCACAAATGGCATGACCTACACCGCCAAATACAACGAGGATGCAGAGCCATCGAACCAAGATGGTGACCAGATCAACAACCTCGATGCGGCGTGCCGAATGGAGGCAACATTCACCTATGGCACCGACGACGCAATCGCCTTTGAGCACACAATGGCAATCATGACATTTAAGTTCGAGAGTACCGTGCGCCCTGCCTATCTCATCTTCGAGAATGGCAGCACCGAATATAAGGTGACCTACACAGAGTTAGAGCCAGTAAACGGAATCTATACCTCGCACATCATGATTAACCCATGCGATGACACAAAGAGAACCCTAAAGTTCAGCCTCTACAACAGCGAGGACACAGCCTACGACATCCGCACGGTGGATACCGACAAAGCCTACGTTGCGGGCTACCGCTACACCTCACCCGTGTCGGACTTAGACCCCACAATTTGGCTTGGTAGTGGAACCGAGTCCGACCCCTACCAAATCTCAACCGCTCAGCAACTGCGTGACCTCTCGACAAATGTTAAAGAGGGCACAAGCTACGAGGGCGAGTACTTCGTAATGACCAACGATATCGACTTAGGGGGAATAGACTCCGAGGGCAATGGCATAGAAGAGAACGAGTTCACGGCGATCGGTTACTTCACATCAAGTGACGATTATTGCTACTTCCAAGGCACATTCGATGGTGGTGGCTACTGCGTTTCGGGACTCTATATCTACCAACCAGAAGCAACGTCTCAAGCTCTCTTTGGTCGATCGACCAATGCAACGATCAAGAATTTGAGTGTCAGTGGTAGTGTAACGGGATATTCCACTGTGGCTGGTGTCTCTGCATATAATAAAAATAGCACAATTACTTCCTGCGTCAACAGTGCGACAGTCACATCAGTGCGCTATTACGTTGGCGGTGTAGCTGGATATAACTATGGCACTGTGGTGAGTAACTGCTGCAATAGTGGTACAATCTCGGGAGAGTGTCAAGTAGGTGGCGTTGCGGGATATAACTCCAACTCATCATTAGTTACCAACTGTTACAACACGGGGGCAATTGTGGGCGAAACAACATCGGAGTCAGTATCTATTTGTGGCTTTGGTGGTGTAGTCGGTTATAATCCAGGCTCTACTGTATCAGAGTGCTACAATGAAGGGCCGGTATCAGTATCAAATGCCAATAGAGGCTCGTATGCTACCTATGTCGGTGGTGTAGTGGGATATAACGGTGAATCTACGCTAATCAACTCTTATAATATTGGCTCAGTCACGGGTAATCAGTGCTATGTTGGTGGTGTTGTGGGCTGCAACAAAAATATAGTTATCAACTGCTACAACTTGGGTGCGCTCGAATTGATCGGAACTGGAGCCTATGCCGGTGGCGTTGTAGGAACTAGTGAATACCTTGCATCAATGATGACAAGAGCCTGCTATAGCTCAGCCACCATTACTGGAGCCGATGGTTGCACCGGTGGTGTTGTTGGAAAGATTAGCAATGCTAATATCTCCGATTGCTACTACGACTCTACACTCTACTCGGGCAGTAGCTATGGCTATATGGGCACTAGCTCCTACATTGTTTTCGGTGATCTAAGAGGCTTCTCAACAGCCACTATGGAGTCAAGTCTCTTAATATATCATCTAAACAATGGTGCTTACGACTATAATGTGACATCTCCATCAATCGAAGCCTATGCATGGAAAACAGATGAAGGATATCCAACTTTTGATCGTGAAGGTACCCCTACATACACTCAGTTTGATATTGCTTACGATAGTGACAATAACCTCTATAAAATCTACACAGCAAATGGTATGAAACTCTTTGCAAACCTTGTAAACTCATCGAGTTATAGCATGAGCATAAGTGGTGATAAGATGATAAGTGGTGAAGATTCAGAGTTTGATTTTTCAGATACCAATCAAACTGCCAATGGTAAACTAATGAGCGATATCGACTTAGAGGGTTCTGAGGATAATCAGTGGATACCAATTGGAGTAGGTAGCTCAAATAGTGGTTATATCTACAAAGGCTCTTTCGATGGTGGAGGTCATGAAATCTCTGGATTGTATATCAACCAATCATCAATGTACCGTGGACTCTTCGGTTATGTCTCAGGTATGGATTATAAGAGTGATGAAACAACCTCAGTCACAATCTCAAATCTTGGTGTGAGCGGCAGTGTGACAGGGCAGTCTTATATTGGTGGTATTGTTGGATGCGCTCGGTATACTAATATTATTAACTGTTACAACAAAGCTACAATTATAGGATCAGGATCAACTGGGTATATCGGTGGCATCGCAGGTAGTGTTACGGGTGAAACAAGTTACACGGATTACGAATTAACTAACTGCTATAATATGGGAACTGTTACTGGAACTAACTCTTCTGCTACATGTGTCGGAGGTGTTGTAGGACGTTATGCTACAGGAACAATGTCCAACTGCTACAATACTGCGGTGATTACGGGAGAGAGCTATCGTGTTGGTGGAGTTACAGGGTTTGGTGATGATTTGTCTACAATATCCAACTGCTACAACACGGGAAATGTTGTGAGTACAGGTGGTGAAACTTCAAGAATTGGCGGTATTGCTGGCTCTATGCTTAATTCTACAGTTAGCAACTGTACCTATGACTCGTCAGTTTATACAGGTAGCTTTGGTTATGATGCCTCCGGCTACGGTAATACGATTACAAACGTCAGTGGCAGCACAACGCTAACGACTGATATGAAGAGTGGATCATTTGCCGCAACACTCGGCTCGGATAATTGGAAAGAGGACACCACGCCAATCAACAACAGTTACCCAATCCTAATTTGGCAGTAGCCAAAAAAAACTTTAGACCACAAGGGTTTGATCGCCCTTGTGGTTACAAAATATCATAGAAATTTATTCACTTGCCGATGATTTTATGCAAGTTTTTTCTGCTGAATTGCAAAAACGTACAATATCAAACTCAAAACATAGTCGAGCAGGTCGCAAATCAATAATGCGTGATATGTTTCCAAACTTGGTCTCTTACAATCGTTTCGTGGAGTTGCAAAAGTCAGTGAGGGATACACTCAGCCAAACTCTTTGAACGACTATTTGTCGATGGTATTCAGATGATTACCAAGATCAAGAAGAATATGAAAAATGTATTCATTCCTTATGCCGACAAGATTCTGCTGCGCAAACGAGCTGTGATCGAGAGCGTGAATGACGAGCTTAAGAATATCTGTCAGATCGAACACTCCCGACATAAATCATTCGCAAATTTCATCAAAAATTTACTTGCGAGGATTGCCGCATACTCCTTTCCACCGAAAACCCCATCGATTAACCTCGAAATGGAATTTGATAATGCATTGACTTTGTTTTAGCTGGATTTTTCACCGTCTCGTATAGCGTGCTTTGCTTTTCGTTTGGATAAAGCAGGATATAGCAGGTTGAATTTTGTTGTTTTTGCACTATACAAAGTAATAATAATATTTGTATATCTTTGAACCTATACATACTTTTGTACTTAAGAAAACTAACAGTCTAAAACTTATAAATTATGAACTCAAAAAACTACCTATTGACATTGATGGGGGTTGCAAGCGTGGGAGTGGCTGCGGCTCAGCAACGACCAAACATTGTGATAATTATGGCCGATGACCTTGGCTATGGCAGCCTCAATTGCTATGGCTCGGATCGAGATCTGGTGCGAACTCCAAATATTGATAGATTAGCTGCGCAGGGTGTAAGATACCTTAATGCTTATAGTACCGCTTCGGTTTCGTCGCCAACGCGCTACAGTATGCTCACCGGTGAGTATCCTTTCCGCTCGGGTCGCACCTCGGGCGTTGTCAACCCATTTGATCCATTGCAGATTAATCACGAGAGACCCACAATCGCTGATTTGGTTAAAGATGAGGGCTACAACACAGCAACAATCGGTAAGTGGCACCACGGCTATGGAGACCTCAAGCAGGTGGACAAAACATACAAAGCATACACAGGCAAGCTTACACCGGGCCCGCTCGACTTAGGATTTGACTACCACTTCGGAACACCCCAAAACCACGATGATCTATGGGGTGTATATATCGAGAATGATGGCATCTGGGGGCTTAAGAGCGATAAAATCAGTGGTTACTCGCGCAGCTACTACGGCGAGCAATATGTGGGCTTCGATGCCCCTCGAATGGTTTTAAGCCCCTCGAAACACACCTCACCTTACACTCATTGTGTAAGAGTCTCCCGCTCGTGGCCTGCTATTACAGTTTTGTAGTACTATAATCCGATAATACTACATATTCCAGTATAGCTCAGATATACGTCGATAACAACAAACCATCTTGATATTTCTTATTATGACGTTGAATATCAAATATTTTATATATATGTAATACCTGACAAACTACTAATTCTTATCAAGATGACATCATGGCAGAGATAGATGAAATTAGTTGCTTTTCGCAAAACTAAGCTATGTAAAACAATGAGTTGACTCAAATGTCATGGTTGTTTTTATCTCTACCAAAAACAACCACGGATAACCATAGCGAAAACCTCTGAGATTTGACCTATTCTATTCTGCGAGCTAAAAGAAAAAGCAAAGCTCCCTATTTGATTGAAATAGAGAGCTTTGCTTAATTTTTCATAATTAATAAGTGATTCCGACAGGGTTCGAACCTGTGACCCACAGATTAGAAATCTGTTGCTCTATCCAACTGAGCTACGGAACCATCACATATTTTATGCGTGGCAAAGATAGTGTTTTTTTTTGATTTCTTGGGTTGTTGGTGTTGATTTTTTGAAATTTATTGAACTCTGTTAGTGGGCGGCGGTGCGGTTGATTGTTGAGGTGGCTTGGTAGATCTCGCCATCTTCGTCGATTCCCTCTACGGTTATGGTGTAGGTGGTGGCTTTGTCGGCGGTGTAGAAGTCGAACTC
Organism: Rikenellaceae bacterium; assembly: GCA_047173105.1. Classification (GTDB taxonomy): domain Bacteria; phylum Bacteroidota; class Bacteroidia; order Bacteroidales; family Rikenellaceae; genus Alistipes. Next base: position 5,577 of record JBCQVM010000028.1, read on the forward strand.
TATTGTGCCGTCGCTCGAGGGTGTTAGGGTGCTATTCCAATATATTGTGGTGCGGTAATCGGGTGGCAGGTTGCGCTTTAGCTCGGGGGTGTCGTAGCTTGGGCAGTAGAATGTGGCGCTCTTTTGGTAGCCTAACTGCTCGACCATTGCTATGCCTGCTGGGGTTGTTGCCATGGAACTCAGCGAGGCTCCCGTTTTGAGTGTTATCACGAAGATTCCGCCCGAGGCGTCGCTATACATCATAGCCTCGACGCCGCTAAAGAACTCCACGCGCTCCACGTCGGTTGTCGTAAGGTAGCTGATCTCTTCGTAATCCATATAGATGCCATCAATAATAAAGCGTGCCATGCTCGAACTGCCTCGATATGTTACTCCCTCATCCGAAATCGACATGCTTGGGTATTGCTGAAAGACCGATGTTAGTGGGAGTCCCGACATCATCTCGAGTTGCTCGGGGCCTGTGGAGTGTGTCGCGAAGTTACTTCCTTCGCTCTGGCTGCGGCTTGCGGTGACGTATACCGCATCGAGGTTTATGAGGTTCATTCCGCCATCGTAGTAGAATTTTTCTTGGCTCTGGTTGATAAATGCGGCGGGGATATACTCCTCGATGGTGCGAGGGGTTAGTGTCGATCGGGGCGCAGCAAATGGTTCGGGGTTAATGTTAAGAGTCAGGGAATTGCCACCTCTGCGTCCGCGCGTCTGGATCATATAGGTTGTGCTATCAGGGATATTGAGCCCCACGAGTTTGAAGTGGCTCGAGGCGTCGAGGGTGAATGTGTCGTAGTAGTTAAGCGAGGTGCAGACCACATCTAACTTGGGGCGGCGCGCCTCATTGCCGAAGAATCCCTTGACGTTACCCGAGATCTCTCCGCCGCCCTCGTAGCTCAGTGTAGCAGGCGAGAGCTGCGAGGCGAGGATCTGCTCCAAGTCAAAGCGTCGCCATCCTTGGGTGCGCATCAAGAGGTCTAAGTGGCGATCAGCCTGCGCAAGATCCCCCGCAAAGTAGAGCGCAGGAGCCTCGATATAGCCACGCAGGTCGGAGCTCAGAAGTAGGTATGAGAGTATATGATCCTGTTGCTCGTCAGCCTCCACGGAGCTATCGTCGGTAACTGAGATCCCAAATTCACCTCCGGCCACCTCTCCAAAGCTGTTAGCTATATTCATCGCCACCTCGACCCTCTCGCGGGCGTCATAGTTGCTCCGGTTGGTTGAGATCTCGATTGTGGGGTTCACCTCGGGGCGCTTGAAGATAAGTCGCTCGGATAGCATCTTGCCCTGCGCCGAGATCAGCGAGATGGAGTTGATGCCATCGAAAAGCTGCTCGGCGTGGATCACGCTTGTAGTTGCTCCGGCGCTATTTACAGATATTATTCGCCCATGCGAATGGATGATGTAGTGAGCCCCTTCGAGTAGCGCGGGGTCGGACGTGCGCGATTGAAAGATATACCTATCACCACTCTTGCGAGCATTGATCACAGCCCCCTCACTCTCTACTGGAGGCAGCGAGAAACGGCGCTCGAGGCCATCGATGGAGGTTACCACGGCATAGTACGCCTCGCCCGGCTCTACCTGAAGCGCCACAATTCCCATGCCCCTATATGAGGTTGCGATATGCGCAACATTGCTCCCATCCGATGCAAAGATCTCACCCTCAACCTCCGTCGAGAAGCCATCCTCACCTAAAGCTTTGAATGCCACAATTTGGGTTCCATCGCTTAGCAGCGCACCTCCCTCGGGGAAGAACTGCACGGCGAAGTCACCCATCGTAGATGCTGCCTGCTTGGTCAGTGCTTCGCGAGCTTGTCGGCGCTCGCGGCGTGTGGAGTCTTGTGCTGCTCCTTGATGTTCGGGCGGTATAGGACTAATGATACTTAGCGAGCGGGAGAAGAAATACTCCTCATCCTTGTTGGTCATCCATCGAGTATAGCCGCGCAGGGTGTAGTCGCCCGGGCTCATCTCGGCATCGAGAATCATATAACCGTTAAACCCCGTGGAGTCGCGCTTGATCTTCACGCGGTTAACCAACCTGTCACCCTTGGCGATAAGTTCGACGTAAATAAAATTGGAGTGGGGTAGCGAGGCGTGCGTGATTGCATTGCGCAGATAGCCCTTGATCCAGATCCTCTCGCCACTGCTGTAGTATGGCTTGTCGAGTTGGAGGTATAGTTTCTCGTCGATACCTAATGAGTAGTATTCCATCATGCTCGCTATCACCTCGTTAGTGTAGTCGACCTCGACCTCTTGAGCGTGCGATTTGAGGTGTGTGGTTAACAATAATAGAATTACGAATTGGAGTATGCGGTTTTTCATTGGATGGGCTTTGTTTACATTGGTTATCTGCAAAGATAGTAAATATTTAGGCGTTTTTCTAATTTTATTTCTTTTATATACCTGCCATTCCCGATTCACCCACCTGCCATTCCCGATTCACCCACTCGTCATTCCCGTGAAAACGGGAATCTTAACCTTCTTGTTATATTCCTCTTGTATAAGATTCCCGATCGAGTCGGGAATGACGAGGAGTGCAGTGCAATCCCCGCCTGCCGGAGGCAATCCTAACCCAAAACGGAGGCAGCCCTAAACTAAAGTACTCCCACTCTTACACCACTCCCTCACGCCGCAAGTCGAACATTTGGGGGCTCGTGCGGTGCAGACATATCGGCCGTGGAGGATTAGCCAGTGGTGGGCTATTGGCAGCAGGTGTGAGGGGATATGCTTCTCCAATTGGAGTTCGGTTTGCAGAGGAGTCTTGGCACTGCGGGTGAGTCCCATGCGTGCCGAGACGCGGAATACGTGGGTGTCGACCGGCATAACCTCCTTTTGCCACAAGACTGCGCCCAAGACATTGGCAGTCTTGCGACCCACGCCCGGCAGACGTTGCAGGGCATCGAGATCTTGGGGTACCTCGCCACCAAACTCGGAGCAGAGCATGCGTGCCATTGCCGCCAAGTTCTTGGCTTTGTTGTTGGGGTAGGAGATGCTGCGGATATAGTAGTAGATCTGCTCGGCGGTAGCCTCAGCCATTTCGAATGGGGTGGGGTAGGCCTCGAAGAGCGCTGGCGTGGTGAGGTTCACCCGCTTGTCGGTGCACTGCGCCGAGAGCGACACGGCGACTAATAGCTCGTAGGGGTTGCTGTAGTTGAGCTCGCTTTCGGCTACGGGCATATTGGTCTGGAACCACTCGATGATGGCTCCGTATCGCTGCTTTAGTGTCATAGTCTGGTTAGTTTTGCAAACTTCGACAAGAGGGTTTTTTCCTCCCCGTTACCGAATTCGACGATTAATTTATGATCTGTGCTTAGTGTCTCGATAGCCTTGATTGTGCCCGCTCCAAATCGAGGGTGCTCGACTCTCTGCCCAACGTTGTAGCTGCATGCCCCGGCCGATGATTCTGCGCCTTGGGGGCGTACTCCCACACGGCGCATGCCCTGTGTCGAGGTGGGTTGCGGTGGGCTGACTATCGCGGGATTGGGGCGTGCGGGGGTGGTGGTGGCAGCTACCTCGCGACGTTGCTTGTGGCGATAGTCGAAACGGTTGCGGAGCTCCTCGATGGCAGTGGTGCCCGAGTTGGAGCGCTGCGCAGGGTTGGAGCCGTAGCCTTGGCGCTGCTGCACTCGGCTCTTGGGTTCGGGGGCGTCAGCATCGGTGATGTCGAGATACTTGGGGTCGATCTCGCGCATAAAGCAGCTGGGGCGCGAGAACTCCATATTGCCCCACTTAAATCGCATCTCAGCATAGGAGATCGTCGCGGCAACCTTGGCGCGCGTGATGGCCACATAGAACAATCGTCTCTCCTCCTCGATATCGCCACTCTCCACGGCGCGCTGCGAGGGGAACAGATTCTCCTCCACGCCGACGATAAATATATATTTGTACTCCAGACCCTTGGAGGAGTGCACCGTCATCAGTGTCACGCGGTTCATCTCATCCTCACTCTGGTTATCCATGTCGGTCATCAGCATTACATTCTCCAACCACTCCTCGAGAGTGGCCGTGTCGTCCGCCTCACGCTCACCTCCTCGGATCTCCGCCTCGCGTTGCTCGTTGAAGAGCTGCATCGAGTTGAGTAGCTCCTCGATATTGTCGATCGCACTTGCCGCCTCGGGTGAGTTTGCCGCGCGATATAGGGGTAGGATTCCCGAACGAGAGGCCAATTCCAGTCCGAAGTCGTATAGCGATTTCTCGTTGCGGCTTAGCGCCAATGTGCGGATCATCGCCACGAAGTCGGTCACCTTTTTGATTATAGCACGCTGTACAGCATCGGCGGGAGTCTCGGCAACAAGTGCGTCGATCGCCTCCCACATCGAGCAGCGTCGCTCGGTGGCGATCGCCGAGATCCTATCGACCGAGGTGGCGCCAATTCCACGAGCCGGGTAGTTTATGATACGCTTGAATGCCTCGTCGTCGCGAGGATTGCAGACCAAGCGGACGTAGGCCAAGGTGTCGCGGATCTCCTTGTGGTCGTAGAAGGAGTTGCCCTTGTAGATCTTGTAGGGGATTGCCTTGCGACGCAAAGCCTCCTCGATGGCCTGCGACTGGTTGTTGGTGCGGTAGAGCACTGCGATCTGGGAGTAGTCGCCATCGGCGTTGTCGCGCACGCGGTCGCGGATCTGGTCGGCTACCACTTGAGCCTCCTCGCGGTCGGTGTAGGCGCGGATCACCTTGATCTTCTCGCCCTTGTCACCCGCCGAGAAGCAGCGCTTATCCATACGGTTCGAGTTGCGCTCGATCACCGAGTTGGCGGCATCGACGATGGTCTGCGTGGAGCGGTAGTTTTGCTCCAACTTAAAGGTCTTTGCTGCGGGGTAGTCCTTGCGGAAGTTGATGATATTCTCGATCTTAGCACCGCGGAATGAGTAGATGCTTTGCGCATCGTCGCCCACCACGCAGACCTTGGAGTGGAGCTGCGAGAGGCGTCGAATGATGATATATTGGGCGTAGTTAGTATCCTGATACTCATCCACTAAGATATATTGAAACTCCTGTTGATAGCGCGCCAAGATATCAGCGTGGTCGCGGAATAGGATGTTGGTTTGCAGAAGCAGATCGTCGAAATCCATCGAGTCGTTACTCTTGCAGCGTGCGCAGTATGTGGCGTAGATATTGCCAAATTCGGGGATGCGCATGCGGCGATCCTCCGTAGCGAAAGCGGTGTTGGCTGCATAGGCCGCAGGGGTCACCAGCGAGTTCTTGGCGTAGGAGATACGCGAGAGGATCACATTGGGTTTGTAGATGTCGTCGCCCAATCCTCGCTCCTTGAGGATCGACTTCAGTAGGCTCTTGCAGTCGTTGGGCTCGTAGATCGTGAAGTTGCGTGTGAAGCCAATCGCCTCGGCATTGTCGCGCAAGATCTTGGCGAAAAGCGAGTGAAAGGTACCCATGCGAATAAATCGACTACGCCCATCGGGCATCATCTGTGCAATGCGCTCACGCATCTGCTCGGCGGCCTTCTTGGTGAAGGTGAGTGCCAAAATATTGGAGGGCGAAACCCCTTGCTCAATCATATATGCAATGCGCGAGGTGAGCACTCGGGTCTTGCCCGACCCCGCTCCCGCGATGATTAGTGAGGCTACGTCGTAGTTGATGACAGCGTCGTATTGCGCTTTATTTAGTCCTTTTAGTATCTCTGACACTTGTGTTGATTTTTTTGTGTGTGGTTGTGATGCAAAGATACGATTTTTTATAGAAAAAAAGCAGCCGATAGAAAAAACTATCGGCCGCTTTATGTAAAGGAATACTCCTCGAGAAATTAAGCTCTGGAGGCAGAACCTAAAACGCTCTCGCACTTGTGCTTGTAAAGCTTCTTAAGCTCGTCGCGAGCTGGGCCCAAGTACTTGCGTGGGTCGAACTCAGCTGGGTTCTTTGCGAAGATCTCGCGAACGGCAGCTGTCATAGCCAAACGGCCGTCAGAGTCGATGTTGATCTTACAAACTGCACTTGCAGCAGCCTCGCGGAGTTGCTCCTCGGGGATACCGATAGCATCTTTGAGTGCACCGCCGTTCTCGTTGATAACCTTAACGTACTCTTGTGGTACTGAAGAAGAACCGTGAAGAACGATAGGGAATCCGGGGATACGAACCTCGATCTCTTTGAGGATATCGAAACGGAGTGATGGTGGAACCAAAACGCCGTCAGCATTGAGTGTACACTGCTCGGGAGTGAACTTGTTAGCACCGTGAGAAGTACCGATAGAGATAGCGAGTGAATCAACACCAGTCTTCTTAACGAAATCCTCTACCTCGTCTGGCTCGGTGTATGTGTGGTGGTCTGAAGATACCTCATCCTCGACACCTGCCAATACTCCAAGCTCGCCCTCGACTGTTACGTCGTGTGCGTGTGCATACTCAACAACCTTCTTGGTTAGAGCTACGTTCTCCTCGTATGGGAGGTGCGAACCGTCGATCATAACCGATGAGAAGCCCATGTCGATACAGCTCTTGCAAAGCTCGAATGAGTTACCGTGGTCGAGGTGAAGCACGATTGGAATATTTTTGCCCAACTCCTTAGCGTACTCAACAGCTCCCTGAGCCATGTAGCGGAGAAGAGTTTGGTTAGCGTAGTTACGAGCACCTGCCGAAACTTGGAGGATAACAGGTGAGCTGCACTCAACGCAACCTTGGATGATTGCCTGCATCTGCTCCATGTTATTAAAGTTGAATGCTGGGATAGCGTAGCCACCCTCTACAGCCTTTGCGAAAAGCTCGCGGCTGTTAACAAGACCTAAATCTTTGTAAGAAACCATAATTGTGTTTTTTAAGTTATAGTGTTTGTGTATTTATTTCTTTTCAGTTTGTGCAAATTTACTAATAATTTTTAATATAGCATAATTTTATTGTGATTAATTTCACATCAAAATAAAAAAAGCCAACCTCGAGGCTCTAACACCTTGAAGTTGACTAAATAAAAATGCACTATTCGCTTAGAAGCTGAACTGTGCCAAGAGGTTGATGCGGTTGGCATGGTTGCGCTCGTTATTAACATTCTTGCGACGTCCATAGAGATATTCGCCACCCATCTTGAAGCGTGGGGTCACATGGTAGAATAGATTGCCGAAGATATACTCACCGCGCAAATACTCATCGTCGGAGTAGTATCCATTCTTGTTGTCGATCGCCGCTGTGGAGTAACCTGCATTCATCGCCGTGCGCTCCGAGAGCATAAACTCGCTACCGATCTGGAATCCCCACATAGGTGTTGTCTGGAGTTTTGATGCGTTGTCGGGCTCGGGCGTGAAGTCGATGCCCATGCCGGTGAAGTCTTGAATGTATTGCGAGATTGCCGAACCATACACACCACTATACTTTAGGCATATCCAAGTGGTTCCTTGTAGTGAGCCGCTTGCCTGCACACCCCAGCCTGTGAGCGAGGTGCTCTGCTCGGTGAGCTTGTTGTACATATATGGGTTGCGGATAACACCCGACGCTCTGAAGTGATTTTGGCGGGCATATCCCCACTCATACTGCAAGTAGAATGGTATATCGGGCACACGTTGAGGTAGCGAAGTGAAGTTGGCGCCATAGGTTCCCCAGAACTTTGGATACTCCGCCGCAACACCCATCGAGAGGTGGTCGTTAGCCAAGTTACACTGGTAGCGTACCATTGTGGCGAAGTTGTCGTTATAGGCATTTGGCCCCTCGAAGTCGATCGTAGCTACCGCTGCATCGAGGTCGCAGAAAGTTGTTACATCGCGACCAACGGTGAAGCCTAAGAACGAAACGTAACCCGAACGCACGCGTGGCTGATAGTTGCCTGCTGTGCCACCGCGATAGTCGGCATCGACGAAGAGTTCGACCTGTCCCAAAGCCGAGGTGTTGATTATACCCTTGGCAAATACGCGCGAGGTGGTGACATCCATCATCAGCTTCTGGTTAGATGCATAAGTGCCCGGCACGGGAATGTCAGCGGTGACAAAGTCGATGTTGCTGACCGATCCATCGAGGTCGTAACCCGCACGCATTGAGATATAACCACCCACAGCAAACGAGAATTTATTCTCACGCTGCGCGATGATCAAGAGAGGTTGCTGGAGTGCCTGATAGCCAGTTCTCATTGTCGCCTCGTGGTCGGCTATGGCAGCCTCGACAGCCGCTTTGTTGGCCATGGCTCTGCCGCCTTTTGGTGTGCAATCCTCCTCTTGAGAGCTACTCGGTGCATCCTGATAGGCTGCAATAAGATAAACGGTCGAGGTTTCGCTGCCCGCAGGAGCTGAATAACTCTGCGCGGATGCTGCTTGCGCTATGAGCGTAGCTGCAATCAATAGTCTAAATGTTTTCATAAATGAGTGTTTAGTTGTTTTAAAATGTATTCTCACAGTTCCATTTTTTTGGGATATCAAGCAAGGAGTATGCCAATAATGATTAATCACCGCCCTACGTCATACCCGACGCCACCCCTCTACGTCATTCCCGACTTCACCCCTCGTCATACCCGACACCACCCCCCTACGTCATTCCCGTGAAAACGGGAATCTTAATTTGCAAAGTTTAAGATCCCCGCATTCGCGAGGATGACGTGTGGGGCAGGGATGACGTGTGGGGCAGGGATGACGAGTTGGGGCGAGGATGACGTGCAGAGTCTTGGGAATGACGTGGAGGGCGAGGAGTGACGTGCAGGGCGAGAATGACGTAGGGGGCGAGGAATGACGTACAGGAAAACGACAAGGGAGCAGAATGCTTTGCGCAAATCTGCTCCCTTTAATTTGATACTGCCTCGAACAGCATCAATATAAGTTTAATTTATCTATTGTGAGAATATTAATATATTACCACCCAAGTGTCGTACCGCCAGCATTCTCGCCACTTGCGGCTACTAAGCTCGAAACGCCACCTACAATATTGATCTCTTTGAATGTGTAGGAATAATCCCACCACGTCATTTCATTTTTCCAGTTCCAGCTGTCGTACATCATCACGCTTTCAATATCTTCGCTATCCCAGCCACAAGCAACCAGATATTGATATAGATCATCATCAGAGATATTGTCTGTGCTACTTAATGTAACATGTAGTACATTGCCGTCAACATACTCGGAATTCTGAATGCCAATAGATAGTGAGATGTTTTCACATATTCCAAGACCCCAGTCTATATCCCCAAAGATTAAAAGTTTAGTACTGCTATCAGTAGCCACCTCGAGAGTTGATAACGAATAACACTCCGCAATAGCACCCAACATCATAAACTTAACTTTAGGAAGCGATAGCGTGTCCAGCTGCTCACAAGCGCAGAATGCCTCGTTTCTAACAACTACTGCCTCGGGAAGCGATATTGTAATTAGCTCATGACATTCCCTAAATGTATTCTCTCCAACAGTTGTAACCTCGGGAAGGTTTACCGATGAGAGTGTGGAACAAAAGGCAAAAGCATAACTTCCAATAGTTGTAGCCTCGGGGAGGCTTACCGATGAGAGCTCGGAACAAGAGATAAAAGCAGAATCTCCAATAGTCGTAGCCTTGGGAAGGCTTACCGATGAAAGGTTGCAGTATGCAAAAGCCCATATTTCAATAGTCGTAGCCTCGGGGAGGCTTACCAATGAAAGTGAACAACAATCGCAAAATGCATACTCTCTAATATATGTAGCATTGGGGAGGGTTACCGATGAAAGATTAGTGCAGTATTGAAAAGCCCCACCGCTAATCTCTGTTGCTAAGTCGGCAGATATTGAAACGAGATTCTCCATATATTCAAGTGCATACTCTGGGAAACTCTCAATATATGGGAAAGATAGAGATATCTGCTCTCCTACTGCATTTAAAGCCGCTCTCAATCCCTCAAACTCCTCATAAGAGGGTGAGCCGTTATCTGCGATAATCCAAGTGTCACCTGTAGGATATGAAGTTGAGCTGAAATCAGCAAGCATAAAATCGGCTACCTCTGAGCCATCGAAGTCGCTTAGGCTCAACTCCTCGCCGTGGTGGATAAAGGTGTTGCGCTCGAAGTTTGCTGCGGGGTTGAACTCTTTTGAATATTGGTTGTAACCATCGGTAGTCATGGTCTTTACATACATCGTTACTGACTGGCTGCTAAGATCAACGGGGAAGAGTGCGAAGTTGAGGGTTGCAGTTGTGCCCGATGTGTTCGACACGCTTGCGCTAATTGCCGAGGTCATTGTTTTGTTGGAGAGCTCAGCAGAGGTCAAATCAACTGTAGCAGATTCAACGAAGATATTGTTAGATGCCTCGAAGCCAATCTCCACGATAGTCTCGTCGGTGGGGATATCCTTTAGGCTAAGCTGATAGAACGACATAACCTGTTGGAATGATAGGGTCGGGATATAGTAATCTTCATCCGAAACAGCTGTAGCATCACTTGCCACAGCAACCATTAGGCTATTCTCGAAAGAGTTGTTAGAAGATGCATCTACCGTCTGACTTGCAAGTGAGTGGGTGAAAGTGCCGCTCGAAGAGACTGAGTAGCCCGACGACTTGTATGGGAAGATCGCATAAAGATCGCACGACCCCTCCCATGAGACCACTTGACCGCTAAGATTTGCTGTGCTTGTCGAGCTCTCAGCTGTGAATTTACTATTTGTGTTGTCAGAGGCAGCAGGTACCGCAACAGAGATCTCATCGCCTGAGTTCCATGAGAATGCAAATTCCGAACCGTCGCTATTGGAGGTGTACGAAACTTTGGTTGCAGATGGCGCCTCGGTGCTGATTACTACATTGATTGTAGTTCCTACCTCGGGGGTAGTTGTGTCGGGGGTAGTGTCGATATCCGACGAGCTTTTAGAACAAGAGAGTGCGGCAATAGCAAATATGCTGATGAATAAATAAATAATTTTTTTCATAATATGTGTGTGAGAATCTTAAGCTTCGACCCAAAAGCAATAATAAATGTTATTTCATTACGACACACAAAAAACGTGGGACAATACCTTTATCTGTTTCCGAGGTCTTAGACTACCTGCCACCAAATAATGAAGTAAAGCCCACGAACAATGGGCTGCAATATGCAGACCACTTCATGAGCGTTTACACCTTACTCTTTGCGGCTTTGAAAGTGTCTAAGTTTCGGAAACCAGAAATAAAGCTAACGCTTTTATGTATGCTCAGTTATAATAAATCCTTTTATAATAGCTGAGAGTTAGATTTAATTATTTTTTTTATTTCACCATAGGCTTGATTGTTTTATGCTACGTTACCACAAAGATAGAGCTATTTTGTTAAACCTCAAAATTATTGTGAATTTTTATATCGTTCCCAACTTTCTACCACGTCATTCCCGACGCCACCTCTCCGCTCTACGTCATTCCCGACTTCACCCCTCTACGTCATTCCCGACTTCACCCCTCTACGTCATTCCCGTGAAAACGGGAATCTTAATTTGCAAAGTTTAAGATCCCCGCATTCGCGAGGATGACGTGCAGAGTCTTGGGAATGACGTGTAGGGCGGGAGTGACGTGCAGGGCGAGGATAACGTAGGGGGCGAGGAGTGACGTGCAGTGAAGTAAATTTATATGCATTAATCATTGAACAATGAACAATTATTTATTATTTTTTCTACCTTTGTCGCCGGCTCAGGAGAGTCCAGAGCCATTTTTAACTATTAATCAAAACAACAAGTGATGATGAAAAAGAATCATTCGCAAAGGGCTGTTGCTTGCTTTAGACGTTGGTCGATAGCGGGTTACTCAGCTTTTGCTTCGATGCACAAACAGGTGCGCATCGGGGTATTGGGAGTGGGTATGTCGATCATCTCGCTTGCTGCTTCGGAGGCTAACGCAGCCAATGTCGACACACTTCAAATCTTCAAGGTGGTCGATATTGACGACGTGGGGGTCACTCTCTCTCAAGAGAGTCCAACGCGTAGTGCTATGGCTCCGACCGAACTCTTTAGTAGAGCGACTCAAGCCGCCGCCCCTCTCCAAACATTGGAGTCTGCGTTGCGCCTCTCGCCATCTATCGACGTTCGCGAAAGAGGCGGCAAGGGGATTCAGACAGACCTCTCTATCAGAGGAGGGTCGTTCGACCAGACAATGGTGCTACTCAATGGCATCAACTTCACCGATGCTCGCACGGGGCATCAAACACACTCTCTACCTATCGACATCGAGTCGGTGGCGGGGATCGACCTTATAGATGGTATCTCGGGGGTCGGTGCCTATGCTGGTGCTATCAACTTCCGTACGGCACCCACTGAGCCCAACTATGGGCGTGTGGAGTTAGTTGGGGGTGAGTATGGCTACGCTTATGCCAATCTCTCGGGGGCTTATAGCACCGATCGCCTCACGCTCTATGGCGTGGGCTCTTATCGTAGCTCGGATGGCTATCGCGACAATACCGACTTCGAGAATCTAAATGGTTATCTACGCGCCACTTACGACTCTAAGGGTGCCGGTTTCTTCGATATGCAGGTGGGAGCCCAGCAGCGCGAGTTTGGTGCCAATGGCTTCTATTCGCTCAGTTATCCTAATCAGCGTGAGGCTACCGAGACCTATCTCTCGTCGCTTAGGTGGTTTAAGTCATGGGGCGACTTTACGCTCAATTCGAGCGCAAGTTTCCGCAAGAACTTCGACCGTTTTGAGCTTATCGCAGGCTCGCCCGACGTTGTTCCCTACAACTACCACATGACCAACAATCTCGGTGCTGAGCTCTGGGGCGACTATGTGTGGGTGGCAGGTCAGACCACTGTGGGGGTAGATTACACCTTCAACGAGATCTATAGCAGCGTCTTGGGTGAGGCGATGGCCGAGGCTAAGGGCAACTACACTAAGTATGCCGATCGCAATGTCGTCAATGGATATCTTCGCCACACCAAGCAGTGGGGTAAGATAGGCGCTTCGGGCTCTGTGGGCTTGAGTTCCACTCCTTATGGCACTACGCCGCTTTGGAGTGCTTCGGTTAATTATCGCCCTTGTGAGCCTCTATTTGTGGAGGCGGGTGTGACCGGATCAATGCGTCTACCTACATTTACCGACCTCTACTATACCGCAACGGGTTATGTGGGCAACGAAAATTTGGTGCCCGAGGAGGCTGTGACCTATCGCATAAATAGCTGCTACACGCTTTCGCAGTGGAGCTTCTCGGCACAGGTCTACTTGCGTGAGGGGCGGAATGTGATTGACTGGGTTAAGGCCGATGCCGATGCCGATTGGCAGTCGATGCAGATAACCGAGCTTACAACACTCGGTACTGAGCTCTCGGCAGCCTACTCCACCGAGGGGCTTGTCAAGCAACTTGGAGTGAGCTATGGTCATATCTCGATGGATAAGGATAGCGGCTCGATGATCTCGAAGTATGCCACCGACTATATGCGTCACAAGGCGAGCGGCGATGTGATACTCTCCCTGCCGCTAAACCTCACCTTGGCTCTCACCGCTTCGGCATACGTGCGCGAGGGTAACTACACCTCGGCCGAGGGCACCATTGAGGAGTATGAGCCATACTTCCTGCTCGATGGTCGCCTCGCGTGGCAGAGTGGCAAGGTGCGCTTGTACCTCGATGCTACGAACATCACCTCGACCGAATACTTCGACTATGGAGGTTTGGTGATGCCCGGTGCTTGGGTTACTTTGGGTGGATCGTTTACGTTTTAACGATTAGATATGTTTAGGATTGCTCCAGCAGGTGGGGATAGCTCCCCCGCTGGAGCGGTCTTTATTTTGCGACTTTGGGCTTTTCGCTTTGACCCAAAATCGAGGTTGAATTCCAATACGTCATTCCCGACTCGATCGGGAATCTTATACAAGCGCAATGTTACATAAAAATTAAGATTCCCGTTTTCACGAGAATGACGAGATAGGCGGAACAAAAACTGCCTACCTTACAACACGAATAGCTTTTTGTAGTATGCCGAATTCGAGGGGGCTTTCGCCGAGCAGTTCGCCGTCGGCCTCGAGGGCTATTTCGGGGGTTGATTGGATTCGGATCTTTGCGCCGCGCTGTTGGAGGATGTGGCCGATGCGGTAGATACCCCCATTGAAGAGATGGCGTGTGCGGAAGATGATATGCCAGAAGTGGATGGGGCGAAATAGCGAGAGATCGAGCTCTCCATCGTCCATCACTGCGTGGGGCATTTGTCGCATTCCGCCGGCTCCGTAGTCTCCCACACCTATTGCAAGGCTCATAAGTAGGTCATTCCAGACCAACTCGTCGTCGATCCAGATTTTGATTCCCGTAGGTTTGTACTTGAAAAATGAGCGGACAAACGACCAGATAAGGCGCAGCCGACCGCGACCCTTGTTGCGCAGGTGGTTTATTCGCTTTAGGGCGTAGGTGTTAAAGCCTAACCCTGCGGCCACGACGAAGTATCGCGTTTGGCGGTAGTGTGCCTCCTCATAGGTCACTGTGCCGACATCTTGGAGCGCTGTGTTGCCGCGCTTGATAACCTCTACGGCTTTGTCGATGTTGAGCGGAATGCGCGAGCTTTTAGCCCAGTTGTTAATATCTCCCACAGCCACTACGCCTATGGTCACCTCGGCGGGGTCGACTACCTTTTGGATAAAGAGGCCATTGACCACCTCGTGGATGGTGCCATCGCCTCCCACCACTAAGAGCTTACGGTAGCCCTGCACAATGGCAGATACCGTAAGCTCTACAGCGTGGAATTTGTGTTCGGTAAATATCGGTTCGTGGATAATGCCCTCATCGCGAAGTCGGCGAGAGATTAAGGGGTATTTCTCTAATCCCGCTCCAGATCCTGCAATGGGGTTGACTATAACGATCCATTTTTGGCTATCCACCATCTGCTCTCTACTTTTCGGGGGCGTTGATGATCGTATGTTTAAGGAAGTCGTAGAACTTCTCGACCGATGCTACCTCCACTCGCTCGTCGGGAGAGTGAGGGTATTGGATTGTGGGGCCAAAGGAGATCATATCGAGCGTAGGGTAGTTTGTGCTGATAATTCCGCACTCCAATCCTGCGTGGATCGCTTTGACCTCGGGGGTCTTATTATATAGGTCATCATACGATGCGATCATCGTTTTGAGGATCGGTGACTCCATATTGGGGTTCCAGCCATCGTATGCTCCTGTGGTCTCGACATCGGCGTCGGCCAATTCGAATACCGAAGCGATAGAGTCGGCCAAAGCCTCTTTCTCTGAGCGCACCGAGCTGCGAAGTAGACACTGGATGGTGATCGTCTCGCCGTTGGATACCACTCGAGCTAAGTTCGATGAGGTTTGAACCAATCCCGGCATTGAGGGCGAGAACTTGATAACGCCATTGGGGCAACCCACAACTGACCACACTAAGCATGCCGCAGCATCCTCGTCGATCATCTGCTCGGGTACCTCCACCTCGGTTGCGGTGAATGAGATCGAATCCTCGATGCCGGCATACTCTGCTACCACCTGCGCCTCGTACTGCTTAACGGCAGCCTCGAAGTCGGTTACATCCTCCTCGTGAACCAAGACTATGGCTGAGGTTTCGCGAGGGATCGCATTGCGAAGTCCACCTCCATCGACCGAGCAGAGCAACATATCCACGTCGATCGCCGATGAGCGCAAGAAGTGGAATAACACCTTGTTGGAGTTTGCGCGCTGGCAGACGATCTGGATTCCCGAGTGGCCACCCTTGAGCCCCTTGACATCCAAGCGGAATGCTTTGTAGTCTGTGTCGGGTGTGGGGCTGCTCTCATATTCGAAAGTTGCGGTGAGGTCGACACCACCGGCGCACCCTACATACAATTCGCCCTCATCCTCAGAGTCGAGGTTTAGGAGGATATCGCCCTTAAGCAGCCCGCCTTTGAGCCCCATTGCGCCATCCATGCCAGTCTCCTCGGTTGCGGTGAATAGAGCCTCAAGGTCGCCATGTACCAAGCTCTCGTCCTCCAAAATAGCGAGGATTGCGGCAGCTCCGATACCATTGTCAGCACCCAAAGTGGTGCCATTTGCTGTGACCCACTCGCCGTCGATATAACCCTCGATGGGGTCATTTTCGAAGTCGAACTCTTTGTCGTTGTTCTTCTGTGGCACCATGTCGAGGTGCGCTTGGAGGATCAATCCCTTGCGAGACTCCATGCCTGCGGTGGCGGGCTTGAAGATATATACGTTGAGCGCATCATCGACCTTGCATTCGAGGTTATGCGCTGCGGCAAAATCTATAACATATTGACGTATAGCCTCCTCGTGATACGATGGACGTGGACGTTTCATAATCTCCACAAAGTGCTTCCATACCGACTGTGGGTTGAGAGCTTCGAAATTTTTGTTCATTGCTTTTTATTATTTTGTTGTTTCTTTTGTTGTCTCTTTGCGATCAGCCTCACGCTTCTCGGCTCGCTCAAATGCGTTGACAATATCCTTGACTAAGGGGTGGCGGATGATGTCGCGCGTGTCGAAGTCGATGATGGCGATATGTTTCACATCGCGCAAGGTGTTCATTGCTTTGAGTAGTCCGCTATCGCTCTTGTGTGGCAGGTCGATCTGTGTGACGTCGCCCGTGACGATAAACTTGGCGCTGCGCCCCATGCGCGTTAGGAACATCTTGATCTGCGACGGGGTGGTGTTCTGCGCCTCGTCCAGAATCACAAAGGCGTTGTCCAGCGTGCGACCACGCATATATGCTAAGGGGGCGATCTGAACTGTCCCCTCCTCCATATACTTTTGTAGCTTGGAGGGTGGAATCATATCGTTCAGTGCGTCGTACAAAGGCTGCAAATAGGGGTCTAACTTCTCTTTGAGGTCGCCGGGCAGGAAGCCCAACTTCTCGCCCGCCTCGACAGCAGGACGAGTGAGTATAATGCGCTTTACCTCCTTCTCTTTGAGAGCCCTAACGGCCAGAGCTATAGCCGTATATGTCTTGCCCGATCCCGCAGGGCCAGTGGCGAATAGCAGGTCGCATTTCTGGTAGCTTTCGACCAATCGCTGCTGGTTGTGGGTGCGTGCACGAATTATATTTCCGTTGTTGCCAAATACGATTACATCTTTGTCGACTCTTCCCTCCACCTCGATCTTGCCACCCGAGAATGCCTGTGCGACAACCTCGGAGGAGATATGACCATACTTTTGGTAGTAGGCCACAAGGCGCTCCAATTGGATCTCAAAACGGTTCTGCTCCTCCTCCGATCCAAAGACCTTGAGCGAGGCTCCTCGAGCCACTATTTTGAGTTGTGGGTGAAGCTCCTTGATCTGGTCTAAGTAGAGATTTTGTGCTCCGTAGAGCTCGCGTGGATCGACTCCCTCGAGGGTTATCTGCTTTGCGGGTTCACTCATTGGCAAGTCTCAGCTTAGAATCTGTAGCCCAAAGATGCGCTAACCGTGCTTGTGCTCATGCTGCCAGCTAAACCGAGGTCACCAAGTGGGGTGGTCGATGAGAATTGGCCATTGTAGCGTAGGTCGAAAGTGAACTTAAAGACTTTAACGCCGATACCAGCTGTGTAGCCAACACCTGTTTTGATAGGGTCGATATCGTAATCCTCGCCTGCAACCGTGCATGTAGAGTTGCACGCAAGAGTGAACGATGGGCCCGCCTTGATCGAGATAGGTAACATAGGGAAGATAGGCACAGAAACCATAACAGGTACCTCGATAGAGTTGCTGGTGATCTCACAATCCCCAAAAGAGTTTGTGTTGAAAGAGATTGTATTGTTCACATAGAGAGCCTCGGCCTCGACACCGATACCGACGATAGGAACTTTAACTCCTGCTGTAAGACCAGCTTGCCAGCCGTAATTGCATGTAGCATCACCCAAGCCGTCGACTGCCATAACTGTCGATACGTTGGCTCCTCCCTTAACTCCGTAATAAATTTGTGCTGAAGCACTAACTGTTGATGCAGCAATTGCAAGAGTGGCAATTGCGAGGATCTTTTGTAATCTTTTCATCTTTTATACTGTTTTAGTGATTTTATTAGTGTCAAAGTTAGTATTTTTCTTTAAAGATAGCAAATTTGATGCAGATTTTTTTTTGAGAGGGTGATCTAAAATCTTCGAGCAAAGCGAGAAGCCCACAAGTGCAACGATACAAGCAGCCCAAAAAAAACCAATAAATCCCGCAAAACTTTTATCTTCAACAAAAAAGCACTATCTTTGTACCCTTAATATATAGAAAGATATGGGATTAGTAGCAATAGTAGGCCGACCAAATGTTGGCAAAAGTACACTTTTTAACCGCCTGATCGGTGAGCGTAAGGCGATCGTAGACTCTACGGCTGGTACCACTCGCGACCGTCATTATGGCACCAGCGATTGGTGTGGAACCGAATTCTCGGTGATCGACACGGGTGGATATACCGTTAACTCTGAGGATATTTTCGAGGATGAGATCCGCCGTCAGGTGTTGCTCGCAATCGAGGAGGCCGATGTGATTTTGTTCCTTGTGGAGGTTATGACCGGCATAACCGACCTCGATATGATGATGGCCGACATCTTGCGTCGCTCCTCGAAGAGGGTTATTTTGGTCTGCAACAAGATCGACAACAACGATCAGGTCTACCTTTCGCACGAGTTCTACTCTTTGGGATTGGGCGAGGAGCTTTTCTGCATCTCGTCGATGAGCGGTAGTGGTACGGGTGACCTTTTGGATGCCGTTGTGGCCTCTCTTCCCGAGCAGAATTTCGACGACTACGACGACTCTCTGCCACACATCACAATCGTGGGGCGCCCCAATGTGGGTAAATCCTCGATGACCAACGCCCTTTTGGAGGAGGAGCGCAACATCGTAACACCTATCGCAGGTACTACACGCGACTCGATCCACACGCGATACAACAAATTTGGCATGGATTTCTACTTGGTCGACACGGCTGGTATGCGCCGTAAGAACCGCGAGATGGAGGATTTGGAGTTCTATTCGGTTATGCGTTCTATCCGCGCTATCGAGGCTTCGGATGTCTGCATCTTGATGCTCGACGCTCGTCAAGGTCTCGAGAACCAAGATCTTAATATTCACAACCTTATCGTCAAGAACCGCAAGGGCTGCGTTATCGTGGTCAATAAGTGGGATTTGATCGAAAAGGATAGCAATACAATGAAAGTGTGGCGCGAGCAGTTGGAGCGCAAGTTGGCACCATTCAACGATATTCCGATTATCTTCACCTCGGTGATTAACAAGCAGCGTATTTTGGAGGTTCTACAGACTGCGGTGCGTGTATTCCAGAGCCGTAAGCGTCGTGTGGCAACCCACCAACTCAACGAGTTCTTCTTGCCAATTATCGAGAACTATCCGCCACCTTCAATCAAGGGTAAGTATATCAAGATCAAGTTCGTAACACAACTTCCGACACCTACGCCGCAGTTTGCATTCTTCGTGAACTTGCCACAATATATCAAGGATCCATACCGCCGCTTCTTGGAGAATAAGTTGCGCACGGAGTGGGACTTCTCGGGAGTTCCTATCCAGATCTATTTCCGCCAGAAGTAAAGTGTGAGGAGCTATGAAAAGATTGTGCATAGCTCTATAGTGGTTGCTCGAAACGATGGAGCGATACCACCACCCCGAAAGATTCAAGGCTGAGATTATCGAGGAGCAGGAGGGGAAAGATCGTGCAGAGTATGTGCGCAGCTGCTTAAGAGCCCTTGGAAAGGCGCTTGAGATGGAGTCCGGAAGCGGCTTTACCTATCGCCAACTTGCACGAGCACGCCAATTTTATAGGTTATATCCAAAAGTGTCCGCAGTGCGGACACTTTTCAATTGGCTTCAGTACAAGCTGCTTATACATATAGATGATAGTGAAAAGCGAGAATACTACGAGTTAGAAGCAGTCGCCAATAATTGGAATGGTCGAGAGTTAGAGCGACAAATTAATTCGGGTCTTTACGAACGTCTACTATTAAGTAATGATAAAGAATCGGTACTTATATGCGCTGTGGTGGGGATTGTGTGTAGGATGTGTGGGCACAATTTGGGCACAAATCATAAATGAAAAAATCGCCAAGAGTTGATTTTCAACTGCTTAGCGATTTTTCTGGTACCCAGAGCCGCATTTGAAATATTAAATTTGAATAAATTTTATTCAATCGAAATTTTCGGAAAAATAAAGTAAACTAACGTAATATCAATACCTTACAAGAGTATTGCATTTTAATTGGCTTTAGTCGAATTTGATTATTTTTAGCAGGTGTGGGGAAAATGTGGGGAAAATTCAAAAATAATGCTTAGTTTTGCATATTCAATTTAGAAACTGGGTATTATGAAGATTTCAGCAATTATAAAGAAAAGCGCAAAGCGTTATGACACAGAGAGTTCTGCTACTGTTTACCTCCGTTTGAGGGATGGTAGACGAGTAGATATGACCTCTCCGACACAACTATCAATAAATCCCAATCTATGGGACGAGAAGTCAGAGGCGATAAAAAGTAAGGTTGTTTGCGATGAAGAGTTCCGCAAAACCTTCAATGATGACATTCGACAGCTAAAGAGTTTCATCGAGCAGGAGTACCCAGCCAACCAAGAGGAGCCAGTCG
>JBCQVM010000029.1:0-25876 GCA_047173105.1 Rikenellaceae bacterium
ACGCCTCGGAGCGTCGTCGTCAAGGTCTTTCAATTACCCAAGCGGCAATTCAGGCGGCTAAGGTTCGATTGCGCCCAATTCTTATGACCTCGCTTACATTGGTCTTTGGTATGTTGCCATTGGTATTCGCTTCGGGCGTTGGTGCCAACGGAAATATCTCGCTTGGTGTGGGTGTTGTTGGCGGTATGATTGTGGGAACTATCTCGCTAATATTTATCGTCCCCGCGCTCTTTGTGATCTTCCAAAATATCGAGGAGCAGTTAATTCCTAAACGAGTACCAACCACCCAAAAAGAAGAATTATAATTATGAAACGTATATTATATTTAGCTATATTTAGCACTATATCGCTCGTAGGGTGTGGTACCTACACCTCGTATCAACGCGAGGCTACCGACCAACTCACCGATGATCTCTACGCATATATCGACGCCTCGTCGCAGAGCAGCTCTTTGGCTTCGCTCTCGTGGCGCGAGCTATTTACCGACCCCTACTTGTGCTCGCTTATCGAGCATGCATTGGAGTGTAACACCGATCTTAGGTCGGCGCAACTCAGCGTGGAGCAGGCTCAATTGACACTCTCCACAGCGCGCAAAGCATTCTTGCCTTCGCTCGGGGCTTCGGCTCAAAACACCCTTGCCTCTACGGGCAGCAGCTCGGCAAACGCATATAGCGTGGCAGTAACAGCGGGCTGGGAGGTAGACATCTTCGGCAAGCTCCGCAACGCTAAGTTGCAGGCCGCAGCGGCTCTCGAGCAGAGTGAGGCATATCGCCAAGCGGTGCAGACCTCGCTTGTGGCAACTATTGCCAACAGCTACTTCTCGCTAATTCTCCTCGATGAGCAGCTCTCGATTAGCGAGGCAACCAAGGAGAATTGGGAGGCGAACCTCAAGATGATGGAGTCGATGTTGCGCGCAGGTCGTATCAACGAAACTTCGCTACTCCAATCTCAAGCAAGCAGCGTGGAGCTCGACTCGTCGATCGTTACAATCAAGGAGCAAATTGCACAATTGGAGAATAGCATCTCGCAGTTGTTAGCTTTGCCCACCACTACCATCGAGCGTGGCACAATCGACTCCTTGGAGCTCCCCGAGCAACTCTCGGTTGGCATGCCGCTCGAACTTCTATCCTCGCGCCCCGATGTGCGCGTGGCCGAGAGCTACCTTGCGCAGTGCTTCTACATAACGGCCGAGGCTCGCTCGTCGCTCTATCCATCGATCACCCTCACTGGCTCGGCTGCGCTCTCAGGCGGCGATATGCTCTATACTTTGGTGGGCTCTTTGGTGCAGCCGATCTTCTACTCCGGCTCGCTCAGGGCACAGGTGAAGATCAGCGAGAAGCAGCAGGAGCAGGCTTTGCTTGCCTTCCAACAAGCCATCGTCGACGCAGGTGTTGAGGTCAATAATGCACTTAGTGAGTGCCAAAGTGCCAAAGCACGAATGGAATATAGTGCAACCCAAGTCGAGCTATTGGAGCAGGCTGTCACCAAAACCGAGCTGCTGATGAAGCACGGCGTAGTCACCTCGCTCGATGTGCTCACCGCGCAGCTTAGCTTATTGCAAACAGAACTTTCGCAAGCCTCCGAGCAGTTTAACTATGCACAAGGTGTAGTGAACCTCTACTGCGCCCTCGGCGGCGGCTTGTAGGTCGGTCGATTGATGAGGCGTTTTTTGGCACGTCACTTCTTACATATTTACACGTCATTCCCGTGAAAACGGGAATCTTAGACAAGCGCAATGTTGCAAATTTAAGATTCCCGTTTTCACGGGAATGACGTATATATATAGCAGGATAAGTAGTATATAGCAGTGTGTGAATGACGCAAATAAACGCTACTCCTGATTGCCAAGCAGCGTTGCGAGGGCGCCGGCGACGATGCTCATATAGTATTGATTATTGCACGATTTGATGGAGGTAACTCCGTAGTGATCAACGAAAAATAGCTCATCTAATTGCCTAAGTTCCTCGACGAGAATTGGGCGCTGGGTGATATGAATTTCGGCCGAGGTGGCGATCTGCTTGGCCAAAGCGTGCTCTACGGAGAGCGATTCGGCTGCGGTGACAAGCCCATCGGTGGGCGATACGCCGAAGATCTGGGCGCCACCTATCGTATGGGCGATACCCTCGTGGTAGCATAGAGCCACATCTCCTTGGCGCTTGCGGGCGGCGGCTGTAGCCACTCCGATCAAGGTGTCGCGCGCTGCGGTGGGGTAGTCGATATAGGGCATAGTGCACTCCACGGTGGCGGCACGCGGCGAGAGGCAGCGCATAGTGTAGCCCCGATAGAGCGAGCGTTCGTGCTCGGTGACGCTCAGCGTGCCATCGGGCGAGAGGGTGAGCTTTATGAAAAGAGAAACTCCCTTGGGACAGCGCGAGCGCCGTAAAACTGCGAGGATCTGAGCCTCAGCAGCAGCCTGCTCCAATTTGGCGCCACGACCAAAGATCTGGTAGTAGGCCTCGAAGAGGAGCTTGAGGTGCGCCTCGAGGTGGAAGATACGCCCCTCGAGGGTGTGCACAATTTGGTATAAAGTGAGCTCCTCCATCCTCTCCTCTATGCAGTAAAAATTTTGAGCAGTAACTCGCGCAGCAGCTCACCATCGGTGGCGCCGCCCGTGTTGATTCCCTTGCTCTTGCCATCGTATTCGCGCAGCAAGCCGAGTATCGCAAAGACCTTTTTATTTGGCCATGCGGGGGCTACTTGGCGCAGCTCGCCGATGGCGTAGATATTGCGGATATTGAGCTTCGACATTAGCTCTTGATCGCTCGGCGGGGTAGCGTTGCGGAACTTGGTGAGCCACATCAAGTAGTTGTAGACAAATAGGTGCTTGAACTGACTAAAAAGTGCCATTATGGTGAGCAGCAGCGGGTTATCCTTGGGGTTATGCGAGAAGTGCTCGGCGATCATCAGCGCACGCGAGAAGTTGCGCGTAACCACTGCACGACACAGCTCGAAGTTGTTGTACTCCTTCGAGATACCGATATTCTGCTCCACGTCGCTATCAGTTATGCGTGTGGTGCCGGAGGGCAGCGAGAGCAGTAGTTTGGTGATCTCGCCGGTCACCTTCGAGAGATCTGTACCGAGGTTTTCGGTGATCATCGAGAGTGCTTTGTGGTCGATCTGGCAGCCACGCGAGGCGATATGCTCGGTGAGCCAAGGGGCGATCTCGTAGTCGCGTGGGCGGATTGACTCAAACACCTTGCCCTTAGCTGCGCAGTGCTTATAGAGCTGCGAACGCTTGTCGACACTCTTCTCCTTGTGGCATATTATAAATATGGTGGAGGGGTTTGGTGAGGTGGTGTAGAGCGAGAGTTTCTCGATATTGCGTAGCTGCTGTGCCTCCTTGAGGATCACCACCTGCTGCGTGCCCATCATCGGCATCTGGCGGCAGCAATTCACCACCTGCCCCACTTCGGAATCTTTACCGTAGAGAGTCAGGGAGTTGAATGCACGATCACCCTCGGGGAGGATCGCCTCGTCGAGGGCATCGCACAGAAGATCGATAAAGTAGCTCTCCTCACCCATCAACAAGTAGATTGGGGCGAAACTGCGCGCAGCTATCTCCGAGCGGATCTTTGCGATCTCAGCTACTGAATCGCGAAATTTTAGGGTCGACTTTGCCACTATATTACCTCTTTTGTAATTCGTAAAATATTCTCACTCTCTGTTCCAATCTTGAACTTCTCGCTAATACGGCGACCTATGATCCACACAATTTCGCCACCCGAAACCAACACAAATTGGCGCTCTTTCTCGGGCATCGAGACCTTCTCGTCGATCAAAAAGTCGCTCACCTTCTTGCGGCCACTCATCCCCAACGGAACAAATGAATCGCCCTCGCGCCAACGGCGAATAGTGAGCGGGTATTGCAACTTGTCGGCATCTAACAGCGCCACCTTGGCAGGTGCCGAAAGACTCTCTAAGAGCCCGACGTCGAAGTGCTCGTAGTAGAGAATCGAATTGCCGCAATAGTTGCGCAGCATGTGCTCCTCGACCACCACCTCGCAGGGGTCATCCTCGGGAATTCGCGTGATAAGGATCCGCCCATGAGAGAGATATGCCACATATTCCTTGGAGTAGAAGCGGCGTCCCGAGCTCTGCGAAGCAACCGAAGCGAGGAGCGAATCGACCACATCGCCCTTAAATCCAAAGGTGGAGTTAAGCAGCTCGTAGATCACAAACTCCCGGGGTAATGAGTCATCGATACGCTCCATCGAGAGGGTGTATATACCATCCTCGCAACTGATTACCTCGCTGCCGATCTTCTTGATCGTGGCGTTGATAAAGAGCTGTGCGGAGCTTAGGCGTGTGATATTTTGACGCATTAGCTTGGTGAACTTGGGGCTAATCTCCTTGACACGTGGAATGAGTCCGAGGCGGATCTTATTGCGCAGATATTTTGTCGAACGGTTCGAGGAGTCCTCGCGGAATGGCACTTTGTGTGCCGCAGCATACTCCAATAAGTCGCGTCGTTGGGCAAACATCATCGGGCGGATGATCCTGCCACGATGGGTGGTGATCCCCGTAAGACCCTTAAGACCGGTGCCACGAAAGAGATTGATAAAAAAAGTCTCGATCGAGTCGTCGATATGGTGCGCCACGGCGATCTTTGTGTAGCCATGCTCCTCGCAGAGCTCATCGAACCACTCGTAGCGTTGGCGGCGTGCCACCATCTCCATCGAATCGCCCGAGCTCTCGATCTCGCCGGCGGTGTCGAAGCGACGATTGTAGAGCGCCACCCCATACTTCGCAGCCTGCTCGGCCACCAAAACCTCATCCTCTTCGCTCTCCTCGCCACGCAGTTGGAAGTTGCAGTGAGCCACCCCCACCGAATAGCCGGCAGCGACAAAGAGGTCGAGCATAACCATAGAGTCGACGCCACCCGAGATGGTGAGCAAGATACGATCCTGCTTCGAGGCCATATTCTGGCGACTTATAAACTCCGCAAAATTATCAATAAGATTTACCATACCTATAATATATTAACCTCGGGCGAGATCTCCACTCCAAATTTCTCTTTGATGGCCGCAACGATCCGATCGGAGAGTGCCAAAACCTCGGCACCAGTGGCGCCACCCAAATTGATCAGTACTAACGCCTGCTTGGGGTGCACCCCCACTCGACCCGCTGTGTAACCCTTGTATCCCGCTTGGTCGATCAGCCACCCTGCTGCCAATTTAACCTTCGTGGGATCCTCTTTAACCAAATATTTCGGCATCGTGGGATACTTCTCGCAGAGCGCTTCGGCCACCGAGGCATCCACCACGGGATTCTTGAAGAAGCTGCCGGCATTGCCCACCACCGCCGTATCGGGGAGTTTCGAGGAGCGAATGGCGCAGATTGCCTCGCGGATATTGCGTAGCGTCACCTCTCCACGTGCAGCCACCTCGCTCACCACATCTCCATAGCCCAATTTGGGGTCGGCGATCTTGCTCAGCGTGAAGGTCACAGAGGTTATTATCACCTTGCCGCGCAGCGAGCCCTTGAAGATGCTATCGCGATAAGCAAAGTCGCAGTGGGCACCCTGCAATCGCAACCTATTGCGTGTTGCGGGGCAGAACATCTCCACTTCGTCGATAATATCTTTGACCTCCACTCCATAGGCGCCAATATTTTGAACCGGTGCAGCACCCACTTTGCCGGGGATCAGCGAAAGGTTCTCCGCGCCCCACAACTCTTGGCTCACGCACCACTCCACGAAGTCGTCCCACTCCACTCCTGCCGCCACCTTGACTTTGGTTTGGGTGGGGGTAGAGCTCACCACCTCGATCGAAGTAGCTCGGGGAGAGATAATTACACCGTCGTAATCTTGGGTGAAAAGTACGTTGTTGCCACCACTCAACACATACCACCGAGCGGGGGGATCGTTAGCAAAGAGCTCCTCCAACTCCTCGATGTTATCCACCTCGATGAGTCGTGCAGCACGCTGGTCAATCTTAAAACTGTTGCGCGAAGCTAAAGATATATCAAAAAATTCTTGTTTCATATCTGCAAAGTTATAAAATTTTTATTAATTTTGGGAAATGAACACGCGCTAATTCACCAACAAAAAAATATTAACCTATGTTTACTACTCAAGATTTAGAGCAGATGAAGGCTCGCGGCATCTCCCCCGAGAGTGTCGAACTACAAATTTCGAAATTCCAACAAGGGTTTCCACCACTCCCAATTCTTCGCGCTGCGGCGGTTGGCGATGGTATCCTGCGCTTAAGCGAGGCTGAGCTAAAGGCTGCCGAGGCTCACTACCAGAGTCAGTTAGATGCACTCAAGGTGGTTAAATTTGTGCCCGCTTCGGGCGCAGCAACACGCATGTTCAAGGAGCTATTCGAGTTCGTTGGCGAGGATAAGCGCACCGCTGGCATCGACAAACTTATTGACAATATCGAGAAGTTTGCATTCTACCCCGAGCTCAAGGCGCTGCTTCCCGAGGGAGCGACCGACAAACAGATCGTATCGGCAATCATCGGCGAGGGTCTCGAGTATGGCTCTAAGCCCAAAGGCTTGGTAACATTCCACAGCTACGAGGAGGGTAACCGCAAAGCAATCGAGGAGCATTTGGTCGAGGCAGCTCTCTACGGCAGCAACAATGGCGTGGCCAATATCCACTTCACTGTGTCGCCCGAGCACCGCGCATCGTTTGTAGCACTTCTCGACGCTGTTGTACCTCGCCACGAGGCAGCCTACGGGGTTAAGTACAACATCTCATTCTCGGAGCAGAGCCCCGCGACAGATACCGTGGCGGTGAACCCCGACAACACGCTGTTCCGCACCAATGCAGGATCGCTCCTCTTCCGCCCCGCAGGCCATGGCGCGCTTTTGGAGAATCTCAATGCAATTGATGCCGACCTAATCTTCATCAAAAATATCGATAACGTCACCACAGATGCACTTCGTGGCGACACCACGATCTACAAACGTGCCCTTGGTGGAGTCCTATTAGAGCTTCAGAGCCAAGTCTTTGAGTGCATCAAGGCGCTCGAGGTGGATGGTGCCGAGCTCGAGTCGATCGCTACTTTCGTCGAGACTAAGCTCTGTGTGAAGCTCCCCGAGAATTACGGAGCAGCGACACTTCGCACAATCTTGGAGCGTCCAATGCGCCTCTGTGCAATGGTGCGCAACGAGGGTGAGCCCGGCGGAGGCCCATATTGGGTTAAAGATGCCGAGGGTGTTGAGTCGCTCCAGATCGCAGAGTCGAGCCAGATCGCAGCTGAGGATGCACATCTAATGCGTGAGGCAACCCACTTCAACCCAGCCGACTTGGTCTGTGCGGTGAAAGATTCACGTGGCAATAAGTTCAACCTCAAAGAGTTCGTAGACTACTCGACAGGATTTATCTCGGAGAAGTCGAGCGAGGGTCGCGCCCTACGTGCCCAAGAGCTCCCCGGACTATGGAATGGATCGATGGCTAACTGGAACACAATCTTCGTAGAGGTTCCCGTGTCGACCTTCTCGCCGGTTAAGGTTGTTCAGGATTTGTTGCGTCCTCAGCATCAGTAGGTTTAGTGTTTCTATTGCGTTTGTGGGTTTGTAGCTTGCAGCGCTAAAGTTTAAATAGGTTTTATTCTTTTGACAAGCGAACTTGTCCGAAGAATAAAACCTATTTAAACTTTTATAAATCCGTCATTCCCGACTCGATCGGGAACCTTAATTAGTCAACTTCTTACGTCATTCCCGACTCGATCGGGAACCTTAATTAGTCAATCTCTTACGTCATTCCCGACTTGATCGGGAATCTTAATTAATTGTTGCGATTGTATAAGATTCCCATTTTCACGGCAATGACGTGCACCACCGCCAAAGGCTACCGCTGAGCCAACTTAGCACGTTTAGCCATTTGCGAGGCGAAGACAAAGTCGTTGAGCTCTTTGTTTTGGGCGTCGAGGATATTATCACGGTTGCCCTCCCACCATTTTTGGCCTTCGTGGATATATATAATCTTCTCGCCGATCTCCATCACGGAGTTCATATCGTGGGTGTTAATGATCGTTGTGATGTTATATTCGGCAGTGATATCTTGGATCAGGTTGTCGATCACGATCGAGGTCTGTGGGTCGAGTCCCGAATTGGGCTCATCGCAGAATAGGTACTTGGGGTTGAGCACGATGGCTCGAGCTATCGCCACACGCTTGGTCATTCCGCCACTAAGCTCGGCGGGGTATAGCGAGTGTGCCTTGTCGAGGTTCACTCGATGCAGGCAGAAGTCTATGCGCTCGCGCTTTTCGGCTGCCGAGAACTCCGTGAATAGGTCGAGCGGCAGGCGGATATTCTCCTCGACTGTCGAGGAGTCGAGCAGGGCGCCCCCTTGGAAGATCATGCCGATATCGCGGCGGATCTCCTTGCGCTCCTTAAATCCGAGACCGGTGAAGAGGGTGTCGTCGTAGTAGATATCACCCCTGTCGATCTCGTGGAGCCCTACCAGAGACTTGAGTAGCACGGTTTTACCCGAACCACTCTTACCTATTATAAGATTGGTCTTACCCGTTTCGAACTCGGCGCTAATATCTTTGAGCACCTGCTGCTCGCCAAAGGATTTATTGAGGTGAAGTGCGCGGATCATATCAGCAAGATTTGAGTTAGAATAAGGTTGAAGATCATAATTACAATCGAGCTCGACACCACTGCACGCGTCGAGGATTTACCCACCTCGAGTGAGTTGCCATTGGCGTAGTAGCCGTAGTATGCCGAAATCGAGGTGATTAGGTATGCGAACACTACACTCTTGATGAGCGAGTAGGTGATAGTATAGCTATCAAAATCGAGCAAGATGCCGTCGATATAGTCGCTGGGCACCATGATATTTGTAGCGATTGCGGTGAGGTATCCACCGATCAGACCGATGATGATACTAAATGCACAGAGCAGCGGAAAAAAGAGCATCGTAGCGACGATCTTGG
The DNA here is from genome assembly GCA_047173105.1 of Rikenellaceae bacterium. Taxonomy (GTDB): domain Bacteria; phylum Bacteroidota; class Bacteroidia; order Bacteroidales; family Rikenellaceae; genus Alistipes. The sequence goes on from JBCQVM010000029.1 coordinate 8,892, forward strand.
GCAGTATCAGGTACGAAGCGGAGTTCACGCCCATAATCTCGAGGGCGTCGATCTGCTCGGTGATACGCATGGAGCCGATCTCCGAGGCGATATTCGAGCCCACCTTGCCGGCGAGGATCAGCGCCACGACCGTCGAGGAGAACTCCAAGACCATCACTTGGCGCGTAGCGTAGCCAATAAGTTGGTCGGGGATATATCCGCCATCGAGGTTGATGGCCATCTGCAACATCACCACCGCACCAATAAAGAATGATATTATAGCGGTGAGTCCCACCGAATCTAAGCCCAATGCTTCGAGCTCGAAGAGTATGCGTCGACGATAGATCGAGGGCTTCTCGGGGCGCGAGAAGACTTTGCGCATCAATAGGATGTACCGACCTATGCGGTATAGTAGTTTTGTCATTATTTTTTCTCTTTAACCTCCTCGAAATCAACGTAGTCACCCACGTCATTCGAGATTTTCTTCTCGCCACCTGCACCTTGCGAAAAGATATTTACATCACCCTCCTCTTGCTTCGGGGCACTTTGGCGAGAGCGTGAGCTGTAAGACGAATAGAAGCCACCTGCTCCGCTGCCCATCTGCTGCTCAGCTTGCTTCTGTAGCTTGCGGATCTTGGCACGAAATATTATGCCCAAGATAAGTAGTAAGATGATGATTCCAAAAATTATATAAAATATCACTCGCATAGCTCCAACGAAGAGGGATGGTGCCGCCACTGCCAAGAAAATCAGCAGAAAAAGTAGAGGGTTGTCTTTGATCCAGTTAAACATAATTGATAAAAAATATAAATATTTGCAAAATAGTTACGGACAAAGATAGAAAAAATTGTCAAATCCACCGAATTTTTCTACTTTTGACACAAATTTAAAATCTTAAACCTTTATAATATGTTAGATAAGTTAACAGCAATCACCCCAATCGACGGTCGCTACGGTAGTGTGACTGAACCTTTAGCGCCATATTTCTCGGAATCGGCATTAATTCGCTACCGCATTCGCGTCGAGGTGGAGTACTTTATAGCGCTCTGCGAGATACCTCTACCCGAGCTCGCTTCGATCGACCACTCTAAGTTCGACGATCTGCGCAAGCTCTACACCGACTTCTCGCCATCCGACGCCCAAAGAGTCAAAGAGATCGAGGCGGTGACAAACCACGACGTCAAGGCGATCGAATATATCCTCAAAGAGAAGATGGATGGCTTGGGACTCAGCGACTACAAAGAGTTTGTGCACTTCGCCCTCACCTCGCAGGATATCAACAACACCTCGATTCCACTCTCGATCAAGGAGGCTATCGAGGATGTCTACGTACCCGCAATGGACGAGGTAGTCGAGAAACTTATCGCCATGAGCAACGATTGGGCTGAGGTCTCGATGTTGGCACGCACACATGGTCAGCCTGCATCGCCTACACGCCTTGGTAAGGAGATCATGGTATTTATCGAGCGCCTCTGCAAGCAGTTGGATATGCTCCACAACCTCTCATTCGCCGCTAAGTTTGGTGGCGCTACCGGCAACTTCAATGCTCACCATATCGCCTATCCCGATGTGGATTGGGTAGAGTTCGCCAACAGCTTCGTGGGCGACAAGTTGGATCTCGACCGTTCGCAATACACCACGCAGATCGAGCACTACGATATGATGGCCGCACTGTTCGACAACCTCAAACGTATCAACACAATCCTTATCGACCTTAGCCGCGATATGTGGAGCTATATCTCGATGGAGTACTTCAAGCAACGTATCAAAGAGGGCGAAGTTGGCTCGAGCGCAATGCCTCACAAAGTCAACCCAATCGACTTCGAGAATGCCGAGGGTAACTTAGGTATGGCCAATGCCATCTACGAGCACTTGGCAGCAAAATTGCCAATCTCTCGCCTTCAGCGCGACCTTACTGATTCGACCGTGCTCCGCAATGTGGGGGTTCCCGTGGCGCACTCGCTTATCGCAGTTCGCTCTTTGCTCAAGGGCTTGGGCAAGGTTATCTTGAACCAAGCGGCAATCGATGCCGACCTCGAGGCGTCGTGGGCAGTGGTGGCCGAGGGTATTCAGACCGTGCTCCGCAGCGTGGGTTACCCCTCGCCATACGAGGCACTTAAGGCTCTCACACGCACCAATTCGCACATCACAGCCGAGTCGATCGCACAATTCATCACCGAGTTGGATGTCGCCGAGGATGTCAAGGAGCGTTTGCGCAAAATTACGCCACACTCTTACACCGGAATTTTTGAATAGTTCACAATAAAGTTGTATATTTGCGTCACTTAATAAAAAATAACACTATTATATAATGGGAAGAGCATTTGAATTTCGCAAAGCGCGAAAGATGAAACGCTGGGGCAATATGGCTCGCGTATTTACAAAAATTGGTAAAGAGATCGAAATCGCTGTCAAAGCTGGCGGCCCCGATCCATCGGCCAACACCCGCCTGCGCGTCTTGATGCAGAACGCCAAGTCGGAGAATATGCCAAAGGAGAATGTTGAGCGTGCTATTAAACGCGCAACATCCAAAGACACAGCCGACTACAAAGAGTTTGTGTACGAGGGTTACGCACCTCACGGAGTGGCAGTATTGGTCGAGACAGCTACCGATAACACCAATCGCACGGTGGCTAACGTGCGCATGCACTTCAATAAGTGTGGTGGTACACTTGGCAACAGCGGCAGCGTAGGATTTATGTTCGAACACAAATGCACCTTCAAATTCAACGTTCCCGCAGGAGTAGACCCCGAGGAGTTGGAGTTGGAGATGATCGATTTGGGTGTAGACGAGTTCTACCCCGAGGAGTCAATCACCGTATATGCTCCCTATGAGTCATTCGGATCGCTCCAACACTGGCTCGACGAGAAGGGCTACGAGATCGTATCGGGTGAGGCCGTTCGCATCCCAACCGACACCAAAGAGCTCACAGCCGAGGAGCGCGAGGATGTCGAGAAGCTAATCGAAAGATTGGAGGAGGACGAGGATGTATCGAACGTCTACACAACTATGGCCGAGGGCGAGGAAGAGTAGGTTTTTTCTGCTTTCTCGCTTTGGGACTGCCTCCGGCCTTTTCCTCTTTGGGACTGCCTCCGGCGGGTGGGGATTGCACCCCCACGGGTGCGTACCTTTGCTTGCGCTTTATGGGCTTATAGCTTGCAGCTATAAGATTTCAGGATTAATTTTTATACTTACAAGCGAGCTTGACGTATAAAAGTTAATCCTGAAATTCTTTTAAGCACCTTTGGCGCTTAAAACCCATAAGCGAGTTGGATAAATTCTCTTAAGGCGTCATTCTCGACTCGATCGGGAATCTTATACAAGCGCAACGTTGCAAATTTAAGATTCCCGTTTTCACGGGAATGACGTGTTGAGAAGTTTAACCCAACTCCACCCAATACAACAAAGATACGTCATTCCCGACTCGATCTAATAGTCATTCCCGACTCGATCTAATACGTCATTCCCGACTCGATCGGGAATCTTATACAAGCGCAACGTTGCAAATTTAAGATTCCCGTTTTCACGGGAATGACGTGTTGAGAAGTTTGACCCAACTCCACCCAATACAACAAAGAAATGAATCACAAGAAAATTGCAAAAAACAACTCAAATTTGTAAAATCCAAAAATTATGCATATCTTTGAGTTGTTGATTACAACTTAGCTAAAAAGCATAAATGGCAGATAAGGGAATCATAAAGGAATTAGAGGCGCAGGTTAGTGTGTTAGTCGCTGATCATCAGCGCTTGAGTCGACTCACAGCCGAGCTCGAGGCTCAGCGTGAGAAGCTTCTCGTGGAGCGTCGCGAATTGCAGCAGCAGGTCGCAGAGCTTAGCTCGGAGCTTTCCTCCCTTCGCCTTAGCGAGGCGCTGAGTGGTAATGGCGCCGATAGAGACAAGGCGCGAGCGCGGGTCAATCAGTTAATGCGGGAGGTTGATCGCTGTATAGCGCTACTAAACAAAGTTGAAAAGGAGCAATAGGCTCACATGAACAGAGATAGAAGATGGGAAAGCAGGCAATAAATCTCGTTTTGGCGGGTAGTAACTACTCTTTCACTATAGATAGTGAGGCGGAGGAGATCTACCGTTTGGCCGAGCGCGAAGTGAACCGCCTTACATCGGAGTATCAGCGGCACAACATCAAGGAGTTTGCCGTCAAGGATTACTTGGCGATGGCAGCTCTCAAGTTGGCAATAGTCAACATCAACTCCAAGCGCGAAGGGTCGCTCCAACAGGAGGACGTCGACGCACTGAGTGCCATCAAGGAGCAGATAGATAGCTACTTGAATGGGCTCAAGGAACAGAAATAATTGGGGCGGCATAACATTTTACCCCGCCACACGTTCTTTATATAGGCAATCTACCCGCATAGATTCCTCAAGCTTTGCGATTCTGAACATTTTATAAATTGGAGTCAAGCTCATTGTTTCAAAATCAGGCCTTAACCCTTCGGGGTGTATCCTCCGGGGTACCATTGGAAGATTGCGATTTAAGGCAGCTCCACATATGACTTATCTGCAGATTCGTCAAACACTGATGAGGAGTCTTTGCGGGCTTTTTTTTGAAACTTTTTTTAATTTAAACAAATAAAACTTAATAGAAACCATGGGAATGACAGTTATAATCGCACTTATTTCGGCGGTTGTTGCAGTCGTGATTTATGCCATTGTGAGCAATATATTAGCCAAAAACGGAGCTAATCACAAGGCAAAAGCGATAATCGACAAAGCGACCACCGAGGCTGAGATGATTAAAAAAGAGCGCGCATTGCAAGCTAAAGAGAAGTTTATGCAGCTCAAAAGCGAGCACGATCGTGCCGTAAACAAGCGCAACCAAGAGATCGCACAGAGCGAGAACCGCGCAAAGCAGATCGAGCAAAACCTCCAAAACCAACAACGCGATTTGGAGAAGAAAGTTGGCGACAACGCAGCCCTTACAACACAGCTCAATGCCAAAATCGAGCAGGTTGAGGCTCGTCGCGAGCAGGTCGAGAAGATCATCTCGGAGCAAAATGTGCGCCTTGAGCAGATCTCGGGGCTCAGCTCGGAGGAGGCCAAGAGCCAACTTGTCGAGAATATGAAGGCCGAGGCTAAGAGCGAGGCTACAGCATACATCAACGAGACTATCGAGGAGGCTAAGCTCAATGCGGCGCGCGAAGCGAAGCGTATCGTGGTGGCCTCGATCCAGCGTGTAGCTACCGAGACTGCGATCGAGAATTCGGTGACCGTATTCAACATCGAGTCCGACGAGGTTAAGGGTCGTATCATCGGCCGTGAGGGTCGTAACATCCGCGCATTGGAGGCTGCAACGGGCGTCGAGATCGTCGTGGACGACACCCCCGAGGCAATTATCATCAGCGGTTTTGACCCTGTGCGTCGCGAGATCGCTCGCCTTGCACTCCACCAATTGGTGACCGATGGTCGTATCCATCCCGCTCGTATCGAGGAGGTTGTGGGCAAAGTCCAGAAGCAGATCGAGGAGGAGATCGTAGAGGTGGGTAAGCGCACTGCGATCGACCTTGGCATCCACGGCTTGCACCCCGAAATCATCCGCCTTGTAGGTAAGATGAAGTATCGCTCGTCGTATGGTCAGAACCTTTTGCAGCACGCTCGCGAGACTGCTAACTTGGCCGGAATCATGGCCTCGGAGCTTGGCCTAAATCCAAAAGTGGCACGCCGCGCAGGTCTGCTCCACGATATCGGTAAGGTGCCCGACAATGAACCAGAGCTACCACACGCAATCATCGGTATGCAACTTGCCGAGAAGTGTAAGGAGAAACCCGACGTATGTAATGCGATCGGTGCCCACCACGAGGAGGTGGAGATGACTTCTCTCATCTCGCCAATTATCCAAGTGTGTGATGCAATCTCGGGCGCTCGCCTTGGTGCTCGTCGCGAGGTTGTCAACAGCTACATCAAGCGTATCAAGAATATGGAGGATATCGCACAGTCATACCCCGGAGTGCTTAAGACATACGCTATTCAGGCGGGACGTGAGCTCCGTGTGATCGTCGGCGCTGAGAAGCTCTCAGACCAAGAGACTGAGGCTCTATCGCAAGATATCGCCAAGAAGATCCAAGACGAGATGACATATCCCGGACAGGTGAAGATCACCGTAATCCGTGAGATCCGTTCGGTCTCTTACGCTAAGTAGGGCGGCTATTAGGCTTTGATCGCTTTGCGCTCAAAGTTTTAAAAAGTCACTTATTTTTCTGCTCAAGCCCAGCTTGTTACGGAAAAATAAGTGACTTTTTTTATTGTCAAGCTTGTCCCGTGATACGTCATTCCCGTGAAAACGGGAATCTTAATTCACATGTGACATTGCGCTTGTATAAGATTCCCGATCGAGTCGGGAATGACGTGGAGGGGGTCGAGTCGGGAATGACGTGGAGGGGATCGAGTCGGGAATGACGACATAAATACAACACTCCTCTGGATTTTGTGCGCACCAAAACAAATCAATTCCCTTAAACGAATCAAGCGCAGAAAAGCTTTCTATACACGCATTTATGGCATAAAAATTGGTATACCAAAATCTAAGAGTAAGGCTCATTCGCAAAAAAAATGACAGCAAAAATTTGCAGAAAAGATTTTTTTTGCATATCTTGCGCAATAATAACAGGGGAAAGTTCCCCAAATATCAATTAAAACCTTTAAAATTTAGTTTGCCTATTGAGAAAATCTACTCTAATTAATATTTAAAATAAAGAGTATGAATGTAGAAAAGATTAGCGATACAACGTTGATTAATCGTTATCTCTCAGGTGAACAGGAAGGTGCAATCTCGCAACTCATCGAGCGTCACACGCCACGCGTGAAAAGCTATATCCGTATGATGGTCAAAGATCATGACCTTTCTGAGGATCTATTCCAAGAGACATTTATTAAAGCTGTGAGGTTTGTCGACGAAGGTCGATACACCGACAATGGCCGTTTCCTATCGTGGGTGCTTCGCATAGCCCACAATATCGTCATTGACCACTTCCGCTCAAAAAAGAGTTCGCAAACTATCGGAGAATCCGAAGCGGGCTACGACGTGTTGGGCTCTCTTAAATTCGCTTCGGAACCTATCGAGGATAAGATCATCCATACGCAGATCGCAGACGATGTGCGCCGCCTTGTTGAATTTCTCCCCGAGGAGCAGCAGGAGGTGGTTCGCATGCGCTACTACTACGATATGAGTTTCAAGGAGATAGCCGACCAGAGTGGTGTGAGCATCAATACAGCCTTGGGTAGAATGCGCTATGCGCTAATTAACCTGCGAAAAATGGTGAAAGAGAAAAATATAATCCTTAGCTAAGCAATAACCTAAAAGCGATTTGCGTTCTATGGCTATAACATAATTTATAGCCTATGGAACAGGATGACATTAAAAAGAATATTTCAGAGCCAACCGACCATGACCTTATGTTAAAGGAGGTCTACCAAGACGACATCGAGCTGCTTTACCTCGATTGTTGCTTTTCGGAACTTATAGGGTTGTAAGCAACCTTTTTGAGCTTTGATGTGATGCCACTTTTGTGGTAAGCAAAGCCTCGGCGTATCACTCCTGCAAAGGTGGGAGTGATGTGCTGAGGCTTTTATATTTTGGGATTAATGCTGATCGTTAGCTGGATCAATCCGAAATCTCGGTGGCAATAATATGTAAGCCGTTCCCGTATAAGCTCGTCGTTCCCGACTTGATCGGGAATCTTGTGTTTTCTGCAAAGTGATATCATGAAGTAAGATTCCCGTTTTCACGGGAATGACGTGGGGGGGTGTTGCGGTGAGACTCCTTTTTTTGCGGGAATGACGTGGGGGTGGATAAGAAATAAATCACGAGTTCTCTTCTCATCTACGCCATTTTTTATACCATATATAATAGAGGTCTCACTCAAAGTTATTTAATAAATCACAAACTGCCAAACTTTTAGCAATTAAAGTAAAGAAATCGGATATATTCTATCGCGAAAAATTTGTTTTACCGAACAAAATGCATAACTTTGTTAAAATTTTTATTGGTCGACCAGTTTGACAACCTAAAATACCATTATAATGAAAACTTTAAAATTTAACTCTACATCTATCCTCTCGCTTCTCGCAGCGGCGGGGATTCTCTTCGGCAGCTGTTGCGGTGGTGCAACCTCTATCGAGAAAGCAGCAGCCAAAGTTGCTACGGCTTCGCCCGGCGACACTATCCTTGTGGCTAATGGCACCTATCGTGACGTGGCAATTGAATTGCGCGGCGCAGGTACTGCCGAGGCACCAATCGTAATTATGGCCGAGGAGCCCGGCAAGGTGATCATCTCGGGTAACTCAACGCTTCGTTTCGGTGGTGATCACATCGTATTTAGTGGTTTCCTCTTTGCCGACGGATATACTGACACAGGCAGCGTGGTTGACTTCAAACTTGACGACAAAGTATCTGTAGGTTGCCGCTTCACCAACAACGCTATCATCAGCTACAACCCTGCCGACAAGTGGGTGAGTTACCGTTGGGTTTCGATGTCGGGACGTTACAACCGTGTTGACCACAACTCATTTGTGGGTAAGCTCAACGCTGAGGTGGTTTTGGCTGTCGATATGGCCGAGGAGGAGTCAACTCAACCTAACCACCGTATCGACCACAACTACTTCGGTGCACGCCAAAATTTGGGTAGCAACGGTGGTGAGACCATCCGCGTGGGTAACTCTCAGGTGTCGATGATCCCCGACTGTGATAATATCCTCGAGTACAACTACTTTGAGCAGTGCAACGGCGAGGTAGAGGTTCTCTCACTCAAATCGAGCGACAATATCGTTCGTCACAACGTTTTCAAAGATTGTACAGGTGTCTTGGCAATCCGCCACGGTGACCGCAACTGGATCGAGGGCAACCTCTTCGATGGTGGTGGCATCGCTGCAACGGGTGGTGTTCGCGTAGTGGGCGCCGGTCACACCATTGTTAATAATGTATTCTACAAGCTTCGTGGTGTGCGTTTCTTCTCGGCTCTTGCGCTGATGAATGCTGTTCCAAATTCAACTCCAAACCGCTATATGCAAGTTGCCGACGTCGAGGTTAAAAATAATAGCTTCTACGACTGCTCGAACCTCGAGTTCGGTACAGGTAGCGACAACGAACGCACATTGGCTCCCGAGCGTATCTCGCTTACTAACAACGCTATCTATGGTGCAGGCAACCCTGCATATCTCAATAAATCGAGCATGGTAGGTTGCAACTTCTCGGGCAATGTTATGGCCGAGACAGCTGCCACAAAGGCGATCAAAGGACTTACCAAAGGTGAGGTCGAGATCATCGACCACCAAGGTGTAAAGGTTGTTCGCTCGAAGAGTGGTGAGGCGGGAGTTGCAGAGCTTCGTGACTTTATCACACGCGATCAGACTGGTGCTGCTTGGTACGAGCAAAAGAGCCTCGAGACACGTATCCTTTCGGGTAATACAATCACTATCGGTGCTTCGCAAAACTCACTTGCAGATGCAGTGGAGAGCGCTTCGAATGGCGACGTGATCATCCTCTCAGAGGCTGGTGAGTACCACAATGACCGCACGGTAGTTGTCGACAAATACCTTATTATCAAGAGTGCTGACAACCTCACATCGCGCCCATCGCTTCGCTATACAAGCAAGCTCCCGGGCTCGATTATGATGATCGCCGATGGTGGTGACCTCGACATCCGTGGCATCGGCTTCGATGGCGCAATCATCATGGGCTACGACGCACCAAACTCAGCGATTTTAACAGCTGCACCTATGATCCAACCATTTGGACTCGAGGTAGACAACTGCGAATTCCACAGCTTCTACGAGACTCCAGCATCGTGCATCCGCGTATACAAAGGTGCATTTGCCAACAACATCAAGATCCAAAACTCACTCTTCTACGACTGCTCGAGCGACGCTATCAACTTGAGCAATGAGAAAGACGACAATGGCCGCTACAGTGCTGAATTAGTCGAGGTGTACAACACCGTATTCTTCCGCATGATGGCCGGAGCGCTCAACGTATACCGCGGTGGAAACGACGAGAGCACAAGTGGCCCAACAGTACTCTTGGCCGATTGTAGCTTTATCGAGACTAATAACCGCGAGCAAGGTTCGGTAGTACGCCTAATCGGTGTGCAGAAGGCTCGTATCGACAATTGTAACTTCTACGTAAGTGGTAGCGGTGGCGCCTCAATTCGCTTCGAGGAGATGCGTTGGGACGATATCCAGATGTCGAATATCAACCTCTGGGAGAGTGGTCGCATCGACACTTTCTGGGGCGTGCCCGTGAAGAACCAAACAAAGGTAAATCCTAAGTTCAAAGATATCGAAAACCTCGACTTCACCGTGACTGCTCCTGCAATCCGCGGCGTCGGAGCTTCGATTTAGTCGAGCCTTAACCCCAATATGGGTATGTCATTCCCGACTTGATCGGGGATCTCTTTGCGTCATTCCCGACTCGATCGGGAATCTTAATTAGCTAATAACGTTGCGCTTGTATAAGATTCCCGATCGAGGCGGGAATGACGTGTTGTTGGGGGGTTGAGTCCGCAATGAGGTGTGGGGTTCGAGTCGGGAGAGACTCCTACTCCATAACGAACTCTTGCATCCCGGAGGAGAAGTAGCTACGGTAGCCGCCCAAGCTATCGGCGAAGATGAAGTAGACCTCGGCGTTGGTGATACTCTCGGCGGCCTCAATTGCCGCGTCGGAGCCTAACGCCATAAACATCGTGCCGTAGGCATCGGCCAGAGCGCAGGTGGGGGCGATGACCGTGGCGGAGAGCAGCGAGGAGAGCTTGCTGCTGCCCGTTGTGGGGTCTATGGTGTGGGCGATTTTGTTGCCATCCGCATCGAGGTAGAAGCGGCGGTAGTTGCCCGAGGTGGCCATGGCGCGTAGGGGTGAGCAGGCGGGGATCGCTATGCGGCGCTCGATATGCTCACCGCTCGACATATTGCCATCGAAGGGGCTTTCGATGCCTATCCGCCATGGGTTGCCTTGGGGGTTGGAGCCTGCGCAGACTATCTCGCCACCCACGTCGACAAGGTAGTTTGTGGCGCCCATCGCCTCCACGATCTCGGCGAGGCGATCCACTACATAGCCCTTGGCGATGGAGTTTAGATCAATTTGAGTGCGAGGATCTTGGCGCACGAGGCGACCCTGCACCACGCTAATTTTCTGGTAACCCACAAACTCCAAAATCGAGTCGATGTTGGGTTGCGTAACCTGATCCTCCTTACTACCAAAGCCCAAGGCTTTGACCAACGGTGCCACGGTGACGTCGTAAGCACCCCCGCTAATTCGGCTCACCGAGTCGCTCAGTGCGAGGCAGTGCGCAATCCCTCGGCTCAGCGAGTCGCTCTCGCTGCGATTGATGCGACTAAGCTGCGAGGAGTGATCGAAGAGCGACATTTCGGCCTTGGCCTCGGTGTCGAGCGCCATCGCTGCGGCGTAGAGCTCGGCAGGGGTGCAGGTGATATCGGCCAAGATCGAGAGGGTGGTGCCTAACATCGCTCCTTCGACTCTTACGAATTGCTTTTGGGGGGTGGTGCAGCCTAAAAATAGAAGTAGTGCTGTCGCTATATTTACAATGTATTTAGTCATTTGCGCAATAATTTTGGCATAAAATTAGAGATTATTTTATAAATTTGGTATTAAAGTAGCGTTAATATTGAAAAAAAGTTGAAAAGTGGTTGCGTGTTAATATTTTATATCGTACCTTTGTCGGACGCTCTGGCGTGATTACGAGTAAGGGTAATGCGTTGTAGAGTGGAACTTAATTTTTTAATAAAATGGCATATTTAACACCAGAGAAAAAGCAAGAGCTTTTTGGTAAGTACGGAACGTCTAACACCGATACAGGTTCTCCAGAGAGCCAGATCGCATTGTTCTCATACCGTATCAGCCACCTTACCGAGCACCTTAAGAAAAACCGCCACGACTTCGGAACACAACGTTCTTTGTTGGCATTGGTTGGTAAACGTCGTAAGATGCTTAACTACTTGAAGGTAAACGATATCGAGCGCTACCGTGCGATCCTTAAAGAGTTGAACCTACGTAAGTAAGAGGATAAAAGGGTCGCTCTCCACACCAGTGGGGAGCACCCTTTTTATTTGGATGCAAAAGACAATTTAGATAGAAAAACATGGAAGGACAAGAATTGTACAACATTGTACAGAAAACGATCACACTCGCCGATGGACGCGAGATCATGATCGAGACAGGAAAATTAGCCAAACAAGCCGATGGCGCCGTAGTAGTAAAGATGGGCGACACAATGCTTTTGGCAACCGTTGTAGCCGCTAAAGAGGCTAAACCAGACACAGACTTTATGCCATTGCAGGTAGAGTACAAGGAGAAATACGCTTCGTGCGGTCGTTTCCCCGGTGGCTTTATGAAGCGTGAGGCACGCGCCAACGACAGCGAGATTCTCGTTGCTCGTCTTATCGACCGTGCGTTGCGTCCACTTTTCCCTGCGGATTACCACGCTGACGTATTCGTTACCGTGAACCTAATCTCGGCTGACAAAGATATTCAACCCGACGCCCTTGCAGGCTTGGCAGCTTCGGCAGCCCTTGCAGTGTCGGACATCCCATTCCAAGGCCCCATCTCGGAGGTTCGCGTAGCACGCAAGAATGGCGAGTTTGTTATCAACCCTAACTTCTCGGAGATGGCTGACGTCGATCTCGATATCATGGTTGCAGGTACTATCGACAACATCATGATGGTCGAGGGTGAGATGCACGAGGTATCTGAGGAGGTTATGCTCGAGTCGATCAAAGTTGCTCACGAGGAGATCAAGAAGCACTGCATCGCTCAAAACGAGTTGATGGAGGCTGTTGGCAAGACCGTTAAGCGTACATATTGCCACGAGGAGTCAGACCTCGAGTTGCGCGACCTTATCGTTGCGGAGCTCTACGATAAGGCTTACGCGATCGCTACAAGCGGCACAATGAAGCACGAGCGTTCGGAGGCATTCGAAGCTTTGGAGGCTGAGTTTATGGCTCGCTACTCTGAGGAGGAGTTGGCAGCTAAGGGCTCACTAATCAAGAAATATTTCCACGACGACGTACTCAAGAAGGCGATGCGCAATATGATCCTCGATTTGGGTCAGCGTCTCGATGGTCGTAAGACCGACCAAATTCGCCCTATCTGTTGCGAGGTTGGTTACCTTCCTGCGGCTCACGGTTCGGCGATCTTCACACGTGGTGAGACTCAATCGCTCACCACCGTAACTTTGGGTACAAAGATGGACGAGAAGCAAAAGGATGAGGTTTTGGTAACCGGTTCTGAGCAGTTCGTACTTCACTATAACTTCCCTCCATTCTCGACTGGTGAGGCTCGTCCACAGCGTGGTCTTAGCCGTCGCGAGGTCGGTCACGGTAACCTCGCTTGGCGTGGTCTCAAACCAATGGTTCCACTTGGGGAGGAGAATCCTTATGCGGTACGCGTAGTGTCGGATATCTTGGAGTCTAATGGCTCTTCGTCGATGGCTACTGTATGTGCTGGTACTCTTGCTCTTATGGATGCAGGTGTTAAACTCAAGAAGCCAGTTTCGGGTATCGCGATGGGTCTTATTTCGGACTCAGCATCGGGCAAATGGGCAGTTCTTTCGGACATCTTGGGTGATGAGGATCACTTGGGCGATATGGACTTCAAAGTTACGGGTACCGTTGACGGTATCACCGCAACTCAAATGGATATCAAGGTTGATGGTCTCTCTTACGAGGTATTGGCAGCAGCTTTGGAGCAGGCTCGCGTGGGTCGTCTCCACATCTTGGGCAAGATCACTAATTGCATCTCTGAGCCGCGCGAGGATTACCGTCCATTCGTGCCACGCTTAGTACAGATCGCTATCCCACAAGATATGATTGGTGCTATCATCGGCCCCGGTGGTAAGATCATCCAAGATATTCAGAAGACTACCGGCACCACTATCACCATCACTGAGGTTGATAACAAGGGCTTGGTCGACATCTTCGGTATCGACAAGGACTCATTGGATGCAGCTCTTGGCCGCATCAAGAGTATCGTCGCTGTTCCTGAGGTTGGCGAGGTATACAACGGAACTATCCGCTCGATCGTAGCATTTGGCGCTTTCGTCGAGATTATGCCGGGCAAGGATGCTCTACTCCACATCTCGGAGATCGACTACAAGCGTTTCGAGACTATGGATGAGACAGGACTTAAGGAGGGCGAGAAGATCGAGGTTAAACTCGTTGGCGTTGATCCTAAGACCAACAAACTCAAGTTGTCGCGCAAGGCTCTTTTGCCTAAGCCAGAGGGCTGGGTAGAGCGCGAGCGCAAGCCACGTGAGGATCGTGAGCGTCGCGATCGTCGTCCATCGAGGGATTAATTTATAACAATCTATATAAAAAGAGATGTTTTTCTATGGAAAAACATCTCTTTTTTATATATATTATTTGTTCTTTGATTTAAAATGTATATATTTGCATGTTGTATATTGCCAACCTAAACGGCAGGCGTATAACAAAGTATTAAAAACAAAGAATAACAATAATACTAAAAACTAAAAAAACAACTATGAAAAAAATCGTAAATTTGAGTCTTGCACTCGTTGCGCTATTTGTAATGGCAGCTTGCGGTGGCCCTAAGTCATTTGGTAAGATGGACGCTGGTTTCAACGGTAACGGTGCTTCGGCAGTAAGCTACTCTTGTACTCCAGAGATCCTTACACTCAACAATGGTGTGGTTGCAGCGGATATCACCGTGAACTACCCTGCGTCGTTCTTTAACTCTATGGTTATCGTTAAGATCACCCCAGTTATCGTTTACGAGGGTGGCGAGGTTGCAGCAGCTCCTTTCTACTTCCAAGGTTCTGACGTCGAGGATAACTACACAGTAGTTTCTGAGGCTGGTGGCTCATTTACTGAGAGTGTTGAGTTCGCATACGCTGACGATATGCAGCTTTCAGATCTTCAACTTCGTATCGAGCTTCGCAACGCAAAGAAGGCTGAGAACGCATTCTACACAATCAACGCTAACAGCGGCCTAATGCTTTCTGACGATCAAGATTCACTTCTTGGTTCTGACTCAGCTGCGGCAACTGAGCTTCGCGCATCTTGCGGTGTGGTAGTAGCTAAGGGTATCAACACTCTTCAACGCGACTTCGCTTTCGCAGCATTGATGGACGAGATGGCTAACGACTACAAGGCGGTTACTTACGACGTGTCTAAGGCTAACGTAAACTACTCTATCAGCAGCTCTCGCGTTAACAAGTCTTCACTCACTGAGGCTCAAATGGTAGCTTTCAAAGAGGTTATCGAGGCTAACAAAGACAACGCTTCTGTAACTCAATCTATCTCTGCTAACGGTTACGCTTCTCCTGATGGTCCAGAGAAATTCAACGATAAGCTCTCTACAGCTCGTTCGGCATCTGCTAAGAAAGCAATGGACAAGTTCTTCGCTGAGATGGGTCTCGAGGCTGACGTAGCTGCTTATGGTGAGGACTGGGACGGCTTCAAAGAGCTCGTTGCTGCATCTTCAATCCAAGACAAAAACCTTATCCTCCAAGTGTTGAGCCTTTACGACTCTTCAGTACAACGCGAGGCTGAGATCAAGAACCTCTCTTCAGTTTACACTGAGCTTAAGAGCGATATCCTTCCAGAGCTTCGTCGCACTCAACTTGTTAACAACATCAGCATCCAAGGTATGAGCGATGAGCAGATGATGGAGCTTGTTGCTGCTAAGAACTACGCTGAGCTTACTTTGGAGGAGATGCTTTACCTCGCAGACTCAGTTATTGAGGCTAACGCTGACAAGAAAGATATCTTGGAGTACGCTGCTAAGAAATATAGCGACGCTCGCGCTTACAACAACATGGGTATCGTTTTGGCTAAGATGGGCGACGCTGAGGCTTCTTTGGAGGCATTCGAGATGGCTACACGCAACGGCGCTTCAGATGCTACTATCAACAAGAACCTTCTTCTTTCTAACCTCGACAACAACAACTACGCTGAGGCTAAGAAATATACTGGTGACACTGAGTCATCTTACGCTCTTGTAGCAGTCGAGGGTAACTACACTCCAGCAGCTCAGAACCTTAAGGGTTACAACGCTGCTATCGCTAACATCATGAGCAACAACTACGCTGCTGCTAAGGCTGCTATCGCTGACTGCAAGTGCCCACGTGGTACTTACCTTCTTGGCGTTATCGCTTCAGCTGAGGGTGAGGTTGAGGCAGGTATCGCTTACATCAAAGCTGCCGTAGCAGAGGCTCCTGAGTTGGCTGCAAAAGCACAAAAAGATGTTAACCTTGCAAACCTTTTCGAGGGCGGCTTGGAGCTATAATCCATCCCAATACCTTGTAAAATATGGCGACCCCTTTTTGGGGTCGCTTTTTTGTTGGATGCAGCCCCTTTCCCTCCTTTCTTCCTTTTTCTCCTTTTTCTCTTTTTCGTCATTTCCGACCCTACCTCAGCCCGTCCATTCACAACTCCCAACCCACCTGTTATTTCCGACCCTTCCCCAACCTGTCATTCCGATCCTACCCCAGCCCGTCATTTCTGACCCTACCCCAACACGTCATTCCCGTGAAAACGGGAATCTTAATTTACATATATTATTGCGTTTGCATAAGATTCCCGTTTTCACGGGAATGACGAGGAGGAGTCGAGAGTGACATGAATTAAGATTCCCGTTTTCACGGGAATGACGGGGAGGAGACGAGAGTGACGAGGAGAGGACGAGAGTGACGAGGAGAGGACGAGAGGACGAGAGGACAGGAATGACGGGTCTATATTGATTGGGCTTAAGCTTCGGTTTTAGGTTTTAAGCACCACAGGTGCTTAAATGAATTTCAGGGTTTTACTTTGTACGTCAAGCTTGCTTGTAAGTACAAAGCAAAACCCTGAAATCTTATAGCTGCAAGCTATAAGCCCAAAACCGCAATAAAGAGGTACGCACCTGTGGGGGTGCAATCCCCACCCGCCGGAGGCAGTCCCAAACCGGAGTAGGTGGGAAGAACCGCCGGAGGCAGTCCCAAACCGGAGTAGGTGGGAAGAACCGCCGGAGGCAGTAGCTCGG
>JBCQVM010000075.1:0-4616 GCA_047173105.1 Rikenellaceae bacterium
AATGACGTGGGGGTGGGAATGACGTGGGGGTGGGCAGGAATGACGTGGTGGGGTTATGACGCCGAAAAACCTTGATAGGCGGCTTCTGCGTTACTCCACGGCCTTAAGCGACATATCGAGCGACTTAATCTGGTGTGTCAAAGCACCTACCGAGATGAAATCTACTCCCGACTCAGCGTAATCGCGCAATGTGTCAAAAGTGATTCCTCCGCTTGATTCGGTCTGGCAACGCCCTGCGACCTTGGCTACAGCCTCTCGTGTGAGCTCGGGCGAGAAGTTGTCGAACATGATTCGATCTACTCCTCCCGCAGCAAATACATCGTCGATATCTTGCATCGTGCGCACCTCACATTCGATGGGGATATTCTTGCCTTTGGCTGCCAAATACTCCTTAGCACCTCGAACAGCCTTTTGGACTCCACCTGCGAAGTCGATGTGGTTGTCCTTGAGTAGGATCATATCGAAAAGACCCATGCGGTGGTTCTCTCCTCCGCCGATCTTAACTGCCATTTTGTCCAAAACACGCATGCCGGGAGTGGTCTTGCGAGTATCCAATACACGAGTGTGAAGCCCCTCTAACTGCTTGACATATTTGGCTGTCTGAGTAGCTACACCGCTCATTCTCTGCATGATATTGAGCAAGATACGCTCGGCCTGCAACAGCGATTGCAAGCGACCTGAGACGTAAAAAGCCACATCACCGGGCTGCACAAGGGCTCCATCCGACAACAACTTCTCGAATTTCATCTCTCCATCCAAGCGCTCGAGCACCATCTGGGCAACCTCGACACCAGCCAAGATACCCTCCTGCTTACACAAAAGGCGCATGCGACCCTGTTCGGTGGCAGGAATACAACAGAGCGAGGTGTGGTCTCCATCGCCGATATCCTCCTTGATACAGAGCTCCAAAAGCTCCTCTACGAATGGAATGTATTCACTTTTCATAATAATAATAATAATAATTTTAGTATTGCTCCTTTTCATTTGGGAAATCCAACTCCTTGACATCCGCTACATAGTGGCCAATAGCATCGGTCATAACGGTGTGCAGATCGGCATAGCGACGCAAGAAACGGGGCGAGAAGCCCTTATTGATGCCCAACATATCGTGAACCACCAACACTTGACCATCCACACCACTGCCGGCTCCGATGCCGATAATGGGGATCGTAAGCTCCGAGGCGACCTGAGTAGCAAGAGCTGCAGGGATCTTCTCGAGGACAATGGCGAAGCAGCCAGCCTGCTGTAAGAGGTGAGCATCGGCCAAAAGTTTCTTAGCCTCCGACTCCTCCTTGGCACGCACATTGTAGGTGCCGAACTTATTGATAGATTGGGGAGTAAGCCCAAGGTGACCCATAACGGGGATTCCCGCCGAGAGGATACGCTGAACCGACTCGAGGATCTCTTCGCCACCCTCCAACTTGACGCAATCCGCCTCGGTCTCTTTCATGATTCGAACCGCCGAATCGAGAGCTACCTTTGAGTTTCCCTGATAGGTTCCGAATGGGAGATCAACAACCACCAAAGCGCGCTGTACGGCACGAACCACCGAGCGGGCATGGTAGATCATCATATCGAGAGTGATGGGCAGAGTGGTCTCATAACCAGCCATTACGTTGGCTGCCGAGTCGCCCACCAAGATCACATCTATGCCTGCGGCGTCGACGATCTTAGCCATTGAATAGTCGTAGGAGGTTAGCATGGCGATCTTCTCACCGCGCTGTTTCATCTCCGTAAGACGATATGTTGTCACTGCTCTAACTTTACTTTCTACTGACATTTTCTGTATATAAATTAAATATTGAGCGACAAAGTTATAGTTTTGTTCTGAATTGCCAAAATAAATGCCATAAAACAACACCTCCTGCCACCGAAACATTGACCGAGTGTTTTGTTCCCACCTGCGGGATCTCGATAGCGCCATCCGATGAGTCCACCACTCCTTGGTCGACACCTGCCACCTCATTACCAAAGACGAGGGCATACTTCACTCCATCTTCAACATGCATCTCATCGAGCATCACACTCCCCTCGACCTGCTCTACGCAGAGGATGCGGTAGCCCTCTGTGCGAAGCTTCTCGACGCACTCGGCGGTGGTTTTGTGATACTCCCACTCCACGCTCATCTCGGCGCCCAAGGCTGTCTTATGGATATCTCGATTGGGAGGCGTAGCGGTGATTCCACACAGAGCTATGTGCTCGATGGCAAAGGCATCGCCCGTTCGGAAGAATGAGCCCACATTTTGGAGCGAGCGGATATTGTCCAACACCACCACCACAGGCATCTTGGGCTGCAAGGCGAACTGCTCGAGGGTTGGGCGAGCTAACTCATGGTTTAAGATCTTTCGCATATCTCTCTTATTTCCAATTATTTACGGTGCGGCTTGATTTGGTTGCTGCATTTCTCTCCATGCCCACAAGCTCCATCTGGTAGTAAAGGGTTTCGAAAGGCTGCACTCGTAGGAGGCTATCGCCATACTCGCCATAGGCGAGCCTCGAGGGGATCCACGCAGTGATCTTGCCACCCTCACCGATCATCTTCAAACTCTCCTGCACACCCTCGCCAAGATCCTTGAGAGCTGCGACCAATGTGTCGGCTGCCTCGAAAGAGGAGTAGATCTGCTCGCCATCAATGCGTGAGATGGTATATCGCATCGAGATAAGATCGTTCACGCCACGTGGGGTGCGCGACTCGTCGCCGATCACTTCGATGTTGTATGTCAGACCGCTCTTGGAGCGAGTATAGTCACGGTTGGTCTTGGTAAGCTCCTCGAGGTATTGCTCCTCATATCCACGCTTGCGCTCGGGCTCTACATAGGTCAAATAGCGGAGGTAGTAGGTGCGAGCCTCGTCGAGCGATAACAGAGCCTCGGATGAGCCATAATCGACCATAGCACGGCACACAGCAGCGAAGTTGATGGTCGAGTCCATTGCGATAAGGTTCTCGGCAACACTCATACCTATAATATATGCCAAGGAGTCCGACTCACTCTTTAGGGGTGTGATAGTTGTCTGGGGTTCACTCTTGCATGAGAAAAGAGAAATGAGAGATGAGATAATAATAATAATAATAATAATGGAAAATGGAAAACGGAATTTATTCATGGATTCGTTTTTTAGAGAACAGATTAATAAGAATGACTCCCAGCAGAGCCGAGGCTATAGAGCCAAATAGAATAGCGATCTTACCCTGATCGACAAAGGTTTCGCTCACCGCACCAAAGGCCAGAGTATCGACAAAAATCGACATCGTAAAGCCAATACCGCCCAAGCAGGCCACAGCAAAGATCATGCGCCACGTAGCGCCCGAGGGCATCTCTGCGAGCTTAAATTTGATCGCCAAGAGGCTCGCCACAAAGATTCCCAAAGGCTTGCCTAACACCAGACCAAAGAAGATTCCCATGCCGATAGAGCCTCCATGAGCCCCCTGAGCGAAGATATTCAGATCGTCGAGGTTGATCACCACACCCGCATTAGCAAGGGCAAAGATCGGAAGAATAAGGAAAGTGATATATGGCGAGAGGATCGACTCGAGGATATGGCTCATGCTCACCGAACCATACGAGAGGTGGCCAAGCTGCGAGAGATGGTGTTGGTAGCTCTCCTCGTCGCCCATCTTGGCTGCAAGGGCTATTTTACGCTCCAAACGCTCGGATTGATGCAATAGGTGTAGACGAGAATATCGTGGGTTATTGGGCACCAAAATAGCCATCAGAACACCCGCCAAGGTCGCATGGATTCCCGAATAGTAGAATAGGCTCCACACGATGATCGCAGGGATGAGATAGTACACCAAACCTCGCTCACCGAGCCGACGCATAAAGTAGACTGCAAGCATAATAAGGAATGCCACGATAAGACAAGTCCAATTGATAGCCCCACCATAGAAGACCGCGATAACGATAATAGCGCCCAGATCGTCGGCAATGGCCAAGGCCGTAAGGAAGATCTTCAAGGACAAAGGAACGCGATCGCCAAGGATCGACATAATACCGATAGCAAAGGCGATATCGGTGGCTGTAGGGATACCCCATCCGCCCGCCGTAGGGCTTGCTTGGTTGAAAATAGCATAGATCAGAGCAGGGACAACCATACCTCCCAAAGCAGCAATAACGGGCAACAGAGCGCGCCGAGGCGAGGAGAGCTGACCCGACATCACCTCGCGTTTGATCTCGAGACCCACCCCGAAGAAGAAGATCACCATCAACCCATCGTTGATAAACTTCTCGAGAGTGAGCTCGTGTGGGAAGCTGATATTCAACCCACCATGCGCAGAGTTGATATTAAAGGATAATTTGGACTCGAGGATGGCGTGATACCAATGGCTCGTAGCCTCCAAATTGGCCAAGAGAAGCGCTAAAACAACGCACAAAACAAGGACTACACCCCCTGCCCAAGGCTCGCGGAGGAGGTGTCGGCTACGCTCCCCGAAGTTGTATCGGTAGCGAACCCAGCTAAATTTCGAAATATATCTCATCTTACTCTATTTATTAGATGCTGAATTCAACCTGCAAATGCAACTGAATTCATAGTTAATATTTGTTTAAATTTTTCATTTGGTGTGAGGTATCCGAGTCTTTTACGAGGACGATTATTTAGCTTGTTTTCAATCCATT